>JAFXVR010000052.1 GCA_017534885.1 Clostridia bacterium | reverse complement strand
TCTGCCCTTCTGGCCTGAATAAGGGCTCAAAGGGCCCTTTCACAGGCCGGTTTGGCTGGAAATACAGCCCGAAGAGCCTTCCATTCAGCCTTGCAGAGGCTGTGGAGGGGTTCGGCAGGGTGGTTTTGACAGGCTAATCAGGGGTTGCCACTAATACTGGTGACACCGTTCCCTATGGTAACGCTGGTTAGACTGGTGCAGCCTTCGAAAGCACAAGAGCAAATGGTTTTAACGCTGTCCGGGATGATAACACTGATCAAGCTGGTACAATTCGTAAACGTACCGTACTCAATGCTGGTAATGCTGTCCGGAATGGTAACACTGGTCAGGCCGGCGCAGCCAGAGAAGGCAGCTTCGCCAATGGTGGTAACGCTGTTCGGGATGGTAACGCTGGTCAGGCCGGCGCAGCCAGAGAAGGCAGCTTCGCCAATGGTGGTAACGCTGTCCGGGATGGTAACGCTGGTCAGGCCAGTGCAACCCGCAAACGCATAGTTCCCAATGGTGGTGACGCTGTTCGGAATGGTAACGCTGGTCAGGCCGACGCAGCCAGAGAAAGCAGCTTCGTAAATGCTGATAACGCTGTCCCCGATGGTAACGCTGGTCAGGCCGGTGCAGCCAAGGAATGTTGCCCACCCAATGTGTTTAACGCTGTCCGGAATGGTAATGCTGGTCAGGCCAGTGCAGCCATAAAACGCACTGTCCCCAATGCCCTTAACGCTGTCCGGGATGGCGAACCTGGTCAGGCCGGTGCAGCAATAGAAAGCATAATCCGCAATGCCGGTAATGCCGTTTGGGATAGTGATACTGGTCAGGCCGGTGCATCCCGCGAAAGCACCCACCCCCATACTTGTGACACTATCTGCGATGGTTACGCTGGTCAGACCGGCGCAGCCAGAGAATGAGCCCAAGCCAATATAGGTGACACCACCGCTGATCTCCAGCTTTTTGATGTTCGCGTTACCACACCAAGGACTATGGTCATAGAATTCTCTATAATCTTCGTAGCTATAATCATACATCGGCCCGCTGCCATAGATGGTCAGCACACCATCTTCCAATGTCCAGTACACGTTTCGGCCGCATTGCCCGTCAGGCGCTCTGGTAGGGGTGGGGGTGGCTGTCGGTGTCGGTGTCGCTGTCGGTGTTGCCGTAGGTGTCGCTGTCGGTGTTGCCGTAGGTGTCGGTGTCGGCGTCGGGGTAGGCGTCGGTGTCGGCGTCGGGGTGGCAGTCGCCGTCGCCGTCGGCCCAACCGGGCTGCCTCCCAGCCAGAGCCAGCCGATGTTCTGGATGCTCTGCTCTCTCGTCACAGTGTCCGTCACCACAATGAAGATGTTGAACAGGCCGCTGTAGCCCGGGGTGGCGGCCACCCGGGACTCTGTGGAGTAGAAGTAGTTGACGGGCATGGACTGGTCGTCATAAATGTTGTACGCGATGGTCAGAAAACCGCTCCAGCAGGCCAGCTCGGGGCGGTTGACATAGACGGACTGTCCGTCCGGGGAGATCGTGTAGGTCGCCCTGCCCACGGTCAGCTGGTCGGCGATCGGCCAGGACAGGTTCTGCCAGCCGATGTTCTGCACGTTCTGCTCGCCGGTGGGCACGTCCGTCACCACCACAAACACGTTGAACAGCCCGCCGTAGCCGGGCGTCGCGGCCACGCGCGCTTCCTTTGAGTAGAAGTAGTTGACCGCACGGCTGTTCTCATCGTAGATATTGTAGGCGATGGTGTAGTCATCCGAGCCCTTCACCTCGGGCCGGTCAATGAAAATCGACTTCTTGTCATCACTGATCTCAAAGGTGACCTGGCTCACCTCGAGCCCCTTCGGTTCCTCCTCGATCTGCTGCATCAGCGCATCCAGATCCAGGCCGTCCTCAGCCACGGTGGGCATCAGGGACAGCAGCATGGTCAGCGCCAGCATCAGCGCCGTCAGCCGTTTCTTCATTCGCTTATCCTCCACTGAGTTGGTCAGTCCGGAGTGTATCAGAAGGTATGCCTTCCGACAGCTTCGCTTGTGAATACATATCGATGACAGATGTATAATAGCACACATTCGCACAGTTTTCAATCGTTCTCAGCATATGCATCTCCATCACCTGCAATCAAAAAACAGCTCATTGACACCATAACCAGCCGCAGCAGTGAGCGAGGCCGGGCAGGGCATCTTTATATCACCCCCCTCTTCCCAACCCCCGCCCCCTCATGCTATAATCCCTGTGTCCCCTTCTTCCGCCCTTCACCCGCCCGCAAAAAAGGAGGCCTCCTCATGCATTACACCAACCCCATCCTGTACGGCGATTACTCTGACCCTGACGTGATCCGGGTCGGGGAGGATTTTTACATGATTTCCTCCTCCTTTACCTATGTGCCGGGGATACCGGTGCTGCGGTCGCGGGATCTGGCGCATTGGGCGCTGGTGGGTTACGCGGCGCGGCATCTGCCTTATCCCTGGTATGACGCGCCGGCGCACAAGCGCGGGACCTGGGCGCCGAGCATCCGGTTTCACCGGGGGCTGTTTTACGTGTATGTCTGCCTGCCGGACGAGGGGCTTTTCGCCTTCACGGCGGAAGACCCGGCGGGGGAGTGGGAGTGCCATCTGGTGAAGGATGTGTGCGGGTGGATCGACCCCTGTCCGCTCTTTGACGGGGACGGCCGGGCATGGCTGGTGCACGGGTTCGCGGCCAGCCGCTGCGGCATCAACAACATTCTGTACGTGCACGAGCTCTCACCGGACGGGCTGCGGGTGCTGGACAAGGGCCGCTGCGTCTATGACGGGGCCGATCACGGCGACGTGACCGTGGAAGGGCCCAAGCTGTATAAGCGGGACGGCCTGTACTGGATTCTCTGCCCGGCGGGCGGGGTGAAGCCCGGCTATCAGCTGGCCTTGCGCGCCCCGAGCGTGTTCGGGCCTTATGAGCGGCGGGTGGTGCTGGCCCAGGGCGGGACGGAGGTCAACGGCCCGCATCAGGGCGGCTGGGTGGACGACGGGCGCGGCCGGGACTGGTTCATCCATTTTCAGGACGTGGGCGTGTACGGCCGGGTGCCGCACCTTCAGCCGGTGGACTGGTCGGACGGCTGGCCAGTGATGGGCGCGGGCGGCGAGCCGGTGAGGTCAGGGGACACAGGGCTGCCGGAATGCTCGGCGGAGATCCCGGCCTCGGACGATTTTGCGGAGGGACCCGGCCTGCAGTGGCAGTGGCAGGCGAACCCCAACGCCGCCTGGTTCACGCCGCTGAAGCCTGGCCTGCGCCTGCGCTGCGCGCCCGCGGACAGCCTCTTCCACGCGGGGCAGTTCCTCTCCCAGCTCATGCAGCACCGGGATTTTGACATGGATGTGCGGCTGAAGCTGCATGCCCAGGCGGGTGACTGCGCCGGCGTGGGCGTGATGGGCTACACCTATCATGATCTGGCGGTGGACGGCCGGACGGTGAGACTGGCGCGCGGCGAGGCGGTGGAAATCAGCCGCTTCGAGCGCGAGCGCGTCACCGAAACCGTGCTGGCGGAAGCGCCCTGGCCTCAGGCGGATGTCCTGCTGCGCCTGAGCGTCCGCGATGGGCTGGCCCGCTTTGCCTTCGGCGCGGACGAAAACAGCCTGCAGCCCCTCGGCCCCGCCTGTCCCCTGACCTGCGGCGGCTGGACCTCCGCGCGCCCGGGCATTTTCGCCCTGAACAGTCAGTCCCGCTGGGGCGGCTGGGCGGATGTGGCAGGGGTGGAGGTGAGGGCGAGGTGAGCGCAAACCGGAGCATCTGGGCAGAGGCGAGGAACCGCCTGGCGAGCGCTGTTGTATCCCTCGGCTATCCCGGGGAGCTGGCGGACTTGCTGGCCCGACAAATCGGAAGCCCCCGGGCCATGGACCGCATGACCTCCTATCTCTACACGGTCCGTCCCGCCACCATGGAGATGATCGCGGATGAAATGCTGGCCATCTGCGCCGAGACGGAGACCTGGCGGCACAAGAAGGAAGGTCAAAATGCCCAGGCCGGTTACAACGCGTGGCTGAACAGCGAAACCCGGTGGCGGAATCTGGACGAGGCGGAAGAGGGGTAAACGAAAACAGCGGCTCCCATGCCCGCTGAAACGGACAGGAAGCCGCTGCGAAAAGTGCGCCTCAAATCTGCGCGGCGTACCTGGCCTGCTGCTCGGAAGGAATGCCGATGGCGGACATGGCCTGTTCCTTGCTGAAGCCGAGATTCTTCATCAGACTTCTCAGGTTTTCGAGGCGCTCTTTTTCGATGCCGCGGGTCTCACCGATGACGATGCCGCGCTTTTCACCAATCTTAATCCCTCTTGCCTCAATGCCCTGGCTCAGGTTGCACATTGCATTCATCACCTCCGTGATATCGGCCGTCATGGGGATGTGGTACTTTTCCTCCATGGCGTCCTTGCGGGCCTGTACCAGCCCGGTTTCGTCAAACAGTGTGTTCAGGAAGCCGATCAGCTCGTTGTCCTCGTTGGACGCGCCCAGATGGATCACGATCAGGCGCATCAGGTCGTAATCAGGCTGGCGGTACTTCACCTCGCCCAGGCGCTCCAGCTCCTGCAGGCCGTAGGACACAATGCTGCTCTTCTGGCTGCGCAGGGTGTCCGGGCAGATCCAGATGGAGTACACCTTCCGGATGCCCTCATAGTGCTGGTAAGGGTGACAAAAGGGCGCTTTCAACCTTGGAGCCACGACTGGTTGTGGTGATTTCCGCTGTCTTCCACAACCAGTCGTGGCTCAGTTCATGAAAGCGGCCTTTTGACATCCGAATCAGTGGTTTGGGAAATGCAAATGTCAGCCACATGATGGCCGATTGCTGAATCATTGCTGCATGGCTGAATCCGAATCCAGACAGTTCGTCCCCCCATTGACAGCCCGCCTTTCCCATGCTATAGTTTGTCTGCGCCTGCAGGGGGAGACACCCATCACAAAAAAACGGAGAAGGCGCGAAGACTGCAGGAGGGGATGATACCCATCACAAAAAACATTCTTGTAGTCGATGAGTCCGGCAACCAGTATACCCCAACCTTCGCCAAGCGCGCGAAGGGTCTTGTGAAACAGGGCAGGGCACGCTGGCTGGATGAAACGACCGTCTGTCTTGCGTGTCCGCCGCAAAACATTGAGGAGGACGCACAAATGGATGCGATTCAGAATAAGACCCCGGACACCGTGAAGACCCATGAGACCGAGCTGACCCTGGCCGAATTGCTGCGCCGCCTGGACGCGCTCCACACCGAGCGGGACATGCTGGAAAAGACCGTCGCCGAGATCCGGGCGTTCCCGAACCAGGAGAACCCGCAGAAGCTCCACGCCGCGGTGGAGGTGTATGCCGCCCATGAGCGCACGCTGCAGCGCGAGCTGGCCTTCCTGGAGCATCTCTATGACGACCGCTTCTCCGCCAAGGCCAAGTCTCCCCGGCAGCAGGAGCGGGAGCGCGTGATCGAAAGCCTGATTCAGGGCGCTGCCCAGGCCAGCTCGCCCGACATTGCGACCCAGATGCTCCGCCTGGTGAGCGAGCTCATGGCTCACGCCTGATTCCGGGCACTGAAGCCATTTCTGCCTGAAACACAAATAGAAAAGCAGGCCGTTCCCCACAAGAGGGAACGGCTTGTTTTTGCGGTGCGCCGGCGGCACCGGGGCATCGATCCGCGTCCTGCCGAGGTCAGCGCTTCACAGCAGCGCGATCAGCGCCGTCAGCTTCAGCAGATCGCCCTTGGCGCGGATCTTGCCGAAGAGGAGGGCCTTGGCGGGGTTCAGCCTGCCCTGGATGATGGCGAGGAGGTCGCTCTCGGAGGAGGTGACCACGCAGTCGGGGCTGCGGGACAGGCTGCCGACGGCTACCTGGCCGTCCGCGAAGATTTCAGCCTCAAAGACACGGCCTTCCCGGGTCTCCAGACGGAAGGCGCCGGCGTGACCCTTCAGGCGGTCCCGAGCGCCGGCGGCGAGGGCCGGAAAGTCGGCGATGAAGGTTTCCAGATCGGTGTAGTTCCGCATGGCTCAGCCCTCCGCGCGCTTGCGGGCCAGGTAGTCCTCGTAGCCGCAGTAGTAGTCGGTCATGGTGCCGTCGTCGTGCAGCTCCAGGATGCGGTCGGCCACGGTGGACACAAACTGGTGGTCGTGACAGGTGAAGAGCACATTGCCCGGGAAGTTGATCAGGCCGTTGTTGACGGCGGTGATGGACTCCAGGTCGAGGTGGTTGGTGGGCTGATCCAGGATCAGGAAGTTTGCGCCGGAGAGCATCATGCGGGAGAGCATCACCCGCACCTTCTCGCCGCCGGACAGCACGCTGACGGGCTTGTACACGTCATCGCCCGAGAAGAGCATCCGCCCCAGGAAGCCGCGCATGTAGGTCTCCAGCTGCTCGGGGGAGTACTGGGCGAACCACTGCATCATGGTGAGATTGCAGCCGTCAAAGAAGGCGGAATTGTCGTGGGGGAAATAGCTGGTGGAGATGGTGACGCCGAATTTGAAGCTGCCGCTGTCGGGGGTCAGCTCCTCCATCAGCACCCGGAAGAGGGCCGTCGCGCCCTGCTCGTTGCCCACGATGGCGATCTTCTGCCCCTTGGTCACGATGAAGGACACGTCCTTGAGCAGCTGCACCCCGTCGATGTTGAGGCTCAGGTCATTCACCGTCAGGATGTCCTTGCCGGCCTCCCGGTCGGGGGTGAAGGCCACCCAGGGATAGCGGCGGGAGGAGGCGGGCATCTGCTCGAGGGTCAGCTGATCCAGCAGCTTGCGCCGGCTGGTGGCCTGCTTGGCCTTGCTCTTGTTGGATGAAAAGCGCTGGATAAAGGCCTGGAGCTCCCGGATCTTGTCCTCCCGGCGCTTTTTCTGGTCGTTCATCAGGGACTGCATCATTTTGGAGGACTCGTACCAGAAGTCATAGTTGCCCACGTAGAGCTTGACCTGGTTGTAATCGATGTCCACAATGTGGGTGCAGATGTTGTTGAGGAACCACCGGTCGTGGCTGACCACGATCAGCGTGCCGGGGAAGTCCATCAGGAAGTCCTCCAGCCAGTCCACCGAGCGGTTGTCCAGGTTGTTGGTGGGCTCGTCCAGCAGGAGGATGTCCGGGTGGCCGAAGAGGGCCTGAGCCAGCAGCACCTTGAACTTGTCCGAGCCGTTCAGCTCGCCCATGAGCATCTGGTGATCCTCCGCGGGGATGCCCAGGCCGGTCAGCAGGGTCGCGGCGTCGCTCTCGGCATTCCAGCCGTCCATCTCGGCGAACTCGCCCTCCAGCTCAGCGGCCTTTTCGCCGTCCGCGTCGGAAAAGTCCGGCTTCATGTAGAGGGCGTCCTTTTCCTTCATGATGTCGTACAGGCGCTGATTGCCCATGATGACCGTGTCCAGCACGGGATAGGCGTCATAGGCGAACTGGTCCTGCTTCAGGGTGGACATGCGCTCGTTGGGGGGGATGGTCACCGTGCCGGTGGTGGGCTCCAGCTCCCCGGAGAGGATGCGCAGGAAGGTGCTCTTGCCCGCGCCGTTCGCGCCGATGATGCCGTAGCAGTTGCCCGGCAGGAACTTCAGATCCGCGCCGGAAAAGAGCTTCTGCCCGCCGAAGGTCAGGGATACGTTGCTGACTGTGATCATGCTGTCTGTCTCCTGTGTTGGGTATAGATTTCAGGCCCGGCTGCCCTCAGCCGCCGTATTTGCCGTACTTGCGCCACTGGGCTGCGCCCGCGATCTGCCGATCGTCCCAGTCGGGATGCTCTTTGATGAGGGAAAGGACGTTCTCAAACTGAGGAAGGGTGACGCCAATAATATCGGAGACAACCTCCTTGGGCACCTGCGTCTTCTCCGGTTCAGCCATGGTGATGCCCCTGATGCTGCGCCCCACGACTGCTTCCAGCAGCGGCCTGATAAAGCGCGGCTCCCGCATGATCATCGCGAACACATACCCATTCATCAGGGTCTGTTCCGACAGCGGCCTGATGTCCACGGCCTCAGCTCCTTCCGTCCATGCCTTTCCCCCTTCAGTATAGACGAAATCCACAGAAAATGCAAGCTGTGGACACATGAAGGCCAGGGCTTACGCATGAATAGCAAGCATAACTTCAGCGAGGCAGGCATCATCATAGACGCAATGCCTGCGGCGGGGGACGGACATTTGTCGTTCATGCTGCGCAGCACAGAAAGGGCGAGAAGACGAACAAGTGCAAGATTCTCTGCCGAATGGCCTTTGCGAGTCCGTGAGGCTTCCTCCCGGAACGTTACGTCCAGACACCGGGGCAGGGAGTGTTCGATCCCCCAGTGCTGATTCGGATGTCAAAAGGGCGCTCTCCTGAATCAAGCCAGGACTGGTTGCGGAAGGCAGCGGATATTACCACAACCAATCGTGGCTCTTAGGTTGGAAGCGCCCTTTTGTCACCCTCAACACAGGTTGAAGGTTGGAGGTTACAATGGCACAATGGGCACAGCTGCTTCCTTCTCACCCATCCGTATCATCAAACTTCCCATCACCGCATCAGACACATCCATGACCTCATAGCAGGATGCGCTGCCCAGGCGCGTCCAGCCTCGGGCAGTCAGGTCGGCATAGCGCACCTGCTCGCAGAGCACACAGCCCTCGCAGGGGACGTTTGTCGGGCGGATGTGCAGGGGGCCTTCGGCGGCGAGCACCACCGGACAGACCAGCGCCCGGCCGGAGGTATTGAAAAGGAGGCTGCTGACCGCCGTCACCGGCCATCTCGTCAAACAAAATGTCCTTTTTCCGACCAGATTTTACATTGCCAACAGCGTGCATCCTGTGTCATAATAAAAGGTGGATAATTGCCTGCCATGGCGGTGGGAGGAGGCGGAAGCTTGCGGCTGGATGATACGGTCAGGCGGGAGATCCGGCTGGTCTCCCTCTGGATGCTGGGGCTGAGCCTGCTGATGGAGCTGGCCTTCGCGCTTTTCGGCAAGTGGACGCCGGAGGTGCTCTGGGGCAACCTGGCGGGCGCGGCGGCGGCCATCGGCAACTTCACCCTGATGTGCATCACCATCCAGAAGGCCGTGGGCCAGCCGGAGAGCGCCATCCGAAACCGGGTGCGGGCCAGCCAGCAGCTGCGGCTGATCGGCCAGGGCGCGGTGGCGGCGGCGGGCTTCCTGCTGCCCTTCCTGAACCCCTGGGCCACCCTGCTGCCCCTGCTCTTCCCCTCCCTGTGCATGCGGCTCCGCCCCCTCTGGGACAAGAGCCTGCGGGAAGAGCCCGACCCGGACAAGCTGATTCCCCTCGAAGATGAGCCGGCCGAGGCGGAAGACCCGACGCCGCCGGGTTCGGTGAAAGAGCTGATATACACCGTACTGAAGGAAGACAGACAGAGCGCCGATCGGGAAGATGAGGCGCGGGGAGGTGAGAAGGATGACTGAAAAGCGCCGCCTGAGCGGACAGGACTGGGCGTGCATTGCGCTGATGATCCTGCCCCTGCTGGGCGCGATGCTGATGAAGACTCTCTTCAGCCCCTCCAGCGAGGGCGTTGACATCCACGGTGCCATCATCTTCCTGCAGATTGAGCTGCCCTACCAGCCGCTGCTGATCACCGAGAGCGAGATCAACTCCTGGGCGGTGATCATCGCCATCGTGGGGCTCTGCCTCTTCCTGACGCGGAACCTGAGCGTGCGCTATCCGGGCGTCCGGCAGCACATCGCCGAGTGGATCGTGGAGAAGTGCGAGGGTCTGGTGGACGACAGCATGGGTGCCTTCTTCCGCTTTGTGACGCCCTTCATCTGCGCCATCATGGCGCTGTCGGCCTTCTCCAGCTTCACGGCCATGCTGGGCCTCTACGCCCCCACCAGCGACCTGAACGTGGTGGCCGGCTGGGCGCTGCTGGTGGCCGTGGCCATCACGATCTCGAGGGCCTCCTGCGGTCCCAGGGCCTACATCGGCACCTTTGTGGACGACGGGCCGGTCATGGCGCTGCTGAACATCATCTCCGAGTTCGCCACGCCTGTGTCGATGGCCTTCCGGCATTACGGCAATGTGATGTCCGGCGCGGTCATCGGCGTGCTGGTGACAGCGGCACTGACGGGGCTGACCCAGCTGCTGCTGGGCTGGCTGCCCGGCTTCCTGGGGGACATTCCCTTCCTGCGCATCGGCCTGCCCGCGATGCTGTCCATCTACTTTGACATCTTCTCCGGCGCGATTCAGGCGTATATCTTCGCCATGCTGACCATGCTCTATGTCAGCGGGAGCTTCCCCATGGCCGTCTACGAAAAGCGCCATCCCAAGAAGGCTGCAATGTGAGAGGAGCTGCGTCCCCTCCTTACTGCGCAGAAGCTTAGCTCTACTTCAACATCTGACAGGGGATTTCGCGTCCGAGGACGCGAGCAGAGGGCTTTGCGGTCGCCCTCTGCACTCCTTCGCCCCCCTCCCGGATACTTTTACTTCAGCCTGACATTTCAACCTTCAACCTCCTACCTCCTACCTTCAACCTATAGCCCACATTCTAAAACTCCTCACTCCTCACTCGTCTCCCGGCTCGTCAAACCAAGCTAAAAGCTAACAGCTAACAGCTAAAAGCTCCGCTGTAAGCAATAAACTATTCAGGAGGACATCATCATGGAAATCGCAATGGGTATCATCCTGGGCTGCTGCGCGCTGGGCGCGGGCATTGCCATGATCGCGGGCATCGGCCCGGCCGTGGGCGAGGGCTACGCGGTGGCCAAGAGCTGCGAGGTCATCGGCCGTCAGCCGGAATCCGCGGGCACCGTGAGATCCACCATGATCATGGGCTGCGCCATCGCTGAGACCACCGGTCTGTACGCCCTGATCATTGCCATCATGCTGATCTTCGTGGCTCCCGGCCTGATGCGCGACGTGCTGCTCAGCGTCGCCAAGTGAGCCTGACCCGACCGGGCCCTGAGCCCGCCGCGTCAGAACGGAAGGGCGGTTGAACCGAATGACAATCAACGTACAGACGATTCAGGCGCTGCCTGTGATATCCATCAACGTCTGGTCGATCCTGATTTCCCTTGCCAACCTGTTCATTCTCTACAGGCTGGTCAGGCGCTTCCTCTTCAAGCCGGTCAAGAAGGTGCTGGACGCCCGCAAGGCCGAGCTGGAAGGCCGGTACGCCGCGGCTGAACAGGCTGAACAGGACGCTCTGGCCGACAAGGCCGCCTGGTCTGAAAAGATGGCCGGCGCCCAGGCCGAGGCCGACGGCATCCTCCACAGGGCGGTCAGCGACGCCAAGCTGTCCTCCGAGGCCATCATCGCTTCCGCCAAGGAGCAGGCCGAGGGCATCGTGGCTTCCGCCGAGGAGGAGGCCCGTTTGGAGCGCCGCAAGGCGGAGGCGGGCATCCGGCAGGAGCTGGTGGGCGTGTCCACCTCTCTGGCTGAAAAGCTGCTGGGCCGGGAGATCAACGCCAGCGACCATCAGGCCCTGATCGATTCGTTCATCGAGGAACTGGGGGATTCAAGTGACGGAAGCAACTAAGGAATACGCCGTCGCCCTGTACGCCCTGGCCCGGGAGACGGGTCAGGCGGATGCGTGGGGCGAGGGCCTGCGCCGGATCGAGGCCGCGCTGAAGGCCGACCCGGACTGGGCGCAGCTCCTGTCCTGCCCCGCCGTGCCCCTCCGGGAGCGCGAAGCCCTGATCGAGGAGGCCTTTTCCGCCAGTCTGCCCGGGGAGCTCATCGCCCTGGTGAAGCTGCTGTGCGAGCGCGGCCGCATGGGCCAGTTCCACGCGGTGGAGGCGGAATACCTGCACATGCTGGACAGCATGAACCAGATCAGCGAGGCGAAGGTGGTCAGCGCCGCGCCGCTGGGCGAGGAGGAGCAGACCCGGCTGAAGGCCGTCCTGGAAAAGCGCTCCGGTCACCGGGTGGTGTTGAACTGCTCGGTGGATGAAAGCCTGCTGGGCGGCATGATCGTGGAAATGGACGGCCATATGGCGGACGGCAGCCTCCGGAGCCGTCTGCGCGAAGTAAAGGAAGTGATCAGCTCATGAGCGTAAGGCCCGAGGAGATCAGCTCCATCATCAAGGAGCAGATCAAAAACTACCGCAGCCGCTTTGAGATGCGCGAAACCGGCACGGTGGTGCTGGTGGGCGACGGCATTGCCAGCGTGTACGGCCTCCGGGACTGCATGGCCGGTGAGCTGCTGGAGTTCGAGGACGGCTCTGTGGGCCTGGCCCAGAACCTGGAGACGGAAACCGTGTCCGTGGCCCTGCTGTCCTCCAGCAATGAGATTCACGAGGGCTCCACCGTGCGCCGCACCGGGCGGGTGCTCTCCGTGCCTGTGGGCGAAAAGCTGCTGGGCCGCGTGGTCAACGCCCTGGGCATGCCCATCGACGGCAAGGGCCCGGTGGACGCTGCCGAGACCCGGCCCATCGAGTCCGAGGCCCCGGGCATTATCGAGCGCGAGCCGGTCTCGGTGCCCCTGCAGACGGGCATCAAGGCCATCGACTCCATGATCCCCATCGGCCGGGGCCAGCGCGAACTCATCATCGGCGACCGCCAGACCGGCAAGACGGAGATCGTCACCGACACGATCATCAACCAGCGGGACACCGGGGTCATCTGCATCTATGTGGCCATCGGCCAGAAGCAGTCCTCCGTGGCCCTCCTGGCCCGGGAGCTGAGCCTGGCCGGGGCCATGCCCTACACCATCATCGTGTGCGCGGCGGCCTCCGAGTCCGCGCCATTGCAGTACGTGGCGCCCTACGCCGGCTGCGCCATGGCCGAGTATTTCCGGGCTCAGGGCCGGGACGTGCTGATCATCTATGACGACCTGAGCAAGCACGCCGTGGCCTACCGCGCCCTCTCCCTGTTGATCCGCCGCCCGCCGGGCCGCGAAGCCTACCCGGGCGATGTGTTCTACCTGCACTCCCGCCTGCTGGAGCGGGCCGCCTGCGTCAGCAAGGAGTACGGCGGCGGCTCCATCACGGCTCTGCCCCTCATCGAGACCCAGGCCGGCGATGTCTCCGCCTACATCCCCACCAATGTCATCTCCATCACCGACGGCCAGATCTTCCTGGAGACCGAGCTCTTCCACGCGGGCATCATGCCGGCCATCAACCCGGGCATTTCCGTCAGCCGTGTGGGCGGCGCGGCTCAGCTCAAGGCCATGAAGAAGGTCTCCGGCGAGCTGAAGCTGCTCTATGCCCAGTACCGCGAGCTGCAGGCCTTCGCCCAGTTCGGCTCTGACCTGGACGCCGACACCAAGGCGCGTCTGGCCTTGGGCGAGCGCATTGTGGAAGTCCTCAAGCAGGGCCGGCAGGCGCCTGTGAGGCCCGGCTGCCAGGTGGCCATCATCTACGCGGTGACCAACGGCTACCTCAACGACGTGCCCGTCAACGAGGTGCGCGCCTGGGAGCAGCGGCTTTACGCGCATATGGAAGCCCTGCACCTGCCCCTGCTGCAGCGCTTTGAGTCCGGCTTCTATGAGAAGGAGGACGTGGAGGCGCTGAAGGCGGCGCTTTCTGAAATGCGGAGGTAAGCCATGGCTGACACGAAAAAGCTGCGCAGCCGCATCCGCTCGGTCAATTCCACCCTGCACCTGACCCACGCCATGGAGCTGGTGGCCTCCTCCAAGATCCGCAGGGCGACCCTGCGCATGGAGGGCAGCGGGGACTACGCCGGAGCGGCCGCGGACGCCATGGACATCCTGGCCCGCTGTCCGGACTGCATGGAAAGCCCCTACTTCGCCAAACGCGAGACGGACCGCACCCGCCTGATCGTCATTGCGGGCGACCGCGGCCTGGCCGGGGGCTACAACGCGAACATCTTCCGGCTGATGCGTTCCTGGCCCGAGGCCCAGGTCTATCCCATCGGCAAGCGCGCCTGTGACCGCTACGGCGGACGCTTCTATTCCGCCGAGGCCTTCACCAGCCAGGACGCGGCCTCCATGGCCCAGTGGCTCTGCGCCGAGTTCCGCGCCGGGGACTATGACCGGCTGGGCATTGTCTACACCCGGTACAAGTCCATGATGGAGCAGACCGCCGAAGTGAAATGGGTGCTGCCCCTGAGCCTGCCCGAGGACAGGCGTCCCGCCGACATCGTCTTTGAGCCCAATGAGGAGGCCATCCTCTCCGCCGCGGTGCCCGGCTATGTGGCCGGCGTGCTCCTGGCCTGCGTCCGGGAGTCCTTTGCCTCGGAGGTCGCCGCCCGCCGTGCCGCCATGGACGCCGCCGGCAAGAATGCCCGCGAGATGATCGACGAGCTCATGCTGGAGTACAACCGGGCAAGGCAGGGCGCCATCACTCAGGAGATCACTGAGATTGTGGCCGGCGCCGGAGGAAACTGACAAGGGGGGAGCCCCCCTGTCTGACCCCGGGGACCCCCATCCCCCCGGCCCCCTTCCCCCGTGCGCGGGGGAAGGGGGAGATAAAGATGGTTTACGCGCTGGGGTGCGCTTTCCGCGGGAAAGCGCCCCCCAGACCCCCCTGGAAGGCGCTCCTGCGGAGGGCCGCGGGAGAGCGGTACGCTCTGACTTCCCTGAAAGACGCTCCGCAACGGAGGGCGCGAAGGGGGTCCAGGGGGGCGATCGCAAAGCCCCCCTGGTCGCGCCCGCAGGCGCGAAACCTCTTGAAAGCACCTGTGCAGGGCAGCCAAATCCAACCAGGCTGAAAGCCAAACACCAACCCCTTACACAAGGAGGACAAAGAACATGTCCGACATCCGTTACGGCCGGGTAGCCCAGGTCATGGGGCCTGTGGTGGACGTCCGCTTTGACGAGGGCGAGCTGCCGCCGATCGAGAATGCCCTGACCATGCCCATCGGCGACCGCGTGCTGACCGTGGAGGTCGCCCAGCACATCGGCGACCGCACGGTGCGCTGCATCGCCATGTCCTCCACCGACGGCCTCCGCCGCGACACAAAGGTGACCGACACCGGCGTGGCCATTTCCGTGCCCGTGGGCCGGGAGACCCTGGGCCGCATCTTCAATGTGCTGGGCGACCCGGTGGACAACGGCGCGCCGGTCAAGACCCGCGAGCGCTGGAACATCCACCGCCCCGCCCCGGCCTTTGACGAGCTGGCCACCTCCGCTGAAATGCTGGAGACCGGCATCAAGGTCGTTGACCTGATCTGCCCCTACGCCAAGGGCGGCAAGATCGGCCTCTTCGGCGGCGCGGGCGTGGGCAAGACCGTGCTGATCATGGAGCTGATCCACAATGTGGCCAAGGAGCACGGCGGCCTGTCCGTGTTCACCGGCGTGGGCGAGCGCACCCGCGAGGGCAACGATCTCTACAATGAGATGAAGGAGTCCGGCGTGCTGGCCAACACTGCCCTGGTCTACGGCCAGATGAACGAGCCCCCGGGAGCGCGTATGCGCGTGGGCCTTTCCGGCCTGACCATGGCGGAGTATTTCCGCGATGAGGAGAAGCAGGACGTGCTGCTCTTCATCGACAATATCTTCCGCTTCACCCAGGCTGGCTCTGAGGTCTCCGCCCTGCTGGGCCGCATGCCTTCCGCCGTGGGCTATCAGCCGACCCTCGCCAATGAGATGGGCGCGCTTCAGGAGCGCATCACCTCCACCCGCAAGGGCTCCATCACCTCCATTCAGGCCGTGTACGTGCCCGCGGACGACCTGACCGACCCCGCCCCCGCCACGACCTTTGCCCACCTGGACGCCACTACCGTGCTGGACCGCGCCATCGCTTCCCAGGGCATTTATCCCGCCGTGGACCCCCTGGGCTCCACCAGCCGCATCCTTTCCCCGGACATCTTGGGGGAGGAGCACTATCAGGTGGCCCGCGAGGTGCAGCGCATACTCCAGCGCTACCAGGAGCTGATGGACATCATCGCCATCATGGGCATGGACGAGCTCTCCGACGAGGACAAGCTGCTGGTGCAGCGCGCCCGCAAACTGCAGCGCTTCCTGTCCCAGCCCTTCCACGTCAGTGAGAAGTTCACCGGCATTGAGGGCACCTATGTGCCGGTCCGGGAGACCATCCGCGGCTTTAAGGAGATCTGCGAAGGCCGCCACGACGACCTCCCCGAGAGCGCCTTCCTCTTTGTGGGCACCATCGATGAGGCGGTGGCCAAGGCCAAAAGGAGCGCCACATGAACACCTATCCGCTGACCGTGTCCACCCCGGACGGCCGCGCCTTTTCCGGCGAGGTCTCCGGCCTGATCCTCCGCGCCGCCGAGGGCGATATCGCCATCCTCCCCGGCCATATCCCGCTCATGACCACCGTCCAGCCCGGCCTCTGCCGCATCCTCCTCCCCGATGCCCCCGAGAAAGCCGCCCACCTCACCGGCGGCCTCCTCACCGTGGGCCGGGATCGGGTCATCCTCATGGCGGAGAACTGGGAGGAACGGGCTTAGGCATAAAGGGCGCTTCTTGGGGGAAAGGGGAAACCTTTTCTGGGAAGAAAAGGTTTCCCCTTTCCCCCAAACCCCCTTTCCTTTTCCAAAAGACTTTCTAAAGGGGGGTCAATATATGCGCAGAGTGGGAGGCTATCGATGCGGCAGAGGGAGCGATGCTTTTTTTGCTTTTGGGGGAATCTCGGGCAATGCTGATTCGGATGTCAAAAGGCCGCTTTCATGAACTGAGCCACGACTGGTTGTGGAAGACAGCGGAAATCACCACAACCAGTCGTGGCTCCAAGGTTGAAAGCGCCCTTTTGTCACCCTTACCAATGCTGAGACTTGACGGGCGCATTCATTGACCGCTGGTTTCAGGAAAAGCAAAAAGCCGGGATCAACGCCCGGCGGGTTCTTGACAATACAATACGCAACGGATATAATAAGGACAGGGAGAACGGTTCCTTCCCGGAGCTCCACCTAACCGGTGTGTTCGGTTAGAAAGCCACCACGTATTAGCGGTACGCGGTGGCTTTTCATTGCGTTACTTCTTCTTCGTCAAAGCGATGATCAAAGCAAGCAAGAAGGTCAATGCGGTAAACGTGACCATCAGAATCTCGTATGCCGTCATTTCCGTCACCTGCCTTCCTGCTGGATTCCGGCAGGCGCAGCCCCGCGTATTCTCCCTGTCCGCCGGCGTTGCCGCTGACAGAGGTATCATAGCAGATCAGCTGACCCATGCCAAACAAAAGCGGCGGTTTTCATCTGTGCACAGTCAACCGGTTGCAAGTCCCTCCGGCTTGTGGTAGAATACAGGCAGCTGATCAGGCGATGTTTCGGATTCCAGCCGCTGGCGTATGCTGCAGGCGGCAGACACAGTGCTTTCTGGGAGAAATGATCGAGAATGTCTTCGGGAACAAAGACGAACCTCATTCTGAAACTGCTGGCCTGTGCGCTGGCCCTCCTGCTCATCCTGGCGGGCGGGCTGGCGGTGCACGACCGCTGGTTTGCGCCTGTGAAGGACTGGTACCGGGCTCAGCGGGATCGCTGCCTCGCCACCTGTACGGGGGAAGGTGAACCGCAGGTCCCGCGCCACGCCAGGCTGATGTCCTGCCTACGGGTGGCGGATTGCGCGGTGTTCGATTTCAGCTGTGACCATGGGGAGAAAACAGAGCGACTCGTGTGCGCGGAGGGGGAAGCGGCGCTGGACGTTTATCTCCGGGAAAACACGATGGTGACGGAGGATGAGCGCCGGGTCCTGTTCGCGGAGGGCAGCGTCTATGTGGATGGGCTGGGAATCACCGGCGAAGGATACATCCGCTGTGAGCTGGCGGACGGGAACGCCCTGTACATCCTTACATTCATTCCAACGTGACGGGCGCGGCGCTTCCCTGTGCTCTGCCAGCCCTCGAACACAACTTCAGGGAGGATAATCATCATGAAAACCTACGGCGCTCTTGAAGCCGGCGGCACCAAGATGGTGCTGGCCGCCCTGGACGAAACCGGCCGCTTCCTGGCGCGGAAGTCGCTGCCCACCCGCACCCCGGAGGAAACCATGCCCGAGATGATCGCCTTCTTCCGGGAGCAGGACGTCTCGGCGCTGGGCATTGGCAGCTTTGGGCCGCTGCAGCTGAACCCGGCCGCGCCCGACTACGGCGCCATCACCGCCACGCCCAAGCTGGCCTGGCGAAATTACCCCCTGCTCCGGCGCTTTGAGGAGGCGCTGGGCGTGCCGGTGGGCATAGACACGGACGTGAACGCCGCGGCCATGGCGGAGGCGGCTCTCGGCGCGGCCCGGGGGCTGGACAACTGCCTGTATGTCACCGTGGGCACGGGCGTCGGCGGGGGGCTGGTGATCGCCGGAAAGCCGGTGCACGGGCTGATTCACCCGGAGATTGGCCACATCCCCGTGCGGCCTGAGCCCGGCGACCCCATGCCGGAGGGCGTCTGCCCCTCCCACGGCTCCTGCCTGGAGGGCATGGCTTCGGGCCCGTCCATCGGCCGGCGCTGGGGCTGCCCCGCCCAGGAGCTGCCCCCGGATCACCCCGCCTGGGCGCTGGAGGCCGCCTACCTGGCTCAGCTCTGCGCCACCGCCCTGCTGGCCTTCTCCCCTGAGAAGATCATCCTCGGCGGCGGCGTGATGCAGCAGACCGCCCTCTTCCCCCTGATCCGGGCGAAGACCGCCGCGCTGCTGAACGGCTACCTGGTGCACCCGGCTATTCAGTCCGGCATGGAAGACCTGATCGTGCCCCCCGCCCTCAGCCCCGACAGCGGCATCCTGGGGAGCTGGCTGATCGCGAAGGAGAGCGCCTGAGGCGCGCCGCCAAAGGCCGGGAGGAGAAAAGGAGATCAAAATCCATGAAACACCATCGCACGCTGACCATGCTGCTGGCCTTGTGGCTTTGTCTGTCGCTGACCGCCGTCCCCGCGCTGTCGGAGGCTCCTGCTCAGGCGGACTGCGACGAGGTCTTCGCCATCGTCCACACCAACGACGTGCACGGCTTCATTGATGTGGAGCCCTATGTGAAGGCCGTCGCGGACGAGCTGAAGGCGGCTTATGGGGAGGGGAACGTGCTGACTGTCTCCGCGGGCGATGTGTTCGCCGGTGGCAATGCGGTGGCTCATCTGTACAACGGCGAAACCATCCCGCCCATCATGGACGCCGCCGGCTATGACATCCTGGCGCCCGGCAACAATGATTTCAACCTGGGCGGAGATCAGCTCCTGGCGCTCTCAGGTATGTTCAGCCACACCCGCATGCTCTGCGCCAATCTTTACCGGCCGATGACGGACGAGAACGGAGAGGCCGTTCTGGATGAGGACGGACACGCCCTGCCCGGGGACACTGTCTTTGACCGCACCATGACCATCCAAACCGCGGGCGGCGTGAAGATCGGCCTGTTCGGGCTGACCGTGTCCGGAATGCCCTTTGGCGGCTTTGTCTCAACGGGCACCATCGACACGGCGCGGGAAGCGGTGGACATCCTGAAGAAGGATGGCTGCGGCGTGATCGTGGGCATCGGACACACGGGCTGGAACGACGATCTGGTGACGCCCTCGGCCAATGATGCCACCTCGGCGATGGTGGCCAGAGAGGTTCCCGGCATCGACGTCTATATCGACGGCCACAGCCATTCCGTCATCAACGGGGGCAGCGGCTGGGTCTGCCCCGAGACGGGCACGCTGGTGAACCAGGCATCCTGCAAGGGCGCGTGCGTGGGCGTGATCCGGCTTTATCTCCGGGACGGAGCCGTGGTGAACAAGACGGCTGAGCTCCTCACCGGCGAATCCCTGGAAGCCCATTATGCGCCTGATCCCTCCGTGAAGGAGCTGGTGGATGCCGCCTGGGCGCGGCTGGAGGCGGATTCCGGGGAAGCGTACGCCCAGACCCCATACTTCCTCAACGCCCTGCGCGCCAGCGAGTCCGCCGACGGGCGCTCCGTCCGCGCTGACGAGACGAACCTGGGCGACCTGGTCACGGATTTCATGCGCAGTTATGCCGGCGCTGATGTGGCGCTGACCTCCGGCGTCATGATCCGCTGCAGCATCGAAAAAGGCCCGGTCTACGCCCGGGATCTGTACGGCGTATTCGCCAACGGCTGCAGACTGCGCGTGCAGGAGCTCACCGGGGAGGAACTGCTGCAGGAGATGGCCGCCTCCCTCGTCGATCTGCCCTATGAATCTCCCGCGTTCTGCCAGATCAGCGGCGCGACTTACGCTTACCTGAAGGAATACGCGCTGTCCGATGAAGGGGAGAAGGTATACACCATCATCAACCCTGCCGTGGGCGGCGAACCCATCGATATCAGCAAGACCTACCGGGTGGCGTACGGCTTCTTCTTCAGCGAAACGGAAGAAACGGAAGAGACAGAGCCCCTGCTTTCCACCATGGAGGAGGCCGCGGCGGCCATGGGCGAATACCTGCGCTCCGGCCAGGCCGTGCTCCTTCCCGATGTGCCGGTTCCCGATCAACGCATCATTCCCCTGGACGAGGCGCCGGCGGACGCGGTGGCCTACCGGGTGGTGGCTGAGGAAAAGGGAATGCCGTAATAAAGCCGCGGGAGCGTTGTTCTCCCGCGGCCCTTTGTGTCAGCAGGGGCAGAAGGGGCTGATCTCAGCGTCCCGACCCTCACTCCAGCAGCAGCTGGGCGCGTCTGTGAATCTGCCATTCCATCAGCCGGAGGCGATGGTCAGGGTAATTCAGGCGGCCCTGTTTGCGGAGGTTGAGATTCAGCATGCCCCGCACCCTGGCCCGCAGGGCGTGGTTCATCACCTTGCGCGCCTCGCCGATGAAGTCCGCGTAGGCCACCGGCGCAAGGGTATCCGCATAGGTTTGCAGGGTCTCTTCCGAGGCCCAGTTTTCGTCTCCGGCGAAGTTGAACAGGGCATTGCCGTGGTCGAAAAGGGGCGCCGGGGCGAGAATGCGCCGGGTATGACTGTCCGCCAGGACGCCGAAGTTGCCGAAGTGCCGGTCGGTATTGCAGATGAGGGCGTCAAACACGATCATCTCGTCCAGGGCGTCCGTGAAGGGCTGGCCCAGGCTTTCGTACCAGGCGCGCACCGCCGGCAGCCCGCCCTCCCGCACGATCCGCCCTGCCGGAACATAGGAGACGTTCCGGCTGGTGAACAGCTCGCAGACCGAGCAGAGACAGCCCTTCCACCGGGTCAGCCGGTAGGGCAGGACATTCAGGCCCATGGCCTGGCCGATCTGATAAGCGTAGAGCTCGGAATAGGGCTCGCAGCCGGTGTTGGAAAAGCCGCTGGTGCCGCCCTTGTACAGGTAGATTTTGCCTTTCTCCCGCCGCCAGCACTTGGGCAGCATGCCATTGGTGGTGAACTCGGGGCTGGAGGAAAAGCCTGTCCGCACACTGCTGCCATAGCCTGTGAAGGCTGTCCAGGCCAGCACCTGGCTGAAGCGGTTGTCATAGAGATTGCAGCTGTCGAAGGTGCGGGGATCGCCCTCCTCCGCCACCCAGTAGGAATCGTTGAGGGACAGCCCGTGGCAGACCGAGAGGATGTCCATGGGGCGGTTGGCGCTCAGGCCGCAGCGGGCCAGCAGGGCGTTCACATAGGCCCGGTTCTTGGGGATCGTCCGGTGCCGGAGCCAGCGGGACAGACCCGCCTCGCCCTCCGCGAGATCCAGCGGCAATAGGTTCAGCCGCTCCGGATCGGTCCACCGGATGCGCACAACCGGGTTCGCCAGGTTTTCCACCACGTCAAAAAGCATGAGTGGGGTGTCGAACAGCTTCAGCGCCCAGGCCATGGCCTTGCCTCCTTTCCGGGGGGATATCTGTGCTGCTATGATAGCACATGCGCAAGCATTTGAAAAGAGCCGCGGGAGGATTGATCTCCCGCGGCCCTTTGTGTCAGCAGGGGTTTGTCTTACCGCTTCACGTTGAACGCCTTCATGCCGGGATACTGGGCGCTTTCGCCGAGCTCTTCCTCGATGCGGAGGAGCTGGTTGTACTTGGCCACGCGCTCGGTGCGGCTGGGGGCGCCGGTCTTGATCTGGCAGGTGTTCAGAGCCACAGCCAGGTCAGCGATGGTGGTGTCTTCGGTCTCGCCGGAGCGGTGAGAGGTCACGGCGGTGTAGCCGGCCTTGTGCGCCATCTTGATGGCCTCAAGGGTCTCGGACACAGAGCCGATCTGGTTCAGCTTGATCAGGATGGCGTTGCCCGCGCCCAGCTCGATGCCCTTGGCGAGGCGCTCGGTGTTGGTCACGAACAGGTCGTCGCCCACCAGCTGGACCTTGCCGCCCAGCTCCTTGGTCATCAGCTGCCAGCCTTCCCAGTCCTCTTCATCCAGGCCGTCCTCGATGGAGATGATGGGATACTTCTCCACCAGGCTCTTCCAGTGGGCAATCAGCTCAGCAGAGGTGTACTCGGTGCCGGCCTTGGGCAGCTTGTAGAAGCCCTTGCCCTTGGGGCTCTTCCACTCGGAGGCGGCGGCGTCCATCGCCAGCATGAAGTCCTTGCCGGGCTCGAAGCCGGCGGCCTTGATGGCCTTCAGGATCAGCTCGATGGCGTCCTCATCGCCGGCCAGGCTGTTGGGAGCGAAGCCGCCCTCATCGCCCACGGCGGTGACGTCCTTCATGTCCTTGATGAGCTTCTTCAGATTGTGGAAGACTTCAGCGCACCAGCGCAGGGCTTCCTTGAAGGAGGGAGCGCCCACGGGCATGACCATGAACTCCTGGGTATCCACGGAGGAGTCGGCATGCGCGCCGCCGTTGAGGATGTTCATCATGGGCACGGGCAGGCGGTTGGCGTTCACGCCGCCCAGGAAGCGGTAAAGCGGGATGTCCAGGCTGGTGGCGGCAGCGCGGGCGCAGGCGATGGACACGGCCAGAATGGCGTTGGCGCCCAGCTTGCTCTTGTCCTTGGTGCCGTCTTCCTTGATCATCAGCGCGTCGATGGCGTAGATGTCGGAGGCGTCCTCGCCCACCAGCAGGTCGCAGATGATGTTGTTGATGTTGTCAACGGCGTTCTGCACGCCCTTGCCCAGGTAGCGGCCCTTGTCGCCGTCCCGCAGCTCGAGAGCCTCGAACTCGCCGGTGGAAGCGCCGGAGGGCGCCATGCCGCGGCCGATGGTGCCGTCAGCCAGCCAGACCTCAGCCTCGACGGTGGGATTTCCGCGGGAATCCAGGATTTCGCGGCCGATGATGTGTTCGATCTCCAGATAGGCCATGGGTCATCATTCCTTTCTTGTGTTCCATTCCCGCCTTCCGCGGGGACATTGGGCTACAGCTTTATTATAGATGGAAGGGGGAGGGTTGTCAATGGGGGGAGGGAGAGCTGTTAGCGGTTGGCCGGGGGAAGGGATTACTTCTTCATGCTCTCGGCCTCAATGCAGGGAATGCTGACGCTGCTGCCCAGGAGGGTGGTGTAGGTATAGATGCCGGTGAACTCGCCGGTGAGGGTCACGATGTCGTTTTCCAGGATGCGGGAGGTGCCGCTCTTCAGGGTGAACTTGACATAGAACATGCAGTCGTAATTCGAGTCCACGGCCACGCGGTAGGTGTTGCTGCCGTTCCAGCCCTCGACGACCTGCACCACCTTGCCCCGGAAGGTGATGTTCTTGCCGTTGTACAAATCCGGGTAGCGGGCCCACTGGGCGTAATTGCTCTTGTTGACGGTGTAATAACCGCTGCTGTTGGCGCTGCCGATGCCCGTCTTCTGGAAGCCCTGGATGGTGAAGGAGGAGATGGACATGGAGGGGATGGTGATCATGCCGCTGCGGACGCTGGAATAGGTGTACAGGCCGGTGGAGGTGCCCGAGACGGTCACAATGTCGTCCTCCAGGATGCGGGCCTGGCTCTTGTCAGGGGTCATGGTGGCGTAGAAGATGCAGTTGTAGTCGCTGTCCACCGCCAGGCGGTATACGGTCTCCCTGTAGCCCTCGGAGACCTGCACCACCTTGGCCTTGAAGGTCAGCTTCTGGTTGAGGTAGGTCTTTTCATCCCGGGCGAAGGCCTCATAATTGCTCTTGGAGACCTGGTATTCGCCGCTGCTGTTCTTCTTGGCGGTGGCGGAAGCCTTGCCGGGAATGGTCATGCTGGAGGCGATGCACTGGGGGATGGTGATCTGCTTGCCCGTGGTGCTCTCGTAGGTCAGCAGACCGTCGAAGACTGCCACCACTTCCACTTTGTCGTCCTCCAGCACGCGCATGGAGCGGTCGCTGTTTTTGATGGTGACGTACATCACCGCGTTGTAGTCCGAGTCCACCGCGATGCGGTATTCGGAAGAGGTGCTGCCCTCCAGCACCTGCAGCACCTTGCCCGAGAAGACGATGTTCTCCTTCTCGTGGGCGCCAGGCCGGCGGGCGTAGTCTTCCATCAGCGTCTTGCTCACCTTGATCCGGCCTTTGCTGTCCTTGGGGAAAGAACTGGGCACATTGTACCCCTTCAGCGAAACTTTTTCCGCCGCGCAGGAGGGGATGGTGATGTCGCCGCCGCGGGTGCTGGAGTAGGTGTACAGGCCGCCGAAGCTGCCTTTCACCGTCACCAGGTCGTCCTCCAAAATGCGGTAGGTGTTCTTGTCCGTTGCGATGGTGGTGTACACGATCCGGTCCGAGTCTGAGTCCACCGCGATGCGGTAGATCATGCGGCTGCCGCTCTCCAGCGCCTGGACGACCTTGCCGGAGTAGGTGACCTTCTCGTCCTTGTGCAGGCTGTCATACCGGGCATAGGTGTCGTAATTGCCCTTGGTCATTTGGACGTAGCCGTTGACGGTCTTGACTTTTTTGCGGATCTGGCCGGGGATCTTGGCCGCGGTGGCGTTGATCTCCTTCTTGCTGGCGGACTTGACCCTGGAATCCGTGATGGGGCGGATGACCAGCTCTGCCGTGCAGCAGGGCACCGTGACCGATTTGCTGTAGGTGGAGGAGTAGGTCATCAGCTTTTCGTTGACGCCGTAGACCGTCACCTGGTCATCTACCAGGATGCGCTCCGCCTTGGCCGGGCGCTCATAGTTGACCACGAAGACCTTGCTGCTGCTGCCGTCCATGGCCACGCGGTAGGTGACACTGCCGCCGGAGCCCTCCACCACCTGAATGACCTTGCCGGAGAACTTGATCTTGTCGCCGGTGTGGCGGGTGGGATTGCGCTCGAAGTCCTCATAATCCGTGACGCTCTTGTACTGACTTTTGTTTTCCAGGCTGTTGAGCAGCTTCTGGCTGATGACCTGGCCGTACAGCTCAAAGAGCTTCTCGGCGGACAGGTTTGCCAGGCCGAAATCCACCGCGAGGGCGGGAACGGCCGTCAGGACCAGGACGATCGCCGCCATCAATGAAATCAGGCGTTTCATAACAATACCTCCCATTGTATTTTGTCGGCAGAAACAGAGGGCTTTATTGCACATTTTGCTGCCTTGCGTATATTATAGCCAATAAACCGCCCGTTGTCAAATCGGAAAGGGCCTGTTTTGAGTGCTTAACGATACATTATAATACATTTTGCATCCCACATTTCCCTTTCCGTCAAAATTCCCCTTGCATTTTCCCCCCTTTTGGGCTATAATACGTGTCGGAAAAAACGGAGCGCATCTGAAAATGCTTTTGATGTGGGCGGGCCTTTCTGCCCGCGGAGATAAGGGGGACTGCTGCCTTGAGCATTGCGGCGAACAACACCGGGAAGGCGGAGAAGCGGCGCAAACCGCGGTTTACGCTGGATGACCTCCAGCTGTTTTTGCTGTCCCTGCCCACGGTCATCTGGTATATTCTGTTCTGCTATCTGCCGATGTTTGGCCTGATCATCGCCTTCAAGAAATACAAGGTGGCGCCGGGCAAGGGCTTCCTGTGGAGCTTGTTCAACAACAGCGAGTGGTGCGGACTGGACAACTTCCGCTTCCTCTTCGCCAACAACAAGGACACCACCATCAACATGTTCCGCAACACGGTGGGATACAACATCGTTTTCATCGTGCTGGGCGTGGTGCTGCCGGTGACCCTGGCCATCATGATCTCCCACCTGCGCAGCCAGAAGCTGGCCAAGGTGACCCAGACGGCCATGTTCCTGCCGCACTTCCTGTCCTGGGTGGTGGTGGGCTATTTCGTGTTCGCCTTCCTGTCCACCGACAACGGCCTGGTCAACCGCATGCTCATCGCCATGGGGGGCGAGGGCATCAAATGGTATCAGAAGGACGCCCTCAACTACTGGCCCTTCTTCCTGATCTTCCTGCACGTGTGGAAGACCATCGGCTACTCGATGGTGGTGTACCTGTCCTCCATCAAGGGCATTGATGAGTCCCTGTACGAGGCGGCCATGATCGACGGCGCCAGCAAGTGGCAGCAGACCAGGTACATCACCCTGCCCATGCTGAAGACCATCATGATCATCATGTTCATCATGGCCGTGGGCAAGATCTTCAACTCGGACTTCGGCCTCTTCTACCGCACCACCCGCAACTCCAGCTCCCTGACCAGCGTCTTCCTGACCTTGGACGTGTACGTGTTCAACTCCATGTTCAACAACCCGCGCCCGGTGTACGGCTACATTTCCGCGGCGGGCTTCCTGCAGAGCGTGCTGGGCTGCCTGACCATGATCGCGGCCAACGCCATCGTGCGCAGGGTGGACAACGAGAGCGCCCTGTTCTGAGGAAAGGAGGAGAAGCGAAGTGTCAACCGTCAACAAACCCGGTCTGCCCTCCGGGCGGCGCGAAACCGGCAGCGGCATGGAGCGCTTCAACGCCCTCCGCCCCGGCACCAATGTGGCCTACAGCGCCATGTTCATCCTCCTGGCCATCCTCTGCCTCGTCCCGGTGGTTTTCGTCATCATCATCTCCTTCTCCTCGGAGGCCTCCATCAGCAAGGTAGGCTACAGCTTCACCCCGGTGGAGTGGGCCACGGATGCCTACCAGTACGTCTGGAACCAGCGCAACACTCACGGCCTGCCCACGGTGGTCATGGCCTTCTTCACCTCTGTCGGCATCACCGTGGTGGGCACGGTGCTGGGCCTGGTGCTGATTTCCACCATGGGCTATGTGCTCTCCCGGCGGAATTTCAAGCTGCGCGGCCTGTACACCATGCTGATTTTCATCCCGATGATCTTCAACGGCGGCCTGCTCTCCACCTACGTGGTCAACGTGCAGCTGCTGGGACTGAAGAACACCTACTGGGCGCTGATCTTCCCCCTGGCCTGCTCCAGCTTTTACGTCATCATCATGCGCACCTTCTTCCAAACCACGGTGCCTGATGAAATCATCGAGTCCGGCAAGATCGACGGCGCGAGCCAGCTGCGCATCTTTGTTCAGCTGGTGCTGCCCATCTCCCTGCCGGCCCTGGCCACCATCGCCCTCTTCCTGACCTTCGCCTACTGGAACGACTGGTATCAGGCCAGCCTGTACATTGAGGCCAACCAGTACGATCTCTTCCCGCTGCAGTACGTGCTGGTGAACATCGAGCGGAACATCCAGTACCTGGCCAACAATGACATGGCCATGTCGGCCAATACCAATGTGCTGCCGAGTGAGACCATGCGGATGGCCATTGTGGTCATTGCGGTGGTGCCGATCATGTTCAGCTATCCTTTCTTCCAGAAGTACTTTATTTCTGGTTTGACTATTGGCGCGGTGAAGGGCTGAGGCTTTCTGCCTTTCAGCGCTGCTGAAGTGTTGCAGGGGGTTTCGCGTCTGCGGACGCGACAAGGGGGCTTTCCGATCGCCTCCTTGACCCCTTCGGTTTCCGGCTTGTTGACCATCGGCGCGGTGAAGGGCTGATTTGTTCCCGTATTTGAGCGGCCGGGTGCCGCTGAAATAAATGATAAGGAGGAACCTTGGCATGAAGAAGATCCTTTCCCTGTTCCTGGCGCTGGCGATGCTGCTCTCCCTGTGCAGCTTTGCGGCGGCGGATGAACCCGTCCACCTGGTGTGGTTCATCTTTACCGACAACGTGACCCCCCTGGACTGGGCTGAGGTGGAACCGATCCTGAACGAGTACTCCGCGGAGAAGATCGGCGTAACCTGCGAGTTCAAGTACATGGACTCCACCCAGGTGGCGCTGGCCACCCAGACCGGCGAGTACTTCGACATCGCCTTCACCTGCGACTGGTGGAATGACTATGCCACCAACGTGGCCGCCGGCATGTTCCTGGACCTGACGGACATCATCAACGACTACCCGGCCCTGAGGGATACCGTGGTGGATCTGGCCTGGGAAGGCGTGAAGATCAACGGCCGCATCTACGCCATCCCCCACATGAAGGACATCGGCTACGAGGTCTTCTGGATCCTGAACTCCGATTACTTCCTCAACAGGAAGGGCTTTGAGCAGGAGAGCTACATCACCTTCGAGGGCATCGAGAAGTACCTCGAGGCCTATGTGGAAGATCCGCTGGAAGGCAAGCCTTATCCGCTGATGATCGCCAAGGGCGGCATCACCTCCTGGCGCAACGCCCTGTGCGACTGGATCAACTATGACTACATGATCGGCCTCGACTGGGCTGCCCAGGGCACCGAGGACGAGCATACCGTCAAGAGCGCGCTGGAAATCCCCGCCTTCGTGGAGCGCGTGAAGAAGATCCATGAGTGGTATCAGAAGGGCTACATCAATCCCGACGCCGCCGTCACCGAGTCCATGCCCCGCGCCCAGGCTGGCGTGGTGCAGTCCGGCCAGGGCTGGTTCGGCGCTGAGACCGTGTGGGCCAACGCCATCAAGCAGCCCGTGTACATCGCCCGCTATGACGGCGCCTACCTGAGCACCTCCTCCATCCGCGGCTCCATGACCGCCGTCTCCAGCTTCTCCGAGCATCCGGCGGAAGCCCTGAAGCTGATTGAGCTGATGAACACCGATCCCTGGTACCGCGAGACCGCCCGCTACGGCATTGAGGGCAAGCATTACACCCGCAATGACGACGGCACCGTGACCAAGACCGAGCTGGGCCAGACCAACATGAAGGTGCAGGCCTACGGTCAGGGCCACTACACCCTGGGCGCCCTCGAGGCCTCTCCCTATCCGGAAGTGCCCACCGACATCCATCAGTGGGAGAAGACCATGGCCAACTATGCGAACGCCACCCTGTCCGCCGCCATGGGCTTCACGCCTGACCTGACGCCCGTCGAGACCCAGTGCCTCGCCGTCAAGCAGGTCATTGAGGAGTACATGCCCGAGCTGCAGACCGGCACCTCCGACCCGGACGTGGTCATCCCCGAGATGCTGGAGCGCATGAAGGAAGTCGGCCTGGACGACATCATCGCTGAGGTTCAGGCCCAGCTGAACGCCTTCCTGGGCAAGTAATTCCAGGCAACCATCAGGGGCTGTTTCCTGCGGGGGACAGCCCCTTTTAATCTCAAATTCCCGCTTGACATCCCTCCCCACATCCGTTATAATGATAGGGCTGTTTTCAATGGCCTTTATCGGCGCCGCCGATTTTGAACGAAGCAAGCAGAGGAGTTGTGGCAAATGTTCCGTACTTATCAGCCCAAGAAGCGTCAGCGCAGCAAGGTGCACGGCTTCCGCGCCCGCATGTCCACCAAGAATGGCCGCCGTGTGCTGGCCGCCCGTCGCCGCCGCGGCCGCAAGGTGCTGACCGTCTGATTTTTCAGCGTCAGCGAGAGGCCGGCGGGCAGGGTTCGCCGGCCGTCAATTTGTGGATCAGCCCGCCTTCAGCGACATCCTTCGCGTAGGAAGCGGGCTTTTTCCTGCATAACAGGCGCTCACGCGGCCTGGGGCAGGATTTCCGGGAGAAGATCAGCATGGAGAGACGCTACCGGCTGCAAAAAAACAGCGCGTTCCAGTACGTGTACCGCCGCGGAAAGAGCGTGTCCAGCCGCGATCTGGTTCTGCTCGTGGCCAAGAGCCGCGAGAAGAGGGTTGGTTTTTCCGTCAGCAAAAAGGTGGGCGGCGCGGTGACCCGCAACAAGGTCAAACGCCGTCTCCGGGAGTGCTTTCGGCCCCATCTGGGGGATGTGAAAAACGGCCTGTATGTAGTCATCGCCAGACCGTCAGCCGCCACAGCCACCTTCCAGTCCCTGCAGAAGCAGATGGACAGCCTGCTGCTCAAGCAGTCGGCCCAGTCCGGGATGGAGGGGAATCGCGCTTGATGGAGCGTCTTTTGCTTGGGATCATCCGCTTTTACCGCCGCCACCTGAGCCGGTGGAAGGGACGGCCGACCTGCCGTTTCACCCCCACCTGCTCCCGCTATGCCGAGCAGGCCATTGAGCGCTTTGGCCCCGCGAAGGGCGGCTGGCTTGCGCTGCGGCGGCTGCTGCGGTGCCAGCCCCTGTGCAGGGGCGGCTATGATCCCGTGCCCTTTGATCCCCGGCAGCCCGCCCGGCCCAAGGATTGGACGCCTGACCAAAAGGAGGGAACCCAGCCCCGATGAATGAAATCGCAATCAGTATCCTGAGAGGCATCAACAGCGTGGTGGGCAACTATGGCTGGTCCATTGTGGTCTTCACCCTGTTCATTCGCCTGCTCATGCTGCCCTTCGACTACAAGAGCCGGGTGGGCATGCGCAAGACCGCCAAGATTCAGCCCAAGGTTCAGGCGCTTCAGGCGAAGTACGGCAAGGATCAGGAAAAGCTGAACCGCAAGATGAGCGAGCTGTACAAGGAGGAGAAGGTTTCGCCCCTGTCCGGCTGCCTGCCCATGCTCATCTCCTGGCCCTTCATCATCTGGATGTGGTCGGCCATGCGCGCTGTGGCTGACGAGCAGGTCGTCCGGATGGTGATCGAGCTGCTGAAGAACAACGAGTCCATGCCTGTCCTGGAGAGCTGGCTGTGGATCCGCAACGTGTGGATGCCCGACTCTCCTTTCTCCTCCGCCCTGCCCGAGTTCAACAGCATGCGCCAGGTGGCGTCCAATGTCTGGCAGAACCTGATGACCACGGATACCATCGCCACCCTGCCGGAGCAGTTCCGCACCCTGACGGTGGAGAGCTTCAGCAGCGCCAACCTGAACGCCACCCTGCAGTCCATCTATGACTTCCTGAAGACCACGCCCGTTTACATCGAACACGGCGGCGAGCTCCCGGGCTGGAACATCAACTTCTTCATCATTCAGGTCAGCCTGATGAAGGAAGCCAACGGCCTCTTCCTCCTGCCCATCTTCTCCTGCGTCTCCCAGTTCCTCATGACCAAGATGACCGGCCAGCAGCAGCCCACCGCTGACGCCTCTGGCCAGCAGGCCCAGAGCACCATGAAGATGATGAACTGGTTCTTCCCAATCTTCTCGCTGTGGATCTGCGCGCAGTACAACGGCGCCTTCGCCCTGTACTGGGTGACCAGCAACGTCATCATGATGTTCACCACCCTGTTCATCAACCGGTATCTGGACAAGAAAGAGGAAAAGGAGAAGGACCTGGTGTCCGTGGAGGGTTCTGTCAAATGAACAGTGTTGAGAAAAGCGCAAAGACGCTGAATGAGGCCATCGAGGCCGCCCTGGCGGAACTGAACGCCAGCATCAGCGAAACCGAGGTGGAAGTGCTGGACGAGGGCAGCAAAGGCCTCTTCGGCCTGTTCGGCTCCCGCCTGGCCCGGGTGCGGGTGACCCGCAAGTATGCCGAGGAGGACGCCTTTGACGAGGACGAGCTGGACGTGGACGCGCTGCTGAGCGAGCACAAGGCTCCGGCGAAAACCGAGAAGCCCCGCAAGGAGCCCAGGCCCCGCGCGCCCAAGGCCGAAAAGCCTGCCGAGAAGCCCGAGAAGGCCGAAGCCGCCGACAAGCCCGCTGAGGCCGAAAAGCCCGCCCCGGCCAGGAAAAACCGCCCCGAGCCCGTGCGCCGGGTGAATCCCGACCGCAAGCCCGCCGAGGCTGAGAAGCCAGCGCCTGTGGCCGCCGCCCCCGCTGAGGAGGAAGCGCCCGAAGAGACCTTCGACGCGCTGAACGCCATGCCCGAGGACGAGGAGGAGACCCCCGCCCGCAGCAAGCGCCGCCGTCCGCGCCACCGCTCCAAGGGACACAAGGCTGACAAGCCCGAGACCGCTGAAGCCCCCGAGGCGGAAGCCCCCGCCCCCGAGAAGAAGCCCCTGCCGCCCAAGGCGCCCGCCCGACCCCTGGAGCGCCCCGTGGTCACCATGATCGAAGAGGGGGCCCTGGACCCCGAGTCCCAGGCCGGCAAGGCCAAGGCCTTCCTGCAGGAAGTCACCCGCCTGATGGGCGTGGATGTCGAAATCCGCATGGGCACCGACGAGGAGGGCAATGTCTTCGGCTACATGACCGGCGACACCCTGGGCATCCTGATCGGCCGCCGCGGCGAGACCCTGGACGCCCTGCAGTACCTCACCAGCCTGCGGGTCAACCGCAGCCAGGATCACTACACCCGCGTGACCTTAGACACCGAGAACTACCGCGCCAAGCGCGAGGACACCCTCATCCGCCTGGCCAACCGTATGGCCAACCGCGCCGTGAAAACCGGCCGCCGCGTGGCCATGGAGCCCATGAACCCCTACGAGCGCCGCATCATCCATTCCGCCCTTCAGGCCAACGAGCAGGTGGACACCCACTCCGAGGGTGAAGATCCCAACCGGCACGTGGTCATCACGGTGAGGAAATAACAGACAGAAAAGAAGCTCCTGACTGATGGGGATTTCCGCATCAGTAGGAGCTTTTTTCTGCGGTCGAAGGGAGAACGGCGAAGATACTATTCTCAAATGAAAACGTAAAGACGAGCGAGATGCGAAGGGGTCCAGGGGGCGACCGCAAAGCCCCCTGGTCGCGCCCGCAGGCGCGAAATCCCTTGTCAATATGAATTGAGCAATTCAAGTTGAAAGTGGTATAAATGATTCAGAGCGGGGCTTACGGATAGCTGATGATCATCGAGTAGCTGCCTTGGCCGGAGCGCTGCTGAACGACGATCTGATAAGTTTCGCCGGCGGTCAGGTCCACGTCGCGGTACGCGCCTTCGCTCATGCCCCGGAAGCTTTCGATCTGATAGCCCAGGGCGTTGTTGATCTTCAGGTTGAACTCATTGCCCTTGGAGGTCTGGGTCATGGTGAAGCGGTAGGTGCCGGTTTTCGCGGCGGTGAAGCGGTAGATGTTTTCCTGCTCCCAATAATAGACGGAATCGCCGAAAGCGCCGCAGCCCGAGAGATCGATCACGGGGTTCGGGCGGCCGATGGTCAGCTCGTACTCCCCGAGGGAATCCCGCTGGGCGATCTCGATGAAGTAGGTTTCCCCTGCCTTCAATTCGGCGGAGATCCCGCCCCCCATCTCCATGCCGAAGGTCGCGGAGTCCAGCACATAGCCCAGGCTGTCCTTCAACAGCGGCTTGACCGAGAAGCCGTTTTGCGCCTCGGACAGGGTGACCCTGTACAGGCCCGTGACCTCCGGAATCAGCTGATAGCGGTTGCGCTGATCTTCGAAGCTGATGCTGTCCCGGATGACGCTGCATCCGCCGAGGGGCTGAACGTCCCTGGCTTCGCCGATGCAGAGGGTATAGGAGCCGGAAGGGCTCTGGTTCTGCACCTCAATCGTATAGACGCTGCCCTCGGTGCAGTCTAAGGTTCGGGCGGAGCGGTTCTTGAAGAAGTCCTCCCAGGTGAGGACGTTCCCCTGGCTGTCCTTCACCCGCATCTTGAATTCCATATCCGCTGTCTGATCCGCGATCCAGAACCGGAATGTTCCCGTGACCGGCGCCGTATAGTGCCGGATCAGCGTTCCGTCCGCGGTGCGGGCGGGAATCCTGAGGATGTTCGCGGGCGCGAAGGAGACGGCCTCAAGGCTTGCCGCCGGCCTCAGGATCGCGGCGGCGTCCGTCGCAAGGTGATCCTGGCCGCAGTTGACGCAGAACACATCGCCGGAGGGCGCGATCCTTCCGCAGGATGAACACACCCAGGCGTTGACGTCCGCGTTCGGGACTTCAGCGGACTCCACTGGCTTTGCGGTACGGCAGCTGCCGCAGAAATTCGCCTCCGGGATGTTCTCACGCCCGCAGTTCGGGCAAACCCATCCGCCCTCCGCCAGGGCGAGGACGGCGGCTAAAACGCAGACAGCCAGGACGGCCATCAACCGGAGAGAGAAAGCTCCGCTGAAAGCGATGGGATGATGCGCTTTTCTGTTCATGAATCAGACCCCCTTTTCTGTTGTCCGAAAGGCTTTCATCACCCTGATGCTATCACAGATCGGGCTGCAAATCAACCTTTTTCCGCAGATCGGGCCACCAGGCGTCAAGCTGTTTCAGATACCCCCGGATTGATTCGATCCTGTCTGTTTGGGCGGCGAGATACAGCTGACGGATCAGGGTTTCCATTGCGTTCCGAATCGCCGCGGAGAATGCATCAAGGGTCGTTTTGCAAGCCGGCAGGACAGCGGTGTTTTCCCGCTCAAAACGGAGTGTCAGATGATCACTCTCCTTCAGGCAGCGGATGGCATATGGTCCGTCCATGAAAAGAAACGTATAGGTACGGCCCTCACGTCCGATCAATACGCTCTTCAGGGTATCAAGCCACCATCCCAGCACGATCTCAGGGTAGTCTGTCCAGCCTTCCGACGGGAAGCATCCCGAATCCGTCTGCACAAAAAGCGTACCCGTATAACTGCTGTCTGTGAAAAGAAAACCACCGCCGCAATGAATTGTCAGCATCTATTCCTCCAGGAAGCGCTTCACTTCCTCCATCCTGCGCTCCGCCTCCCGCTGACCCACCCGGTAGACCCGCTCCAGCTCGGCGGGGTTCCTTTCGGTATGACCGATGTTCAGGGGAGCCGGGGGACGGATGACCAGAGCGGCGCCGGAGGCTTCGCGGGCGTCGATCTCGTCCATCTGGCGGTTGTACATCTCGTGGCGGGCGGCCATGGCCTCATACACCGCGGGCCAGCGGCGGAGGGCCAGGCGGTACAGGGGGAGGGCCGAAATCGGCTTCTTGCGGTAGCCTCGGGGCTGGGTCAGGACGATCACATTCCGGTCATAGCCAAGGGCTTCCATATGCGCGCAGGGCACGGCGTCCGCAATGCCGCCGTCCAGCAGGAGCAGGCCGCTCACCGCGACGGGCCTCGACACCAGCGGCATGGAGGCGGAAGCCCGGAACCAGAGCATGTCCTCCGCTCCGCCGTCAAAGCAGGTGTGGTAGACACAGCGGCCGGTGCGCACATCGGTGGCGCCGATCTCAAAGACCATGGGGTTTTCCCGGAAGGCCTCCCGGTCGAAGGGATCCAGCTGGTCGGGCAGAAGGCGGTAGCAGAAGTCCGCGCCGTAGAGGTCGCCGGTGCGCAGCAGGGAGCGCAGGCTGCAGTACCGGGGGTCGCGGCAGTACTTCATGTTATACCGCAGCGCCCGGCCCGGCTGGCGGGACTTGATGTTGCAGCCGAAGACCGCGCCTGCGGAGATGCCCGCCGCGGCGGGGAAGGTCACCCCGGCGGACATCAGGGTGTCGATGACACCGCAGGTGAACATGCCGCGCATGGCGCCGCCCTCCATGACCAGGGCTGAAGTCATTACTTGGTTCCTCCTGCTTTTTGGATATAGTCCTTTTGCTGATTGCGTTTCCTTGGCTTGTCACTGATGTGAGCAGGGGTTTCGCGTCTGCGGACGCGAGCAGGGGGCTTTCCGATCGCCCCCTGCACCCCTTCGGCCCTCTGCATGGATTGTTTTTGAGCAGGTGTTTCGCGTCTGCGGAGGCGACCAGGGGGGCTTTGCAATCGCCCCCCCTGGACCCCCTTCGCGGGGTTTCGCGTCTGCGGGCCCGACCAGGGGGGCTTTGCGGACTCAACGCTCGTTCCGCTCTGAAGGTCGCCACTGGTGACACGCGGAACTCGCGCCCCCTGGACCCCCTTCGCGGGGCTTTGCGGGTGGCGTTAGGCGCTTCATCAGCAGTATACCACATCCCTGACCGTGTGAAAAGGGAAAACTGACCGGCTTGGGTGTTTCGCATGGCGGGGGCGGCTGCCCTGCATTTCCGGGGTGTTTCGGTCATTGTATTTTTCCTGTATTCTTCTTTACACAGGGCGCCTGATTCAATATAATATGCGGGTATGGAAGGCTTTGGGGCCTCCATGAACGCAATGCGAAAGGATGAATCCAATGAAGAAGTTTGCTGCATTTTTCCTGGCTGTGGCGCTGCTGATGACCAGCGTGTCCATGGTGGCCACGGCGGACGACGCGGCCTATCTGGGCGTCATGCTGGGCACCAATGTCATGAGCCTGGACACCAACCTGGCCACCGACGGCGACTCTTTTGAAGTGATCGCGGACTGCATCGACGGCCTCATGCAGATGGACGCGGACGGCGCTGCTGTGCCCGCCATCGCCGAGAGCTACGACCTGTCCGAGGACGGCCTGACCTACACCTTCCACCTGCGCGACGCCAAGTGGTCCAACGGCGCGGACGTGACCGCGGACGACTTCGTGTTTGCCTGGAGGCGCATCGCCAAGGAAGCCGGCGAGTACGCCTACATGCTGGACGAAATCGGCAACATCAAGGGCGCGGCTGAGATCATCTCCGGCGCGGAGAGCGACCTCACCACGCTGGCCGTCACCGCTCCCGACGCCAAGACCCTGGTGGTGGAGCTGAACGTGCCCGTGTCCTTCTTCCCCTCCCTGATGTATTTCCCCACCTTCTACCCCATCAATGAGGCCTTCTACGCCAGCCTGGAGGAAGGCATGTACGGCACCAGCCCCGAGACCTTCCTGTCCAACGGCGCCTTCGTGCTGGAGAGCTACACCCCCGGCACCGCCTCCCTGTCCGTGAAGAAGAACGAGACCTACTGGGACGCTGACCGCGTGAAGCTGGCCGGCATCCGCTACCAGGTGGTCGGTTCCTCCGACAGCGCCCTGTCCTCCTTCCGCGCCGGCACCCTGGACATCGTGTCCGTCTCCGGCAACCAGGTGGACGCCGCCAAGAACGACGCCACCCTCAGCCAGAACCTGAAGGTCACCGGCGCCGGCTACATGTGGTACCTCTCCTTCAGCCAGACCGAGAAGAACGCCCAGGGCGGCATGCTGGCCAACGCCAACCTGCGCCTGGCCTTCACCAACGCCATCGACCGCGACAACCTGGTGGACAACTATGTGATGGACGGCTCTCTGGCCACCTTCACCGCCGTGCCGCCGCAGTTCGCCTCCTCCGCCACCACCGGCGAGGACTTCTCCGCGGATCAGTCCATGTTCGCCGACTATGTGGGCTACAACCCCGAGAAGGCGCAGGAGTACCTGGCCGCCGCCAAGGCTGAGCTGGGCGTGGAAGAGTTCACCTTCACCATGATCTATGGCAACAACGAGGGTGACGAGGTCGCCAAGGTGGCCCAGGCCATCAAGGAGGACGTCGAGGACCTGCTGGACGGCGTGACCGTCAACCTGCAGCCCATGACCAAGGCGGAGCGCCTGGACAAGATGCAGAACGACAACTATGACATCGCCCTGACCCGCTGGGGCCCGGACTATGCCGACCCCATGACCTACCTGGGCATGTGGATCACCAACAACTCCAACAACTACGGCTTCTGGTCCAACGCCGAGTATGACCAGCTGATCGCGGACTGCACCACCGGCGCGTACATCACCGATTACGACGCCCGCTGGGCCGCCATGTACAAGGCTGAAACCCTGGTCATGCAGGAAGCCGTCATCGCGCCTCTGTACACCAAGGCCAATGCCAACCTGATTGCCGCCGGCGTGGAGAACGTGCAGTTCCACCCCGTGGCGCTGAATCGCGTCTATAAGGATGCGGTGAAGTAAGAAGACCGCGCAATGAGGCTCCCGGGAGGAAGGGTGATACCTCCCTCCCGGGCAGGCGCGTGGGATTTTCCCCCTCAGCAGTCAGGGCGGGTTTTGTTCCGCTCTGATTTCTTGCTTTATTCGGTCTTTCCTGAGCGGAGGGCAGATGACCCTGATCTTTCATGGCGGAATGGCCGGCTCATGGCTGGGATTCCTGCCTTGCGCGGAATACATTGCTTGAGTAGAGTCAGACCCCCTTACTTTTTCGTGACCGAAAAAGTAACAAAAAGGT
>JAFXVR010000051.1 GCA_017534885.1 Clostridia bacterium | reverse complement strand
ATGCTGACGCTTTCATGACATCGCTGGCCGGTGACGCGAATCATGTCAAAACCTATTTTGAGCACCCCACTCTGGAGCCCTATCGTCAGTTGGATTCAAATTGCGACGGAAACGGCAATGTTTAGTTGCCGGAGTAATAACCGATATTGGTCAATATCATTATAAACCGACTTCGGTTATGATGTCAAGGGTCAACTTGACGGAAGCGGGGTGAGCGCATGATTTCCTACCGGCCTCTTTGGGAAACCATGCGCAAAAAAGGCGTCACCCAGTATGCGCTGATTCACCGGTATCACATCAGCCCGGGGCAGATCACCCGCCTGAAGCGCGACGAGAGCGTCAGCACGCATACCATCGACAGCTTTTGCCGTATTCTGGACTGTCGGGTGGAGGATGTGATGGAATACCTTCCGCTGGCGGGGAAGAGTGCGGCGGACTGACAGGGATTGCTCAAACGGATTTGCCGGAAGCCGGGCGGATGCGCCGGGGTTTTTCTTTTTGGGCAGGTAAAAGCGGAGCGGCCTTCCCATTCAGCCGCTCCGTCTGTCTGCTATGCAATTCCCTTTCAGCCTTACAGCCCCGTCTTCTCCCGGATATACCCGCGTGCCATCCTGGCGTACTCAAAGGGGTTGGCCTTGGCGGGATCCTGCTCGGCCTCGACCACGACCCAGCCCTCATAGCCGCTCTGCTCGATGACCTCGAAGATGGGCGCGAAGTCGACGTCGCCGTCGCCGGGGACGGTGAAGACGCCGTTGCGCACGGCGGTCAGGAAGCTCCAGCCCTCCTTCCGGGCCTGGTCGCGCACGGCGAGGCGGCAGTCCTTCAGGTGGATGTGCCGGATGCGGCTGATGTACTTCTTCAGCACGGGGATCGGGTCAACGCCCGCGAAGGTCAGGTGGCCGGAGTCAAACAGCAGGAAGACCTTCTCCGGGTCCACCGCGTCCATGAAGCGGTCGATCTCTTTGACTGTCTGCACGCCGGTGCCCATGTGATGGTGCATGGTCAGCGTCATGCCCTTTTCCTGCGCCAGCGCGCCCAGCTCGTTGTAGCCCTTCGCGATCAGCGCCCACTGCTCGTCTGTCCAGACCGGCTTGCCCTCGCCGAAGATGTTCACATCCTTGCCCTGGATCGAGTCGCCCTGCTCGCTGGCGCCGATCACCCGCGCGCCCAGCGCGTACAGCCGGTCGCGGTGCGCGATGAAGTTCCTGATCGTCACCTCGTAGGGCTCAGAGGTGAACAGCGTGGAGAACCACGCGTTGCAGATCTGCAGCCCGCGCACGTCCAGCTTGTGCTTGAGCACCGCCACGTCCTGCGGATACTTGTTGCCGATCTCGCTGCCCTTGAAGCCCGCCAGCGCCATCTCGCTCACACACTGCTCAAACGTGTTCTCGCCGCCCAGATCCGGCATGTCATCGTTCGTCCACCCAATCGGCGCAATCGCCAGTTTCACCTTGTTCGGATCAAGCATGGTGGTTTCCCTCCTCATTCTTGCTCTTGGGGGGGAGGGGAAACCTTTCTTGAAAGAAAGGTTTCCCACCCAACGGCCAATGCCGCTCTAAAGGTCGCCACTGGCGACACGCGGCAATAGCCGTCCCCCAAACCCCCTATCCTCTTCCAAAGAACTTTTACCGATATTTCTTATTCTTTGGTGTAGACAGGGCTTTCTCATATTTGTTGTCAACAGGGGGATTTCGCGTCTTCGGACGCGACCAGGGGGGCTTTGCGAACTCAACGCTCGTTTCGCTCTAAAGGTCGCCACTGGAGACACGCGAAACTCGCGCCCCCTGGACCCCCTTCGCACCCCCAAAAACCTTAATGATTCATGGCGGTTGCTTTCTAACCTTCAACTTCCAACCTTCAACCTTCAACCTCTTCGGCAGCCCATTCGCTAACAGCTAACCGCTCCCTCAGAACTTCCTCGTCACGGCCACATGCTCCATCAGGCTCTCATAGGCCTTCTGCACCCTCGGCTGTTCGGAGACTTCGGCGACGCCGACGCGCCACCAGCTCTCGTAGCCGGGGGTCATGGTGCCAGGGAGAACCTTGATGTCGTAGAGAACGGGTTTGTCCTGTGTCAGGGCGTCGGCCAGGGCGGCCTTCAGCTCTTCCTCAGTGCGGATGGTGTAGGTTTTCAGGCCGTAGCCCTCGGCGTTCTTTGCGAAGTCCAGGGGGATGGGCGCGCCGTCCAGCTCGCCGGTTTCGGGATTGCGGAAGCGGAACACGGTGCCGAAGGTGTCGCTGCCCTGGTTGTTCTGCAGGTTTTCGATGCAGCCCCAGCCGCTGTTGTCAAACAGGCAGAAGTGCACCCGCAGGCCCTCCTGCACGCAGGTGACCAGCTCGGAGTGGGCCATCAGGTAGGTGCCGTCGCCGAAGAAGGTGTAGACCTCCCGGTCGGGGCAGGCCAGCTTCACGCCTAAGGCGCCATTGGTCTCGTAGCCCATGTTGCTGAAGCCGTACTCCATGTGGTAGCAGTCCCGGCCCGTGGGGCGGAAGAGCCGCTGCATGTCGCCGGGCAGGCTGCCCGCGGAGCCCACCGCGATGTCGCCCTTCTTCATGAACTCGTTGATGATGCCCAAGGCGCGGGTCTGGCACAGGCCCTTGTCGGACCGGGCGGCGTACCAGCCATCGACGATGCCGTTCCACTCGCGGATGGCGGCCTGGGCCGCGGCGCTCTCCTGGTAGCGGTAGCCCTTCAGCGCTTCGGTCAGGGCGTTCAGGCCTTCCCGGGCGTCGCAGATGATGGGCTCGGCGTCCATCTTGACCGCGTCAAAGGGGCAGATGTTCAGCCCGATGACCTTGGCGTCCTCCCGGAAGAGCCACTTGGAGGCGGTGGTGAAGTCGGTCAGGCGGGTGCCCACGGCGAGGATGACGTCCGCGTCCCGGGCGATCACGTTGGCCGCCTGGCCGCCGGTCACGCCCACGCCGCCCAGGTTCAGCGGGTGATCCCAGGGCAGGACACTCTTGCCGGCCTGGGTCTCGCAGAAGGGGATGCCGGTGGACTCACAGAAGCCGCGCAGGGCTTCATGGGCGAAGGAATAGCGCACGCCGCCGCCGGCGATGACCAGGGGGCGCTTGGCCTCCCGCAGGATGGCCGCGGCACGGTCGGTCTGGGCGGCGGTGATGGCGCGGCGCTCCAGGTGCCACACCCGGCGGCGCAGGAAGCTGACCGGGTAGTCGTAGGCCTCGCCCTCCACGTCCTGGGGCATGGCCAGGCAGACCGCGCCCGTGTCAGCCGGGTCGGTCAGCACGCGCATGGCGTGGATGGCGGCGGTCATCAGCTGCTCAGGGCGCTCGATGCGGTCGAAGTAGTGGCACACGCCCCGGAAGGCGTCCGTCACGGTCCGGCCGAAGGAGGTGAAGAACTCCGCCTGCTGCAGCACCGGATCCGGCTGGCGGCAGGCGAAGGTATCGCCCGGCAGCAGCAGGAGGGGGATGCGGTTGGCGGTGGCGCAGCCCGCGGCGGTGACCATGTTCATGGCGCCCGGGCCGATGGAGGACACGCAGGGGATGATTTCCAGGCGGTTGCGCTGCTTGGCGAAGGCCATGGCGGCTAAGGCCATGTTCTGCTCATTCTTGCCCTGGAGGAAGCGGATCTGGTGCCCGCCCTGCTGCAGCGCCTGGCCGACGCCCACCACGCAGCCGTGGCCGAAGACGCCGAACATGCTGTTCACAAACTTATTCTCGAGGCCGTCCAGCTCCACATACTGGTTGTCCAGGAAGCGGACGAGGGCCTGCGCCATGGTGAGACGGATGGTTTCCATGCTCACACCTCCTTGGGATCGCCCCAGTAGCGGCTGTCGGGCTCCATCACCCAGAGATGCTCGGGCAGGAACACGGGGCACTCGGGCTGCTTGTAGGGCTGGCCGTCCAGGTGGCGGATGGCCCAGAGATACCACAGGGCGTAGCCGGGGGCGGTGCAGTGGGGATGGGTCAGGCCGGGGGCGATGAAGACTGTGTCGTTGTTCTGCACCTTCACCACCTCGTCGCCCAGCTCGCCGTAGCCAAAGCCGTTCTCCGGGTTGGTCTTGTAGTAATAGATTTCCGGCTGGGGGTGATGGTGCGGCGGATAGCTGGACCACTTGCCCGGGAAGCCGATGACCTCGCCCAGCACCAGTTTGGCCTCAGGCGCGTTGGTGTAATCGAAGATGGTGCGCACAATGCGCGTGGAGGTCTCCCGCATGAGACCCGCGCCCCGGAACTCGTCGGGGGTGTCCGCGGGCAGGTAGAGCTTCGCGCCGAAGGCGGTCTCATTGTCCGTGCGGAGGATGTTGATCTCCGCCTCATCGGACAGGCAGGTGACGCGGATGGCTGTTGTGCGGTCGGCGTGGAGGACGGTGGGGGGCACGTCGAAGCAGTTGGCGCGGCTTTCTGTGTGGGTCTGGCCCGCCCACTCGAAGCGAACCTCGCCCTGCACCAGCAGCACGGCCTTCTCGAGGCCTTCCCCCTCTTCAAAGACGTCGCCCTGCTTCATGCGGTACACGCCGAAGTCCATCAGCATGTCCGCGTGCTCGCCCCCGCGGCGGGCGATCCAGTTCAGGCCGAAGGGATGCGCGCCGCGGGCTTTGCGGATGTTGGGATTCATGGCGCTTTGCCCCCCTTCAGATGATCTCGCTGATCTTCACGGGCCGGTGTTCGTCCAGGGACTTCTTGGCGGCCTTGGCCAGCACCACGCTCATCAATCCGGCGTGGATGCCCACGGGCACTTCAGCGTCCTCGCGGATGGCGCGGATGAACTGCTTCATCTCTTCGGTGAAGGAGGCCATGTAGCGCTCGAGGAAGAAGAACTGGGGCTTTTCGCCCACCACGCCGTCCGCCGTGGAGACCTTCACGGTGGAGTCGCCGTCGTTCTCGTCCGCGGCCATGCCCAGGCTGCCGAAGACCTCCACGCGCTGGTCGTAGCCGTAGGCGGCGCGGCGGCTGTTGTCGATGACGCCCAGGGCGCCGTTTTCAAAGGTCAGGGTGACGATGGCGGTGTCCACGTCGCCGGCCTCGCCGATGCGCTTGTCCACCAGGGAGGTGCCCAGGGCGTAGACCTCGGTGACGTCGCTGCCGGCTAAGAACATGGCCATGTCAAAGTCGTGGATCATCATGTCGATGTACAGACCGCCGGAGGACGCCGCGTACTCGGGGGACGGGGGCTCGGGGTCGCGGGAGGTGATCTTGATGATCTCCACATTGCCCAGCTTTCCGCTGGCGGCCATGCGCTGCACGGCCTTGTGGTTGTGGTCGAAGCGGCGGTTGAAGCCGATCTGCAGCTTTCTGCCGGTCTCCTCAGCCACCTTCGCCACCTCCTGAATCTTCTCGATGGAGGTGTGCACGGGCTTCTCGCAGAAGACGTGCTTGCCGGCCTTCATGGCGGCGATGGAGATATCGGCGTGGGTGGGGGTCGGCGAGCAGACCAGCACCGCGTCGATGTCCGGGTCATTGATGATGTCCATGTAATCCGCGGAATGCTTCGGCACACCGAAGCGCTCCGCCAGCTTCTTCGCGCTGGCCTCCATCACGTCGGTGACCATGGCGACCTCGGCCTCGGGGATGTGGTAGGTGATGGATTCCGCGTGGACGTTGCCGATGCGGCCCGCACCGACGATACCGACTCTGAGTTTGCTCATGGTGAATCGCTCCTTATCTTTATTTCATTTGTTTGGTGATACATATCAAAGCTCAAGGTATGCCTCGCCGTTTTTCATGGCTTCCCGGATCCTGCTCAGGGCGGAGACGGCTTCCTCCTCGCCGGAGAAGCAGCAGAGCGGCTCCCAGCAGCCGGGGCCCGTCTGCACGATCAGCGTTTTTCCGTCCACCTTCAGCCCGCCCTCGCAGCAGAGCTGCTTCTTCCGGTCGGGGCTGAGCACCTTCAGCCGCTCTTTCGCCGCGATCGCCAGCGCGGTTCCGTCCGGCAGCGTGAATGTGCGGGAGGAGAAGTAGTCGTCCAGCGCCTCCTCGATGATTTCCGGCAGCGCGTCCCGGATGTCACCAGCTTCCATGGGCGTCTCCTTACAGCGAGCCGTCCCAGGTGGAGACCTGCTCCTGCTTCATCTCCTCCTCGTCGAACCAGCGCACGGTGACGGTCTTGGACTCGGTGTAGAAGCGGAAGGCGTCCTTGCCGTGGCAGTGTAGGTCGCCGAAGAAGGACTTCTTGTGGCCGGAGAAGGGGAAGATGCCCATGGGCACCGGGATGCCCACGTTGACGCCCACCATGCCGCCGTCAGTGCGGCGCACGAACTCGCGGGCATAGTAGCCGGACTGGGTGAAGATGACCGAGCCGTTGGCGAAGGGGTTGCGGTTCATCAGCTGCAGGCCTTCCTCGAAGCTCTTCACGCGCTTGATGCACAGCACCGGGCCGAAGACCTCGCGGGTGCCGATGCTCATGTCCTCGGTCACGTGGTCGAAGATGGTGTGGCCGATGTAGTAGCCGTTCTCATAGCCGGGCACCTTGACACCGCGGCCGTCCAGCACCAGCTGGGCGCCCTCGTCGATGCCCTTCTGGATCCAGTCCAGCACGAACTGCTGATGGCCCTTGGAGCCCACCGGGCCCAGCTTGCTGGTCTTGTCGTAGGCGGGGCCGATCTTCTGCTGCTTGCACAGGCGCACGATTTCCGCCACCAGCTGATCGGCGATGGATTCTTCCGCCACCACCACGGGCAGCGCCATGCACCTTTCGCCCGCGCAGCCGAAGGAGGAATTCATGATGCCCGCTGCCGTGCGGGTGATGGGGGCGTCCGCGAGCACCAGGGCGTGGTTCTTGGCCTCGCACAGGGCCTGCACCCGCTTGCCGTTGGCGGCGGCGGTGGCGTACACATGCTGGCCCACGGCGGTGGAGCCCACAAAGCTGATGCCCTTCACGTCCTCATGGGTCAGGAAGATTTCCGCCTCGTTGCGGGAGCAGGGCACCACGTTGAAGATGCCGTCCGGGATGCCGGCCTCCCTGTACAGCTCGGCGAAGCGCAGGGAGGTCATGGGGGTGGTGGAGGCAGGCTTGAGCACAAAGGCGTTGCCGCACACGATGCACAGCGGGGCCATCCAGCCCACGGGAATCATGGCCGGGAAGTTCCAGGGCGCGATGCCCGCGAAGACGCCGATGGGCTCGCGGTACAGGGTGGTGTCATAGCCGGTGGAGGTGTTCATCAGGCTTTCGCCCATGAGCAGGGAGGGCGCGGAGCAGGCCAGCTCGGTCATTTCGAGGGCCTTGCCCACGTCGCCGGCAGCCTCGGACCAGCACTTGCCGTTTTCGGTGGCGCACAGCAGGGTCAGCTCGTCCATGTGCTGCTCGATCAGGTTGCGCAGCTTCATCATGATGGCCGCGCGCTTGCGCACCGGGGTGTCGCGCCAGGCCGGGAAGGCCGCCTTGGCCGCCGCGATGGCGCGCTCGACCTCCTCCTTCGTGCAGCAGGGCACCTGGGCGATGGCCTCGCCGGTGGAGGGGTTGTAGATGGTGTTGAACTTCGTGGACTTGCTCTCCACGAACTGTCCGCCGATGAAGGGTTTCATGATCCTGAGATCCGCCATGATGACATCAACCTTTCTAATGAAATTATTCTCAATCTGTCTTATCCTGCTGAGTGCTGCCTGAGCAAGGGGTTTCGCGCCTGCGGGCGCGAGCAGAGGGCTTTGCGGTCGCCCTCTGCACTCCTTCGCTCGCTCATCAGAGTTTTTTCACCACTGTCCCGTACTTCGCCTTTTCCTCGGCGATGAAGGCGAGGAGGGCTTCCTCGGTGGGCATGTCCTTGGAGCAGGCGTGGCTGGCCACCAGCATGGCGGCGGAGGCGCTGCCCCTTTCGAGGGCCTCGTTCAGGGGAACGCCGGCCATGAGGGCGTGGAGGAAGGAGGAGGCGTAGCCGTCGCCGCCGCCGAAGCCCTTCAGGGCGGTGACGGGGAAGGGTTTCACGTCCCAGTTGCCGTCAGAACGGGAGTAGGCGTGGGAGCCGCTCTTGCCGTGCTTGATGACGCAGATTTCCGCCTTCCTGCCCAGCCAGTAGGCGGCGCTCTGCTCGTCGGTGCCGTCCAGGCCCAGCAGGCGCTCCATCAGGTCGAATTCCTCCCGGCTGCCCATGATGATGTCCGCCTTCTCGGCCACCAGGGAGGTGTAGATGGCGATCTCGTCCAGGCTCTTCCAGGTGTAGGCGCGGTAGTCCGCGTCGAAGACCACGGGCACGCCATTGCGCAGGGCATAGGCGAGGGCCTTCAGGCTGGCCTCCCGGGTCGGGGAGGTGCACAGGGCCGTGCCGGAAATCAGCAGGCAGGCGGAGGAGGCGATGTAAGCTTCGTCCACGTCGTCCGGGCAGAGCTGCAGGTCGGCCACGCCCTCCCGGTACATCAGGATGGAACTCTCGGTGGGGGAGAGCATCTCGGTGAAGGTCAGGCCCAGCTTCTCGCCGTGCTCGCAGCGGAAGATGTGGCTGACGTCGATGCCCTCGTTGCGGAAGTAGTCGGTGACATAGGTGCCGAACTGGTCGTCGGACACCCGGCCCAGGAAGCCCACCCGGTCGCCCAGGCGCGCCATGCCCACGGCGATGTTGGCCGGGGAGCCGCCCAGGTACTTGCTGAAGTTGCTGCTCTCGTTCAGCGGCCGGTTGTAGTCCGTGGGGTTGAAGTCGATGGCCACCCGCCCCACCGGAATGATGTGCAGCCGCTTGCCCGTGTCAAAGGAGATCATGACGCATCCGCCTTTCCTTCGCTCCCGAAGAGCTTGATATACCTGCTGACCACCGCGCACACCGCCTCCGAGGAGGCCTCTATGTTGCGGAAGATGTCGCTGCCCGCGCAGGCCCCGGCCTGGGCCCGGAAGATGTCGGTGGCGATGTTGATTTTGCGCATGCCCAGCTGAATCACCCGCCGGAACTGCTCGTCCGTCAGCCCGGAGCCGCCGTGCAGCACCAGGGAGGCGGCGATCCGGCCGTGGGTCTGCTCCAGCACCTCATAGCGCAGGTTCGGGGTGACTGCGTAGAGCCCGTGGGCGTTGCCGATGCCCACCGCCAGCGCGTCGATGCCCGTGGCGTCCATGGCCAGGCAGTCGTCCAGAGAGGCGATCTGCTCCTCCGCGGCGCTGCCGTCCTCATTGCGGCCCACGCGCCCCACCTCGGCCTCGACCGCTGCGCCGGTGCCCCGGGCCAGGGCCACCACTTCCCGGGTCAGGCTGATGTTGTCCTCCAGCGGGAGGTGGGAGCCGTCGCACATGACCGAGGTAAAGCCCAGCGCTAAGGCTTCCTTCACGCAGGCGACCGTCATGCCGTGGTCCAGATGCACCGCCACCGGCACCTTCGCCGCCCTGGCCGCCGCCAGCATCATCGGCCCGATCAGGTACAGGGGGGAGTGCCCCAGCCGCACCTCGGCTATCTGCAGGATGACCGGGGCCTGGCAGCTCTCCGCCGCCCGGATCACCCCCTGGATGCACTCCATGTTCGCCACGCTGAAGGAGCCCACCGCGTATCCGCCGGCTTCCGCCTGGATGAGCAGCTCCCGCATATTGGCAAGGCCCATGGTCTCACCGTCCTTCCCTTCCGGAATCCGTCCGTGTCTGAAAACGTCCGCAGAGGGATTCTGCACGAATTCGCCCACATTGTACCACAGGAATGGGCATATTTCAAGTGGGGAATGGAGAAAAGATGAGTAAGTTTGGAGAACATTTGCGGGAAATTGTTTGGGAGATGGAGACAAGAAAAGGCTTCCTTCCGGGGGAAGAAAGGGAGGAAGACTGCCCCTATAACGCCATTTATCTCCCCTTCCCGCACTTTCGGCTCGCAGAAAAACAGCCCGGCGGATTGCTCGGCAGGGCTGCTGGAGGGCGGGTCACATCAGCCGCGAACCGCGATGACCTCGATCTCGATGCTGGCGTCCCGGGGCAGGGCGGCCGCCTGCACGCAGGAGCGGGCCGGGGGATTCTCCGGGAAGAAGGCGGCGTAGGCGGCGTTGACCTCGGCGAAGTCGGCCATGTCCTTCAGGAAGATGGTGGTTTTGACCACGTCCCGCAGGGTGCAGCCGGCTTCCGCGAGGATGGCCTCAACGTTGCGCAGGCAGCGGGCGGTCTGCTCGCCGATGGGGCCGGAGAGGAGCTCGCCGGTTTCGGGCACAAAGGCCAGCTGGCCGGAGACGAACACCAGCCGGCCGGCGGCGGCCACGCCCTGGGAATAGGGGCCGATGGCGGCGGGAGCGCTGGGAGTGGAGAGAATGGTTTTCATGGGGCTTCCTCCTTGTTTCATATGCTTGGTTCTGACACCTTTGACAGGGATGCCGGCGGGATGTCAGTCCGCGTTCAGGGCTTCCAGCAGCACCTGCAGGTTGGCGCGCTGCACGTCCTCGTAATAGGTCAGGGGGATGTCCTCCTCCGGGCCGGTGACGCAGGGATCCAGCTCATAGATGGGCGCGCCGGTCTCCCTGGCCACGGTCTCGGCGGCGAGGGAGGCGTACTGGGGCTCGGTGAACAGGGGCGGGTTGTCCAGGGCGCGCACGGTGTCGATCAGGGAGGCCAGCTGGCGGGGAGAGAGGGCGTCATCCGGGTCGAGGGCCACCACGGCGGCCACCCGCAGCCCGTAGGCCTCGGCAAAGTAGGGGAAGGCTTCGTGGAAGGTCACGATGTCCCTGCGCTTCACGTCCTTCAGGCCGTCCCGCAGTTCAGCGTCCAGGGCCTCCAGGCGGGCGGCGTAAGCGTCCCGGTTGGCGGCGATGGCCTCCGCCTCCTCCGGGAAGGCTTCCATCAGACCCTCCGCCAGGTTGACGGCCATGGCCAGGGCGTTGGCGGCGCTCAGCCAGATGTGGGGGTTGAATTCCGTCTCCCCGCTCTCGGAGGGCAGGAGGGGAATGCCCACGGAGGCATCCACCAGCTTCAGTCCCGGGAAGCTGGAAGCCACCTCGGTGAGGAAGCTCTCCATGCCCGCGCCGTTGATCAGCAGCACGTCCGCCTGGCTCAGGGCTTTCATGTCGCTGACGCTGAGCTGGTAGTCATGCAGGCAGCCGGTCTGGGGCGGGGCGATGTTGACGACGCTGAGGCTGTCAATGCCGTCCGTCAGATTCAGGGCCAGCAGGTAAATGGGATAAAAGGAGGCGGCCACGGTGCCGGCCCGGGCGGAGAGGGGCAGCAGGGCGAGGGTGAAAACCAGCAGCAGGGTCAGCAGTCTTTTCATGGGATGGCCTTTCTGATGTCATGTCTCTCCGGGCGTTATCCCCGGAGGGCCCGGCGGCTTCCGCCCCGGGTCACGCTCTCTATTCGCCGCCCGGCCGTGTTTTCCTGCCGTCGGCAGGGGATTTGTAACAGGCCTGTAACCTTCCGTCACAAATCCGCCGCTGCTTTTTGACCTCCCCCAAGCGCTTGTGGAGGGGGAGCGAAGACGGCCACAAGCCCTTGATGAAAAAGTTATCAACAGTTTAAAAGATGGGGCGGGAGCGGAAAGGCCTTGCCATTGCAGGGTTTTTGTGGTATCATTTCGCCGTAAGTCAGCCGGGGGCTGCTTATCCACAGGCAAGTTATCCACAGCCGGTGTCCCCAACGAGGCCCCGGCTTTTTCATCCCATGGGGCGGCGCTTCTTTTTGTACGCCCTTGCGCGGAGGCGGCACATGGACTATCAGCAGCTATGGAAAAGAGCCTGCGACGATTTGTCGCGGGAGATGAACACCTACGTCTATAAAACCCTGATCGAGCAGAACCTGCTGCCCGTGGCCATCGAGGAGGGCGTTTTTATCGCCCAGACCCGTCTGCCGGGCATGAAGGCCCTGGTGGAGAGCCAGCACGCCCCGCGCATCGAGGCCCTGCTGACCCAGGCGGCGGGCAAGCCCATGCGGCTGCAGATCTATACCAAGGAAGAGCTGGACAGGCGCACGGCCGGCGCGGCGGAGAAGAGCCCTGCCCAGGAGAACCGCCTGCAGCTCAACCCGGCCTACACCTTCGAGAATTTTGTGGTGGGCAGCGCCAACATGTTCGCCCACGCGGCGGCGGTGGCGGTGGCGGCCTCGCCCTCGGAGGCCTACAACCCGCTGTTCATCTACGGCGGCGTCGGCCTGGGCAAGACCCACCTCATGCACGCCATCGGCCACTATGTGCAGCAGCAGTTCCCTGAGAAGCGCCTGCTTTACATCACCAGCGAGACCTTCACCAACGAGCTGATCAACGCCATCAAGCTGGGCCAGAACATGGAATTCCGCCGGCGGATGCGCTCGGTGGACGTGCTGATGGTGGACGACATCCAGTTCATCGCGGGACGGGAGTCCACCCAGGAGGAGTTCTTCCACACCTTCAACGAGCTGTACAACGAGCACAAGCAGATCATCCTCACCAGCGACCGCCCGCCCCAGGAGATCGCCCGGCTGGAGGAGCGCCTGCGCAGCCGCTTTTCCTGGGGCCTGCTGGCGGACATCCAGAAGCCCGACGTGGAGACCCGGGAGGCCATCCTCCGGGACAAGGCGAAGGACAGGGCGGTGGAGGTGCCCGACGAGGTCATCGCGCTGATGGCCGAGCACATCGACAGCAACATCCGCGAGCTGGAGGGCGGGCTGAACAAGCTGCTGGCCTACGCCAACCTGGTGCATCAGCCCCTCTCGGAGAGCCTGTGCCGGGAAGCCCTGCGCGAGGTCTTCAGCCAGAACGAGCGCCGGGTGCTGGGCGCGGAGACGGTCATCGCCCGCATCTCCGAGTATTACAGCATCGACCGGGACGCCCTCACCGGCCCCTCCCGCAAGCGCGAGATCACCGTGCCGCGCCAGATCGCCATGTTCCTGGCGAGGGAGCTTACCGGCCTCAGCCTGCCCCAGATCGGCTTGGCCTTCGGCGGACGCGACCACACCACCGTCATGCACGCCTGCGCCACCGTCTCCCAGGGCATCCTGAACGACGCCGCCATGAGGCTGCAGGTCAACGACCTGCGCGCCATGCTGACGGGGAAATAACGGGTACACATGACAGCAGGAGCATCTCAAATGCGCAGCGCACATCGGTCACATCTATGCCTGGCGGTTTCTCGGATGCTTGCCGCCGTGATGGCTGCGGCTGTCTTTATGGTATCCGGCGCGGCCGCCGCATCAGCTGATGCGGTGGAATCCCCTCATTTCAGTATGACCGGTACGCCTTATCCGGATCCGGATACAGTATATGCGCAGAGTGAAAGTGCACAGGATACTGTTCGCGTGCTGTCATACAACGTGGCTCACTGGAACAACGATGGCGATGTGTATATCGGTGACAGCGGAAATGAAGAGGCCCTGCTGCATCTGAAGCTGCTGCTCATGCGGGTTGAGGCGGATGTCGTCTGCACCCAGGAGGACGGCGAGTTCATAGACGCACACGGCACGCTTTCTCCGCTGGAGAGCATTTTTGCGCCTCTGTATCCGTACAAAACCGGGGTGGGCGGCCCGGCTATCTATTCAAAAAGCACGGACGGATCGAGAACCTTTGTTTTATCCACTTGCACCATCAGGCGGACCATATGTACCGTAAACGGCAAATCGCTCTATGTTTACTGCGCACACCTGGATTCAGGAAGCGCAGACATCAGAATCGCGCAGCTGAATGATATCATCGCAAACGCGATCGGAGAAGACAGGCCGGCACATTGGGTTGTCTGCGGTGATTTCAACACTATGACGAGTGCGGATATGCACAATCTGATCGCTCTGGCCAGCACAAACGACTATTCATTTGCCAATGGCGGGGTTTTCGGCTGGCTGGACACCAATAAGATCGGCATGCCGCTGGACAATTTCCTCTGCAGCCCAAACATCATCATTATAAAGTTTGAGGCAATGGAAGACTGGCATGAAATGCTGTGGTCGGATCATTATCCGGTGTACTGCGATTTGATTTTGCAATAGACGGTAAGGGTGACAAAAGGGCGCTTTCAACCTTAGAGCCACGACTGGTTGTGGTGATTTCCGCTGTCTTCCACAACCAGTCGTGGCTCAGTTCATGAAAGCGGCCTTTTGACATCCGAATCAATAGACGGTATTTTGGCGGCAGAGCCGGGCGGCCTCCGCGCCATGCGGACGGAATAGGATGCCAGTTGAAGCGGGGCTGAAACGCGGCAAAAATGGGGCTTTTCAAATCACTGAAGATATGCTATCATGAATGCAGAGACGGGCCGCCGGATCGGGCGGCATCGGTGTTTCGGAAAAGCGCACACGGAAGCCGATTCTACTGTCAAAAAGGAGGTTTCTGCGGCATGAAGAGACTGGTATCGCTGTTTTTGGTGATCGCATTGCTGATGAGCCTGACGGCCAGCGCACTGGCGTCCACGGAATATTACAGCGAGCTGATCAAGGGGCTGGACTGGGAAGCTGACGACATGACGTCCACCCGGAGCAAGCGGGTGACCGCCGCCGCCCTGGTGCTGCTCTGCTACATGATGGAGCACGAGGACGGGGTGGATGTGATCGACGACCTCAGCCTGAGCAAGGACTGCCGGATCGCGAAGTTCGGCAGCCTGACCGTGGACATCTACTACCCGACCACCAGCTCGGGCAAATACCTCAACCTGTTCGTCTCCTGCTACACCGGGAAGATCACGGACTACGGCATCGGCCGCTTCACCGGAAGCAGCGAGAAGACCTTCTACGACGTGGACATGGAGGACGTCTTTGACCGGCTGATGGAAATCGTGGAGTTCCTCTCGGACAGCGACTGACCCGGGGAGCAGACCGCCCGGCTGACCAACAAAGGAGGCGCAGACCATGAAGAGAATGATATCCCTGGCCCTGGCCCTGATGATGCTGCTGAGCCTGACGGCCAGCGCCTTGGCCGCAGACGAGTACTACTCCGACCTGCTGGAGAGCCTCGAGTGGACCTCCGATGACATGACCCAGACCCGCACCCAGCGGAAAATGTCCGTAGCCGCGGTCATCATCTGCTACCTGCTGGCCAACCCCGACGACGCTGAAACCCTCGGGGAGATCAGCGCCAGCGGCAACGCCAAGATCTGCCGCTACGGCAGCTCCACCGTGGACATCTACCTGCCCATGACCGGCTCCAGCAAGTACCTGAACCTTTTTGTAATCCCGCGCACCGGCAAGATCACCAACTACGGCATCACCAAATTCTACGGCAGCGACGAGAAAACCTACTACGACGTGGACATGGAGGACGTGGTGGACATCCTCTCCGACATCAGCGAAAGCCTGAACAGCGACTGAAAAGCAAAGCACCTCCCGCCCAAATAACGGCAGGAGGCGTTTGCTATACCCCTGAACCAGGATGCATTGTCACAAGCTCCCCCTCACCCCATCGCCGGGCTCAGCCTGTACCCCGTCCGGTAGACGGTCTCGATCCAGGCGGCGCCCAGCTTGCGGCGGAGGCGCTGGATGTGCACATCCACAGTGCGGGTGATGCCCATGGCCTGATAGCCCCAGGCTTCGCGCAGAAGGCGCTCCCGGGTCACGGCTTCGCGGGGGCAGGCCATCAGGGCGTGGAGGAGCTCGTACTCCTGGGCGGTGAGGGTCAGGCGGCGGCCGCTCATGGTCACCCGGCGCGAGACGGTGTCCATCCGCAGGGCGCCGAAGGTCAGGGTGCTGGCGGAAAGGCTCTCCAGGGAGGCGACGGCCTCCAGCAGGGCGCCGCTGTCCGCGGGCGTCACCAGCACCTCACAGCAGGTGGGGTACATCGCCCGGAGGTGATTCACATTGTCCTTTTCCGCCGTGAGGAAGAGCACCGGCAGCCCCTTTTCCGCCAGGAGCCGGAGGAATTCCCGGCTCTCCGACCAGGGAAGGGCGGCGTTCAGGATGGTCATCTGGTGGGGGGCGGCCTCCAGCAGGCGGATGCCGTCCGCGACCGTGCGTCCGGCGCGCACCTGGTGGCCCGCGCGCTGCAGCGTCAGCCGCATGGCCTGGTTGGCCTGGGGGTCCTGTTCCAGCAATAACAGTTTGGACATGATGTCACCTCAATTCCGTTCAGCGTTCCGGGAAGGCGAGTGCGCCGCGCGGCCTCCGGAGCGGGACTCCGGGAGGGCTTCCGCGCGGTTTCATGAATACAGACGAATGTCACGCCGCTTTTGTTGCATGTTCACACAACTTTCACATTTGCCCGGGCGGAGGCGGCGGTTTCAGCCGGCTTTCAGGCGGACTTCACACAGATTTCATATTTGTGTGGCACATTGCCCATGCCACCCGGACGCAGACAGGTGACAAAGCGTTTCTTCATGATCCCCTTTCCCCTCTGGCTCCCCGTGAAAGCAGCGCGGGGGGCCTCTCTTTTTGCGTATGAAACAGCCTTGCGCGGGCCGGATATATATGATAGAATGATTACAGGAGCGCAGACAGCGCTGAAACGACGAGCCACATATCAGAGGAGGGATGCCTGTGCACGCCATCGAGAAGATTCTGGCGAAGAACAGCGGACGGGCGGCGGTGCGTACCGGGGAGATCGTGACCGCAAAGATCGACTTTGCGGAGATCAACGACCTGTACCTGCAGACCGTCTACTCGTTCTACGAGATGGGCGGGGAGAAGGTCTGGGACAACACCCGCTGCGCCTTTGTCTTCGACCACTACGCGCCCTGCCCGGACATCAAGAGCGCGTCCAACCACCGGGAGATGCGGGAATTCGCCCGGAAGAACGGGCTGAAGTTCCACTTTGACACCAACTGCGGCGTGTGCCATCAGGTGATGCCCGAGGCCGGCGTGATCTGTCCCGGCATGATCGTGGTGGCCACGGACAGCCACACCACCACCCACGGGGCCTTCGGGGCCATGGGCACGGGCTGCGGCGCCACGGACATGGCCACCATCCTGATGACTGGCGAGCTCTGGTTCCGGGTGCCGGAGATCATCGAAGTGCGGCTGGAGGGCGAAGCGCCCAAGGGCGTGTACCCCAAGGATGTGGTGCTGGCGGTGCTGGGGCGCATCCGGGCCGACGGCGCGGTGTACAAGGCCATCGACTTTACGGGCAGCTATGTGGAAAACCTGAACGTGGCCGGGCGCATGACCATCTGCAACATGGCCGTTGAAATGGGGGCCAAAACCGCCTACATGCAGCCCAACCAGGACGTGCTGGACTACGTCAGCCGCCGGGCTGTGCGCCCCTTTGAAGTGCAGGAGACGGACCCGGACTTTGCCTACGCGGAGCGCCACGTCTTTGACGTCAGCAAGCTGGAGCCCCAGCTGGCCTGCCCCAGCAGCGTGGAAAATGTGCATCCGCTGACCGAGGTGACCGCGGCGGGTGAGGTGAAGCTGGATCAGGGCTATATCGGCAGCTGCACCGGCGGCCGCACCGAGGACATCGCCATCGCGGCGCACATCCTCCGGGGGAAGCGCATTCCGGACTATACCCGCCTGATCATCGTGCCCGCCTCCCGGGAGGTCATGCTGGAGTGCATGGAGAAGGGCTATATCCAGGAGCTGATGGAAGCCGGCGCTACCATCACCACCCCCGGCTGCGGCGCCTGCCTGGGCGCCCACGAGGGCATCCTGGCTCCCGGCGAGACCTGCATCACCAGCACCAACCGCAATTTCCCGGGCCGGATGGGCTCCACCGAGGCGCTGATGTACCTGGCCAGCCCCGCCACCGTGGCCGCCAGCCTGCTGAACGGCCGCATCACCGACCCCAGGCCCTATCTGTGAGGAGGGGAACGTATGAAGACAAAAGTCACCGGCAAGATCATTGTGGTGGGCGACAACATCGATACCGACCAGATCTATCCCGGCCGCTTCCTGGCCATCACCGACCCGAAGGAGATCGGCAGCCACTGCCTCTGCGGCGTGGATGAGGGCATCGCGGCGGCCTTCCCCCAGGGCGGCATCGTGGTGGCCGGGCGCAACTTCGGCTGCGGTTCCAGCCGGGAGCACGCGCCCATCGCCCTGCTGAACATGGGCGCGGCCGCCGTGCTGGCGGATTCCTTCGCCCGCATTTTCTTCCGCAACGCGGTGAACCTGGGCCTGCTGCCGGTCATCTGCAAGGGCATCAGCGGGCGTGTGAAGCCCGGCCAGACCCTGACCATCGACCTAGACGAGGGCTGGGTGACCGTGGAGGACACCGGCGAGCGCTGGCCCTGCGAGCGCCTGGGCGACCAGGCCATGAAGATCCTGGAGGCGGGGGGCATCAAGCCCATGATGCGGGCCCGCTTCGGCAAGGACTGAGCCTGCGGTACAGAACACGTATTTTCCCAACGGCGGAGGACTTCGGCTTTCCGCCGCTTTTGGATGTATATCTTGACGTTTCCGCCTGCAATATGGTAATATCATAATCAGAGTCGCCTGGCGATTCGTATTGTGATGCTTGCGGGGAGGGCTGGGGATGAAAGCAGGAGACCGCGTGGCCGTGTACTTCTTTTTCGACGCGGACGGCGTGGTGGATGACTATAATCTCTACCTGCTGAACGACCTGAAAAAGAGCCTGGACTGGCTGATTGTGGTGGTCAACGGCAAGCTGAACGCCGAGGGCGAAAAGAAGCTGGAGGGCGCGGCGGACCGGCTGATCAAGCGGCCTAATGTGGGCTTTGACTCCTGGGCGTACAAGGCGGGTCTGGAGGACATCGGCTGGGAGCTGATGCCGCAGCTGGGCGAATTGATCATGCTCAACCACACCAACTTCGGCCCGGTCTATCCCTTCAGCGAGAGCTTCGACATCGCGGAAAAGCACCCGGAGTGGGACTTCTGGGGACTGTCGATGCACCACCGCTCCGAAGTGGACCCCTACAAAATCTGCGAATACGGCTACCTGCCCGAGCACATCCAGAGTCACTTCATCGTGGTGCGCACGCGGATGCTGGCCAGTAAAGCCTTCCGGGACTACTGGGAGCAGCTGCCGGAGATCCACAACTACGCCGAGGCCGTGGCCTTCCACGAGGCGAAATTCACCAAGCACTTCCACGACCTGGGTTTTGCATACGGCGTCACCGCCGACCTGGAAAACCACCGGGACGACATTGTCTATCCGCTGATGTCCCGGCCCCTGGAGATGGTGCGGGACGCCCGCTGCCCCGTGTTCAAGCGCAAGCTCTTCTATTTTGAATACGACTACTTCCTGCAGAACACCGCCGGCGAGTGCGGCCGCGACCTGCTGCGCTACCTGAAGGAAAAGACGGACTACCCGCTGGAGCTGCTCTGGCAGAACCTGCTGCGCACCGCGCCCATGGCCGAGCTGGCCGAGTGCATGCAGCTGCTGGAGATCCTGCCCGGGGAAGACGCTGAAGCCGTCTGCCCGAAGGGAAAGCACACGCTGCTGGCCCTGCTGCTGTCGGGACAGGACGGCATTGACCTGGCCCTGCGCTATGCCGGGAACATGCCGGGGGGCGCGGAGATCCTCTGCGCGGTGCCGGACGAAAAGCTGCGCGGCGTCTTCCTCAGCGCCGCGGAGAAAGCCCTGCCCGGGCGGAAAATCGCCTGCCGCGCCGCGGAAGCGGAGGACATCCGCCGCCGGAGGTACCTGAAGGTCTTCGCAAAGGAGCTGCGGGAGGCGGACTATGTCTGCTTTGCCTGCGACGGCTATGACGAGGACTTCCCGCTGATGACCGGCCTGATGAGCCGGGCGGAGCGGGGCTTCGACAGCGTGCTGGGCGGCAGCGGCTATGCCGGGCGCGTCCTCCGCCTGTTCGAGGAAAACCCGCGGCTGGGCCTGCTGATGGTGCCCCAGTCCAATCACTCGTATTTCTATACTTCTTTCGGCAATTACTGGTTCGACTGGAACGCCGTGGCGGACACGGTGCTGCCCGAGCTGAAGCTCACCCGCATCCCCCAGTCCCGCCGCACCGAGCCCCTGATGCCCGCGGACGGCTATTTCTGGGCCCGGGGGACGGCTCTGCGGGGCTACCTGGACCGGTACGCGGAAATCAGCGAGGCCATGGGCAAGTCCACGGTGGGCGACGAGCCCCGCGAGATGGGCATGCTGTGCATGTACGCCCTGATGGCCCAGGACGCGGGCTTCTATTCCTCCCAGCTGCTGAGCGTGAACGCGGCGCGGGCCGAGGCCCTGAACCTGTCCAGCTATGTGCGGGGCTTCAACCGGGCCATGTTCCCCCACGCGACCTACCACAATTACACCCTGATCCGGGATCGGCTGGCCGCTGTCGGCAGCCTGGACAAGCCGGTGGCGAAGCGCAGCTACAAGGATCGGAAGGGGAGAGTGGCCAAGCCCCGCCAGCCCCTGTACGACCGCATTGCCTTAGGCCTGATGAAAAAGAATCCGCCCCTCTACCGCACCCTCAAAAAGATCGCCACCCCCCTGAGATGGGCGCGCCAGAAATGGCACGGTGTTTGATGATACGGAGGTAACAAAATGGCTGTGAAAGTAGCAGTGACCGGCGCCAGCGGCTATATCGGCCGCCATGTGGTCAGCGCGCTCCTGCGCAGGGGCTGCGAGGTGACCGCCTGCGACCTGCGCCCGGCGGACTTTCCCGAGGGCGTGCGCTTTTCGGACGCGGACATCTTCAGCGGCGCCGCGGACATTTACGACCAGCTGGGCCGGCCCGACGCGGTGATCCACCTGGCCTGGATGGACGGCTTTGTGCACAACTCGCCCAAGCATATGGCGCAGCTCTCCGCCCACGTGCGCTTCCTGAACGCGCTGGTGGACGCGGGCCTGCCCAAGCTGAGCGTGATGGGCTCCATGCACGAGGTGGGCTACTGGGAGGGCGCCATCACGGCGGACACCCCCTGCAAGCCCCTGAGCCAGTACGGCGTGGCCAAGAACGCCCTGCGCCAGTCCATGTTGCTCTATGCCGCCGGGAAGGCCACCTCCCTGCGCTGGCTGCGGGCTTATTACATCTTTGGCGACGACGCCCGGGCCTCCTCCATCTTCGCCAAGCTGACCCAGGCGGCGGAGCGGGGTCAGGAGACCTTCCCCTTCACCTCGGGGAAGAACAAGTATGACTTCATCTCGGTGGAAGACCTGGCTGAACAGATCGCCGCCGCCGCGCTGCAGGACAAGCACGAGGGCATCATCAACTGCTGCACCGGCGAGCCCAAATCCCTGGCCGAGCAGGTGGAGTGGTTCATCCGCGACCGGGGTCTCAACATCCGCCTGGCCTACAACACCTTCCCCGACCGCCCCTATGATTCCCCCGGCGTCTGGGGCGACGCGGCGGTCATCCGGGAGATTATGGAGGGGGAGTGACCCTCCGGCGCTTGCGCCGTTCAACCCGCACAATACGCACACAAGGGAGGCACCCACATGAAGGGCATCATCCTCGCCGGCGGCGCCGGTACCAGGCTCTATCCCCTGACCATGGTCACGTCCAAGCAGCTGCTGCCCGTGTACGACAAGCCCATGGTGTACTATCCCCTGTCCACCCTGATGCTCGCGGGCATCCGGGAGATTCTGCTGATCTCCACGCCCGAGGATCTGCCGCGCTTTGAGAGCCTGCTGGGCGACGGCTCCGAGTTCGGCATTCAGCTGAGCTACAAGGTGCAGCCCTCCCCCGACGGGCTGGCCCAGGCCTTCCTGATCGGCAGGGAGTTCATTGGCGAGGACAGCTGCGCCATGATCCTCGGCGACAATATCTTCTACGGCAACGGCCTGGGCTCGCTGATGCGCCAGGCGGTGAGCGGGGCGGAAAAGGGTCGGGCCTGCGTGTTCGGCTACTATGTGCAGGACCCGGAGCGCTTCGGCGTGGTGGAGTACGACGCGCAGGGCAAGGTCATCTCCGTGGAGGAGAAGCCCGCCCATCCCAAGAGCAACTATGCCATCACCGGCTTGTACTTCTACCCGGCGGGCGTCAGCGGCATGGCGGCTGAGGTGAAGCCCAGCGCCCGAGGCGAGCTGGAAATCACCACCCTCAACGACCTCTACCTCAGACAGGATCTGCTGGACGTGCAGCTCCTGGGCCGGGGCTTCGCCTGGCTGGACACGGGCACCATGGAGTCCCTGGCCGAGGCCGCGAGCTTTGTGCGCATGGTGGAGCAGCGGCAGGGCATCATGATTTCCGCGCCCGAGGAGATCGCCTACATCCACGGCTGGATCACCCGGGAGCGCCTGCTGGAGAGCGCCGCCCGCTACGGCAAGAGCCCCTACGGCGAGCACCTCAAGGCCGTGGCCGAGGGGAAGGTACGGTACTAAATGCGCTGCGTCATTCAGAAGGTTATTTCCGCCTCGGTGACGGTGGGCGATGAAACCGTGGGCCGCATCGGCCCGGGCTTTGCGGTGCTCATCGGTGTGGCGGACACGGACACGGAGGCCGATGTGCGCTACATGGCCGAGAAGGTGCCCAACCTGCGCATCTTTGAGGATGATAACGGCAAGCTGAACCGCTCCCTGACCGATGTGGGCGGGGCGATCCTCGCCGTGAGCCAGTTCACCCTCTACGGCGACACCCGCGGAGGCCGCAGGCCTTCTTTTATCCGCGCCGCCCGCCCCGAGCAGGCCAACGCCCTCTACGAGCAGCTGGTGGCCGCCTGGCGCGCCCGCGGCATCGAGGTGGCCACCGGCCGCTTCCGCACGGAAATGCAGGTGGCCCTGGTGAACGACGGGCCGGTGACCATTCTGATGGACTCGGAGAAGACGATTTGAGGGCGCGGCTGCCCGAATACGGAGCGGGAAAAGGCCCCGCTCTTTTGAGAACAGAACGGGGTCAGCAAGGAGGACGTGATACGTGATCCACCACTGCACCATCGGCCAGGCCCTGCCCACGGGCGCGGTCATCCGGGAAATCGCCGCGGAGAAAGACCTTCCGGCGGGCTTTGACGCGGAGCTGGCGGGCAAAACGGTGACCATCCGGCGGAAACTCGCGCCGGAGGAGATGATCATGGGCCTGGGACAGGCGGTGGGCGGCGTCAACCGGCGCGGCCAGCGGCTGCGGGCCTGGAACTCGGATGACTTCTCCCACACGGAAAACAAGGAGTGCCTGTACGGCTCCCACAACTTTGTGCTCTTTATCAACGGCGCGGAGAGCGTGGGCCTCTTCCTGGATGACCCGGGCGAGATCTTTTACGACCTGGGCTTCACCCACCCGGACGAGGCGGTCATCACAGCGTGCAACGGCGGGCTGGACGTATATGTCCTGCGCGGGGGCACACCGGCGGAAGTCTGCCGGGAACTGCGCCGGCTGACCGGGGCCAGCTACCTGCCGCCCTTCTGGGGGCTGGGCTACATCCAGAGCCGCTGGGGCTACGCCAGCGAGCGTGACGTGACCGAGATTGTCGAGAACCACCGGAGCCGGGGCATTCCGATCGACTGCGTCAGCCTGGACATCGACTACATGGATCACTACCGGGATTTCACCTGGGACAGGCGGCACTTCCCCGACCTGAAGGGCTTTGCGGCCGCGCAGAAGGCCGACGGCATCCGCCTGGTGCCCATCATCGACGCGGGCATTCCCGTGGATGAGAACGACACGGCCTACGTCAGCGGCAGGGAGCAGGATGTGTACTGCAAGAAGGCCGACGGCAGCGACTTTACGGCGGCGGTCTGGCCCGGGCGCTGCGTCTTCCCGGACTTCCTCCGGCCGGAAACCCGCAGCTGGTTCGCCAGCCAGTACCGGACGCTGCTGGACGCGGGTATCGAGGGCTTCTGGAACGACATGAACGAGCCGGCCTTCTTCTATTCCGACGAGGGCATCGCCGCGGCCTACGCGGTGGCGGACGAGCTGCGGGGGCAGAACCTGCCGCTGGAGGCCCACGACCGGCTGAAGGGGGCTTTCACCTCCCTCAACAACAGCCGGGAGGACTACCGGCGCTTCTGCCATACCTACCGCGGCGGCAAGGTCAATCATGAGCGGGTGCACAACCTTTACGGCTGGGGGCTGACGGCGGCCACCGCCCAGGCCCTGCGGGAGGACGCGCCCGGGGAAAGACGGCTGCTCTTCTCCCGCTCAACCATCATTGGCGCGCACCGGGACGGCGGCATGTGGATGGGCGACAACTCCTCCTGGTGGAGCCATGTGCTGCTGAACCTGAAAATGCTGCCCTCCCTGAACATGTGCGGCTTCCTGTTCTGCGGGGCTGACCTGGGGGGCTTCAGCTGCGACACCAGCCCGGAGCTGCTGCTGAGATGGCTGCAGCTGGGGGCCTTCACCCCGCTGATGCGCAACCATTCCGCCCACCACACCCGCCTGCAGGAGATCTGGCGCTTTGACAACTGGGAGGCCATGCGCGGCGCGGTGCGGGTGCGCTACGCCCTGATGCCCTGGCTCTACGCGCAGCTGATGCGGGCGGGGCTGACGGACAGCCTGCTCTTCCGGCCTCTGTGCTTCGACTATCCGGAGGACGGCGAGGCCCGGCAGGTGGAGGATCAAATGCTGCTGGGCGAGGGCGCGATGATCGCCCCGGTGTACGAGGCCAACGCCCGGGCGCGGCACATCTACCTGCCCGAAGACATGCTGCTGATCCGCTTCCGGGACGCGGACGACCTGGACACTCTGCCCCTGAAAAAGGGCTGGCACCGGGTGCGGCTGGAGGCGAATGAGTTTCCGCTGCTGCTGAGGAAGAACACCCTCCTGCCCCTGGCCGGACCGGCTGAGCGCTCGAGGGACATCGACCAGCGGCATTTCCGAGTGCTGGGCTGGTGTGACCGGGCGGTGGAAACGCCCTTCTATCAGGACGACGGACTGACCGCCGCGCCCACCCTGGCAGAGGGGAACGCTCTGCTCACCGCTGATCCGGCGGAGCGGACGGGCAGGCTTGTCACCCGCGAAGGGGAATGGGCGACGGATGTCAGCCGGGTCATTTGGGAATAAGGGGGAATCGCTATGCAGCGCATTGACGCGGGCAGCCAGTCCATTGGATATACGGGGCGGGTTGCGCATCTGGAGGACGGGGCGCATTTCTACTGGCCGGGTTCTGAGGCCGCGGTGCGGTTTACGGGCACGCGGCTGACCTGCACCGTGCAGGTGAACATCTCCTGGGGCACTAACAGCTTCGGGCTGATCGTGGACGGTCGGCTGAGCCAGATTCCTGTGACCCAGGCGGACAACGGCATCGACAAGACGCTGATTCTCGCCGAAAACCTCGAAACGGATCAGGTGCACACGGTGCGGCTCTACAAGCGGCTGGACTGCTCCTACAGCTATGTGCTGAAGGGCTTTCAGGTGGAGGGCACCTTCCTGCCGCCGCCCGAAAAGCCTGCGCGCCGCCTGGAATTCTACGGCGACTCGGTGACCGCCGGAGCCTGCGTGGAGTGCGTCGATTATGTGGGCCGCACCGACCCCTGCGACAATGCCTCCTGCTATGACAACAGCTGGTATTCCTACGCCTCCATCATCGGGCGGAAGCTGGGGGCGGAAACCCACCTGACGGCTCAGGGCGGCATCGCGGTCATGAGCGGCTCGGGCTACTTCCACTACCCGGACGGCATCGGCATGGACGTGAGCTGGGACAGGCTCTGCTACTTCCCCGAGGCCGGGGCCTACACCAAGTGGGACTTCAGCCGTTTCACCCCCCACGCCGTGGTCTTCGCTCTGGGGCAGAACGACCAGCACAACCCGTCCACCGGCCAGAACGATTTTTCCGCCGCTGACCCGGCCCGCCGCGCCGCCTGGAAAGCCCGGTACGCGGAGATCATCCGGGGCGTGGCCGCGCATTATCCCGCCGGGACGCCGCTGGTGCTCATCACCACCCTGATCCGCCACGATCCCGCCTGGGACGAGGCCATCGGCGAGCTGGCCGAACAGCTCCGGGGCGAGGGCCTGCCGGCCGCCCAGTTCCGCTTCACCCGCAACGGCGACGGCACCAACGGCCATCCCCGTATTCCCGAGCAGGAGGAGATGGCGGAGGAGCTGGCCGGGGAGCTGAAGCGACTGCTGAGCTGGGACTGATGCTGCCCCAAAGGTATGACGGCTGAAGGCAGAACGGAGGAATGCGCATGGAAGCCCTCAGAATCCCCCGGGCGGAGGCCCTCGCCTGGTTCCGCTTTTTCGCCGAACTGCCAGAGGACGAGAGCCTGTCCCCCCGGCAGGAGGAGCTGGCCTTAGCGGTCATCGCCCAGATTGAGGACGCGGTGGACGCGCGCTTTGAAGCCTTAGCGGCTGAAGTGCCCGGGCTGAAGTCCTTTGAGGGGCGCAGCCTGTATGTGGGCGATGAGAAAACCTTTCCGGGCGGCTGCCGCTCCTGCCTGACCGGCACCGGCCTGAGCGCCGTGCGCCGCACCAACCGCTGCAACCTGCGCTGCCCCTTCTGCTATGACTACGGCTGTCTGGATCAGCAGCCGCCCATCGGGGAGGGACTCTGGGAGATCGGCGGGACGCGCTTCCGGGAGCGGGATCTGGACCTGCTGCTGCGGACTTCTTGCAGGCCCACGGGCATTGCCTATGTGTACCTGGAGCCCTTCTGCGAGATCGAGAAATACTACGGCGTGATCCGGCGCTTCCACGAGGCCGGGGTGTACCAGCACATGTACACCAACGGCACCCTCGCCACAGCGGAGAACCTGCGGGCGCTGGGGGAGAGCGGGCTGGACGAGCTGCGCTTCAACTTAGGCGCGACGGACTGCGCGCCGAAGGTCATCGGGGCCATCGCCGAGGCGAAGCGCTTCATCCCCAGGGTGGGTATCGAAACGCCCATGACACCGGCCTTCCTCACCGCCTTTGAGGCGCGCAAGGCGGAGGTGCTTTCCACGGGCGTGGACTTCATCAACTGCGCCGAGCTGCACCTGAACCCCAACAATGCCGCCAACTACGAGGGCGAGCCCATGTACCTGCACCGGCTGGGCTACCTGAGCCCCGTCTGGAGCCGGGAGATCACCTTCCGCCTGATGCGGGAGGCCGCCGAGGAGGGCTGGCCCTGCCTGGTGCACGACTGCTCCAACCACACCAAGTTCGCCCGGGGTCTGCACCAGCGCGCCGCCGAGGGCGCCTGGTTCGGAGCCTCCGCCTGGGAGATGGAATTCCCCGCCCTGCCCTTCCGCCAGCTGATCCCCATCCTCGAATCCCCCGACTGGCCCTTCCTGGAGGAAAAACCCATGCCCCCGGGATACAGGCTGACGGATATCATTATTTGATTCATCATTCGCATTGTTGAACAAGAAAGGATGTGCCCGAAGGAGTCCAGGGGGCGACCGGAAAGCCCCCTGGATTCCGAACGCCCGGAAATCCTGCCCTTTGGCTGGATTTCAGTGAGGAATTGGGTGATAACCCCCGCAGGCGCGAAACCCTGAGCTTACAACGAGTGAGTGCAAGCAAGGAGAAATGCAAGACATTGCCGTTATCCTTTCAGGAGGTCAATGATGAAAAAGCTCATCGCCTGGCTTCTGCTCTGCTGCCTGCTGACAGCCTCCGCCCTCGGGGAATGGACGCTGGAGGAGGAGATCGACCTGGACGCGCCGGACTTCCCGCTGGAGGACGTTGCGACGCCCGAGCCGGAGCCCACACCGGAGCCCACGGACACCCCCGAGCCCACGGATACGCCCGAGCCGGAACCCCTCACCTACGATCCGGGCACGGTGCGCTCCCGCTATGAGAGCGCCACATTGCGCTTCACCATCCGCCTGGCCAAGATCAACAGCTGCAAGACATTCATCACCGAGCTGTGGATGGCCGAGCCCGGGCGGCAGATTGTGAAGGAGACCGCCCAGTGGCGGGAGCACCTGGCCAACACCGAGGACATGGCCGAGCGCCTGCCCACCTGTCGCCTGGCCATCAGCGGCAGCGGCTATGTCAGCCCGGTCTACTCCTGGATTCCCGAGGAGTACCCCGGGGACAACGAGGACTATTTCTACACGCCCCTGGGCTCCCTGACCGTGACCCACGGCAAGGTGTTCCGCAACCTGGAGGGCGTGAAATACTCCGGGCTGACCCTGGAGGAGGATGGACTGCACGTCTACCGGGACGCGGACAACGCGGAGGTGCTGGCCCGTCAGCCGAAGGAGACCTGGTCCTTCTATGAGGAGTGTCCCCTGATCATGGACGGGGAGGACGTCCTCGACCGGAGCTGGCCCTTCGCCAACCGCAAGGCCATCCGCCAGGTCATCGCCCGGCTGGACGACCATAATTACGTCATCCTGACCACCGCGGGCACCATCACCGTGACGGCCTGCGTGGACTTCCTGCTGGAATACTATCAGCCGGTCATGGCCTACAACCTGGACGGCGGGCCTTCGGCGGCCCTGCTGCGGCGCGTCAGCAAAAGCCGCTACAAGGTCATTCAGCAGAACCGCCAGAAAAACGTGGACATGATGGGCTTTACCGACTGAACCGGTGAGGAGGGTCTGCCATGAAGAAATTGCTTTGCCTGCTGCTCTGCCTCTGCGTCCTGCCTTCGGCCCTCTCCGAGACGCTGCGGGACGGCAGGGACACCCGCACCCAGAACCTGCCCAAGCGCTTCGCGGTGTACGAGGCCGAGGAGGGCGTCAGCCCCACCACCGGGCTGAAGCTCAGCGACCGGGCCGCCATCGCCGGGGAGGGCTTTGCCGGCCTGGCCATCACCGGGCGCTATCAGCCCATGCTGGTGCAGATCGACAACACCAACGGCGGGGCCGGGGACATCGCGCCCTGGGGCGTGTATTACGCGGACATTGTGTATGAGTTCCCCCTCCACGCCTCCGGGGCGACCCGCCTCTCAGCCCTCTTCAGCGACCTGATGCCCACCTCCGTGGGGCCCATGCGCTCGGCCCGGGTAGGCGCGGTGTGGACCCGGGCGGAATGGGACGCGGGCTTCATGTACTACGGCCAGCAGACCCTGAAGGGCTCCTCTGTGCCCGATGAGCTGAACCGCACCGGCGCGAAGTTCGGCGAGGTGCGCTTCAACGGCACGGACAGCGACACCAAGCCCTGGAAGCAGTACTATTCACGCCGCAAGAACCTGGTGGCGCCCCACAACGCTCAGGGCAACGCGGCGGCCATCTCCACCCTGATCCCCGAAACCCATGTGGCGCGGCCCCATGTGCTGCCCTTCACCAATGTGCAGGCCACCGGCGGCGACCGGGCGGAGACCATCACGGTGTACTGGGGCAGCCCGACGATCGAGTACACCCTGGTCTGGGACGAGCCCTCCAAGGGCTACCTGCGCTACTGCCACCACAAGGACGGCAGCCTCGAACTTTGGGTGGATCAGGACAGGGGCGAGCCCATTGTGTTCCAGAACGTCATCATCCAGTTCACCCAGACCACCTACCGGGGCGGCTCCTCCGCGCCGGTCACCACGGTCACCGGCCGGGGCAACGCGGAGTACTTCCAGTCCGGAGAGCACTTCGAGGGCATCTGGTCCCGCCCCCAGATGACCGACCAGACCCTCTACTACCTCGCCAACCGCAAGCGCCTGCAGTTCCAGAAAGGCCGTACGCTGATCGTGATGCTGCCGGTGCAGAAGCAGGTGGGGTGGGAGTGAGCCACAGGTTAGAGTAAGGAGTTAGGAGTTTCAATGGCGAAGCCATATCATGGAGCGAAGCGAGATTTCATGGCGAAGCTCTATCATGCGCGAAGCGCATTTCATTCTGTCGCTGGGCACAGACGGGGAATGAAATGCCTGACGGCATGAAATGCTCCTGGCGGAGGATGAAATGTGCCTTCGGCACGTGATATGCCCTGCGGGGCATCATTGGGTGATAACCCCCGCAGGCGCGAAATCCCCTGCTTCAAACGAAATCAGCATAACCAACTATTCATTCAACAAAATCAACCTATCACAGCAGAGACGGCAAGGCAATGAGACAGCGCTGCAGCGCAGTGTGCGGGAAGGAGGCTGGCGCCTTATGGCTGTTACCATCACCCACGTGGCGCCGGGCTCTATCGCCGAGGCGCTGGGGCTGGAGGCCGGGGACGCGGTGGAGAGCATCGCGGGCGAGCCCATCATCGATCAGGTGGACTATCAGGCGCTGACCGCGGCCGAGCGCTTCGACATGTGGATTCTCCCGAAACAGGGCGGGGAGCGCCAGCGGGTGCGGGTGGAAAAGGAGGATTGGGAGCCTCTGGGCCTGACTCTGGACCAGTCCATTGTGTCCAGCCCGCGGCCCTGCCAGAACCACTGCGTGTTCTGCTTTATCGACCAGATGCCCCCGGGCCTGCGCCGGACGCTCTATGTGAAGGACGACGACTGGCGGCTCTCGCTGATGATGGGCAATTACATCACCATGACCAACATCACCGACGCGGAGTTCGACCGCATTCTGCGCCGGAAGGTCTCGCCCCTGTTCATCTCGGTGCATGCCACCGATCCGCAGGTGCGCACGCGGCTGCTGCGCAATCCCCGGGCGGGCGACCTGATGCCCCGGCTGCGGCGGCTGAAGGAGGGCGGCATCCGCTTCCACTGCCAGGTGGTGCTCTGCCCGGGCTGGAACGACGGGCCGGTGCTGGAGCGCACCCTGCGGGAGCTGGCTGAGCTGCACCCCGCGGCCCAGTCCGTGGCGCTGGTGCCCGTGGGGCTGACGAAGTTCCGGGAGGGCCTCGACCCGGTGCAGCCCTATGACCGGGAGAGCGCGGCGGCCCTGGTGGACTGGGCGGAGGAAAGACAGAAGGAATTCCTGGAGCGGCTGGACACCCGCTTTGTGTTCCCGGCGGATGAGTTCTACTGCCTGTCCGGCCGGCCCCTGCCCCCGGACGAGAGCTATGAGGACTATCCGCAGATCGAGAACGGGGTGGGCATGCTGCGGCAGTTCGAGACCGACCTGCGCTACGCGGCGGAGGACTTTCCGGTGGACGAGACCCCGCCCCGGCGGCTGCTGATGGCCTGCGGCACCTCGGTGGCCCCGCTGATGCGCAAGTGGTGCGCAGAGCTGGCGCCGAAGGGCACCACCGTCGAAGTGCGGCCCATCCTCAACCACTTCTTCGGGGAATCGGTGACGGTGACGGGCCTGCTGACCGGCGGCGACCTGCGGGATCAGCTGCAGGACGCGGACTGCGACGAGATTCTGCTGTGCCGCAACACCATCCGCAATGAGGGCGACCTCTTCCTGGACGACATGCCCGTGGAGACCCTGCGGCAGGCGCTGCCCGCCCCCCTGACCATTGTGGAAAACACCGGCGAGGCCCTGTGGCGGGCCATCAGCGGACAGAAAGGCGAAGGAAAATGAGCAAGGGACTGGTGGCCATTGTGGGCCGCCCCAATGTAGGCAAGAGCACCTTTTTCAACAAAGTGGTGGGCCGCAGGGTCAGCATTGTGGAGGACACCCCCGGCGTCACCCGCGACCGCATCTACGCGGACGTGGAGTGGCAGAACCGGCGCTTCACCCTGATCGACACCGGCGGCATCGACCTGCGCTCCGAGGACGTGTTCCTGACGCAGATGCGCCACCAGGCACAGATCGCCATCGACACGGCGGACGTCATCTGCTTTTTCACCGACGGCCGCACCGGGCTGACGGACGACGATCAGGAGGTGGCTGAGCTCCTGCGCAAGTCCCGCAAGCCGGTGCTGCTGGTGGTCAACAAGATCGACCACATCAGCCTGGCCGACGCGGCCTACGAGTTCTACGCCCTGGGCCTGGGCGACCCGATCGTCATTTCCGCCGCCAACATGATGGGCCTGGGCGACTTGCTGGAGGCCATCTGCCAGCTGCTTCCCCCGGAGACGGAGGGCGATGAGGAGGAAGGCCACGTCCTGCAGCTGGCGGTGGTGGGCCGGCCCAATGTGGGCAAGAGCTCCCTGGTGAACCGCCTGCTGGGGCAGGAGCGCTCCATGGTGTCCGACATCGCCGGCACCACCCGGGACGCCATCGACACCCTGCTGACCGCCCCGGACGGCAGCCGCTACAGCATCATTGACACGGCGGGCATCCGGCGCAAGTCTCAGGTGGCCGAGGCCAGCCTGGAGAAGTACTCCGTGCTGCGGGCCATCGCCGCCATCGAGCGCTGCGACGTCGCCCTGCTGCTCATCGACGCGGCGGACGGCGTCACCGAGCAGGACACCAAGATTGCCGGCATCATCCACGATGAGGGCAAGGCGGTGGTGGTGGTCGTCAACAAGTGGGACAGCGTCGAGAAGGACACGGGCACTCTCGAGAAGACCAGGAAAGAGGTGCTGGGCGCGCTGAAGTTCATGGACTGGGCGCCGGTGCTCTTCATCTCGGCCAAGACCGGCCAGCGGGTGAAGCAGGTGCTGGAGGAGGCCGACAAAGTCTGGGCCCAGACCAGCCGCCGCATCCCCACGGGCGTGCTCAACGATATCCTCGGGGACGCCACCCAGGATCTTCAGCCGCCGTCCTCGGGCGGGCGCAGGCTGAAAATCTACTACGGCACCCAGCAGAGCACCTGCCCGCCCACCTTCATCCTCTTCGTCAATGATGATAAGCTGATGCACTTCTCCTACCTGCGCTACCTGGAAAACTACTTCCGCAAGTCCTTCGGCTTTGAGGGCACGCCCCTGCGGCTCATCGTGCGGGGCAAGACTGAAAAAGACTGAAGCGGCGGCAATCCACACGGAAGAGAGGGCTGACTATGGCCATCCGATACATCCTTGCCGCGGTCATCGGCTACCTGCTGGGCTCCGTTTCCACCGGCGTGCTGGTGTCCCGTTTGACCGGCGGCCCCAACCTGTACGAGGTGGGCAGCAAGTCCACCGGGGCCAGCAACGCCCTGCGCTCCATGGGCGTCAAGCGGGGCGTCATCACCTTTGTGGGCGATATCCTGAAGGCGCTCGCGGCCTGCCTCATCGGCCTGTGGCTGACCGGCGGCTTTGACGGCGGCCCCCGCTGGGGCGCGCTGATCGCGGGCTTGGCCGTGGTCATCGGGCACAACTGGCCCTGCTTCTTCGGCTTCAAGGGCGGCAAAGGCGTGGCCAGCTCCACGGCGGTGATGCTGGTGTGCTATCCCATCCCCGCCCTGATCGGCTACGCCATCGCCATCCTCGCCATCGCCATCACCCGCTGGATCTCCCTGGGCAGCATCCTGATGCTGGTGTCCTACGCGGTGATGGTCTGCGTCGGCTGGGCCGAGGGCAATCCCTGGGTCATCGCCTGGGCCATCGTCCTGGCCGCCCTCTGCCTCATCCGCCACCACGCCAACATCGGCCGCCTCCTCCGGGGCGAGGAGCGCAAGATCGGCCAGAAACTCAGCGACGAGAAAAAGTAACATCAGCAGAATCAGCGGGAAAACCATACAAAAAAGAGCGGGGCGCATTAATATGAAGCAATGGAACGGTTTCCGGAAGGGCATCAACCTGGGCGGCTGGCTCAGCCAGTGCGACTACAGCCGGGAGCGGCTGGAGAACTTCATCCGCGAGGACGACCTGGCGCGCATCGCCTCCTGGGGCGCGGATCATGTGCGCCTGCCCATCGATTATAACGTGCTGGAGGCCGAAAACGGCTGGAACGAGTACGGCTTTGACCGGGTGACGACGGCCGTCGGCTGGGCGCGGAAGCACGGGCTGAACATCGTCCTCGACCTGCACAAAACGGCGGGCTTCATGTTCGACCAGGCGGTGGGCGAGACGGGCTTCTTTGACGACGAGCGCCTGCAGGAGCGCTTTTACCGCCTCTGGGAGGAGCTGGCCCGGCGCTTCGGCGGCGACCCGGAGCACGTGGCCTTTGAGCTCCTCAACGAGGTGACCGAGGAGCGCTTCAGCCCCATCTGGAACCGCATCGCCCGCACCTGCATCAGCCGCATCCGTCCCATCGCCCCGGACACGGTGATCCTGGTGGGCAGCTACCACAACAACAGCGTCCAGGCGGTGCTGGCCCTGGACGCGCCTTATGACGACCGGGTGGTTTACAACTTCCACTGCTACGACCCGCTGGTCTTCACCCACCAGCACGCCTACTGGGTGCGCCACGTGGACGTGAGCCGCGACCTGACCTGGGAGCAGAGCGGCGCCACGCCCGCCTACTTCGAGGCCCTCTTCGCCGACGCCATCCGCCGGGCCGAAGAGATGGGCACCGTCCTCTACTGCGGCGAGTACGGCGTGATCGACCGCACCGCCCCCGAGGAAGCCCTGAAGTGGTACCGCGCGATCCACACCGTGTTTGAAAAGCACCATATCGGCCGCTGCGCCTGGAGCTACAAGGAGATGGACTTCGGCATCGCGGATGAGAGGATGGACGGGGTGAGGGAGGAACTGGTGGGGGTGCTGTGAGAGGTATAAGAGAATAAGAAACGCCCCGTGGCGGCTCTGGATGAAGGAGCTGGCGCGGGGCGTTTTGGGATGCGTGGGGGGTGTCAGAAGGTTTACCTTGTGACACCCCATATTTCTTCACTGCACCAAAAACCCACCGCCCTCCATCATCCTCTGGAAGGCGGTGGGTTCATATTCAGAAGCCCTGGTAAGGGTGACAAAAGGGCGCTTTCAACCTTGGAGCCACGACTGGTTGTGGTGATTTCCGCTGTCTTCCACAACCAGTCATGGCTCAGTTCATGAAAGCGGCCTTTTGACATCCGAATCAAGCCCTGCAACAGTTCCTGCGCTCACCCTGACAATTCTACAGCGTTAATTCGCTGGAATGCAGGAGCTTCGCAGATCAGGCGGTTCAGTAATAGAAGCGCGCTTCACCAAAGGTTTCCAGCCATTTGGCTGTGATCATTTCGTGCCTTGCGCTGATGATTTCCATGATGTACCGAAGCTGCTTCACGGGTATGCCGGAGGCGTTGTGCTGCAGGATGCAGCCACCGGATCGGGTCAGCCAGTTTTTTTGCCATTGGGAACAGGCTTGCCTTCCGCCACATGAACGTGAACGGGTTCCAGCGGATTGTTCTCGTTCGTCCAGAAATAGACCAGATATCCGCCAATCTTAAAAACCTGCGGCACGATCAAAGCCTCCGTCCCTGGCCAGCGCAATGATGATATGCGCAACGCTCTCCAGCAGCTCCTGGTATGCCCTGATTTCCTCCGGCCGGAAACCCTTCACCTTGTCCCAGCGGTAGTCGGGCAGCCAGCATTCAGCGGAGTGAAAGCCGCCGTATATGGGCTTTTCAATCACGACCTTCACCTGCTCGCGGCCATCGATGTCTTTGGGCTCGGAGTGGACAATTTCCGTCTCATCTTCAAGCGTCATGAATGGGTACAGGATAGATTCTTCTCCTTCACTCCCCCGCCTTCACCCTGATCACATTCCAGCTGGCTGCCGGCAAACGAACTACGCCGTCCTCCATGACCAGGGGGGTCTCGGCGGGGCGGACATTGTTGGGGGCGGACTCGGTGTTGACGGCCTTCACGTCGTCGTGATGGAGGACGCTGTGGGTGCCCTGGCCGAGGGGACCGAAGGCGCGCAGGTCGAGGGTCAGGGCGGCATCCTCCTTCAGGTCGCGGTTGACGGCGAAGATGGTCAGGCTGCCGTCCTCAGATAGGGTGGCGGCGGCGTCCACCACGGGCACGTCGGTGTAGTGGCTGGTGTCGTCCTTCTCGGAGGTCAGCAGCGGGCGGAGGCTGAGGCCGCGGCCGAGGGTGCTGGCCTGCAGCAGGGGCCAGTAGATGGTCTGGGCCCAGGCGCCGCCGCCCTCCCGGGTCATGATGGGCGCGATAACGTTGACCAGCTGGGCCAGGCAGGCGATTTTCACCCGGTCGGCGTTTTTGAGGATGGTGATGAGCATCAGGCCCACCAGCAGCGCGTCCTCAAAGTTGTAGTGATCCTCCAGCAGGTGCAGGGCGGTGCCCCAGGGGTCGCGGCGGTAGATGCTCTGATCCTCCTGATTGGAGTGATACCACACGTTCCACTCGTCCAGGGAGAGGTTGACCTGCTTTTTCGCATGCTTGCGGCCCTTGACCGCGTCGCAGATAGAGGCCACCGTGCGGATGAAGGCGTCCAGGTCCATGGTGGAGGCCAGGAAATCAGGCGTGTCGTTGTGGGGATTGCCGTAATAGCGGTGCAGGGAGACATAGTCGACGTTCTCGTAGCACTCGCCCAGCATGGTGTACTCCCATTCACCGAAGGTCTTCATGGTGGTGGAGGAGGAGCCGCAGGCCACCACCTCGATGCGGTCGTCCACCCACTTCATCACCTTGGCGGCCTCGTTGGCCACCCGGCCGTACTCAAAGGCGGTCTTGCTGCCCATCTGCCAGGGGCCGTCCATCTCATTGCCCAGGCACCACAGGCGGATATCAAAGGGATCAGCCGCGCCGTTTTTGCGCCGCAGATCGCTCCAGTAGGTGCCGCCGGGATGGTTGGCGTACTCCACCACATTGCGGGCGGCGTCCGGGCCGCGGGTGCCCAGGTTCACCGCGTACATGACCTCGGAGCCGGCCTTCTTCGCCCAGTCCGCAAACTCGTGCAGGCCCACCTCATTGGTCTCGGTGGTCTTCCAGGCCAGATCCAGGCGGCGGGGACGGTTTTCCTTCGGCCCCACCGAGTCCTCCCAGTGGAAGCCGGACACAAAATTGCCGCCGGGATACCGCACCACCGGCACCTTCAGCCCCCGCACCAGCTCCAGCACGTCCTGCCGGAAGCCCTGCGCGTCCGCCGTGGGATGCCCGGGCTCATAAATGCCCGTGTACACCGCCCGCCCCAGGTGCTCGATGAACGAGCCGTAGATGCGCGGGTCGATGGGGGAGATCACATAGTCCTTATCCAGAATCAGCTTGGCTTTGCGCATGAGGTGTACCTCCTGATGGTGTGGTGGGGGGAAGAAGTTAGTTTTGCGTGCTGTGTATCAGCCGAAGCAGCTTTTGATCAAACGTGGCAACCTGAACGCCATATACCATGTGATATGCATAGAGAACACAGTCAACAAAATCAAGATTGTGCTTACCAAAGATGCTTGATACTGGAGTGAGAACTTCTTTGTCGCAGCAGATATCCAGATCGAGAAGCCCCTCCAGAACACCTGCGATTTTAGCGCGATCCAGCTTATAGACACCTTTCAGAACATAAACGACTTCAGCCATGACTTCGATCGTCACGAAAGCAGCTCCCGAAAGAATATGCTTTTCTGCAACTGCAGCCATTTCTTTGTTATCATCTAACAGGTATCTGAGGATCATATTCGCGTCAAGTATCACCATGTTTTTTCACGGCAGCGCGCTCCCACGCACCGCCCTCCTTTTCCACAAGCGAAGAATCGGCGTAGGAGGAAAGGATGCCGCGTAAGCCTTTGGGCTGTTTGAGTTTATCGGGTTCTACAAACTCATCCATGACTGTAATGATGACACGCTGATTCGGTTTTGCTATCAGTTCTTCAAGAGGCCTGATCGTTACGCCATCGAAATATCCTTGTATGGCTACCATGTGACTCTCCTCCAGTTATCCTGTTGTGATCGTGACCGGTATACAAATCTGTTCTCCTGCAGCCTCCGGGAGGTTCAGGGTTCCAGCGCTGTCGGCCAGTAGCTGATCCAGATTGGGACAGGCGGCCTCGATGCCAATATGCGTTCACTCGATTCCCTCAATACTCGCACGCATAGGATCCGCCCTCCTTACCTCCACTCCATCCGGGCATAGCTGGTGCTCGGCGTGAGGTCGTAGACCACATTGCGCACGCCGGACAGCGCTTTTCAGACGCATAACTGAAGCGGAATGCGCAGCTCGGTTTCTTCCTCCGGAACCTCTGCCGCGCGGATGCGGTCTGTCAGCAGCCGGTCCAGATCGGGGCAGGCCGTCTGGATGCTCTGGAGGAGGCCGGCGCAGAGAAGATCGTCGATCCGGCCGTACTCCTGCTCAGACAGCATGCTGATGACCTCATGGCAGACGGCCAGCCGGGTTTTCTGCTCGCGGACCGCCTCGTGCAGCAGCTCCAGGGCGTCTTTCCTGCGCAGAGGCGACGCGGCGGCGTACTTGACGGCTGTGGCCATGTAATCCGTCTCGGCCTTCCGCAGGTCAGAGCTTTCCAGCGCGTCCAGCGATTCAAGCCAGAGCGCGTAATTGACCTGATGCTTGCCGTGGGTATAGTAGAAGCGGCAGCAGTATTCGTTGAGCACCTGCGCGAAGAGCACCGCCATGGTGTACACCGACTGGAAGCTGAACTCGGTGGAACCCTCCGGCGTCCGCATGGCGTCGGTGATCTTGCGCAGGTAATTGCTCGCGTCTGTCAGATGGGTCTCGATGAAGGGCTCGCGGTTGATGAAGGCCTGCCGGTCCGGCGCTTTGCTCTGTTCGGTCAGGAAGTCCAGGTGGTTGCGCAGGTACATCATCAGATTGCTGTACCGCTCCACCATGTCCGCCTGCCGGTCGTGCTTGTACATGTCGATGAGCTTCTGCACATCCTCCTGAAGGGCGGACAGGCGTTTCAGCGCCATGTGGAAACCGGCCACGGACACGCAGCAGTTGGCTAGCGAGAAGGCCGCGTTGACCCAGCTTAACACATAAATGCCATCCAGCTTGCCGACCGCCGTGGAAATCTGATTCAGCTGCGACAGGGCCTGATCCAGCTTGAGGTTGGCTTTATTGATGCCGGCGTTGGCTTTGTTGACGCTCTTCTGGATGAATATGTTCTGAACATTGGCGCTCAGGGAGGAAATGATCTGGACGTTGACCGAGCCGATGCCCGGCGCGGCGCCTGACACGCCGCCCATCAGGGGACGGGCCAGCTCCAGCAGGCTGCCGTCTGCCATCCTTACGCCACCGGAGGACAGGAAGGCCTTGCCCAGCTGAACCATCTTCAGCGCTTTGGTGCTGAGTTCAAATACCATCGGTATGTTCATGATTTCACCTGACCATCTGATTATTGTGCGGTGATTTTCCGCTGCACATCCTCAAAAACCTGCTTCAGGACTTTCAGGTCCCGCTGGAGGGCGGCCTTGGCCGGATCGGGGGCGGCAGGCGACGCGCCGAACAGGCCGGCCACGCGGTTGACCAGATCGTTGAAGCCCTCCGCCACGTCGTCCACCAGAAAAGCCTTGCCCTTGTTTTCCCAGTAGTCCTTCAGCAGCTTCATGGTTTTGGCGGGCGACAGCTTTTTGTTGACCATCGGCACAGCCGCGCCGGCGGGATGCTTTTTATCGTCCCTCCAATCGCTTACGTTGGCGGTGATCAGCAGCACGTTGGCGGCGACGGTCTCCAGGGCGTCTTCTTCCTCGTGGGGCTTCGCCAGCTGCGCGTCGAGCAGGCTGAAGGTGGCGTCGTAATAGGCCTGAAGATGCTCCCCGGGCACGCACGAGAGGAAACAGGCTTCCCGGACGGCGTACTTCCGGATCAGCAGCAGCCCTTCCCGGTCGCTGTAGGTCACCAGATCACTGGCCGGTTCCTTGACCCGGTTCATGCGCTGTTCCCCCTTACTTCCACTCCATCCGCGCGTAGCTCGTGCTGGGCGTCAGGTCGTAGACCACATTGCGCACGCCGGGGATGCCGGAGAGGATGCGGCCGGTGACGCGCTCCAGGAGGTCGCTGGGGAGGCGGGCCGCTAAAGCGGCGCTCTGGCCGGTGACCTGGATGGCCCGCAGGATGACCGTGCTGCCGTTTTCGGCCCCGTCGTCAGGGGCGTCCAGCACGGTGTAATACTGCCAGAGCTTCTTCCCGACGCCGCTGTCCTCCACCTCCTGGCAGAAGATGGCGTCGGCTTGGCGCTCGATGGAGAGGCGCTCCGGGGTCACGGCACCCAGCACCCGCAGGGCCAGGCCCGCGCCGGGGAAGGGCTGGCGCTGGGCGACGCTCTCGGGCAGGTGAAGCACTTCCGCGCCGATGCGGCGGACTTCATCCTTGAACAGATCGCGCAGGGGCTCCAGCAGGCGGACGCGCACGCCGGTCAGCTCCAGATCGGCAGGGGGGTCGGAGCCCAGCAGGTCGGAATAATTGGTGCCCTGGAGCACCAGCCGCACCTCAGCCCGGTCGGAGACCTCGTGGCGGGTGAGGGCGCGCAGGATGGCGAAGACCGTCCGCACCTTGTCCCGGGTGCCGGTGACCCCGTCCAGGGCGTCCATGAACTCGCTGTGGGCGCTGATGCGGCGCACGCTGATGCCCAGATCCTCCTCAAACAGGCGCACGACCTCGTCGGCCTCGCCCTCGCGCATCAGCCCGGTGTCGATGAGCAGGCAGGTGAGGCGGTCGCCTAAGGCGATCTTGCCCAGCATGGCGCAGACGGTGGAGTCCACGCCGCCGGAAATCAGGCAGAGGGCCTCGCCGTCGCCCGCGGCCAGGCGGATCTCCTCCACCGCCCGGTGGACGATCTCCGGTCCGTCCCACCAGGCGCTGCAGCCGCAGATCGCGGTGGAGAAGTTCAGCAGCAGCTGAGTGCCGTCCGGATCGTTCTGCTCGTTCTGGAAGGCAAAGCCGTAGAGCGAACCCCGGCGGAAGCCCAGGGGGCCCTCGGCGTCCATGCACAGGAGACCCTCGCCGGGCAGCTCAAAGCCGCGGCGGCAGCGGAGCAGGCGCTCCCCGTCCTCCACGTCCCGCAGGATGGGGCTGTCCCCCGCAAAGCGCACCTGGGCCACCGCCTGCCCGGCCTTATCCGCCGAGAGGCTGCCGCCCAGCGCCACGCAGAGGGTCAGCGCCGCGTCGCCCATGGCCAGCAGGGGAAGCTCCGGCGCGCTCACCAGCTCGCTGATCAGCGGACACTCCGGCGCCTCGCCCATGGCTCCGCCGCAGACGATCACGCCCCGGGCCTCTGTCTCCCGCACCTCTGCCAGCGTCGCCCCCGCCGGGAGAATCACGCAGTAAACGCGCTCCCCCCGCAGCTTGCGCGCCGTGAAGCGGCAGGAAGTCTCGTCCAGGTTGACCAAAGCGATCAAGTCGTTCATGTGGGCCTCCGAATGTACAATGTACAATGCATAATGTACAATGAGGTTGAAGGTTGAAGGCATATAGCCCATCACGCCGGGGCATTGCTGCTGATGTCGATGAGAATGGCAGGGGGTTCGGCGGGGTGATGAGGGAATGAGGGCACAGGGGGCAGATGCGTGTGCTCACTCTGTTGCTGTTACATTCCCATTTGTCGCCATCTATATCATACGCGCATGGGGGGAGAATGTCAAGAGAAGGGAAATTGGGCGGGTGCGGAGGTGGCCTGCGTGTTTGGGTAATTGAATGAATAATGAATGGCATCAAAAAGCCCGCGCCTCTTTCCTGAAGCGCAGGCTCATCAGCTATGCCGTTCAGCATCCGCCTTATGCCTCAGCGGGTTCTTCTTCCTCCGCCTTTTCCTCCTCCGCCTTCCAGGTGTAGGTGTAGTTGGCGGGCTGGACTTCGCCGCGGCCTTTGCGGGCGGGGCGGTCGGTGCGGGAGAACCAGAGGTCGCAGAAGATGTGGATGCCGCTCTCCACAATCAGCGCGGCGCCGGCGAGGATCAGCTTGATGTTCAGGTCAAAGCTGCCCAGCAGGCACAGCAGGGCGCAGGCCAGAGTGAGGAGGGCGCAGAGCAGCGGCCACCACCATTTGTCAAAGGAGCGGCGCAGCATGTCGATGGCACCCTGCGCCCGGATGCAGCACACGCACAGGAGGGCAAAGCCCACCAGCTCGGGCAGCCAGTCGCCCAGGCGGCCGCGGTAGATCAGCAGCAGCGCGCCGATGACGCAGAAAATGCCGCCGCTGGCCAGCGCCAGCCGCCGGTGGGCCTCGATGGCATCCAGGCGGAAGTAGCGGAAGATGCGCAGTCCGCCCATGACCACCAGCGCCGAAGCCGCCGTGATGTACACGCCCCACACCGTCTGCCCCGGCCAGATGACCAGCAGCAGTCCTGTCACCAGACAGATCAGCGCGTACAGATAGCCTTTTTTGACCAGATCGAGAATTCTGTTCATGGTGGTTCCTCCTGCGGCGGGCTGGGTTTTTTCTTTCTTTTGGTTTTTTGGAATATTGGCTGAATGGTGTTTCTGTTCGGGGGACCCCCATCCCCCCGGCCCCCTTCCCCCGCGCGGCGGGGGAAGGGGGAGATCATTCAAGTTACCGGCTGGGGGACGCTTTCCGCGGGAAAGCGTCCCCCAGACCCCCTTGAAAGGCGCTCCGCAACGAGAGGGCGCGAAGGAGTCCAGAGGGCGATCGCAAAGCCCTCTGGTCGCGCCCGCAGGCGCGAAACCTCTTGAAAGCGGTTCCTGAGGAAAACCGGGGATTGGGTTAACGGCTAAAGGCCAAAGACTAAAGACTGAAAACTGAAAACTGAAAACTACATGTCCACGCCAATGGTCACAATCTCAAATGGCCTGAACGCCACCGTCTCGGCCTCGCCCTCGACGTCCTCCAGCAGGTTGAGGAGCTTCACCCGGCGGCCGAGGCTGAAGCTGCCGCGGCGGCCGTCCTGCTCGGACAGGCGGAGGATCAGCATGCTGCCGTCCTCGGAGCGCTTCATGCTCTGCAGGTACAGGGTGGACGCTTCTAAGGCGGAGCGCAGCCAGAGCGGTACTTCCGGGTCGACGGGGGTCAGGGGAACGTTGTACTCAAAGGCGGTGCGGTTGATCCCGGCGGCCACCGCGTCGCCCGCGTGGGGCAGGATCAGGTAACGGATGTCATGGCTGCCCATGTCGCTGGTGATGTCCGGGCGGATGGTGGAGCGCAGCAGGCTCAGGCTGACTTCCTTCCCCTCCAGGCCCACGCCGTACTTACCGCTGTTGATGACGGCCAGGCCGGCGTCCGCCTCGCTCAGATCCATCCACTTGTGGTGGCAGACCTCAAAGCGGGCCTCGTCCCAGCTGGTGTTCTTGGTCAGCGGGCGGCGGATGTACCCGGCGCTGGTGTCGCAGAGCAGCTCCCGGGTCAGCACGTCCGCGCCGAAGTTCACCTTGGCCAGCACGTGCTTCTCGTGCCAGTCCACCAGATGCTCCACCTCAATGCCCGGATGGGCGGCGAAGAGGCGGATGACCATGCGCCAGCTGCTCTTTTCGGTCTTCAGCGCGCAGGTGAGCTCGCAGGAGGAGCCGTCGCGGTAGGTCAGGCGCAGGGGCTCGGCCACCTCGAAGGCCACGGGCACGTCCCGATAGTTGGGCAGGATGTCCCAGGCGTCATACATGCCGGGGTGATCGGCCCAGAGCCTCAGCTGATTGAAGCCGCAGCCCGGCCGCACCCAGTCCCTTTCCAGGGAGCGGTCGTGCAGGGAGGCCATGCTCCCGTCCGGGTTGAAGCGGATGTCATAGAGCGGGGTCTCCACGGACAGGCCGCCTTCCGCCTCCCGCACTTTCAGCCAGTCGGGGGTCTCGGGCAGGGGCGCGGCCTCCCCGGCGGTCAGCCCGTGCAGGCGTCCGGCGGACCAGAAGCCCTTCCGGCCGTCCCGGGTCACCGGGCCCTTTTCATCGGGGATGAAGGCCAGCCACTCCCGGCGGAAGTTCAGGCTGTTGAACCACCTGTCCGCCCGCAGCGGGGCCAGCAGCGCGTCCAGCTTTTCGCCGATCTCCCGGTAGTCGCGCATGGCGTCCTCGTACACCGGGTGAATGTGGGAGCCGGGCAGGATGTCGTGGAACTGGTTCAGCAGCAGCTTTTTCCAGCACTCGCGCAGGGTGTCCGCGGGATAGTCCCCGCCCTTCAGCGCCTGCAGGCTGAAGAGCAGCTCGGCCTCGCGCAGGCGGAATTCTAAGGCGCGGTTGGCTTTCTTGATGTCCGATTTGGTGGTGAAGGTACCCCGGTGCATCTCCAGGTAGAGCTCCCCGTCCCACACGGAAAGGTTCGGATTGCCCTCCAGGTTTTTGCGCAGGAAGGCCGCGCCGCCGGTCAGCTCTGTCTTGGGCATGATGGACAGTTTTTCAAAGCGCCGGGCCAGCTCCAGCATTTCCTCGGTCACGCCCGAGCCGCCGTCGCCGTAGCCGTACATCGACAGGGTCTGCCCGCCGGCCTCCTTGTCCTGATAGGCCTCCCAATTCTCCTGAATCTGGCTGGGCATGTTCCAGGTGATGAAGTGGGTGGGCGGCACGCAGGCGTACACCTCGCTGCCGTCAATGCCGCGCCAGATGAAGTTGTTGTGGGGGAAGCGGTTGGTGTCGTTCCAGGTGGACATTTTGTTGCTGACGAAGAACTTCACGCCGCTCTTTTGGAGGATCTGCGGCATGATCCAGCTGTTGCCGAAGACGTCCGGCAGCCAGGCATTATCGATGGTTAAGCCGAAGGCCCGGCGGAAGAAGCGCTGGCCGTAGAGGAACTGCCGCGTCAGGCTCTCGGCGGAGGGCACATTGCAGTCCGGCTCCACGTACATGGCGCCCACAGGCTCGAAGCGGCCCTCCTTCACCCGCTTTTTGAGCTCCTCAAACAGGTCTGGATAGTACTTCTCGAGGGTCTCATAGGTGTAGGCCTGGGTGTGGGTGTAGCGGAACTCGGGGTACTGATCCATCAGCCGCAGCTGAATCAGCACGGTGCGGGCGTTCTTCTGCACCGCGTGGATGCGCCGCCAGTAGTAGGCGATGTCCAGATGGGAGTGGCCCACCAGCGCCACATCGCCGCTGCCCCGGAAGTCCGTGTTCCGGTAGATCACCCGGTCCACATAGGCCGCGGCCTCATCGACGCCCTCAAAGGTCTCGAAGTCCACATAATCCAGGGCCCGGCTCAGCTCTTTGAAGAGGAAACGCCGGTAATCCTCGCTGAAGTACTCCGAGTGGGCGATGTCCATCAGCAGGGTATAGTCGTAGACCAGGGACTGCACATTGTCCCGGATGGTGGTCAGGTACGCGCCCTCGAAGATCTGCCGGCAGCCGCGCTTGCTCAGGGAGGCCGGGTTGCGCTCGTCGTCCGGCTTGGAGCGGTTGTAGGCCTCGATCTCGATGTTCAGCTCGTATCCGTCTGAGGGCCGCAGCGGGAAGCGCTCCCGGTTCGGGTCGATGCCGCCGGCGTAGCGCCCGTTGATCTTCACGATCATCTCGGCGGCGGTCTTCAGGCTGAAGTACACCTGCTGAGAGCGCATCCGCTCCGGGATCACCGCCTTCATGCGCATGAAAACCGTGCCGTCCGGGGTGAAATACAGATCGCCCTTCTTCAGCGGACGCTCCCCGGCCGGGTCATACTCGTACTCGTTCTCCGCAATCTGCCGCGCGTCCCGGATCGTGATGCCGCCGATCTCCTCCCGGTCGGCTTCAATCCCGCGCTGCAGCCAGGTGAAGCGCAGGTCTGTCCATTCCTCCGGCCGCATGGAGCGCCGGACTACCTTCACATGAGCCATCCGTCAAGCCTCCTTGCCGTCGTCCGTCACTGGTTGTCCCAGAAGAAGGGCTTTTTGCGCACGGGGATCAGGGTGACCTCCTCGCCCGTCTCGCGCCTGATCTCCTCCCGCATCCAGCTGACGCAGCGGTCCAGGATCAGGCACTTGGAGCACTCGCCCCGGAATATCAGCGTCACCCGTCCGCCGTCCTCCTCCGCAACCTCCACCCAGCCGCCGTCTCCCTGCAGCCGCGGCGCCAGGCGCTGCTCAATCACTTCCCGACAGGTCATCAGGCGTTTCCTCCTCTCGGTTTTTATGGTAGGACTATCATAACATAGTTGGGGGAGAAATGCAAATGAGCTTTTGTTAGCTTTTAGCTTTTGGCTGTTAGCGGAGGTACGGGGACTGAGTGAGGAGTGAGGAGTGAGGAGTTTTAGAATGACAGCGGAGGTTGTAGGTTGGAGGCAGGAGGTCGAAGGTTGAATGGCGCAGCCATATCATGGAGCGAAGCGAGATTTCATGGCGGAGCCATTTCATGCGCGCAGCGCTTTCCATTCCTTTCGGTGGGGAGACGGAATGAAATGCCTGACGGCATGAAATGCGCCTGACGGCGCGTGATATGCCCTGCGGGGCATAAGGGGGCGACGCTCACCCCGGCCCTCCGCAGGAGCGCCTTTCAAGGGGGTCTGGGGGACGCTTTCTCGCAGAAAGCGTCCCCCAGCGCAGTTTAACTAACTTCCTCCCCCTTCCCCCGCGCACGGGGGAAGGGGGCCGGGGGGATGGGGGAACCCCAGCCAGGGACAATGCAAAATGTACAATGCAGAAAGCTGAAACAAGAAACCGATCCGCAGGAGATCGTACTGCGGATCGGAGATCGGGGGTAGATTACTTCCGCGGGGGCTTCATGACCACACTGAGCTTGAACACGCCCTTGTCAGCCCTCACGGACATCATGCCGCCGTGCTTTTCGGCGAGGCGCTGAATGGAGCGCAGGCCGAAGCCGTGGCCGCTGCCGGTTTTGGTGGTGTGGGGGAGCTCGTCCTCGGCCAGGCTCATGTCGCCGGCGTAGGTGTTTTCCACCTGCAGCACCACCAGCTCCCCGCGCACATTGCTCTTCAGGGTGATCATGCGCAGGGCGGGGTCTTCAATCTTGGTGACGGCCTCCAGGGCGTTGTCCAGGGCGTTGCCGAAGAGGGAGTAGATCTCCCGCTCGGTGAGGAAGGCGAAGAGGGAGCCGTCGATCATGTAGGAGAACTTCACCTGGTTGGAATAGCACAGAATGTTCTTTTCGGTCAGCACGATGTCCAGGGTCTCGTTGCCGCATTCCACCACGGTGGAATACTCGTTGATGGAGTCCTCCAGCTCGTTCAGGTACTCGTCAAACTTCGCCTTGCCCGCCTCGGACCGGATGGCCTGAATCTGGTGCTTCAGGTCGTGGCACTTGGTCTGCAGGGCGACGATGCCGTCGTGGCTCATCTCATAGTACCGCATCTTGTTGCTGATGAAATCGTGCATGGTGCGGTTTTCGTGGCGGAAGCTGTCGATGGCGGCGATCATCAGCAGGGCGGCGTAGTTGAGGATGGTGTACAGCAGCGCGCACAGGTAATACAGCAGCAGCGCGTTGCTCTCCGCCGCGAACACGTGCCCGAAGAATTCCAGCATCATCTGCACCGTGAGGAACACGGCCGTCAGGATGATCATCACCCGCCTGTCCACGTGGGAGGGGGGCTCCCGGACCAGCTGCCGGTACAGCAGGCAGAGCGTGACGCATACGGCGAAATAGACCAGGTAGGAGACCAGGGAACCGGCGATGCTGTACTCCCCCCAGAGCGCCTGCAGGCGGTTGACCAGCAGGATGCTGCTGCCCGTTTTGAAGCCGTTCCAGGCGACCTTGAAGATGGTCAGGGCCAGCAGCCCGTTGTAGACGGTCTCGGTCTGCCTGGCGCGGAAGCAGAAAGAGCTGGCGCCGACAAAGAGCAGGTAATAGGCCAGCAGCAGGAAGCTGTAGCCGAGGGCCTGGGCATAGAGATGCCGCGCAAAGGCATCCGAGAGGTAACGGATGCCCCAGCTGACCGCGCACATCACCAGCAGGGAAAGGATCGCCCGCAGGGAAAAAAGCCGGCGCTTTTCGCCGTTGTTCAGCAGCAGCGCTAGCACAAAAAACACAATGGCCGCGGAAATGCGGTGGTCGATATCCCTGATCCACTGGCAGTCGGCAAACATGGATTCGCCTCCGGCATTACAGACTGTCGCCCAGGAAGCTGGAGAACCGCTTCATCAGCTCCTTGCGGTGGGATTTGGACACGGAGATGCGGGTGTCCCCGATCAGCAGATGATCCGCCGTGACATTGGACACGTGGCGCAGGTTGACGATGAAGCTGCGGTTGCACAGCACAAACCGCTCCGGGTCCAGCTTTTCGTTCACATCGCTGAGCCGGCCGCGGACGGAATAGTCCCCCCGGGTGGTGTGGTAGACAAGGTTGTGGTCGAAGACCTCCACATACAGGATGTCGTTGGCGGACAGGCTGACCGTGCCCTCGGAGGTCTTGAGGGAGAAGAGGGCGCGGGTGCCGCTGTCCAGCCGCTTCATGGCCTTGTCCATCACATAGGTGATGGAGGCGGGGGAGGCGGGCTTCAGGATGAAGTCCAGGGCGTCCACCTCATAGCCCTTGATGGCGAACTGCGCCATGTTGGTCACGAAGACCAGGATGGATTCCCTGTTGATTTTCCGCACCAGCCGGGCGGTCTCCAGGCCGTCCAGCTTGCCCATCTGGATATCCAGGAAGACGATGTCGTGGGTTTCCGCGCCGCGGATCAGATCGAGTCCGTCCTGGTACACGCGCACCATGGCGGGGTGATCGTTCCGATTGCAATATGCCTCCACGCACTCCTTCAGCAGCGCGGCGTCCTTTGGGTCGTCATCCACAACGGCAATCAGCAGCATATGAACCCTCCCGCCCCGTTTGTCGATCCTGTATGGGATAGATTATAGCATAACCCGCGGCGGTTTTCAATGCGGCGGCCAAAATTGCCAGGAGGGGCGCAGCAAAAGGCCGCCGTCCGGCTTTTTTACCGGGCGGCGGCGCTGGTCATTTCAGGAGAGCCTCAACCTTTTTTGGCTTTGGGCGCCTTTTTCTTGCCGAACATATCCAGCAGCAGCAGTGCCAGGGCCAGCACGCTCAGCCCCAGCAGCGTCCACTGGGCCACGTTCAGGGCGGTCTGCCACCAGGGGGTGATGGCCACCACCTTGGTGTATTCGCTGATGCCGTCCATGCCGCGGGAGTGCAGCACGGTGTACATCACGCGCTTGGTGGATTCCCGCATGGCCTGGGCCACGGCGGCGTTGGGCGTGGCGCCCTTGGGGCCGTAGGCGCTCAGGCTGGTCAGATCCAGCTCGCCGTCGGGGATGTCGTTGCCGGCCACGATCTCGTTCACGGGCACCATGTAGGAGGCGTCGTACATGTCGCTGACCGCGAAGCCCTTCATGCCCGCCTCGCCCCGCAGCCAGTCGAGGAGCAGCTCGGAGTATGCGCCGCACCAGTTCACGCCCAGGCGGTTGTAGCCGGTCATGACGCACATGGCGTCGGCGTAAAGGATGGGCAGCTCGAAGGCCCGCAGATAGTTCTCGCGCAGGGCCTGCTCGGTGATCCAGGTGCCGATGCCGGCGCGGTTGTTCTCCTGGTCGTTCAGGACGAAGTGCTTGTTGTACACATACACGCCCTTGCCCTGGATGCCCCGGGTCTCGGCGGTGTCGATGAGGCCGGTCAGCACGCCGTCCTCGGAGTAGTACTCAAACACGCGGCCTGCGTAGGGGGAGCGGTGGATGTTCAGGCCGGTGCCGTACAGGCCCGCGTAGCCCGCCCACATGGCGTCCTCGCCGATCAGCTCGCCGACTTCCTCAGCCAGCCTGTCGTTGAAGGTGGCGGCGATGATGCCGTTGCAGGGGTAGCAGGTGCCCTTCAGATCCTTGTTGGGATCATTGTTGACGGTGGCGTAGCCGTTGGCGCCGATGGAGTACTTCTGGGTGACGCCGGAGGGGCCGTTGTGGTCGATGGTGCCCGGCTTGCCCACGCTGCTGACGTTGACGGTCTCCCGCAGGCCGGTCAGGGTGACGGAAGCCATGTCCTCATAGGTCAGCTGATCCATGAAGGTATCCCACTGGGGATCGTCATAAGCGTAATCCAGCATGTTGATGAGCTGCAGGTTGGCGTTCTTGCCCATGGTCGGGAACTCAAGGCCCGCGGCGGAAGGCAGGTCGCTGTCGTCCAGCACCACGTCGGCGGCCATGGCGTCGGTCATGGTCAGCTTCACATTGCCGGAGGTGACGGTGCCCTCCCAGTTGCTGCGGGAGTAGTACACGATCTCGTTGCTGCCCTTGCCCTCGTAGCGGTTCATGTCCGCGTCGGCGAAGAGCGCCTTCACCTCGGCCCCGGTGCCCATGGCCCTGGCGTAGGTTTCCCTGTCGAAGGTCTGCTCGAAGGAGTACACCAGCGCGGTGTCGCCCTCGGCGGTCATGCCGTTTTCAGCGGTATAGCCCTTGGCGGCCAGAATGTTGTTGGCGGCCTGGTGGGCGTTCTCGGCGGCGGTGAGGTAATAGGTGCCGTCCTCCAGGATGTACGCGCCGGTGCCGAAGGTGTCATAGGAGGTGAGGAAGTATTCCGGCACGGAGATGGTCAGAGTTTCGCTCTCGCCGGGCTGGAGGATGCCGGTCTTGTTGTATCCCACCAGCTCCACGGCGGGCTTTTCGATCTGGTTCTGCCGGTCGTACTCGGTGTAGGGCTTCTGGGCGTAGACCTGCACGGTCTTCTTGCCCGCCGCGCTGCCGGTGTTGGTGACGGTGACGGTCATCACATAAGCAGTGTTCTGGCCCTCGCCCGTCTTTTCCGTCTTCACGTCGGAGAAGGCGAAGGTGGAGTAGCTCAGGCCGTAGCCGAAGGGATAGGACACCACGGCGCTGTAGGCGAAGTTCCCCGCGCCGGGGCTGCCCATCACCACGTCCTCATACCGGGTCTCGGTGTACTTGTAGCCCAGGTAGACGCCCTCCTGGTACACCACATACTTGCCGAAGGAGGAGAAAGCGCCGAAATTGTACTTGTCGGCTTCCGCGTAGGTGTAGGAGCCGAAGTTGTTCATCACCGGGTCCAGCTGGTTGTCCATCCACCAGGTGTCCGGCAGGGAGCCGGAGGGGTTCACCGCGCCGGAGAGCACATCGCCCACGGCGTACAGGCCGGTCTGGCCCACGGAGCCCACCCACAGGGCCGCGTCCACGCCGTAGTCCTCCTCATACAGGAAGGCGGTGGAGATGGGGTTGGCGCTGTTGATGATCACGGTGACGGAGCGGATCTCGCCGTCATCCTTCAGGCCCTTCAGCCCTTCCAGGATGGAGCGCTCATCCTCGTTGAGAGTCAGGTAATCGCCGTCCAGAGCGTCTTCCTTCTCGGCGGTCACGTCGTCGCCCTCGCCGCCCACGCGGCCCACCACGTAAATCACGTCCTCGCCCTGGCCGATGGTGTCGTCATGGTTCTTGGCGACCTTCTTCCAGCGCACCTCGCCGATCTCGTAGGTGTTGCGCTTGGCCTCGTTTTCCACATAGTAGTCCAGCAGGGGCTTGTCCACCACCTGGTAGCCCGCGCCGGTGAGCACGTCATAATAGTTCGGGGCACCGTCCGCGTCCACCGCGCCCGAGCCGGTGCCGCCGTACACGGGATCCATGACGGTGACGCCCACCAGGGACACCTTGCTGCCGGCGGCCAGGGGCAGCACGCCGCCCTCATTCTTCAGCAGCACGATGCCCTCGCCCTCCACCTCGCGCACCTTGTTTTCGCCGGCGGCCTTCAGCTCGGCGATGGAGGAGAACTTGCTCTCATAATACCGGGCGTACCCTTCCTCCTGCCCGGCGGGAAGGGTCGAAACGGTCATGCTGGTCTTGGTGCCCATGAACTGGTTGATCTGGCCCGCGTTCTCCCCGGCGATGATGTTGCCGGTGAACACCACGCAGAACAGGGCGGATGTGATATTCAGGAAGAGCTTCTTCAAAGTCCTTTTCGTTGAAGGTTTCATTGGATGAAATCTCCTTTCCCATGAGCGTGCGATTCCGGCCGGCCATGCGGGGCTGCCCGGTCTCGCCTCCGGACAGGCTGTCCGCCGATGCTTCCAAGCGGGCGCCCTGTCTGAAAAGGCTGCTGGTGATGACATCTTACAAAAAAAGCCGGAGAAAAGGAAGAGCTTTGTCGCGCATGCCGCCGGAATCTCCGTGATTTTCGCTTTTGACTGTTTGCGCCGCCCTCCCTGCCGCCAGGCGTTTTTGTCTGTCGGGAACGGACGCTTTTTGGCCGTGAATGGAAGGAAAGACGCTTTACGGACAAGCGGCCTGCGGGAAGAAGGATTGCCCCGCGGCTGTTTCTGTGCCATAATAGCGGTAACGTGGGAGGGCACCCAGGTTCGGTCGTCCGGCGGAATGCGGTCCAAAGGAAGGCGGATGCTTCAGCCCGCGCCTGCAGCGGAGCCGGGCGCTTGATTGAGAAGGAGTCCTTTCAATGAAAAACAAGAAAGCCTTTGGGTTCTACGTGCTTCTGGCGGCGGCGGTGCTCGCCCTGGCGGCCGGAATCTATTTCGCGGCGATCCACGGCACCTTTGGCCTGGACAGCACCCACAACGGCGTGTGCTATGATCCCCTGATCACCTGGCTGCTCATCGGCGGCGCGGCGGCGGCGGCGGCGCTGGCGATCCTGAAGAAGTACGGCATCGCGGCGGCGGTGGCGGCGGCGGCCCCGGGCGTGGCGCTGTGCGTCTTTGTGCACAAGTGCTACTGGTACGTGGTGGACGTGTTCATGGGCATCGACGAAAAGCACGGCTTCGACCCCCGGTTCATCACCTTCATCGCCCTGATCCTGGCGGCCTTTGTCATCGGCGAGGCGGCCATCTACTTCAGGAAGACCAGGGCGGCCTGAGCCCCCTGCGCTCCTGATTCGCGCCTGTCAATTACTCCCGCAGAGGGAGAGAAAAGAGGGATATACCATGACGGAAATGATGCTGAAGCTCAAGCAGACCGGAATCATCCCTGTCGTCGTGCTGGACGACGTGAAGAACGCCCTGCCCCTGGCCGAGTGCCTGATGGAGGGCGGACTGCCCTGCGCGGAGGTCACTTTCCGCACCGCGGCCGCGGAGGAGTCCATCCGCCAGATGGCCAAGGCCTATCCTGAGATGATCATCGGCGCCGGCACAGTGCTCACCACCGAGCAGGCGGACAGGGCCATCGGCGCGGGCGCGAAGTTCGTGGTCAGCCCCGGCTTCAACCCGAAGGTCACCGAGTACGTGCTCAGCAAGGGCGTGCCCATGACCCCCGGCGTCTGCACCCCCACCGAGATCGAGGCCGCCATGCAGTTCGGCCTGGACGTGCTGAAATTCTTCCCCGCGGAGCCCAGCGGCGGCCTGAAGATGATCAAGGCGCTGGCGGCGGCCTATGTCAGCCTGAACTTCATGCCCACCGGCGGCATCAACGCGGAGAACGTCCGGGATTACCTGAAGTACGACCGCATCGTGGCCTGCGGCGGCAGCTGGATGGTCAGCGGCGCCCTCATCCGGGAAGGCAAGTTTGACGAGATCAAAAAGCTGGTTCGCGAAGCCGCGGACATCGTGAAAGAAATCAGGGGGTAATGAACGATGCTGAATCTGAATCTGAGACCCGCCGGCGAGTGCCGGTATGACGCGGTATCCCTGGGCGAAATCATGCTGCGGCTCGACCCCGGCGAGGGGCGCATCCGCACCGCCCGCGAGTTCAAGGCCTGGGAAGGCGGCGGCGAGTACAACGTGGTGCGCGGCCTGCACAAGTGCTTCGGCCTGCGCACGGGCGTGCTGACGGCCTTCGCCAACAACGAGGTGGGCAAGCTGCTCAAGGACCTGATCGAGCAGGGCGGCGTGGACACCAGCCTGATCTGCTGGAAGAAGACCGACGGCATCGGCCGCCTCTGCCGCAACGGACTGAACTTCACCGAGCGCGGCTTCGGCATCCGGGGCGCTGTGGGCTGCTCCGACCGCGCCAACACGGCCATCTCCCAGGCGACCCCCCAGGACTTTGACTTCGAGTACATCTTCGGCAAGCTGGGCGTGCGCTGGCTGCACACCGGCGGCATCTACGCGGCCCTGTCCGAGCAGAGCTGCGAGACCGTCATCGAGGCCTGCAAGGTGGCCAAGAAGTACGGCACCGTCATCTCCTATGACCTGAACTACCGCCCCTCCATGTGGTCGGCCATCGGCGGCCTGGACAAGGCCCGGGAGGTCAACCAGGAAGTCGCCCGCTATGTGGACGTGATGATCGGCAACGAGGAGGACTTCACCGCCTGCCTGGGCCTGCAGGTGGAGGGCAATGACGAGAACCTGAAGGAGCTGAACCTGGAAGGCTACTACAAGATGATCGCGGAAGCCGCCCGGCAGTATCCCAACTTCAAGGCCATCGCCACCACCCTGCGCACCGTGCGCACCGCCACCGTGAACGACTGGAAGGCCATCTGCTGGGCGGACGGGAAGGTGCACATGTCCAAGGCCTATGACGGGCTGGAGATCCTCGACCGCGTGGGCGGCGGCGATTCCTTTGCCTCCGGCCTGGTGTACGGCCTGATGACCACCGGCGATCCCGAGCTGGCCGTGAACTACGGCGCGGCCCACGGCGCCCTGGCCATGACCACCCCCGGCGACACCAGCATGGCCAGCGTGGAAGAAGTGGAATCCATCATGAAGAACGGCAGCGCCCGCGTGAAGCGCTGATAAAGGGGAAGATACCGATGGCAAACGCGATAGTCGGCCAGAGCGGCGGCCCCACGTCCGTCATCAATTCCAGCCTTGCGGGCGTGTTCCAGGCCTGCCAGATGCGCGGCGCGGAGCATGTGTACGGCATGCTCCACGGCATCCAGGGTCTGCTGGAGGAAAAGGTCTGCGACCTCTCCCAGCGGCTGCAGACCTTCCTGAACATTGAGCTGCTCAAGCGCACCCCCTCCTCCTTCCTGGGAAGCTGCCGCTACAAGCTGCCGGCCCCGGAGGAGGATGAAGCCACCTTCGAGAAACTGTTCGCCATCCTGAAAAAGCTGGACATCCGCTGGTTCTTCTACATCGGCGGCAACGACAGCATGGATACCATCAACAAGCTGGCCCGCTACGGCCGGCAGATCGGCTCGGACATCCGCTTCATGGGCGTGCCCAAGACCATCGACAACGACCTGATGCTCACCGACCACACCCCCGGCTACGGCTCTGCCGCCAAGTACATCGGCGTGGTCATGAAGGAGATCATCCGGGACGCCACGGTCTACGGCACCAAGTATGTGACCATTGTGGAGATCATGGGCCGGAACGCGGGCTGGCTGACTGCCGCCGCCGCCCTTTCCCGGGGCGAGGACTGCGAGGGCGTGGATCTGATCTGCCTGCCCGAGCTGCCCTTCCACACCGACCGCTTCCTGGCCAAGGTGGAGCGGATGCAGAAGGAGCGCGCCAGCGTGGTCATCGCCGTCAGCGAGGGCGTGAAGCTCCCGGACGGGCGCTTCGTCTGCGAGCTCTCCGACGACGCCCGCAGCGTGGACGCCTTCGGCCACATCAACCTGACCGGCACCGCCCGCTACCTGTCCAACCTGGTGGCCCGCAACCTGCCCACCAAGACCCGCTCCGTGGAGCTCTCGATCCTCCAGCGCTGCGCCGGACACCTGACCAGCCGCACGGACATCACCGAGGCCTTCCAGGTGGGCGGCGCGGCGGCCAAGGCGGCCTTTGAGGGCGAAACCGCCAAGATGGTGGCCCTGAAGCGCCTCTCGAACGACCCCTATCAGTGCACCACCGAGCTGGTGGACATCGACCGGGTGGCCAACCTGGAGAAGAAGGTGCCCGTGGAGTGGATCAACGAGGCGCGCACCGACATGCTGCCCGAGTTCCTGGCCTACGCCCGGCCGCTGATCCAGGCGGAGCTGACGCCCATCTACATCAACGGCCTGACCCAGCACATCGTGGAAGAATAACAGGAGGGCTTTGCGATGGCTTTGCACGTGATGGAGGAGGCCAGCCGCTGCCTGCAGTGCCGGAAACCCCGCTGCCGGGAGGGCTGTCCCATCCATACCAATATCCCCGAGGTCATCCGGCTGCTGAAAGAGGGAAAGCTGAACGACGCGGGCTGGATGCTGTTTGAAAACAATCCCCTGACGACGGTGTGCTCCCTGGTGTGCAACCATGAAAAGCAGTGCGAGGGGCATTGCGTGCGGGGCATCAAGGAAACGCCCATTCACTTCTCGGTCATCGAGAACTACATCTCCACCACCTATGCCAACCAGATGGTCAAGGGCCCCGCTCCCTCCAACGGACGGAAGGCCGCCGTGATCGGCGCGGGCCCTGCCGGCCTCACCATCGCCATCATCCTGGCCCGGTACGGCTACGGGGTGACCATCTTCGACGGGCGGGACAAGATCGGCGGCGTGCTGCGCTACGGCATCCCCGATTTCCGCCTGCCGGATTCCGTGCTGGACGATCTGGCCTACCGGCACCTGGAGCTCAAGGGCATCCAGTTCCGCCCCAACACCTACATCGGCAGCGCCATCACCATCGATGACCTGTTCCGGGACGGGTACCAGGGCGTGTTCGTGGGCGCGGGCCTGTGGAAGCCGAACCGGCTGAACATCCGCGGGGAAAGCCTGGGCCACGTGACCTATGCCATTAATTACCTGGCCAGCCCGGACGCCTTCCGCCTGGGGGAGAGGATCATGGTGATCGGCACCGGCAACAGCGCCATGGACTGCGCCCGCACGGCGGTGCGCAAGGGCGCGCGCTTCGTCACCTGCGTCAACCTCACCGACACGCTCACCGCCAGCCAGTATGAATCCAGCTATGCCAGGCTGGAGGGCGTGGAATTCATCCTGAACAAATGTACCGTGGAGATCCGCAGCGACGGCGTGGTACTCTCGGACAGCCAGACGGACGCCGAGGGCCGGATCAGGCCGGTGGCCGGCACGGAAAAGCTCTATCCCTGCACCGGCGTGATCATCGCCGTGAGCCAGGGCGCGGAGAGCAACCTGATCGCCTCCACCAGGGGCATTGACACCACCAACAAGGGTCTGCTGACCGTGGACGAGGACGGCCACACCAGCCGCCCCGGGGTGTTCGCCGCGGGCGACGCCGCCAGCGGGGCGCGCACGGTGGTGGAGGCCGTGGCCAACGGCAAGCGGGTGGCGGAAGCCATGCATGAATACATGCAGTCGCTGCCCATGCCCGTATTCACGGATTACCCGGACATTCCCGTGGTGGAGTGGACGGAGGCCGCCGCCCAGGCGGAACAGGTGCTCTAAGGATTAACCCATACTGAGATAAAGGGGGGAGAGGCTTTTGAGGAAATTCATTAACATCAACAAAACCTGGAGCTTCCAGTTTCCGGGCAAACAGCCCCTGCCCGTGGATCTGCCGCACACCTGGAACGCCGTGGACGGACAGGACGGCGGCAACGACTACTGGCGGGGGAGCTGCGTGTACACCAAAGTCTTTGACACCCCCGCCTATGACCCGGAGACGGAATGCGTGTACCTGGAATTCCGGGGCGTGAACGCCACCGCGGACGTCTCCCTGAACGGCAGCAAGTGCATCCATCACGACGGCGGGTACTCCACCTTCCGCAAGGATGTGACCGGCCTGCTGCGGGAGAAGGAGAACACCCTGGTGGTGATCGCGGACAACGGCGTGAACGACCGGGTGTACCCCCAGAAGGCGGACTTTACCTTCTACGGCGGCATCTACCGGGATGTGTACCTGATCGTGGTGAACAAGAAGCACTTCGAGATGGATCACTTCGCCGGCCCGGGCATTCAGATCACCGCCAAGCCCTGCGAGGGCTATGAGCGGGGCGACATCGAGATCAGGACCTGGACGAACTGCGAGGAGGGCGCCGTATCCGTCCGCATCCTGGACGCGGAAGGGAAGCAGGTGACCCAAGGCGAGGGGAAGGAGCTGCGCCTGGACATCCCAAACGTCCACCTGTGGAACGGCCTGGAAAGCCCCTATCTGTACACCGCCGTGGCCACCCTGACCGTGGACGGGAAGCCGGTGGACGAAGTCTCCAGCCGCTTCGGCGTGCGGGACTTCCACTACCACCCCAAGACGGGCTTCTACCTCAACGGCAAGAGCTATCCCCTGCGGGGCGTCAGCCGCCATCAGGACAGGAGGGGCGTGGGCAATGCCCTCACCCCGGCAATGCACCTGGAGGACATGAACCTGATCTGCGAGGTGGGCGCGAACACCATCCGCCTGGCCCACTACCAGCACGACCAGTACTTCTATGATCTGTGCGATGAGCGGGGCATGGTGGTGTGGGCGGAGATCCCCTACATCTCCGAGCACATGCCCAACGGCCGGGAGAACACCATCAGCCAGATGAAGGAACTGATTGTGCAGAATTACAATCACGCCTCCATCGTCTGCTGGGGCGTGAGCAACGAGATCACCATCTCCACCAGGGACAAGGCGGACATGCTGGACAACCACCGGGTGCTCAACGACCTGGTGCACGAGATGGACAAGACCCGCTTCACCACCTTGGCCTGCTACGCCATGTGCGGCCCCTTCAACAAGGTGGCGCACATCACCGACGTGGTCAGCTGGAACCTCTACCTGGGCTGGTACGTGCCGGGCCTGTGGCTGAACGACGTGTGGATGCGCTTCTTCCACCTGGTCTATCCGGGCCGCTGCCTGGGCTACTCGGAGTACGGCTGCGAGGGCATGCCCAACCTGCATTCCTCCCATCCGCGCCGGGGCGACCACACCGAGGAATACCAGGCCATCTACCACGAATACCTGCTCAAGTGCTTTGAGCGCAATCCCTACATGTGGGCAACCCACGTGTGGAATATGTTCGACTTTGCCGCCGACGCCCGCGACCAGGGCGGCGAGCCGGGCATGAACCACAAGGGCCTGATCACCTTCGACCGGAAGACCAAAAAGGACAGCTTCTACCTCTACAAGGCCTACTGGAGCAGGGAGCCCTTCGTGCACATCTGCTCCAAGCGCTACGCGGACCGGACAGAGAAGAGCATCACGGTCAATGTGTATTCCAACCAGAACGAGGTGACCCTGTACCTGAACGGCCAGAAGAAGGAGACCCAGTACGGCCGGTACGTGTTCACCTTCACCGTACCCCTCGACGAGACCGCCCGGATCCGGATCACCAGCGCGGAATGCAGCGATGAAGCGGTGTTCAGGCACGTCGACAAGCCGAATCCCGCCTACACGCTGAAGGACACCGGCGATAAAGGCGCGAACTGGACGAAATGAGGAGGAATCCCCCATGACAAAGGCATCCGCCGCTCCCGCCGGAGTGAACCGCGCGAAAATGTACCAGCTGGCGCTGTTCCCCCTGAACAACGGCGCCACGAATGTGTACTTCGTGCTGATCCTGACCTATATTGCCACATTCGGCAACAAGGTGCTTGGCCTGGCGATGGTCTTCGCATCCTTTATGGTCACCGGCATGCGCGTATTCGACGCCATCACTGATCCGATCATCGGCGCACTGATGGACAAGACAAGCACGAAATTCGGCAAATTCCGCCCTTTCATGGTGATCGGCAATGCCATCATGGCTGTATCCGTCACCCTCCTGTACGTCGTCACTCCCATGATTCCCGCTGAAGCCGTGGCTCTGCGCTACGTGGCCTTTATTCTTCTGTATGCCATCTGGGTGATCGGCTACACTTTCCAAACATCTGTAACCCGTGCTGCTCAGCCGGTTCTGACGAACGATCCGAAGCAGCGGCCTCTGTTCACCATCTTCAACACGATCGGCTCTCTGGCTGGTATGGGTGTCATGCAGGCTCTTGCTCCCATTGTGGCGAGCAACGGAATTGCTGGTGATTACAATGCTACCTGGTTCGTCATTATGACACCCATCGGAATAGCATTGTCTGTGCTGCTCACCATTCTCTCTATCATTGGCATCAGGGAAAAGGATAACGAGAAGTATTTCGGTATCGGCGGAAAGCAGGAACCTGTCAAGGTTTCTGAATACATCCAGATCATCAAATCCAACAAACCACTTCAGCGTCTGATGATCGCGGGCGGCGGTTGCAAGCTGGCGTTGGCCATCGCCACAAATGTGACGGTGCTGTGCATGCTCTATGGATGCATGACTCAGTTCGGACTTGGCACAAACGAAATGGGTGAAGTTATCAGTCTTAACCGGTACGACGGGCTGTATCTCCCCATGATGGTGCTTGGCTACGTATTCGCAGTTCCGTTCTTTATTCTCACCGTGAGAACATCCCAGAAGCACGGTCAGAAGAAATCGCTTATGACTTATGTTGCCGTTGCCTTCGTATGTTACATCGGTGTGCTCGTCATGTTGCTTCTTTGGAAATTCAACACACCTGAACGCAATCTCATCCTGATGGATAACGGCAAGGTCTCCATCAATCTGTACACCATCTTCTTCATTATCCTGTTCGGTGTCGGTTACGGAGCATATTATGCGACGGCAGATATGCCGATTCCCATGGTTGCTGACTGTGCTGATTATGAAACCTACCGCTCCGGCAAGTTTATTCCTGGTATTATCGGCACTCTGTTCTCCTTGGTTGACAAACTGGTTTCCTCCCTCTCCGCAACGGTTGTATCCTTGGTGCTGTTGGCTATCAATATCCATGAACTGCCAACCAAACAAACACCATATGCAGAGGGTATGAACTGGGTTGTTATCATTCTCTTCTGTCTGATCCCTATGATTGCGTGGGGTGCGACACTGATTGCCATGAAGGGCTACAAGCTGGACGGACAGAAAGTGAAGGAGATCCAGGAAGTCAACGCAGCCCGGAAGCAGGGCATCGCGGAAGGCATGACCATCGAGGAGGCCATGGAGAAGTGGCCCGGCAAGGACTGAAGTGACTGAATCACACCTGAATTGGAAAGGAGTGGCACCCCATGAATCTTCCCCTGAATGTGGACTTCACCGGCAAGGTGGTGGTGGTCACCGGCGCGGGCGGCGTGCTCTGCGGCGACATGGCGCGGGCCTATGCCCAGGCCGGCGCGAAGGTGGCGGCGCTGGACCTGAACGAGGAAGCCGTCAAAAAGCTGGCGGACGACCTGAAGGCCCAGGGCTATACCTGTGAGGGCTACAAGGCCAACGTGCTGGACGCGGAAGCCCTCGAAGCGGTGCATCAGCAGGTGCTGGCCAATCTGGGCCCCTGCGACATCCTGGTCAACGGCGCGGGCGGCAACAATCCCCGGGCGACCACCGACAACGAGTACCAGCATGAGGCCAGGGAGGGCCAGAAGACCTTCTTCGACCTGGACGCCAGCGGGGTCGACTTTGTGTTCAAGCTGAACTTCCAGGGCACCCTGCTGCCCACCCAGGTCTTCGTGAAGGACATGGTGGCCAGGAAGCACGGCTGCATCCTGAACATCTCCTCCATGAACGCCTACATCCCGCTGACCAAGATTCCCGCCTATTCCGGCGCGAAGGCCGCCATCTCGAACTTCACCCAGTGGCTGGCCACCCACTTCGCGGGCAGCGGCATCCGGGCCAACGCCATCGCCCCCGGCTTCCTGGTGAGCAACCAGAACCGCGCCCTGCTCTTCAACCCGGACGGCACGCCCACCGCGCGCTCCGCCAAGATCCTGAACGGCACGCCCATGGGACGCTTTGTGGACTCCGAGGAGCTGCTGGGCGGCGTGTTCTTCCTGACCGACGACAGGGCCGCCTCCGCCATCACCGGCGTGGTGCTGCCCATCGACTGCGGCTTTGCCGCCTACTCCGGCGTGTAATCAATACCGGGATTCCATTCAAGGGAATTCCGGGATAAAAGAAAGGAAAGGTGTTCCCGATGAAAAAGTTCCTGTCTCTGCTCCTGGCCGCCGTCCTGCTGCTGTCCTGCGCTTTCGCCGAGGGCATCCTGGAAGCTGACCCCGAAGAAGTGATGACCTTCAACCGGAAAGCCCCCGTCACCGACTGGGAGGGCGAGTGGGTCCTGGCCGCCGCCTACATCGGCGAGGACTTTGCCGAGGAGAACGGCATTGAGACCACCGGCCTCATCGCCGTGCCCGAGAAGGCCGCGACCATGAGCGTGAAGGCCGTGCTGGACGGCAGCGCCACCGGCTCCGACGCGGGCGTGATGGTGGACCAGGCCGCCTATATCCACACCCATGTGTATGACATCGAGGCCGTTGTGACCTTCGACGCTTCCATCACCGAGGACGAAGCGAAGCTGAAGCTGCCCTGGGACGGCTGGGATTACACCAAGGATGAGGAGTGGACCGGCTGGACCGAAGGAGGCTCCTACACCTCCAAGGGCGTGGGCAAGCTGAGCAAGGTTTCCGCCGATGAGAAGAGCCTGTATTTCTGCCAGGTGACCGGCGTGGAAAACGAGGCCATTTCCGATGAGAACATGAAGTACATGGGTATGAACGAGGCCGGTCAGCTGATCGTGTGCTACAGCGAGGACAACATGGTCAAGAAGGACGGCGACGTGGCCTTCGCCTTCATCTTCGTGCGCGCCGAGTGAGCCGGGAAGGACATTCACGCTGACAATCTGTCGTGAATGGGCTTGAAGGTGCTTTGCGCCGCTTCCGGGGCCATTCATGCCAAACCGCTTTTCCCCCGATACGGGCTATGCTATAATCAGGATGAACCCGCCGGTCAGCCGGGTCAAGCGGCCGTCCGGCAAACGATCATCAGGAGGAGACAAGTCTATGAAGAGAATCGTCAGCCTGGTCCTGGCTCTGGCCCTCGTGCTGAGTCTGGTTCCCGCCGCCTTCGCGGAGGACAGCTACATTCCCGCCCCCTATGACCCCGCTGAGGTCGACCCCACCGTCACCTACATGGAACCCGTGTTCTACCAGAACGAGAACGGCCCGACCATCGGTGTGACCACCGTGGGCGTGATCGTGAAGGACGGCCTGTACTTCAAGGATCTGAACAACAACAAGGAACTGGATCCCTGCGAGGACTGGCGCCTGGACGCCAAGGAGCGCGCGGCTGATCTGGTCAGCAAGATGGAGCTGGTGGATCAGGCGGGCTTCCTGTTCAACGCCCTGGCCATCACCCCCAACGCGCCCAAGCTCGCTATGGTCAAGAATGAGGACGGCACCATCAATCCCGCCGCCGTCGTGACCATTCTCGCCGAGGGCGAGGAGTCCAAGAACGCCTACGCCGCTGGCTTTGCGGGCCTCGACTCCTTCGTCATCAACACCCAGAAGGTTCGCGCCGGCGTGTACCGCGGCGGCCTGAACTTCGACGCCTCCACCGTGGCCCTGTACAACAACGTGGTGACCGAGATGGCTGAGGCGGACGGGGCTGTGCGCGGCGTGCCCTCCATCCCCATGACCATCATCTCCAACCCGATCTCCGCCGGCTTCCCGGATTCCCAGGGCCTGGCCGCCGCGGTGATGGGCGACGGCAACTATGACGCCATCCGCGAATACGCCGAGGTGGACCGCCAGATGTGGGTCGCCCAGGGCATCAACGCCATGTACGGCCCCCAGGTCGACCTGGTGACCGATCCCCGCTGGCCCCGCAACTTTGAGACCTTCAGCGAGCGCCCCGAAGTGACCGCGGGCATCATCACCGCCCTGGTGGACGGCTATCACATGGGCACCGACGGCCTGAAGCCCGGCGCTGTGGCCCTCTCCGTGAAGCACTTCCCCGGTGACGGCGCCGCCGAAAACGGCTTTGAGTCCCACACCGCCCAGGGCCAGTGGCGTCTCTATCCCACCCCCGGCTCCCTGGAAAAGTACCAGCTGGTTGCTTTCCAGGCCGCCATCGACGCCAAGTGCGGCTCCATCATGCCCTGCTATTCCCGTGACGCCGCTGACGACCGCTCCGCCGTGCAGACCTATCGCGGCCACGAGGTGCAGGTCAACCAGCTCGGCTCCGCCTACAACAAGGAAATCATCACCACCCTGCTGCGCGAGGTCATGGGCTTTGACGGCTATGTCAACACCGACTCCGGCATCGTCACCGGCCAGACCTTCGGCGTGGAAGAGATGAGCCTGACCGAGCGCTACGCCCTGCTGATTTCTGCCGGCAGCGACGCCATCGGCTCCGGCCTGCGCACCGACCTGGTGATCGAGGCGGTGGAAAACGGCATCCTGGCCAAGGAAGACCTGGACCGCGCCAACATCAACCGCGCCACCTCCATCTTTGAGCAGGGCCGCTTCGACAACCCCTACCTGGACTACAACAAGGCTGACGAAGTCCGCGCCACCAACCTCGAGACCGCTTCCGCCCAGGCTTACGCCCTGCACCAGAAGGCCGTGGTGCTGATGAAGAACAGCAATCAGGCCCTGCCTCTGGCGGCCAACGCGGGCACCAAGCTCTTCATCGCCTCCTACACCGGCACCGGTGAAGACGAAGCCACCGTGGAAGCCATGACCGCGCTCTTCAAGGCCCAGGGCTTCGAGATCGTCAGCAAGGCCGCCGAAGCGGAGGTTGCCTACTTCTATGTGGCTCCCAAGGCGACCACCTCCACCAACGGCACGGACGCTGAAGGCATTCTGAGCCTGGTGGAAGATTACGAAGTGGACGAGCGCGAACGGTCCGGCGGCGAAGGCGGCTTCGGCCAGGGCGTTACGGCCTCCCAGAACAAGACCGGTGAAAAGATCGAAGTGACCACCCTCGCCGACGTGAAGAAGATGATCAAGGCCGCCGATACCGTGCACGCCAACGGCGGCAAGGTCGTGGCCACCATCGTGTGCACCTCTCCCTGGATCCTGACCAACCTGGAGCCCTACTGCGACGCGCTGCTGGCCCAGTACACCACCTCCGGCGCCTCCCTGGCCAACGCCCAGAAGGCTCAGGTGGACGTGATCGTCGGCGCGTTCAACCCCACCGGCAAGCTGGCCGTGACCATGGTCTCCTGCGAGGAAGTCATCGCCCTGACCTACGGCGTCACTCTGGAAGACGGCACCGTGGCCGAGCTCTGCGCTTCCCCCAACGACGTGCCCGGCTATGACAAGGATCAGTACATCGATCCCGAGATCCTGGCGGGTGTCAAGGGCGGCAGCTATGCCTATCAGGACGCCGACGGCAACTACTACGTCTCCGGCTTCGGCCTGAGCTACTGATCCCCTCCCAGCGGAGGCGGCATCGCTGACCATGCCGGACGGCTGACCCGTCCGGGTGGCCGGGACAAATGAAAAACGCCCCCGGCAGCTGGCTTCGGCTGGCTGTCGGGGGTTGTTATTCAGGGAGGGGTATCACACTCTCACGGCGCGGCCGCTGGTGCGCAGCTTTTCCTCGTCCAGGCGGTCTCCGTCCAGCACCTGCGCGCCGTTGATGAACAGGCCGCAGATGCCGAAGGACCGCTGCTGATCCGGGGTGGCGCTCCGGAGGGCGTCCTCGTCGAAAACGGTCAGGTCCGCGTAATACCCGGGGCGCAGGAGGCCGCGCTCATGGAGCTGGAAGCGCTCGGCGGTGGCGCCGGTCATGCGGTGGATGGTGGCGGGCAGGGTGTCGCCGGTGCCGCGCAGAGCGTCCCGGAGGAACTTGGGGAAGCAGTCGTAAATCGCCGGGTTCTGTACGCCGTGTTCCTCCACCCAGGCGTCGGTCATGTACAGGCAGTGCGGGTTGTGTTCAAACTCCGAGATGACCTCGGGCGTGGAATAGGGGCCCATGTTGACGCGGCCCTTGAACTGGCTGGCCTCGCAGAGCATCAGGTAGGCCTTCAGGTCGCTCATGCCCTCCATCCGGGCGATCTCGTGAACCGACTTGCCCTCATACTTCTCATAGCCCGGCCCGATGTAAGCCACCTGAATGTCCGGGAAGCCGAAGCCCAGCAGCAGGCTCGAGGCCTTTACCAGCGCCGAGAGCTTCAGCCGGGTCAGGGGCTTTTTCTTTTCCTCCGCCGTCATGCCCTGATACCAGGCCGGGAGAATCACCGTGATGACCGACACGCCGAGGCACTCGTTGTAGATATCGAACATCACGTCGACGCCCTCGGCGCGCAGGGCGTCCATCATGCGCATCAGCTCCTCCTTCGCGCCGAAGGAATTCCGCCCCACAAAGATGGCGTGGGAATACTGCAGCTTCAGCTTTGTCCCCCTGGCGATCTCCGCCAGCTCGTCAAAGGCGCGCAGCAGGTGCGAGCGCCCGAAGAGCTGCGGATAGGCCATCGAAACCTTCGACTCGGCCCGGGGGTGGACGGTCAGCGGCCTGCCGTACTTCACGCAGAGGGCGGCGACCTTTTTGAGCTCCTCCACCCCCGCGTACAGGCCGGGCTCGTACATCAGCCCCAGGGAGAGCCCCGCCGCGCCCTCCTGCAGCGCCTTCTCCAGGATGGCAAGCATGGCCTTCTCCTCCCCGGCGGTCAGGGGACGGTTTTCGATGCCGCCCACCGCCGCCCGGGCGGTGCAGTGCCCGGCGAGGACGGCCAGGTTGCAGGGCATGCGCCGGTCCACCGCGTCCATGTATTCCGCCACCGTGCCGTACTGGCCCGCCGTGTCCTCATAGCTGAAGAGGCCGCTGCCGATTTTGTCGAGGTGTTCGCGGCTCTCAAAGCCCACGGCGGAGACGCCGCAGTTGCCGGTCACAAAGGTGGTGATGCCCTGCAGCAGGAAGGGCCTGAACCAGGGCAGGGGATCCCGCTTGATCGCAAACCAGTCGTTGTGCGAGTGCGCGTCAATGAAGCCCGGCGCGACCGACCGGACCCCGAGATTCACCACCCGGTCAGCCTCCGCCTGAATGGATGGCCCGACCTGCGCAATCCTGTCGTCCTCCAGCAGAATGTCCCCGGCGAAGGGCTCCGCGCCGGTTCCGTCATAGATCTTCGCGTTTTTGAGCAGCTGTTTCATGGGCGTCCCTCCGTGCGGCGGACGGGGGCTGACCCGGCCGCGTTTTCCTTACCCGGGTATTATACCGCCTGCGGAGCTTCTTGTCCATGGGGGAGAAGGAATTGGGAGAATGAGGGAGGCAGGAAGGCTTTGCCCCCTTGCGCCCTTCTCCTCAACCTGCTATAATATCCTCAAAACCAGAGGAGGAAAACAACGTGGACATGCAGGAACGTCTTCAGCAGATTCAGCAGGGGATCGCGGCGGGGCCTTATGACGACAGCTGGGCGTCGCTTTGCGGGCATCCCGCCCCGGCGTGGTTCCGGGACGCGAAATTCGGCATTTTCATCCACTGGGGCATCTACTCGGTGCCCGCCTTTGGCAGCGAGTGGTATTCCCGCAACATGTACCTTCAGGGCTCCCCGGAGTTCAAGCACCATGTGGAGACCTGGGGGCCGCAGAAGGACTTCGGGTACAAGGATTTTCTGCCGCTGTTCAGGGCGGAGCGCTTCGACCCGGAGGCCTGGGCCTCGCTCTTTGCCGAGGCCGGGGCGAAGTACGTGATTCCCGTGGCGGAGCACCACGACGGCTTCCAGATGTACCGGAGTGACATTTCCCACTGGAACGCCGCCGAGAAGGGCCCCGGGCGGGACGTGCTGGGGGAGATCGCCTCGGCCTGCCGGGCCAAAGGGCTCAGCGTGGGCGCTTCCACCCACCGGGCCGAGCACTGGTTCTTCATGAGCCACGGGCTGGAGTTCGACAGCGACATCCGCCAGCCCATGCAGCGCGGGGACTTCTACTGGCCCGCCCATCCCGAGCGGCATCACTTCGATTTCGACTCCGAGCCCGCGCCGGATCAGGAGTACCTGGACGACTGGCTGATCCGCTGCTGCGAGATTGTGGACCGCTATCACCCCCGGGCGGTGTACTTCGACTGGTGGATCGCCCACCACGCCTTTGAAAGCCACCTGCGCCGCTTCACCGCCTACTATTACAACCAGGCCGCGGCCTGGGGCGAGGAGGCCGCCATCTTCTACAAGCAGGATTCCTTCCCCTACGGCGCGGCGATCCGGGATGTGGAGCGCGGGCGCTTCGCCGACTGGAAGCCCTTCCCCTGGCAGACCGATACCGCCATGGCGCTGAACTCCTGGGGCTACACCGAGGGCAACCGCTACCGGGAGCCGGCCTCCCTGGCGCGGGATCTGGTGGATATCGTCAGCAAGAACGGCTGCCTGCTGCTGAATGTGGGCCCGAAGCCCGACGGGACGATCACCGATGAGGAAACCCACATCCTGCGCACCCTCGGCGCGTGGCTGCGCCTGAACGGCGACGCCATATACGCCACCCGGCCCTGGCACCGCTTCGGCGAAGGCCCCACCGAGGTGAAGGAGGGCCAGTTCACCGAGGGGGATCAGGCGCCCGAGACCAGCGCGGACTTCCGCTTTGTGACCCGCGGAAACCGCCTCTTCGTCTGGGCGCTGAAGTGCGCGGAGGACGGGCAGTACCTGGTCACCTCCCTGCGCGCCTTTAACCCGGAGAAGTGGGAGCCCGCGCCCTACTCCGGCGTCATCCGGGACGTGAAGCTCCTCTCCACCGGCGAGCGCCTTCCCTTCGAGCGCGCCCTCGACGGTTTGCGCATCCGGTGCGGACTGAAGACGGATATGCCGGTGTGCTTTGAGGTGGTGCAGTGAAGAAAATCCGCCTCCATCCCCGTGAGCTCCTGAACGACCGCCCCATCGCCGCCAGCTTTGGGCTGATCGGCGTCAGCTGGCTGGCGGCCCTGCTGCTAAGCCTCGCCCACGGCCTGGGGCGGCTGGCCCTGAAGCTGCCGCTGACGGAGGATACCGGCACGCTCTGGGAGTTTGTGCCGGAGATCGTGGGCATCGCCTGGCCCGTGGCCCTGGCGGTGTACCTGGGCTATGGGCACATCTTCCGGCAGCGCGGCTTCCTGCGGACGCTGGGCCTGGGCTGGTTTGCCCTGCTGGTTGGCGTCTTTTCGCTGACCTCCGCCTTTGGAATCCTGCCTGCGGACGCCCCCTGGAAGGGCCTGCGCTCCACCCTGCTGGGTCTGGTGACGCTCTTCGGCGTGGGATTGCGGGAGGAGACGGTCTTCCGGGGGCTGATGGCCGGAGCCCTCGGCGCGAAATACGGCGGAACCCGCCGGGGCTGGCTCCGGGCCGCGCTGCTGTCGGGGGCGCTTTTCGCCTGGGTGCATCTGCTGAACCTGCTCAGCGGCATTTCCGCCGAGGCCATGGCGGTACAGTTCATCGGCACCTTCACCTTCGGCATGATGCTCTCGGCCCTCTACTGGCGCGGCGGCAGCCTCTGGGCCCTGGTCTTCCTCCACTTCCTGCGCAACGCCCGCCTGCTCCTCACCCTGTACATCTTCCGGACCGACACCGTCACCGCGGTGGACGCCCTCAACCAGATGAACTGGCTCGCCCTCCTCCCCGCCGCCATCGAGGTCGCGGTGGCGCTGGCCCTGCTGCGGCGGCTGGGCGGAAAACAGACCCAAGGGACTGCTGTTGAATCCGCTGAAGCGATTGCCGCTGAATCTGCTGAGGCTGAAGGGGCAGGCGCTGAACCCGCTGAGGCGGAGGCGAGTCCTGCTGATGCGGATGCTGATGCCCGCGAAGCGGCTGACCCAAACACTGCCCTGATCCGTGGCAGTGATCCCGGCGGAAAGGGGCAGGCTCAGCCTGAAGCGCCTGACACCGCCGATGACAGATTCAGCGGGAGGAGCCACAGCTTCATCTCGGCCGTGTTCGCGGTGATGGTCACGGCGACGCTGCTGCTCCTGCTGATCGCCGCGACCAAAGACCGCCCGGCCACAAAGCCTTCAGCCCAAAGCACCGCTCCGCCCGTGACCGTGGTGTACGCGAGCCCCGGCGCCGCCGACGATTTCGCCCGGCAGGCCGAAGCCGCCTACCGGGAGCGGCATCAGGGCGACAAGGGCTACCTGTCCGCCCTCCTGCTGGACATCGCCCAGGCCGGCGAGATCCGCATCGGCATCTTTGCCATGGACAAAACCGGCGGATGGGAGCTGCACTGCATCCTCCTGCCCGGCGAAGATCAGCCGGACACCTCAGCCGCCGGCGAGCGGGAGCTGTACGGCTCCCTCCGCTCCCTGTCGCCGCTCTCCGCCCTCAGCTCCCTCTCAGCGGATCGCTGCACAACCATCGACTTCCCCATCCCCGGCACCAGCCTCCTCCTCCGCATCCGCGAATACGTCGACTTCGACTCGCCGCTCCTCCGGCAAGCCGCGGCCTGCCCCGAGACAGTGCACCTGGTTTTCTGGCGGATGTCGGATGGAGGGGAGAGGTATCTGAGCTGGGAGGTGGTGGAAGAGGATGCAGGGGGATAAGGAACAACAAAAGCTCCGGGCTCAACGACCCGGAGCTTTTTGGTCCAGCTGACAGCTAATACTATTCTCTGCTGAAAACAGCCAGTCGAAACATCATCTTTTCCGCCCTGGCGTTGCTTCGCTGCGGTCAACGATGCCCTGCATCGCCTCCCTCAGTTTAGCCAGAGCGAAAAACCTGACGCTTCTTTGTGTCTGTTTTACTTGAGAATAGTGATTCGGATGTCAAAAGGCCGCTTTCATGAACTGAGCCACGACTGGTTGTGGAAGACAGCGGAAATCACCACAACCAGTCGTGGCTCTAAGGTTGAAAGCGCCCTTTTGTCACCCTTACCAATAGTATAACAGCGAAAGGCTAAAAGCCCTTCAACGCGCAAAAAAAGCAGGTGATGGGAATCGAACCCACGTAACCAGCTTGGAAGGCTGGGGCTCTGCCATTGAGCTACACCTGCAGGAAATAAAATGGAGCGGTAGACGGGGCTCGGACCCGCGACCTCCACCTTGGCAAGGTGGCGCTCTACCAGCTGAGCTACTACCGCATGGATGGGGCTGGATGCGGACAAAGAGACTCGAACTCTTACGCCCTGGGGGCACTGGAACCTAAATCCAGCGCGTCTGCCAATTCCGCCATGCCCGCACGCGCCCCATGGCCTGTGGGCAGAAATGGGAATGACCCATTGGAGATTCGAACTCCAGACACCTTGATTAAAAGTCAAGTGCTCTGCCAACTGAGCTAATGGGTCATTCATGCTGGGGTGGCAGGGATCGAACCTGCGTATGAGGGAGTCAAAGTCCCTTGCCTTACCTCTTGGCTACACCCCAACGCAGGCTTGATTCCTTTGCCGTACCAGATGGCAGACCGGGGAAAAATGGGGTGAGTAGTGGGACTCGAACCCACGCCATTCAGAGCCACAATCTGACGCTCTACCACTGAACTATACCCACCATATCCAAGGCGCGCCTGGAGGGTCTCGAACCCCCGACCCACAGCTTAGAAGGCTGTTGCTCTATCCAACTGAGCTACAGGCGCAGGGCTGCTATCCTCAGGTCAGCACCGCCAGCAGGGCGCTGCCACGTCCGCTGACAATTTGGGATTATAACAGGTTTGCCCGGGTTTGTCAATGCGCTTTTTGCCCCTTACCTGCCATTATCCAGCGAGGCGAACCAGATGCAGTCGCCCACGGTGCGGTTGACGCGGTTGTCGGGGGAATTGATGCGCTCGCCGCGGAGAACCACCGCGGTGGAAATGCCGCCGTCCAGGTTGTAGGCCTGGATGCAGCCGAACTCAGCGCAGAGCTCGGCCATCTGCATGATGGTCAGGCCCAGGCGGTCGCCGTCCTCGGGACCCTGGGTGGCGATGATGAGGTACTCGAGGGGGCCGGTCTGGCCGATGGCCATGCGGCGCAGGGGCGTGTCCTTGGCGATATCGGCGATGTGCACGTCGGTGGACTCGATCTTCTTGCCGTCGATCACCAGGCCCGGGCCGAAGCAGAACACATGGATGGGGGTCAGCTTGTTCTTGCGCAGGAAGCCCTTCCACCACTCTTCCCCCTCCGCCATGCTGAGGAACTGGGGGGTGGGCGCGAGGATGGTGAAGTTGCCCTCGTCATCCACAATCAGGGTGTCCCGGCCCGCGTTGGGGCGCAGGCGGAGCTGCACGCCGTTGCGGTACACAATGCCGTCGTTGTGGATGATGCAGTTGTCGCCGTTGATGGCCAGCACCGCGTTGCACCGCTGGGCGAGGGTGCTCACCAGGGCGGTGCGCTTGGAGGGATAGACGCCCGTGACCGCGGTGCGGAACTGGGATGCGTCCGCCAGCTTCACCCGCACCAGCATGACGGGCGTGCCAAAACGCTCCACGGTCTCCACCCGGATGTCCATGGAGGCGTCGTGGTAGCCGCCGTGGTCCGGCAGGAAGTTTTCATCCTTCAGCCTGATCAGGGAGCGCTCCCGCGTCCAGGGCAGGGGGCGGAACGTCTTGGCCGAGGCGGCGGACGCCAGGCAGAGCGTCAGCAGGATCAGGATGGCCAGCAGTCTCTTGCAGATGCGCACGTCGTCACTCCTCCAGGGTCGCAAACCAGATGAAATCCGCCACTTCGCGGACACGGCTCAGCAGGGTTTTGTCGTCCAGCACCAGGGTCGCGGAGCCGCCGCCGTCCAGGTTGTAGGCGTTGCTGCAGCCCAGCTCGATGAAAAGCTCGGCGACGGGGCGCAGGGTCACGCCGCTGGTGGGGTTGTCCGCCGGGCCGTTGCAGCAGATGATGACATAGCTCAGGGGACCGTCCTGGCCGATGGCCATGCGCTTGTTGCGGTAGGTGGGCTTGTTGCCTACCTTGTCCACGTTGATGTTCGGGTTGATCTCACCGTTCACAACCAGCCCGGGCCCGAAGCAGAAGGTGTGGATGGGCACAATGTCGTTCTCGGCGCAGTAGTTCTCCCACCACTGGGCCTGCTGATCCCTGTTCCCCTCGGCGGGGGTGGGCGCGAGGATGTGCAGGTCGCCCCGCTGGTCGATGATCAGCGTATCCCGGTTCTTGTTGGGCCGGAAGCGGAGCTGCTCCCCGTTGCGGTACACGATGCCCTCGGTGTGGTTGATGAACCAGTCGCCGTTGATGGCCGCCACCGCGTTGAGCTGGCGCGTCTGCCGGTGCACATTCCGCACGGCCTTGGAGGGGAACTTGCCCATGGTGCCCGTGCGGATCTGGCTGGCATCCGCCAGTTTGATATAGCAGACGATGATGGGCACGTCCTCCAGGACGCGGTGCTCCACCCGGATGTCGATGGTGCTGTCCGAATAGCCCGCCAGGTCCGGCAGGTAATTCTCCTGCTTGGGCGCGTAGGGGGACTTTTCAGCGTCCCAGGGCAGGGGCGTATAGGAGACCTCGCCGCCCAGCTCCGCCAGCGCGGAGGAGCAAAGCAGGGCGAAGGCCAGCGCAAGCACGAGCACTCGTTTCATCGGTACGTTCCTTTCTGTATCCGGCAAGCCGGGGACAGGGGCATTATAGCAGATGGCGGGGGGTTCGTCAATCGGAGGGAGCGAGGGGCATCAGATGTACCAGACGGGAATCTCCAGCACGAAGGTGGGAGGTTGAAGGTAAACTGCTTCACGTAAACTGAAGACTGTTGAAGGTGACAAAAGGTTGCTTCCAACCTTAGAGCCACGACTGGTTGCGGTAATTGCCGCTGCCTTCCACAACCAGTCGTGGCTTGGTTCAGGAAAGCGTCCTTTTGACATCCGTATCAATAGTCTGCGGATGCAAGCGCTTCAACGTGCCACCCCTCCGTATGACCCATCAGGTTCAGCAGCTCTTTCCGATTCCAATCCCAGCCTCCGGTCAGCATCCCCTGAACAGTATGGCGTCAAGCGAAAGGAATGGCTTGGGAACCCCTTCGGTCAGATCGGGATATAGGCATCGGTTCGGGATTCGACGCATACGATGACGTTGAGTGTCGGGATGATGGCCAGCAGGCCAATGGTGATCTCAGCCATCAGGAGCGTGAAGCCTCTGGAGGCGACGTTTTCGATGAATCGATTCTCTCCCACATTCTATCACAGCGCAGAGCGCTTTTCAAACGGGAATTGCCCGCAAGAACTCATTTCCTTCTTAAAAGAATCAGGTATTCTGCCGTTCCTTCTTCCGGCTTCCTCTCCCCCGCTGCGAAAAAGCCGTGTCTTTCATAGAAGCGTATCGCCCCTGTGTTCTTTTCCAGCGCCCAGAGATGATCCGCGTGGTGCTCGCTGACCGCGTACTCCAGCAGATGGGCGCCGATGGAGGCATTCTGAAGAACGGGTTCCACAAACAGCCTTGCAATATAGGTGCCTTCAATCTTGATAAACCCTTTGACGACGCCGTCATCATACACATAGAGGCTGTCAAGCTCCGATGCATAGCTGCGCATGAGCGAAGGAACCTGCAATTCCGAAAAATAGTATGCATCACTTTGGAATATGGGATAGAAATACAGGCGGTAGTTGAATACCTGAATCTCCGCAATGCGTGCCAGATCCTTGCTCTCCGCTTTTCTGATCATGCTGCCATCTCCAACTCCCGTTTACCCTTTCGTTCAGATTGGGATACAGGCTTTCTCTCTGGCATTCTATCACAGCGCCGCACGCTTTTCAAACATAAATCGCGGAAGGCTGCCACAGGGCGCAGCATCTGACACAGTGCTTGATTGGTTTTCAGTCTTCAGTATTCATTCAAAAGCCCTGCGCTCCATTCCGTTCAGCGCAGGGCCTATATTTTCAGTTCCCGTATCCAGCTAACAGCTAACAGCTAATAGCTAACAGCTCTATTCATTCCCCATCTCCTGCACCGTCCACTCCTTGCTCCCCGCGCGCTGTACGCAGCGGTAGCGGGTCTTGTAGGCGGTGGAGCCTTCAGCGTCCATCCAGTCCAGCTGCCAGAGGACGCCGGCTGTGTCCGTGTCGGTCAGGCAGCGGATCAGCACGTGCATCCGGTCCAGCTGCTCTTCGGTCAGGCGGAAGCGGCTCATCAGCTCGCTCCGGCAGGAGGCCAGAACATCGGCCTGGCTGGGGCTGCCCTCCGGCGGCAGGGCCGGGTGCTGGGCGCTCTCATCCTGATAGGCGGCCACGCCGGCGTCGCGCATCAGCTGATAGAGGCGGTACTGATCCTTCACCGTGAACTGCAGGTAATCGCCCAGCTGGGCGTAGCAGGTCTGCAGCAGCACATATACGTCCGAGCGGCTTTCCGCGCTGCCCCGGCCGTACATGGTGTTCAGGAAGGCCTCCGGGAAGGTGAAGCCCGCCCGCATCATGCCCCGGATGAAGGCGCTGATGTCCTCGCGGCTCCACTGGGGCTTGGGTTCCTCCTGATAGTCCGGCAGCCACACCTGCTCCAGGTAGGTCCAGAGCTTCTCGTTCAGGGCGGGATCGGCGGGCTCTTCCGGCGTCACGCTGACGTCGATGGGCGGCAGGTGCATCTCCAGGAAGTCATTCTGGATATAGCCGTGCCAGCCCAGGAGGACCACCTCGGCCCACTCCTCGTCGGTGCTCAGCACCTCGGCCTGCTCGCCGCAGCCAAACTGGGCCAGACGGCGGCTGGCGGAGGAAGCCTTGGCCCGGAGGTTGATCTTGTGCTTGGTATCGGCGGTGGTGCCGTGGAAGGCGGTGACGGCCACCGCGGCTAAGGATTCATTCTCCGGGAAGCCCAGGGCGGCGGTGAGCACATAGCCCTGCACGCCCTCGCAGATGATGCCGGTGTACTTTTCACCCAGATCGGTCACCGCCACCATCAGTCCCGCGGCGCACTGCTTGATGACACGGCCCTCGCTGCCCGCCTGGCGGCGCATGTTGGCCTTGCCCGTGTTGCTGACGATCCAGGCCACGCGCTGGCCGGCGGGGGCGTTGCTCTCCCAGATCAGGTCAGCCGTGGGGATCTCCTGCTCGCCCCGCTGGCTGAAGATGAGACTGCTGGCGGTGCCCAGGTTCACCAGCTCCACCAGCTCGGTGCCGCCGCCCTCCCGGGCGACGCTGTAGAAGGAATCGGTGATGGGCTCGGGGGAGGGAGTCGGCGCGGAGGCGCTGCCGCCCCGCATGCCCCGGCGGACATCCGCCATGTTGGGATCGACGCCGTAGCGCCAGGAGACGTAGTCAAAGACCATCTGCGCGCCGGCGCGAATGGCGGCCGTGGGGATTTTGACCCGGTAGCCGATGCCCACATCCAGGATGGTGAAGGCGTCCCCCACGGAGCCCTTTTCCACCGCCGCGCTGGCCCAGTGGTCGTCCCCGTCAATGTAGCGGATCTGCTGATATTCGCCCTCCTGCGTGCCCTTGGAGGACACCGGCGTGCCAGCGGGCAGGGTGCCGATGGCGGTATATTCAAACCGCAGTCCGTTGGAGCCGTCGCCCTCGGTGTAGGAATACAGGGTGCTGTCCCGGCGCATGACGTAAATCGAGTAGCAGGCTCTTTCGGAATAGTCAACCGCAAGCGCATGGCTGCCAAGCAGCACCAGCGCGAGAATCATGATCCAGATCGCTGATTTCTTCATGGATCGCGCTCCTTTCAGCCTCACCATTGTACCCGATTTCGCCGCGCAAGTCAATTGAGCAGGGAATTTTTACATCCTCCCGGCTGAACCGCCTGAACTGCAGGCTGCCCGCCTCTTTACACCCCAGGGCAATCGCTTACAAACCTATGGATGGTAAGGGTGACAAAAGGGCGCTTTCAACCTTAGAGCCACGACTGGTTGTGGTGATTTCCGCTGTCTTCCACAACCAGTCGTGGCTCAGTTCATGAAAGCGGCCTTTTGACATCCGAATCATGGATGAATCGCGACGATCAGAACAACCCTGTTTCCGGGTCTGTGCCTCATCTGTATGGAAGCCCAGGCTGCCATCTGCACGATCTCGCTGCAAGAACCCGATCCATACCTGCTCCATAAAAGATAAAAGTCTTTTGAAGATGGGATGGGGGTCTGGGGGCAGGGAAGGAATCTTTTCTTCAGAAAAGTTCCTTCCCTGCCCCCAGGATCCGTAATCGACTGCCGCCTCTTTACACCCCTGCCCCTCCTGTGCTATCATATCCCCGGACATTCCCTGTCCGGAAAGGAAGGATCGGTATGGACAAGATGGTGCCGAAGGACAAGCTGAGCAAGAAGGAAAAGAAGCGGCTGGCCGCCGAGGGACGCGCCGTATGGGGCTTCCCGCCGGTGACCCGCAGGGTGGAGAGCAAGAAGCTCTACAACCGAAAGAAAATCTCCCGGATCCGCGAGGACAGCGGCCGGGAGATTTGTTTTTGCCTCACGCTTCAGTCAGCGGGCGCGGCTCCCTGCTGATGGCGCAGCAGACGCAGCGGTGCGTCCGGCCCCGGTATGCGATCTCCTCGGTTTCGCCGGTGGGCTGCATGCCGCACTTTTCCATCACCCGCAGGCTGGCGGGGTTTTCCTCAAAGGCGCCGGCCCGGACGGTGTCAAAGCCCGCGGCGAAGAGGGCCCCGATGGCCGCGGACGCGGCGGCGGAAGCATAGCCCTGCCCCCAGTATCGGGGATGAATCGCCCAGCCCAGCTCAATGCTCCCGCCGCTGACGTGCACCTCGTTGATGAGGCCGATCAGACTACCGGAGAGGCTGACGCCCCGCACAAAGCGCTCCGGAGAGCGGGACAGCCGGGCCAGGCGCTCGAACAGGGCGCGGACTTCCTCCTGCGAGCGGAAATCCGGCAGCATGTAGGTGCGGCTGACCTCCGGGTGGGTGAAGAGAGCGGAGGCGGCGTCCAGGTCGCCCTCCCCGAAGGGGCGCAGCGTCACGGGCCCGGCGGGCAGCACCTGCGGCACATTCAGCATCACAGGCTTTCCTCCTTGTCTGTCAGCCTTTCTGTCATCAGCCTTTCAGCCCTTCACGCCGCCGGCGGTCAGGCCGGACACCAGATGCTTCTCGATGCACATGAAGAGGATGACCACCGGGATGGTCGCCAGCAGGGCGGAGGCGAAGAGCAGGTGCCACTCGATCATGTTGAAGGAGGAGAACTGGGTGATGCCCACGGTGATGGGGCGCTTGGCCGGGGTGGAGATCAGTACGGTGGAGATGGTGTACTCGTTCCAGGCGTTGATGAACACGAAGATCAGCGTGGTGACGACCCCGGGCATGGCCATGGGCAGCAGCACCCGGATCAGCGCGCCCACCGTGCCGCAGCCGTCGATGCAGGCGGCCTGCTCCATTTCCGGGGAGATGGCCCGGAAGGTGCCGTGGAGCAGCCACACCGCGAAGGCCTGGTTGAAGGCCGCGTTGATGAGCATCAGGCCGGGAATGCTGTCGTTGAGGCCCAGATTGCGCATCAGCGTGGAGATGCCCACCAGCAGCACCACCGGCGCGAACATCTGGCTCATGATGATGAAGCCCAGGTAGGCGTTGCGTCCCCGGAAGCGCATCCGGGCCATGGCGTAGGCCGCCGGGATGCCGCAGAGCAGGGCGATGGCTGTCGCGCCGCCAGCCAGGAGGATGGAGTTGCCCAGATACTGCAGCACGCCCCGGTCCACAATGGCGTTCAGGTTGCCCCAGAGCCACCGGGTGGGCCAGAGGTGGAGGAAGTTCATGTCCGTGCTCTCCGCGTTGTCCCGGAAGGCGGTGATGAGCATCACATAATAGGGGTAGAGAATGAGCACGCACAGAACGATCACAAAGAGGTAGAGCGCGCCCCGGGCGAGCTGCGCGCCGAGGCTGCCCCGGCAGACCAGGATCGCCCCGCAGAGCAGGGCGGCCAGAACCGGCAGCAGCGCCCAGAGAGGCCAGAGCCTGCGCAGGCTCATGCCGGCGGCCATGGTCAGGGCGTTTTCGCCGGCCTTGCCCTCAAAGAGGAAGCGGTCGATGCGGCTGACGGTGGCAGTGGCGTCCGTCAGACCGGCGGCGCCCAGGCTCACGCGGCGGATCAGCTCCACATTGCAGGTCAGCATGAAGACCGGCAGGATGATCAGGGCGGCCAGCGCCAGCCAGCAGGCCGCGCCCCGCAGGCCCTTGTCCATGCCGGAGAGCTGCCGGGGCGCCTTGCCCGGGGAGCGCAGGACGCTCACCGCGAGAAAGACGCCGGAGAGCGCGACACAGGCCGCCAGCAGGAGGAGCTCCCGCCCGGCGGTCAGCCCGGAGGCCATGAAGGCCCAGCCGCTGCGGGTCTGCTTCTCCTCCACCGTCAGGGTGATCATGGTGGTGGTGACGCCCTTGGAGTTGACCCGCTCCAGCACGTCCTCCCGCAGCTCCGCTGTCCGGCCGGTCTCCTGAATGTGCCTTGCCAGCTCCGCCTCGGCCTCGCTCCGGGCGGTGACGTACTTCTCATCGCCCACCTTCGTGTTGCCCAGGCGCTTGGAATAGACCGACGAGGTGAACTCGCACAGGGGGAGGCTCAGCAGCATCAGCGCCAGCGCCGCCGCGATGAGCGAGAGCAGCAGGCCTGTCCGGACACGCCCGGCGGTATTGCCCCTGGTTCGCATCACTGCGCCTCCTTCCGCATGGTCGCCGCCATGTAGAGGCCGGCCACCACGCACAGCAGGATGAAGCCGATCATGGACATGGCCGTGGCCGGGCCCTTCTGCTGCTCGTAGAAGGCCAGCATGTACAGGTAGGTCACCATGGTGTCGGTCTTGTGGGCCGGCGCGCCCTTGGTGATGGTGTAGATGATGGGAAAGGAGTTGAACACGTAGATGATGTTCAGCACCGTGCTGATGGTCAGCGAGGGCCGAACCAGGGGCAGGGTCACGTGCCTGAGCTTCTTCCAGAAGCCCGCGCCGTCCACCGTGGCGGCCTCATAGTAGGCGCCGTCGATGGACTGAAGCCCCGCCAGCACCGTGAAGGCCACAAAGGGGATCGTCACAAAGATGCCCACCCCGCATTCCCAGATGAACTCCACCTGGTAGGAGGAGCGCCAGTTGACGGCGTGGCTGATGAGGCCGGTGTTCAGCAGCAGGCTGTTGAGGTTGCCGTACTCCGCCTTGATGATGTAATTCCAGATGGAGGCCTGCACCACCAGAGAGGTGGCCCAGGGGAAGACCACGATGGAGCGGGCCAGCTTGCGGCCGTGGAATTCTGAATTCAGCACCAGCGCCACCACAAAGCCGATGAGGGTGGAGAGCCCCACCACGGACACCACCCAGATCAGGGTATTCCACATGACCGTGGGGAAGGCGGCCTCCCGCACCGCGGCGATGAAGTTGTCCAGCCCCACAAAGCCGCCCACCACGCCGGCCCTGGAGATCTCGCTGAAGGACAGCCTGAAAACGATGCCGATGGGAAAGACCACGAAAATCAGCATCAGCAGCACGCTGGGCAGCAGCCACAGATAGGGCGTCCACCAGCGGCGGTAATGGATGGCATCCATAAGCCCGTCCTCCTTGTCTCCTTCGCCTCATAAGAAAGAGGGGCCAGACCGTAGTGGCGGCCCCTCCGCAGCCCGGCCCCTGCCGCGATGGCACAGGGCCGGGCTGTCAGCAGGGTGCGGGAATTACTTGCCGGTGATCTGCGCCTGCAGGGCGTCCAGCAGCTCACGGACGTTGCCGCCGATGAGCGCCTGCTGCTCCGCGTTGATGCTGCCGATCTTCACGTCCGCCCATTCCGCCTTGGTGGTGGGATAGAACTGGGCGCTGTCCAGCACGTTCAGCCAGGCCTCGAAGGAGGGATTCTGGGCGACCAGCTCGGCCACGGCGGAGTTCACAGCGGGCAGGAAGTCTTCCATGGAGACCCAGCCCACATAGTTGGCGGGATCATAGAAGAACTTGGCAAACTTGCCGATGGCTTCGTTGCGCTTCGCCTGATCCGGATAGCTGTCGTCGCGGAAGGCCATCACGCGGTCCATGACGCCCACGGAGCTGGAGGTCTTGCCCGCGTTGGCGGGGATGCCGGCGGTGGCGTAATTGATGCCGGTGTAGCCCTTCTGCGCCATGTAGGAGGGGATGGAGTTCGGGCCGATGACCATGGCCAGCTTGCCGGCGCCGAACATATCCTGCAGGTCATAGCGGGTCTGGGTGGCGGGAGAGGGGTTGGTGTAGCCCTTGTTCACCAGGCCGATGGCGAACTCGATGGCTTCCACGTTCTCATCGCTGTTCAGTGCCCAGTTGCCCTCGGCGTCCACAAAGCCGCCGCCGTTGCCCCAGGTGTAGTAGGCAAAGGCCGCCTGGCCTTCGTCGGTGGTCATGTCCAGGCCCCAGGGATAGATCTCGCCGTCATAGAAATCGATGATCTGCTGGGCGACGTCTTCCAGTTCGGCCCAGGTGGTGGGCACTTCCACGCCGACCTCGTTCAGGATGTCCACATTGTAGTACAGCGCGCGGGCGGAAGCCAGATCCGGCACGGCCCACACGGTGTCGCCGATGCGGCTCTGCTCGATGAAGGAGGGGAAGAAGTCCGCGTACAGATCCTCGGGGCACCAGTCGCTGACGGGCAGCAGCAGGCCCTCGTTGGCATAGTCGGCGAACACGTCGATGTTCAGGATGTCCGGGGCGTTATGGTCGGAGATGCGGGTGCTGACGACGGTGTACACGTCGTTCCAGGACACGACCTCCAGGTTCAGCTTGATGCCCGGGTTGGCCGCTTCAAACTTCTCCACGAAGCTGGAGCCGTCCATGCCGGTGCCCAGGAACCAGTCCTGGGTGTTGGGCCCGTACTGGCAGATGATGACGTCTAAGGTGATGACGTCCTCCTCAGCGGACGCGAACGCCGCGCAGGAGAGGAGCAGGGCCAGGCACAGGAACAGGGAAACGAGCTTCTTCATGTGAAAGCCTCCTTGTTGAATTTTGACCCCCCTCGGGGGCCGCCTTACGCGCACAGTATAACAAGAATGAGGCTGGTTTGTCAAGACGCGGACGGACGCCGCCGGCCCGAAGCGCGCTTTTCCGGTTGCGGCGGGGCGGGCTTTGCGTTATAATCAGGGGCAGCGGCGGACATCAGCCGCAGAATATGCTTCAACCATGCGTCCGCGGGAGGTAACATGCCTGATACCTATGAGGACATCCGCAGCAAAGAGCGGCCGGTGCACGAGGGGGACGATTTCTCCCGGAAGCATCCGCCCATGGCCCGGGCAGACCGGGCGAAGATTTTCATGCCCTTTGCGGCGCTGCGGGGCTTTGAGGACACGCTGAAGGCCATGCAGCCGAAGGATGAGGCAAGGGATGAGGCCGGGACTGAGCGGGAAGAGGCCGGGGACTGGGCGGACTGAAGGAGGAGGAGTCATGGCGGGCCGGGAAGAGCAGATGGCGAAGGCGCCCATGCTGCCGCTGATCATCCGCATGTCCCTGCCGGTGGTGGCGGCGCAGCTGGTCAACCTGCTCTACGGGATCGTGGATCGGATCTTCATCGGACACCTGCCGGGCATCGGCGCGGAAGCCCTGGCCGGGGTGGGGGTGTGCGGCTCCGTGCTGCTGATCGTCTCCGCCTTCTCCGGCCTGGTGGGCGGGGGCGGCGGGCCGGTGGCGGCCATTGCCCTGGGCCGGGGCGACCGGGAGCGGGCGGAGAAGTGCCTGGGCAGCGGCTTCACCCTGCTGACCGCCTTAGCCCTGACGCTGACCCTGGCGCTCACTTTGCTGGCGCGCCCCCTGCTGCGCCTGGCCGGGGCAGACGATACGCTGATGCCCTATGCCCTCGAATACCTCACCGCCTACCTGCCCGGCACCCTCTTTGTGATGCTGATGCTGGGGCTGACCCCCTTCGTCAACTGCCAGGGCCAGCCGAAGATTTCGATGGCGGCGGTGACCCTCAGCGCCCTGACGAACCTTGCCCTCGATCCCCTGCTGATGTTCACCTTCGGCCTGGGGGTGCGGGGCGCGGCCATGGCGACGGTCATCGCCCAGGCGGCGGGCTGCGCGGTGGTGCTGGGCTTTCTCCTGTCGCGCAAGGCCAGCCTGCGCCTGCGCCGGAAGCGCCTCCGCCCGGACTGGGCTGTGCTGGGGCCCATGCTGGCCCTGGGGCTTTCCCCCTTTGTGATGAGCACCACCGAGAGCCTGGTGGGCTTCACCCTCAACTCCTCCTTAGCGGCCTACGGCCCGATCTACGTCAGCGCCTTAGCGGTGATGCAGAGCGGCATGCAGCTCATCGGCGTGCCGCTGAACGGCTTCAACCAGGGGGCCGCGCCGGTGGTGAGCTACAACTACGGCCGGGGCGATGCGGAGCGGGTGCACGCGGCCTTCAGGGTCATCGCGGCGGTGATGGTGGGCTACAACCTGCTGATGACGCTGGCCATGCTCTGCTTCCCCCGGGTGATGGCCGGCCTGTTCACCGACAGCACAGAGCTGATCGACACGGTGGAAGCCTGTACCCCCTGGTTCCTGTCCGGCATGCTGATCTTCGGCCTGCAGCGGGCCTGCCAGACCATGTTTGTGGCCCTGAGCCAGCCTAAGATCAGCCTGTTCATCGCCGTGCTGCGCAAGCTGATCCTGCTGATCCCCCTGGTGCTGCTCCTGCGCCGTCTGATGGGCGTCACCGGCGTCTACCTGGCCGAGTCCATCGCCGACGCGACCGCCGCCCTGCTGTGCACGGCCATCTTCGCGTGGAAGTATCCGGGAATGATGAAAAAGATACGGTGACAATACAGAAAGGAAGGGATGTCTTTGCTGAAGTATATCTGGCTCGCGCTCTTTGTCATTCTGCTGGTGGTGGAGGGCCTTGGGCCCGGCCTCATCTGTCTCTGGTTTGCCTTCGGTGCGCTGATCGCTTTTGTGTGCAGCCTGAGCGGCGCTTCCCTGATTGTACAGATCATTGCCTTTGCGCTGTCCTCGCTTCTCTTCGTGCTCCTGCTGCGTCCTCTGGCGCTGCGGTATGTGAACGCGAAAAAAACCGCGACGAACGCCGACGCGGTGATCGGGAAGGAAGGCGTGGTGATCCGTGAAATCGATGAGCTCAAGGGCGAGGGACAGGTGAAGATCGCCGGCCAGGTCTGGACAGCCCGCTCAGAGGACGGCTCGGTCATCGCCGTGGATACCATCGTGCGGGCCTGTGGAATCCAGGGCGCAAAGCTGATGGTCACACCAAACCGCGCCGGGGAATCACAGCGCTGAATACAGTCGGAACAACCGGAATGAAGGAGGAATGGACGTGAACGGAAACATCCTGGAATCGGAAATCATGGCTCCCCTGCTGATCGTGCTGGGTCTGCTGATCCTGCTGGTTCTGCTGCTGCGCAACATCCGCATCGTGCCGCAGGCGGAAGCCTGGGTGATCACGCGGCTGGGTGTTTACAAGACCACCTGGCAGGTGGGCATGCACATGAAGGCGCCCTTCGTGGATACCATCTACAAGCGCATCTCCCTGAAGGAGAAAGTCTTTGACTACCCGCCCCAGCCGGTCATCACAAAGGACAACGTCACCATGCACATCGACGCGGTGGTCTATATGCAGATTACCGATCCGAAACAGTATGTGTACGGCATCGAGAATCCGGAGCTGGCGCTGGAAATGCTGACCAACACCACCCTGCGCAACATCATCGGCGAGCTGGAGCTGGATCAGTGCCTGACCAGCCGGGATGTGATCAACTCAAAGATGCGCTATGTGCTGGACGAGGCCACCGATCCCTGGGGCATCCGGGTGACGCGGGTGGAGCTGCAGAACATCGACCCGCCCCAGGATGTGAAGGACTCCATGGAGCGGCAGATGAAAGCGGAGCGCGAGCGCCGGGAAAACATTCTGCGGGCAGAGGGTGAGAAAAAGGCAGCGATCCTTCAGGCTGAGGGTGAAAAGGAATCCGCGATCCTGAAGGCCACCGCTGAAAAAGAGGCCGCAATCCTCCGGGCGACAGCGCGCCGGGAATCTCAGGTGCTGGAAGCCGAGGGCGAGGCGGAAGCCATCCGGAAGATTCAGCGGGCAACCGCTGACGGCCTCAGGTATCTGAACGAGGCTGCGCCTTCTGACGCGGTGCTGCGCCTCCGGGCGATGGAGGCGTTTGAGGCGGCAGCCAAGGGGCAGGCGACCAAGATCATCATTCCCAGTGAGATCCAGGGTCTGGCAGGCCTGGCTGCCGGAGTCACAGAGACCCTCCGGGTGGAGAGCAAGGATTGAATATCATAGCCCGTCCCCAAAATCCCGGGGACGGGCTATATGATGAATAACGCATACTGAAAACTGAAGAATATCAAGTGAGAACTGTCCACCGGTCGCTCGGTGCCATGCCTGTATTGTTTGTCTTTCCTGCATGAGTTGATTCGGATGTCAAAAGGGCGCTTTCCTGAACCAAGCCACGACTGGTTGTGGAAGGCAGCGGAAATTTCCACAACCAGTCGTGGCTCTAAGGTCGGAAGCGCCCTTTTGTCACCCTCAACATGAGTTTCGTATCGCCGGATCGTCTTTCACCCCAGATCCACCGGCAGGTCGGAGCCGGCGAAGGGATCGGCGCCTTCCTGGGCGCGGCGGGTGGGGGCGGCGGTGCGCATTTCGGGGATGGCCAGGTTCAGGAAGCCGTCGTCCTCCATGTCGATGAGGACGCGCTCGCCGGGCTGGGTCAGGGCGATGACCTCGCTCTGGCGGGAGCGGTTGCGGCGGGCGAACTCAAGGGCGATCTCGGCCCGCTCCCAGAAGTGCATGGGCAGGAGCACCCGGGGCTTCACTGTCATCAGGAAGTACACCGCGCCCACGTCGAAGAGCTGGCCCTGCCGGGGGTCCACCGGGAAGCAGGCCAGGTCGATCTGCTTCTCCTGAGTCAGGGGCTCGCAGGCGGTGTGGAAGGCCGCCTCGGCCTCGTCGATTTCAGCGGCGGTGCTCTCCTCCCGCCAGTGCCAGAAGTTCAGGTCGCCCGCGTGGAAGAAGCGCAGGCCCCGCACCTCGGTCAGGAAGGACACGCCCAGGTCGGTGGAATCGAAAACCTTGACCGTCAGCCCTTCCTCCAGGGTGAATTCATCCCCCGGGGAGACACGGCGGCCGCCGAAGGAAGCGGGCAGCTCATAGGACACGATGTACTGGATCGGGATGCCCGCGTCCTGCCAGGCGTAGACCTCCGGGTCCAGGTGATCCGGGTGGGAATGGCTGATGAAGACGTACACAGCCCGGAACTGCCGCAGCCAGATGGGTGTGATGCGCCTGTCCACCGGCAGCTCGCCGAACTCGCCCAGCCAGTAGTCAAAGACGAGCAGAATGTCGTCGCAGGCCAGGCTGAAGCCGGAATGCATATAATAAGTGAGTTCATAGGACTGGGACATGGCTCAACCTCCTTTCCCGCCCGCTGGAGTTTCCGTCAGGTTCAGCGCTATTATGCCACCATATTTCCATTTTGTCAATTTTTCATGGCGAATTTCGAGAGGAATTTACCATTTTTTCCGAAGTTTTTACAGAATTTTGCGGTTTCGTTACCACTTTTTTGATATTTGAAGGGCTGCAGGCGGGCGAAGTGTAGGCCTGGAGGCATGGATGCTGCCGCTGTTTTGGCCTGCGACGGGAGGGCTGCGGGGAAGACAATTGCGGCCTGCGCCGGGGCGGAAGGCGTTTCCGCTCTTGCCTCCATCTGGAAATCGTGCTATGATGCAACTGGTTCAAAACCATGCGCGGGAGGGATGGGCAATGGCGAGCGAGCAGGTCAGGGCGGACAAGCGCCGGAGGTTTTTTGTGAGCCTCGGGGTCTGCGCCGCGGGCATCCTGATCAACCTCGCCGGAGCGCGCCTGGCCGCCTCCCTGTCGCTGCCGCTGTTCCTGGACAGCATCGGCACGGTGCTGGCGGCGGTGCTGGGGGGCACTGTCCCGGGCATCGCGGTAGGCCTGGTCACCAACCTGATCAACGACCTGAGCGACAGCGCCACGGTCTTTTACAGCTCCATCAACGTCCTGCTGGCCATCTGCGCGGCCTGGTGCAGCGGGCGGGGCTGGTTCAGGCGTCTGCCCCACCTGCTGGGTGTCATCGCCCTGCTGGCCCTGATCGGCGGCGGCATGGGCTCGGTGCTCACCTGGTTCCTTTACGGGGAGAACACCGGCGAGGGCATCTCCGCCGGACTCACCGCCTTCTTCCTCAGCCGAGGCCTGACTCTGGCCTTTATCGCCCAGCTGGCGGCGGATCTGCTCATCGACCTGCTGGACAAGTCCATCACCGTGCTCATCGCTGTCCTGGCGCTGCGGCTCATTCCCGAATCCCTTCAGGCCAGGCTGCGCCTCGACGGGGACGCGCTTCCGGCCCAGGCCCGCCCGAAGGGCCTCCACAGGGGCCTGCGGCTGCGGGTGAAGGTCATGCTGCTCATCACGGCCACCGCGGTGCTGGTGACCGGCGTCATCACCGCCATCAGCCTGACCCTGTACAGGGATTCGATGATTCAGAAGGAGAGCCGGATGGCCCAGGGCGTGGCGCGGACAGCGGCCTCCTGCTTTGATCCCAACCGGGTGGACGAATACCTGACCGAGGGCGAAAACGCCACGGACTACCTGATGATCGAGAGCCGGCTGGCCGACATCGCCGCCAGCGCGGAGGATATCCAGTACGTCTACGTCTACCGCATCTCAGAGGACGGCTGCCATGTGGTCTTCGACCCGGACACCCCGGACACCGAGGGCAGCGCGCCCGGGGAGATCATCCCCTTTGACGAGGCGTTCCGGCAGCATCTGCCAGCCCTGCTGCGGGGCGAGGAGATCGAGCCGGTGGTCTCCAACGAGACCTACGGCTGGCTGCTCTCCGTCTATATGCCCGTGCGGGACGCCACGGGAGCCTGCGCCTGCTATGTGGGCGTGGACATCTCCATGACCGAGCTCATCCGCAGCGGGATCGTCTTCCTGACGAAGGTCATTTCCCTCTTCCTCGCCTTCCTGCTCCTGCTGCTGGCGGTAGGCGCGCACCTGGCCGAAAACAATATCGTGCAGCCTATCAACGCCATGGCGGACGCTGCGGATGATTTCGCCTACGGCAGCGCCAGCGCCCGGCAGGAGACCCTCGAGCGCATCCGCTCCCTGGGCATCTCCACCGGCGACGAGATCGAGAACCTGTACCGCGCCTTGGAGGCCACCACCGACGAGACCGTGCGCTACATTCAGGACGTGCAGCAGAAGAACGAGCAGATCTCCCGGCTGCAGAACGGCCTGATTCTCGTGCTGGCCGACGTGGTGGAGAGCCGGGACAAGTGCACCGGCAACCATGTGCGCAACACCGCCACCTACGCCCACATCATCATGGAGAAAATGCGGGAGATGGGTCTGCATCCGGACGAGCTGACGGATGAATACATCAGCGAGGTGACCAGCAGCGCGCCGCTGCACGACGTGGGCAAGATCCAGATTCCGGACGCGGTGCTGAACAAGCCGGGGCGGCTGACCGAGGAAGAGTTCAGCCAGATGAAGAAGCACACGGTCATCGGCGGCCATATCCTGGAGCGGGTGAAGGACGTGGTGGCCGGAGACGCCGCCGGCTACCTGAAGGAGGCCTGCAACCTGACCGAGTACCACCACGAGCGCTGGGACGGCAAGGGCTATCCCAAGGGCTTGAAGGGCAGCGAGATCCCCCTGTCCGCCCGGGTGATGGCGGTGGCGGACGTGTTCGACGCCCTGGTGGCCCGCCGCAGCTACAAGGAGGGTTTCCCCTTCGAGAAGGCCGTGGGCATCATCCAGGAGGAGAGCGGCACCCACTTCGATCCCGCCGTGGTGGCCGCCTTCATGCAGTGCCTCGACCAGGTTCGCCCCATCGCCGAGGAAGCGAATGTGAAGAGTCTGGGGGAATACTGATATTCTTTATCCATATTCATCAGTTGGTAAGGGTGACAAAAGGGCGCTTTCAACCTTGGAGCCACGACTGGTTGTGGTGATTTCCGCTGTCTTCCACAACCAGTCGTGGCTCAGTTCATGAAAGCGGCCTTTTGACATCCGAATCATCAGTTTGGATAACAAACGTCCCTTTCCCGCCCATGTTCACCCGCCCAATACAAACAGGGAAGCGAACCCGACAGTCCGCTTCCCTGTTCGTATTTCTGATCTTCTCATCTTTTTCCCGCCAGTTCAGCCGCCGCGATCTCCCGGGTCGGCCAGAAGGCGCACAGGTGCAGTCGGGTGACGCCGGCCACAAAGGGCTGGAAGCGCTCCAGCAGCACAGGCAGGGCGGCGCAGACTGTGCCGGGCTCGTCCATCAGCAGGGTGACGTGGGGCGTCCAGGGGCGGTCGGGATGGGGGAAGGGATCGCAGGCCTCGTGGAGCGCGTCCAGCCCGGGGTTCCTTTCAGGCGCGCAGAAGAGCACCTTGCCGCCGGCGAAGAGGCCGATGTGGCTCAGGTGCACCGGCACCGGCTGGAAGGCTGCTGCGGCTTTTTCCATCGTCTCTATGGCTTGCCGCTCCCGGTCCAGGGGGAACATGCCCAGGCTGATGTGGAAGGGCAGGCCGTGGGTCTGCACCCCGTCAAAGCCCGCTTCCCGCAGGGCGCTGTACCAGCCGGACAGGCGGGCCTGGGCGCTCTCATCCAGGTCGGCCATCAGGGTCAGAAAGGATTCGGCCATGGCTTGCCTTCACCTCCCTTGGCTTGCATCGGCGAACAGCAGTTTCCGGGCTTCCCGGAACAGGACAGGGGTGACCGAGGGATAGGTCAGCTGATCCGGAAAGGCGTCAAACAGCTGCACGCGGCTCATCTCGCTGGACGGCAGCTGGCCGACCCTGCGGATGCGGGCGGCGTACACACGCCCGTTGGACGAGCCCTCCGAATCATAGGCAAAGTAGTCGCACACGGGGATGATTTCAGCGTCAGCCACACCGCTCTCCTCGTACAGCTCACGGCGCGCGGCCTCTTCGGGGGTCTCTCCCGCCTCGATATGGCCGCCCTGGGTTTCCCAGGACTGATGGCCGCTGTGATAGCTCAGCAGCATCTGCCCCTCAAAGAAGGAGCAGATCACCACAAAGCGCAGCGGGCTCAGTGTGCCGAAAGGATGAACCTCGCACTGCAGTTCACGATGGCCTGTCACGGTTCCGCCCCCTTGCTTTTTTCGCTTATCTTCACATACACCAGCATCCCCCGGCCATAGGGATCGTCCTCCGCGCCGGTTTCCTCCCAGGCGAGGGCATAGCCGTTCTTTTGAAGCACCCTTTCGGAGGCGCTGTTGCCCCGCATCACCCGGCCATACAGGGCGCTGACCCCGAAGCGGGCGGCGGCAAAAACCGTCATCGCGCCCACCAGCTCGGTGGCGAGGCCCTGTCCGCTGAAACGCCCGCTGATCACATAGCCGATCTCCACCTCGCCCGGCTGGCCGTCCACCTCGTTGACGCCGGTGTCCCCGATCAGCTCTCCCTCCCGGGTCTCGACGGCCAGCACAAAGGGCAGCCGGCCCGCGTTTACACAGTCAGCGAAAAAGCGGACGGCGTCCTCCGCTTCCGCCAAGTCCGCGTAGCTCTCATTGGGGATCCACTGCCGGACGTTATCTTCCAGATGAATCGCGTACAGCCGCGCCGCGTCCCCGGGGCGGAAAGCCCTGGCTCTCAGCCGCGCGGTTTCAAGCAGGTATTCCATCGCTTCAGCCCCGCGTTTCAGGCAAAGAGTTCAGCCGTCCGGATCATTCGGCCGGCCACGGGGACGCCGAAGGGACAGCGGCTCTCACAGCCCCGGCAGCCGATGCACTCGTCCGCGTGATGCGTCAGGGAGGCGTAATGCTGCCTCAGCGAGGCCGGGACTTCGGGCTGCATGACCGCCAGATCGTAGAGCTTGTTGACCATGGCGATGTCGATGTCGACGGGGCAGGGCTTGCAGTGGCCGCAGTAGGTGCACTCGCCGCCGGTGAAGGTGTGCCTGGGGGCGCTGGCCAGCACGCTGGCGTAGTCCTTGGCGCTGTCCTGTGCTGTCTCGTAAGCCACTGCCGCGTCCACCTGCTCCGGCGTGTCATAGCCGCAGAGGACGGAGGCCACGCCGGGCTTGGTCAGGGCGTAATGGATGCACTGCACCGGGGTCAGGGCCACGCCGAAGGGGGAGCGCTTCTCATCAAAGAGGCGGCCGCCCGCGTAGGGCTTCATGCAGGTGAGGCCAACGCCGCGCTGCTCGCAGACCTTGTACATCTCCAGGCGCACCGGGTCGACGCCGCCCAGGCCTTCCGCGTACTGATCCGCGAAATAGTCGTCGATATCCTCCGTCGGCGGCATCAGGTCAAAGGCGGGATTCACGCTGAAGAGCATCATCTCCACCAGCCCGCTCTCCGCCGCCTTCTGGGCGATCACGGGATTGTGGGTGGACAGGCCGATGTGTCGGATCTTCCCCTGGCGCTTCAGCTCCATGACATAATCCAGGTAAGGGCCGGGATGGGAGACCAGCTCCCAGTCGCTCTCCTGGTCCACATAGTGGATCATGCCCAGGTCGATGTAATCCGTCTTCAGCCGGGCCAGCAGGTCCTCAAAGGCGATGCGGCACTGCGCCGCGTCCCGGGTGCGGGTGTACTGCCCGTTCTGGCAGGTGGAGCCGATATGCCCCTGTACCATCCACCCGGCGCGATCCTCCGCGATGGCCTCGCCGATGATATCCCGAGACTTGGGGTCAGGCATCCAGCAGTCCACAATGTTGACGCCCAGCTTGTGGGCGTACTTCATCAGAGCGACGGACTCGCTCTTTTCGTGCCGCTCCAGCCACTCTCCGCCGAAGCCGATTTCGCTGACCATCAGGCCGGTTTTTCCAAGGGGGCGGTATTGCATGGGTGTCCTCCTTTATTGCATCGCCATGGCCCGGTTGGAGAACTCCTTCTCCCCGGTGACCTCGCGGATGACCTTCAGCCCTTCGGGGATGACGATCTCCTGATTCTCGTCGGAGAGCTCCACCTCTAAGATCGCCCAGTCGCTGTGGTCGGGGTAGATGTCGATCTCGTAGGTGACGCCGATCTCGGTAAGGTAATAGCGGGTCTTGCGCACGGGGCGGCAGGCGGGATCGGCCTGCACCAGCAGGGAGAGGTACTCGTCCCGGGTCAGGCGCTGCTCGATCTCCACGCGCCTGGCTCCTTCCACCGGGCGCTTGGTGGTGCGGTAGTAGATGAAGTGGCCGGCGTCGCCCCGCTGGCGGATGCGCACCTCGCTGCCGTCGTCGGTGTGCAGGTAGGTCTGGCTGATTTCCACCCGCTGGCAGTTGGGGAGGGCTTCCAGGGCGCGCACGTCCGGCATCTCAATCAGGAACTTGCGCTCGATCTCCAGCGGCATGGGTTCGCCCAAGAAGGCGCTGATTTCGGTCATCAGCCGCACCATCTTGGTGTCAAAGGCCGTCTCATTGCCGATGACCCGCAGGTGCGGATGCCCGGTCCAGGCCGCGATGATGCGGTTGTCCACCCGCACGGCCTCCTCGGGGGTCTCATAGCGGGCGGCATTGTTGGCGGTGGTGTAGAAGCGCTCAGCGCCCTTGGCGGCGGTCACCAGGTGGAAGACCGCGTCATAGTCGTCCCGCAGGGTTACCTCGTCCGTGCCCAGCGCGCCCAGCACCCACTGGAACTCCGCCTCGGTCATGTAGGCGCGGTTATCGAGCGCGCCCCGGTCGCACACAATCAGCACCCGGTCGGTCATGGCGTCCCGGGCCAGGGCGGTGAAGGCCCGCTCCTTCTCCAGCTGCAGGGAGAGCAGGGCCCGCTGGTACTCCCGGTTGTGGGCGGCCAAGGTCAGCAGCGCGCCGCCGGTCATCAGCTGCGTGGCGGTCTCATCGATGAAAAACACCGTCCAGCCGCGCCCGGTGAAGTTGTTCTGGATCCAGCTCATGGCCGTGGTCTTGCCCGCGCAGGGGCCGCCGGTGATGACGATCTTGGCGATCTGCTTCACCTGCGCGTCCTCCCGCAGCAGGGTGTCCAGGCTGATGTTCATCTCCGAGGCTAAGGCGGAGAGCTGGCTCACCTCGGGCCAGGCCTGGCCTTCCTCCCAGTCCGCCACCATGCCCGCGTCCAGCCCCATGCGGGCCGCCAGATCCTCGCGGCTCATGCGCAGCATCTGCCTGCGCAGCGCGATCCGCCTGCCGAGTGTACGCTTGTCCATCAGATCACCCCTCACTGATTGATGCGGATGTAAAAATCGCTTTCCCCTGCCTTTGATTGTACCACGGATGGGCAAGGGAAAGCAAGTGCCAACGCGGGTTACAGTTTCGTCACCCGCCAGAGGGCGCAGCCGTGGGGCGGAAGCGCGGCCCGGGCTTCCCCCTCCGCCTGAAGACTCGCTCCCGTCCAGAGCTCTGACAGCGCCGCCGGGCTTTGCAGGGGCGCGGCTACCTCCCGGGGCTCGTCGGAGAGGTTGAACAGGGCGAGGAAGTCTCCCGCCGGGCCAGCGGAACGCCAGGCGGCCTCCCGGTCATTGCGGAAGAGCTGCCGGGCCTTCTGCCCCTCCAGGTTCATGGAGAGCACGGCCTCATGGGTCAGCAGGGAGAGGGTTTCGCTGTCGAGGGCGCCGCCGGTCAGCTTGGCGCCGAGCATCAGCGGGGAGCGGAAAATGCACCAGAGGGTCAGCATGGTGCGCTGCTCCTCCGGGGTGAGGTTTGAGATGCGCTTGCCGTTGCCGAACATCTCGCCGATGGTGCCCAGGGGCAGCATATCGCAGTCGGGATAGCAGCCCTCCCGCACATGATCCTGCCAGCGCTCGCAGCGGACGAACATGTCCTTCAGCAGCTTCCAGTCGTCCCAGAAGTCGTCCGTGATGCGCCAGAGATTGGCGTCCTCGCAGTAGCGCCAGCTCTGCTCCAGCAGGGCCGGGCCGGGGGAGAGGGAGAGCACGATGTCCCGCTCCACCTTGTCGAGGGCCCTTTTGAGCATGTCGATCTCATGCCCGGCCTCAAAATGGCTGGGATAGAGGTTCGTGTTGCAGATGTCGTCGCACTTGATGTAGTCCACGCCCCAGTCCGCGTACTGGCGGATGATGCTGTCATACCAGGCCTGGCCTGCCGGGGTGTCCCGCACGCCGTACATGTCCGGGTTCCAGCCGCAGATGCTGGAGGGGTTGGCAACCATGTCCGCGGTGACCTCCGCGCCTAAGACGGGCAGGTGCTGATGCGCCGCCGCCCGGGGAATGCCGCGCATGATGTGGATGCCGAACTTCAGCCCCATGGCGTGCACCTTTTCCGCGATGGGCGCAAAGCCCCTGCCTCCCGCGGAGGAGGGGAACTTGACCGGGTCAGGCTGAAGCCGTCCGTAAGCGTCCATGGCCACCTGGCCGAAGGGAATGTACTGGAAGCGGTCGCGCATGGAGGCGGTGTTCGCGGCGTACCACTGGATGTCGATCACCGCGTACTCCCAGCCGAAGGGCAGCAGCTTCTCCCGCAGCACCTCGCAGCTGCGCAGGAATTCGGCCTCATTGATGTTGGTATCGTAATTGTCATAGCTGTTCCAGCCCATGGGCGGGCGGGTAAAAGACTGCTTCAGCATGTCTTGGCTTTCCTTTCATCAGACAGTTTCAGACAAGAATGAGGGGAGGGCCTCACGGGCTCTCCCCCTGTTTGGACGCTGAATTTACGCCTTTCCGTTGCAGCCCAGCACGTCCACGATCTTGTGCTTCACCATCACCTTGATGCCGTCGCGGGCATCCTTCAGGTACTGGCGGGGATCGAAGTGATCCGGATGCTCGAAGAAGTGCTTGCGCACATTGGCGGTGAAGGCCAGGCGCAGGTCGGAGTCGATGTTGATCTTGCACACAGCCATGGTGGCGGCCTTGCGCAGCTGCTCCTCGGGGATGCCCACAGCGTCGGGCATCTTGCCGCCGTTCTCATTGATGATCTTCACGAATTCCTGGGGCACGGAGGACGCGCCGTGGAGGACGATCGGGAAGCCGGGCAGGCGGCGGGAGACTTCCTCCAGCACGTCAAAGCGCAGGGGCGGGGGAATCAGGATGCCGTCCGCGTTGCGGGTGCACTGGGCGGCGGTGAACTTGTAAGCGCCGTGGCTGGTGCCGATGGCGATGGCCAGGGAGTCGCAGCCGGTGCGGGTCACAAACTCTTCCACCTCTTCAGGGCGGGTGTAGGAGGAATCCTCAGCGGCGACCTTCACGTCGTCTTCCACGCCGGCCAGGGTGCCCAGCTCGGCCTCGACCACCACGCCGTGATCGTGGGCATACTCCACCACGCGGCGGGTTTCCTTGATGTTCTCCTCAAAGGGCAGGCCGCTCTTGTCGATCATCACGGAGGAGAAGCCGCCGTCGATGCAGCTCTTGCAGGTCTCGAAGTCGGGGCCGTGGTCCAGGTGCACAGCGATGGGCAGGTCGGTATCCGCCACAGCGGCCTCGATCATCTTCATCAGGTACACATGCTTGGCGTACTTGCGCGCGCCGGCGGACACCTGCAGGATCAGGGGCGCCTTCTCCTCGTAAGCCGCCTCGGTGATGCCCTGGATGATCTCCATGTTGTTGACGTTGAAAGCGCCGATGGCATAGCCGCCCTCGTAGGCCTTGCGGAACATTTCGGTAGTGGTGACGATCGCCATGGGAATGACCTCCTTTTTCCTTCCGATGATGGACAGCAAGCGCTGTCCGACAGAGGTATTATAGCACATGGCGGGGGGATTGAAAAGGGGGGGAGGGATTGTTTCACATTGCTTTCACAGCATTCATTGACAGTCATGTTCAAATACTCCAGTCTGCACTTGCAGTCTGTAACTGGGCCATGTGGCGGAATAAACTGTCCGTCTGCGCAAAAAGTTCCTCTGGCCGGCCTTCCTCAGTGACCTTTCCGTCCGCCAGCACCACAATCTTGTCCGCGCCGCTGACGGTGCGCATCCGATGAGCGATCACGATTACGGTCTTGTTCCGGATCAGCCGGGAGAGCGCCTCCTGGATGGCCGTCTCGTTCTCCACGTCCAGGCTGGCGCTGGCCTCGTCCAGCAGGATGATCGGCGCGTCCTTCAGGAAGGCCCGGGCGATGGAGATGCGCTGGCGCTCGCCGCCGGACAGCTCGCTGCCGTTCTCGCCGATGACGGTCGCGTATCCGTTGGGAAGCTTCAGCGCGAACTCATCACAGTTGGCCAGGCGGGCCGCTGCCAATACTTCATCATCCGAAGCGTCTTTTTTCCCGACGCGGATGTTTTCCATGATGCTGTTGTTGAACAGCGTCACATCCTGGAACACAATGGAATACACGCCCAGCAGGGTTTCAGGATCAATATGGGAGATGTCCTGCCCGCCCACCGTGATCCGGCCTTTGCCGATGTCCCAGAACCGGGCGGCCAGGCGCGAGACGGTGGTTTTTCCGCCGCCGGAGGGGCCGACCAGCGCCGTGACTTCTCCCTGCTTTGCGGTGAAGGACACATCCCGCAGGACCGTTTTGTCCTGGTCGTAGGAGAATCCGACGTTTTCAAAGCAAATGTCGTATCCCGCCGGATGGAAGTCCGTCGTTCCGATCTGGGCCGGATGCTCCGTGATCTCGTTCATCCGCTCCACGGGAACGGTCAGCAGGTTCAGCATGCCCAGGTTGATGAGGTTGCCGCTCATGGGTTCATACAGCCGGGAGGCCACCAGCAGGAAGGAGAAGAACTCCATCACATTCAGCCTGTCTTGCAGGAGAAGGGCGCTGCCGACAACGGCAACCGTGCCGATGCCGATTTTCAGGATCAGCTGGGCTGAAACGATGAAGGCCGCCTGGCCCAGCTCCGCGCCGATGGCTTTCTTTTCCACGTCGTCAATTTTGCCGTCCAGCTCCGCCAGATATGCGTCCTCCGCGTTGCAGCTCTTCAGGTCGCGGGAGGTCTCGATGAACTCCTGCACGGCGTCGTTCAGCCGCACCTTGGATTCGGACTGTCTGCGGATGAAATGCGCCTGCACCTTTCGGGAAGCCGCTACGATGAAGATGGCAACGGGAATCGGCCATACAGCCGCCAGGGCCATTTCCCATTTGTAGAAGAACAGGCCGATGCAGATCAGCACCGTGGAGATGAGGCTCCCGTAGAATTGCGGGATCTGGTGGGAGGAGGCGTGCTCCAGGGTTTCGGCATCCGCCATGATGGTGCTGGTCAGATCCGCCAGGTCTTTTTTCCCGAAGAAGGACAGCGGCAGCTTCCGGAGCTTTTCCGCCAGGGAAATGCGGCGCTTGCCTGATTCAACGTAGGTCGCGAAGAACGTAGCGTTGTACTGCCAGTAGTTCGGAAGGAAGATCAGGATCAGGCAGGCCGCCGCAGAGAGCAGGTAATACGCCCAGCGCCCGGCGGCTGTCCCGGCCAGATAATCCCCGGTAAACGCGAACAGCAGCCAGACGGGGGTCATCAGGGCGATGTTGGAGAGTGTCACCGCGATGATCGCCCTGAGCATATCCGCGGCACCCTTTTCCGTCAGGGCAAACCGTTTCATCAGATACCGCTTCATGCCGTTTCACCTACCTTCCAATCTACTGCCTTCTGATATTCCGCCCACATATCTGCATACAGGCCGTTCTTCTTCAGCAGGTCTTCATGCTTACCCTGTTCTTCTGCCATTCCATTATTCAGCACATAGATGCGATCAGCATTGCGGACCGTGGAGAGGCGGTGGGCGATCATGATGACCGTCCGTCCTTTGGCCATCGTCCGGAAAGCAAGCTGCACCTGCGCCTCACATTCCGGATCGGCAAAGGCGCTGGCCTCATCCAGGATCACGATATCGGCATCCTTCAGCATGGCGCGGGCAACGGCAATGCGCTGCTGTTCACCGCCGGAAAGATACGTTCCTTGGCTGCCCAACACGGTGTTGATCCCCTCCGGCAAACGGGAAAGAATATCCATGCACTGGGCCTTTTTCAGGGCCTCCATCATTTCGCTCTCGGTGGCATCCGGTTTTGCGATGCGTAGATTGTCCGCGATGGAGCGCTTGAGCAGGCGGCTGTCCTGAAAGACGTAAGCCACATGCCGCATCAGCACATCTTTGGGAATCTGCCGCGCATCCACGCCGCCGATGAGCACCTGGCCTTCCTGCGGGTCGAAAAACCGGGAAATCAGGCCAGCTACTGTGGTTTTTCCACTGCCGGAGGGGCCGACAATGGCGACGATTTCATTTCGTTCCGCTTTCAGGGACAAATGCGAAACCGCCGCCGGAGCATCAGGCGCGTACCGGTAGGTCACTTCCTTCAGTTCCACGGTCGCGCCGTGCGGCTCCTGTCCGCGCTCCGCCTCCGGCAGGGGCTGCAGGCTAAGGATCGTGTCCATCCTGGCTACTGCGTCCTTCACCTTCATGTCATTCTCGCTCATGAACATCACTTTGTTCATGGTCGTTGCGATGGCAGGGGTGAAGATCACATAAAACAGGAAGTTCAGCAGGATATCCGTCTGATAGTTTTCTCCGCGGATCAGGAACAGCGTGAGGCCAAGGATAAACACAAAGGCGCTGTTGATCAGCACGGTATACCCGATCATGGACTTGCGCATCATCCGGGTATAGTGCATACAGAATTCGCAGTAATCGTCGATGGACGCTTTGAACCGGTGGAAGGAGAAGACGGTCTGCCCAAAGGTCTTGACCACCGGGATGCCGCGCACATACTCCACCGCCTCGTTGCTCATGCGTTCCAGGGCGTTCTGGTACAGCCGCATATCCTCCTGCATGGCCGGGCCCGCCATGCGCATCATGGCAGCAAAGCTCAGGGCGATCGGGATCAGACAGGCGACGCCGTAACGCCAGTCGTACAGGAACAGCATGACGAGCATGCACAGCGGCATCGTGATCGCGCCCGCCATGTCCGGGAGATTATGAGCCAGCAGTGTCTCCGTGGAGCCGGTGACCTCCGTCACGATCCGGCGCACCTTGCCGGAGCCCATTTCGTCCGCGAATCCGATGGGCAGGCGGGCGATGCGGCGCATCAGCACTTTCTTCATGTTGGCAGCCGTGCGGAAGGCGCTGCCATGGGAGCAGACCAGCGCGCTGACATACACGAGCCAGGCCAGCACAGCGAACAGCACGGCCATCCAGCCGTTGCGGACAATCCCGGTGGCCCGGGAAAAGTCCGGCTGAACTTCCAGCACTTCCCGGATGATTCGCCAAAGGAACACGAAGGGCAGCAGCGCCAGCACGCTGCTCAGCGCTGACAGGATTAAGGACAGGTAGGTCAGCACCCGGAAGCGGCCCGCGTATTCCATCAGGCGGCCAAAGGCCGATGGCGATTTTGCCGGTTTCTTTTCTTTCTTTGCTGCCATGCTGCAGCCTCCTCTGTTACTTTTTCCCCACCAGCAGCGCTGAACCGGACAGTCCCATCCAGGCCGCTTCGCTTTTCTTCATGAACATACCGCTGGCAGTGTCAATCAGTTCGACTCGCTGGCAGCCCATGGTTTTCAGCTTTTTCATAAACGCCTGCATATCGCCGTACCTGGAGGCGGAGAAAATGTCGTGGATCGCGAAGCTGCCGCCTTTTTTCAGGGTGCGCAGGGTTTCCAGCAGATACCGCTGACGGTCGCCGGGAATATTGTGATAGACGTAATTGCTGGTCACGGCGTCGAAGGTTTCATCGGGGAAATCAAGATGCGTCGCGTCGCCCTGTTGGAAGGTCGTGTTTTTTACCTTCTCGGCCTGGGCGTTGCGTTCGCACAGAGCTTTGCTGAAGGAGGCATATTCCTTGCCCCAGCGGTCGATTCCCACAACGGAGGCTTTGGGATTCCGCTTTGCCACGGCAATGGCCAGCGCACCGCTGCCGCAGCCCACGTCCAGACATTTTCCGCCCTGCGGCAGCTTGACGTGCGCGGCGACACCCTCGATGATCTGCTGGGACATCTGCCGCCTGCCGTTGTAATCAAAGGCGCGGTACATGAGCACAGACCAGATGGTCAGCCCGCAGAAGATCACTGTCAGGACGGCAAACAGGACGGTCAGCACCGTTTGCCAGATGCCCGACACCCATCCGGAGCAGGCAAACAGCAGGCAGAGCAGCAGAGAAGCGGCAGCCCCCGCCGCGAAGGAAAGGATCATACCCTTGGGCATCCAGTTTTTGTAATCGGGTTTCATTGGAAAATCCCCCTTGAAGACAGCGGTACGATGCAGCCTGCACCGTACCGCCGTGTAAGCCGGGCAGGCATTTCACCGGCTGCCCGGCATTTCTGTTGCTTCCGCTTTATCACTCCACGGTGCAGTCCACCAGCTCAAACTGAGTCGGCTGATCGAAGGGAGCGCCGTTCGCGGCCATCTCTTCACTGTAGAAACCGCTGCCCACGATATCGCCGATACCGTCCGCGTTTGCGCCAGCCGTCACGGTCACGCTGCGGATAACGCAATTGGTGAAGACAGTCACAGGCATACCGAGTTCTTCGACAGGATAGCCCCCGGCATAGCCCGTGATGCCACCGATCCAGAAGCAGCTGTCGCCCACGGTGAGCACGACATCCTGCGCGGTCAGGCTGGTGAACTGCTCGGAGGCGAAGCCGCAGCCGGAAATGCCGCCGATGCCGTAGCAATTGTTCCCGGCGGTCACCGAGCCGGTCGCCTTGCAGTTCACGACGCTGGTCATCTGCAGGCCGCCGCCCACGATGCCCGCGTTGGCGGTGCCGTCCGGGATCACGATGTCCGCCTGCGCGTCGCAGCCGGTGATGAGGCTGCCCAGGCTCGCGCCGACGATGCCGCCGTACATGCCTTCCTCGCTCAATTCTGTCCAGTGCGCGGTCACCCTGCCGCTCACCAGCGTCACGTCATGCACGGTGGAGCAATAGGCGTAGCCCACCACATCAGCGGTCATGACGCTGCCGTCTACCGTGGCGTTTTCCAGGGTGAAGTTCCCGATCCGGGCATTGGCCGCGCATCCGAACAGGCCCAGGGCCCAGCCTTCGGGCTGGTCAATGGTCAGATTGCGGATGGCGTGTCCCTGGCCATCGAACGTGCCGGTGAAGGCCGCCGTCATGTCCGGCACTTCGCCCTCCTCGCCGCCGCCCATGACAAACGCGCCGATGGGCGTCCACTCGATGCCCGCCAGGTCGATGTCAGCGGTCAGGATATAGTTTCCGGAAAGATTGCCGCTGATGGCCGCCAGCGCTTCCGCCGTGGCGATCTCGATGGTTTCAGCCGCCTCCTGCCTGATCCAGCTGATGGTTCCGTCGTCCGCTGTCAGCGTCAGCACGGTCTGGCCGGCGTCGTTGATGGTCATGGCATAGGGCGCGGCTTCCGCTTCATACTCCGTGTTGCTGTACGCCACGTACAGACCGATGCCGTCGCCCTTTTCGCCGTTGTCCACGGCATAGGCCTCGAAGTCCGCGGTCTGTTCCCCGTTCATGAACGTGACGCCGTGACCTGCTTCATCGATGGTCATGGTCAGTTCCACCCCGGCGTACGCCTCGCCGAAGGGTGTCATGTCCGCCTGCCAGGTGCCCGGAAAGCCAAGCGCTCCCAGCTGATTCAGCGCAGACTCGGTGTGCGCGGAGTAATCCATGTTTTCCAGGCAGAACAGGGCGATCACCTTGTTGATGGTATCCGCGTCGGCGTTTGCGTCAATGCCCGCCGCCAGCCAGTAGGCGTAAGGACCCACCAGATAGCCCTGCAGGGCTTCCAGGTCGCTGCCGTAGCGGAACTCCAGATGCCAGGTGGTGTCCATGGTGTCTTCCCGCATCATGAAGTAGTTGAACTCTCCGGCCTCATCGGTGCTCCTGTACACGTCCACCGGGAAGGCCATGGGAATCTCCATGCCCTGGTACAGCATGGTCTCGCCTTCACCGATGCTGTATTTGCCCAGGTACTCATAGGTGTGGGTTTCCTCCGTGCCGTCGGTTTTGAGGACGGTGACGGCATCATCCTTAAAGGTCAGGCTCTGCGCGCCGCTGATGAAGTGGCAGTCGAAGGCGTAACCGCCCTCCGCAAAGGCGGCGATGGCCTCATCGCCGTACAGGTCGCTGGTCACGGAGCCCTGCAGGGCGGCGGCCATCGCGGGAGCCATGTCCTCGCCCATGACCGCGCCGATGTAATCCACCCACAGGGGATTCCACTCCTCGGTCACGATGGTGTCAAACAGGCTGACGTAGGTCGTGCCGTTTTCACCGGCAAGGGCAGGGAAGACGCCGTTGGCTTCGGTCGTCTCCGCAGCCGCGCCGAAGGCGGACACCGCGCACAGCAGCACCGCCATCAGGACTGAAACGAGTTTTCTCATGGTCATTCTCCTTCCTTTTCCGGGTATTTCTTGTATGAAAACTGCCGGGGCTGAAGGGTCAGCCGGGACAGACTCCATCCTTCCTCACTGCGCCGCAGGTAAGCGCGGGTGCAGTTTTTGCAGCGGGCGAAGTACTTTTGCGCTTCCGCCTCATCGCTCTCGAACACCTTCCACAGGCCGGTGCACCTGCAGGGCCTGCCCTCCATGAAGCCCCGCACATCCGCCGGCGGATAGCCCAGAAAGAGGCCGATCTCGTGGGGAAATGCGTTGTCCTCCCGCACCCGGCGCATCAGGTATGTCAGCCGCTCCGCCGCATTGCCCTCCGGATAGCCGCACAGCCGGAGAATCTCAGACGCCAGGGGCGCGCTCAGGTCGCTTTCCAGCATCTTGGGCCGGTACAGCAGGAGCAGCGCCTTGCCCTCCCGCCACCGCAGGGGAAGCATCCGCGCCCCCTTGCCGGCCAGGCAGCGGTTCACGGCGCGCAGGCTCTCCGTCATGTCAGCGCGGCTTTCAAAGGCGCAGTTAAACAGACTCCCGGTCTTGATGGCCGCCAGCGTCGGCGCACAGCAGCGGATGACGGTTTCTTCTGACATCGTTCTCCTCCAGTGTTAGTTGTGACTAACCATCACCCTGAAAGATGGCCGCCCCGATGCTCAGCACCGCGAGCAGCAAGTTAGATAAATCTAACATCCGTATCCTACCACAGACCGGCGGATCTGTCAAGGGCGATCGCCCCGGTCAAAGAAAGCCGCTCCTCACTTCACGCACCGGAACACGGCGATTCCCTCCACGGAGGACACCTCCGCCTTCGTGTACAGGCCTGCCAGCCGCTTCCGGAGGCTCTCCTCCGTCTCGTAGGGCGGCGTGAAAAAGCCCCGGGGCTGGTACAGATGACGGATGAACCAGTCGGTTCTGGCGCAGCCGCCCTGCACATAGAAGCAGCCGCAGAAGATTCCGCCCTTCTTCAGCACGCGGCAGGTCTCCCGGTATGCCGCCTCCTTGTCCGGGAAGGCGTGGAAGCCGTTCAGGGACAGCACAATGTCGAAGCTCCCGTCCGCAAAGGGCAGCGCGCCCACATCGCCCTGCTGAAAGGTGACGTTTCGCAGCCCCAGGGCGGCGGCTCTCTTCTGCGCCGCGGCCATCATATCCGCCGAGTAATCCAGGCAGGTGACGTCCGCCTCCGGCAGCGTCTGCCAGACCGGCATGGTCAGCACGCCGGTGCCCACCGGAACCTCCAGCAGTTTTCCGCTGAAATCCTCCGGGATGCCGGACAGCGCCCGGTCGAGATACTGCAGGTTCTTCTCCCTGTCCATGTTCCACACGAGCCGGCAGATGGCTTTCCCCGGGATGGTGGAGCAGGTGATCATGCCGTCATAGAAGCCGGCGTTCGTGCCCGTGGCCCGGTACGCGTTCCTGATCTGATCCTTTCTGGTCATATTCGCTGCACTCCTTCTGTTCGCCCGTTACTGAAGCCATTGCCGTCTCTTTTTGTCATACAACCAGTGGAGCTCCTCCCAGGAGGGCATCTGCGCCTTCAGCGCGTTCCAGACGGGCATGTCCGGTTTCCCGCCCCGCTCCAGCAGAGCTGTGAAGTCCTGATCCAGCATCTCCATCTCGGCGACCGCGTTGCGGCAGTGATTGCAGGCGATCAAATCGCCGATAGAAGATTTCGCCATGATGAAGTACAGGATGCGCATCACAAAGCGGCGGAAGCCGGGGCGGTAGAACAGATCGTCCTTCTCCGGCAGGATGGGAATGCCCAGCTCCGTGAGCCTGTCATACGCCTCTGCCGGTGCATCCAGCATCTGCCTGCGCTGCTTCCGGGTGGAACGCCGCAAATCTCCGCCGCAGGCATAGGCGAGACAGGCAATCGGCAGAACCGCCGCGGGATGGCAGAAGAGATAAGCTTCCATGTCGGGCTGCCAGCGCATCTTGTATCCTGTGCCTTTGAACAGCGCTGTCAGTTTTTCACGAGCGGCCTGGGATGGAAGACTGTGCAGCGCGCCAATATCCAGCCCCGCTTTCCCGAAGCGCTCCACAATGGCGCGATCCTTCAGCCGCTCGCCGCCCGTCACCTGAAAGGCAAAGAGGACTTCCTTCGGAGCGGAAGACAATCGGAGGAGCTCCTCCTGCATGGCCGCGGCCCGCATGTTATTGCCAATCAGGACAAGCAGATCCGTGTCCGCCTGCGCCAGTTGCGGCAGAATGGTATGTATCTGGTGGTAGGGCATGGCGGCAAAGACGGCGTCCCAGCGGATTGTTTCATCGATGTGATCTGTGACGGCAGGATGATCCAGCGTTGTTCTGTGCTGCAGATGATGGCGCAGTTCCAGCCCGTGCGATTCCAATGTGTCCTTCCACGCGCCGCGGGCCAGCAGCGTCACATCGTGGCCTGCCTCACAGAGCACATGAGTCAGGTAACAGCCGATGACCCCGGCCCCGAATACCAGCACTTTCACGATCTGCCGCCTCCTTGCTTCTGCGGATGGTATTCCCGGAAGATCAGCCACGCGAACAGCGCGCACAGGCAGGCCCCTGCCAGCATCCACCAGCACAGGGGGTCTTGGAATGTGATCAGCCCCACTGCCGCAATCGGAATCCCCAGGATGCCGCCCAGCGTCAGCGATCCGAAGCCTCGATAAAGCCGTGCTTTCGGCAGAACCCAATCCAGCTTTCGGATGCGTTCGCTGATCAGCTCGATAACGCCGATCAGCATGAGAATGGCTGGGATGATGGCCAGAACAGAATACCAGGTTATTCCCTTTTTCAGCAGCAGGATCAGGCAGACCACCCAGATGATCCATCCGGCATTGCCGGGCAGGTCACAGGCGATCCATCGCCGGGCGGAGAGCTTTGACTCATACAGGACGACGCTCATCAGTTATCACGCTCTTTTCTGAAATGATCTTCAGACAAAAGTCGCACCGGTCCGCCCCGGTTCCCAGCGTGCCCGTCCGCCTGAATGCCAGCCCCGGGAGATTCCCGTAGCAGCGCTCGTCGTTGGCGCAGAAGATCTTCGTCAGCTCCGGGCAGCCCAGCTCGGTGAAATACCGGCAGTAGGGGCAGGCAGTCACGTCCATGCGGTACTCGCCCTTTTTCTTCGGGTAGAACACATTCCGGAAGCCGCTGTCCTCTCCGAAGAGCTTTTTCACCATCGGATGCCAGACCCAGACGAAAAAGCGCTTCATCCCCGGGAGTTTCATCAGCCTGGCCAGCTTCCGGCCCACCTCGCTTGAATGCTCGATAGCCGTATTCTCGATCACCGCATAAGCCCGCTCCCGGGTGGTCGCATTGCAGAGCGTCAGGTAGATCGCGGCGGCGGGGAAGATATAGTGATCCGTATGGGTGCGCACGCCGCCGGATAGGGCTTCATACTTTTTCAGGATGCCGTCCAGCCGCGTTTCCGCCTTCTGCCACAGCTCATCGCTGAGGGATTGGGGGAATTTCCTGTCCATCTCAGCCTTGATGAACCGCTTCTTTTTCAGCAATTGCTTTGCGGTTTTCATGCTTTTTGCCCTCCTCAAATCAGCGTGCATACCCAGGCCATCAGCAGGGACGCCAGGATCATCAGCCCGAGTTGTACCGCGTGGGATTTCCAATTGTAGCCGAAGAGCTTCGGGCTGAGCACCGGCTTTGTCTCCGGGTAGTAGCGCGGGAACAGGTGCGCATGGCACAGCAGGTACCAGTCGAAAAAGAGGATGTCGAAGGCCTTGACAAGCAGCATAATCACGGCGAAGCGGACGAAGAACTGCCGGAAGCCGAAGCTGCTGCGGATGCCCTCGTACCCGCCGAAGACCAGCGCGCCGATCATCAGCGCAAGCGCGAGGATCAGCATCGCCCAGCCGACCAGACGCTGGCCGCGGAAGCGCTCCACCTTGGGCTGAACGGCCTCCTGCACCTCCTTAGGCGCGGAGGTGAAGAAGCGCCTGTCCTGCACAAAGCCCACCGCGCCCCAGAGCAGCAGGAACAGCCCCGCCATCATGAGGACGGACAAACCGATGGTCGTCAGCATCCTGTTCCCTCCTTCAAACCGGCGTTTCCATGAACTCGTCAATGGCCTTCAGCACGGGTACGGCGTACTCGTCCCCGCCGAAGACCCACTGCTCGTGCTGCATGTCGAATTCCCTGATCTCCGGGTCGCGGAAGTGTTTCCTGTACCGCGCCAGGTACTTCTCGCCCATCTTTTTGGCATAGATGAAGTGCGCCTTCGTGTGTTCCACATGGATGTCCTCGTCCAGCCAGGTGAGCAGATCGGTGTAATACTCGTTTTTGATGGACATGGGGGAGAACTTCTCGAAGCAGGCCATGAACCTGTCCGCCATCTCGTCGTTCATCTCAAAGAAGCTTTTGAGTTTTTCCCGGCTCCTGGCTTTCTTCTTCTCGCCTTTGGTAAAGCTGGTCAGCAGGGGAACCACCAGCTTGGACTGCAGCCAGGCGCTGAATCTTCCGCTCTGGTCGAGATCAGGGCTGCCGAAAATGCCGTGATCCAGGTGCACCTTCTGCCGCTGAATCAGCTGCCCCACAAAGCTGGAGCCCAGGGAGGAGCCGATGGCCCCGTCGATCCGGCCATGGAAGTGATCCTTGATATACTGTTCGATCTTCTCTGTCACCGTGATCATGTCCGGGAAGATGGCCTCGCCGCCGTCAAAGCCGTCATAGTTGACGCAGACCAGGTGATATTTCTCCCCCAGCCTGTCCAGCACATTGCCGAAATTCGTCTGATAATCGCAGGCCGTTCCGGGCAGCAGGAACAGAACCTTGCCCGTCATGAGGCCTTTTTCGTCAAACTGCATCGATCTATTCCTCCTCAGATAATCAGCACGACCAGCCAGGCAACGATTGCTGCGCCGACGATCCAGATCAGGGTCAGGATGCCGCGCTTTTTGAATATCTCAGGCCAGGTCTGCACAAAGGGAATGTCCTCCGTGCCGGGAATGAGCCACAGCTTCGAATGCCCCACCCAGAGCCGGTCGATCACGATGCCGTCAAGCCAGTTCATGACCTCCAGAAAAAGCAGCGCCTGGAAATATGCGGGGCAGAATTCCCGAATGCCGTTCCACAGGCCGATGATCAGCAGCAGCGCGGCCAGCATGACAAGAAATAACGGGATCATGAAGCGCTTCCGCTTCAAAGCGACGGTCTCTCTGTCGGTCAGGCCGAGCCGGTATACCCGCTCCTGCACCGGCTTCGGATAGAAGTACAGCGCGTTCAGGGCGTTATTGCGCACAGCGAGCTTGATCATCAGGGCGAACAGCGCGCAGAACAAGATCAACTGCAGAACGATCATATTCCCTCCTTCAGAACAGGCTTCCCACGCCCGCCACGATCAGCGCCGCGATGGGGCACACCAGCAGTGTCCAGCCCAGGGCGTGCTCCGGGATCGCCAGCGTCTTCAGCCATTCTTTGCGTTCCCAGGCTTTGCAGTGCTCCGCGCCTTTGATCATGTGCTTCACTTTTCCGGGCAGCCAGCAGTCCAGGATGATGAAATCGCTGACGCTGACCATGGTCATCTCCACATAACCCGTCCAGAACAGGGGCCAGAAGCCCCGGATGCCGGCCAGTCCCGCGCTGACGCCCCACCAGAGGAACAGCGCCGGATAGAGCGGATAGAGCAGCAGCTTCATCTTCCGCACCTCACCCTTGTCCACAAAGGGAGCGGCGGCTTCTTTGATTTCCCTGGGAAACATGGTGCTGTACGCCTGGGGCCACAGCAGGAAGCCCACGCCCACCGCGGCGTTGAAGAGCAGGGACATCGCCAACCCGTCCACAATGATTCTCGGCCAGTTCATATTCAACAGCCCTCCAAACGGTGTGGTCATCCGAACAACCCGCGCTTTCTGTATGGGGCCGATTCCACCGACAGACAGGAGTACCCCGTTGCGCCGATGGCGGCTTTCAGGGCCTCCGCATCGACGGCCTCCTCCGTCAGGAAAGAGGCTTCCCCCTTGCCCCGGGAGGCGGTCACTTTTTTCGCGGAAGGAACCGCCCTACGGATCGCGTCGCAGATATGGGCTTCGCACATGCCGCACATCATGCCTTCAATCTTCAGCACCGTTTTCATCATGTCAGCCGCCTTCTTTCCGATGCCGCGTCTTTTTGTGAATCTCATCCCAGCAGCAGGGACCGTCTGACAGGTCGGAGTGCCGGACGAAGTGCACATGCCGCGTGAGCCCCGCGTAAGAGCGGGTATCTGTGTTGCAGAAAATCTTGCACAGCCCCCGGATCCCCCAGGACGCAAACATCTCCACATACATGCACTTCGAGATTTTGTACTCCACCGAGTCCTCAGTAACCGTGAAGATGTCATAGGTGATGCTGTGGTCCCGCACCCGCTTCGCGTGATCACCGATGTTCCACTTTCTTGCGATCTGAAAACTGTTGGGCAGCAGGTCGATGACACGGAGCAGCCTGTCAAAGAATCTCCTGCGTCCTGCGAATACGACGTCCGTGAAGGCCATGATCTCACCGTCGGAAAGCCCGTAACTTCTCAATTCCAGGCACATGGCGATCACGGCGTAGATCAGCGGAACGTTCATCGTGGGATAGACATTGTGCCTTTGGAACTGCGGGGAGGCCAGCATTTCCCGGAGCCTCCCGGCATAACGCTGAATTTTCGCGTCCACATCTGTGAAGCCCTGCTTATCCAGTCCGGCCCGGTACAGCCGCGCATACCGGGCAAGGCGCTTTTCGACGCTCATTTCACCGCCGCCTTCCGCTTGTACCCGCAGTCGCAGTACGGCCCGCCCGAGGCCAGGGTGTATTCCCGCACAAAGTCCGTCGCGCCGCCCGCGTCGCTCATGGCGTAATCCAGGCGGCACATGGCGGGGACGTATTCAAAGAGCCCCAGCTCCTTCATCAGGGTGCAGATGCCGCATTGGCTGAACCGGGCCTCATAGCCGCTGCCGTCGGCATAGGGCAGGAAGTCCATGTTCCAGGAATAGGGATTCCGGTCGGCGGCGCGGAAGGCGGCGGTGGCCTTCATCCCGGCCACGTCCTTTTCGCTGAACTTCTGTTTGCCGCCCATCCGGCAGAACCAGCGCATCGGGCCGGTCATCATGGCCTCGCGGTAGTACCGCGTCACCCGCTCCAGGGCTGGCTTTTCCGGCAGATTCAGCAGAAAGGCTGACAGCATTGCGCAGCTGACGATGTTCATCCGGAAGCGGTCGCCCTGCTCAAAGGCCGGGAGTTTCGCAATGATCTCCTTGTATCTGCTTCTGGCTTTTTTCGTGATCCGCTTTGCATCAGCCGGGGCAACGCCAAAGGCGTCTGTCAGATTCTCCCGGAACGACCGCCGGAAGAGCAGCCACATGCCGAGGGGCATGCCAGCGTATTTCATCTGCTCTCGCTCCTTTCCCAGCCGTCTCCGGCGTCCGTCCTGTGCCGGACGAAATCAAAGTCACAGCAGTCGCCGCCCTGGCAGAGGGTTTTCGTCCGCCTGAAATCGGTATAGGGCAGGCGGCCGAAGTTGATGACGTCCGAATGGCAGAACATCGCGCCCAGCTTCATCAGGTTCCGCTCGCGGAAGATGTGCCAGTAGAGGCATTCCCGGCACTCAAAGTGGAAGCGGTCTTTCCCGTCCTCCTCCAGGTGCCATTCGTATCTCCAGCCCGCGCCGGAGCCGTGCCGGAAGCCGAAGGGCAGAATCTTTTTCATCGCGGGGATGAAGAAGGGCAGCCGCGCCATTTTCTGATAGGTCTCCGGCGTCAGCGCGCCCCACATGGCCTCCGAGATGGTTTGGAAGGCTTCCGGCTCGCTCTTCCCGTGCCGCTGCAGCACCTCGTACAGGGCGATGGTGGTCAGGATCTGGGCGATGTGCTTGTAATTGCCTTTGTCACACCAGCGCTTTTCCTCCTCCAGAAGCACCCGCATCCGGGCGTATACATCCCGCTGAATCTCCTGCGGAAGTGTGGGGAACAGCGCTTTGTACCGGCTGATGGCCGCCAGCTTCTCCGGGGTGTAGGCCTTCATTCGGAAGCCTCCTTCCGCACGCACTCCGTGTACATCAGCGCGATCCGCCCGCCCATTTCCCGGCTGAAGGCGATCTTCCAGCCGCACTCCTCCAGGAATCGCAGGTACTCGCTCCCGTTCCACTGGTGCTCAAACCGGATGCCGGCGATTCGCAGGATACCCGACCAGAGGCGGCTGAGAAGCGTGCCCCTGTGCTCCACAAAGTTCGGCGCGATCAGCAGCCCGCCGGGACGCAGCACCCGGTCGATTTCATTCAGCACTTTCCCCGGATCGGGCACAATGTGCAGCGCATTGGCGATGATCACCGCGTCGAAGGAGCCGTCCGCATATGGCAGGTTCATGGCGTCCGCCACTTCAAAGGTTAGGTTGGGCATGGCTTCGCCCTTCTTCGCCTGGGCGATCATCCCGTCGGAATAGTCTGTGGCGATCATCCGTTTCGCGGCATGAGCCACGTGCCTGGCCAGCAGGCCGGGGCCGGTGGCGATTTCCAGCACTTCCCGGCCCTGAATGACCGTGGGAATCCGCTCATACATGAACGCATACAGCTTTGCGTCCGCCTTCATCGCCCGCTCGTAGATGGGTGCGTACAGATCCCAGATCTTTTTCTTCATCCGCCTCTCCTCCCTTATCCCAGCGCCACGTCCAGCGCCATCATCAGCGTGAAGCCCACGGCAAACATCACCACGCCGAGGTTGGAGTGTTCTCCCTCGCTCATCTCCGGAATCAGTTCCTCCACCACCACGTACATCATCGCTCCCGCGGCGAAGCTCAGCATATAGGGCATGGCGGGCACAATCAGCGAGGACAGGAGGATCGTCAGCCATGCGCCCACAGGCTCCACCGCGCCGGACAGGGTGCCGTCCATGAACGCCCGGCCCCGGCTTTTTCCCTCGGCGTGCAGGGGCATGGAAATGATCGCGCCTTCCGGGAAGTTCTGGATCGCAATCCCCAGTGCCAGCGCCAGCGCGCCGCCTGATGTGATATTGGCCGATCCTGAGAGAAGACCCGCGTAAACCACCCCCACCGCCATGCCTTCCGGGATATTGTGGAGGGTGACCGCCAGCACCATCATGGTGGTTCGGGCCAGCTTGCTTCGGGGGCCTTCGGCGGTCTGGGCGTTCATGTGAAGATGAGGGATGACCGAGTCCAGCAGAAGGAGAAACAGGATGCCGCACCAGAACCCGATCACCGCGGGAAGAAAGGCCAGCTGTCCCATCGGCTCCGCCTGATCCATGGCCGGAATGATCAGGCTCCAGATCGAAGCCGCTACCATCACGCCACTGGCAAAGCCAGTCAGCGCCCGCTGAACGCTGCGGGATAGCTCCTTTTTCATCAGAAACACACAGGCCGAGCCCGCCGTTGTGCCCAGAAAGGGGATGAGGATTCCTGCCAGCGCATCCGCATTCATGTCACGATCTCCTGTATCAGCCACTCAGTTTGCCCGCTTCGCTCCCAGGCAGCCGCCGCGGGCTTTCTCTTCCGTGTCGTCATCCTCGATGTACCCGTCGTAAGGCGCTTCCGGATCGGTGTAGCGCCGGGTGAAGGGCTTGCAGATCTCATCCCGGTGGGCGAAGACGAAGTCCAGGTCGTCCGTCCAGCCGGTGTGCCCGGTGATGACCGCAATGCGATGATTCCGGGCGCGGATGTTCTGCTCCAGCTTCGCCAGGGATTGAACAGCCAGTCTGTTGTCCTCCGCTAAGGTGCTGAGGAAGCTGTACCCGCCGTCCGCGCCGAACCAGATGGTGTCGCCGGTGAACAGGTACGTGTCATCGATCAGGTACACCATGTGCCCCCAGGTGTGGCCGGGCACGAGGATGCACTCGATCTTGATGTCCCCGATGCGGAGGATCTCGCCGTCCTTCAGCAGCACCTTCTGATTGTCCATTTTGACCAGGGGCAGCCGGTAGAATCCGTGGAAGACCTTCCGCCGGGTTTCGCCCGTGAGATAGCGGTTTTCGATCTCGCTGAGGTACACCTTGGCGTCCCGGAACAGCAGCTCGCTGTCCTGTTCCAGCGCGCCTACGTGGTCGGTGTCCTGATGGGTGATGAGGATGTGCCGGATGGAGGCCGGGTCGATGTCCAGCCAGCCCATCTTCTCCTTCAGCCGCTCATAGTTGTACCCGGCGTCGATCATAACAGTCGTGCCGTTCTTCGTGTAGAAGAAGATGTTGGCGATCCACTCCCGCACGCAGGCCGCGTGGTCGTCGATCCAGCCCGTGTTCAGCGGCTTGAAGATGGCCTTCCCCCGGAAAAGCGCGCTCATGGATTGCTTCTGATGCTCGGAATCCTTCCTTGCCATCGCTCATTCCTCCGTCAAACGATCAGCGTGATGATCCACCCCACCAGCGCGGCGGGGATCAGGGCGAACACGATGCCCGGGAACAGCAGGCCCTTCAGGTGGAACCATTTCTGATGGTACGCCCTGTCCATGTGCTCGGTGCCCGGCAGGCGGAAGCACTTCATGTTGGCGAACAGCACCCAGTCCAGGAAGAAGGTGTCATAGCACCCGATCCAGACCATCAGCCCGAAGGCCGCGCCGAACCCCTGCCAGAAGGTCCTCGCCTCCGCGAAATACGCGCAGGCGGTCAGGATGGCGGTGAACATCAGCAGCCCCAGGCTTTTCGTGAGAATGACCTTTTTCGACCGGGAAGACACATCCTGCCGTGGATGGGTTTTGAAGTATTCCTCCTGAATGTCCGGCGGATAGTTGTGGATGCTGGCCGCGCTCTCCTTTTTGCCCAGCAGGGAGAACAGGATGGCCGTGAACAGGGCGGCGAAGATCAGCGCCTCCATGGTCAGGACTGGGATGCTCATGCTTGGTCAGATCCTTTCGGGTGGGTTAGATGTGGCTAACACCTGTTATTATATGCAGATTCCCGGAGAATGCAAGGGGGTGGGCGGAAAATAGCAAAAGCTGCTTCTCTCACGCTTCATGCTGCACAGTCTGATCGGTAGGGTCTCTGTCTTGATTGACGGGGGCTTGTGTGATATCATTGTCGCAGGGGAAAGGAGAGGGTGTACAGCGCCGCAACCAACAAACAGTTCATCACGGTGCAGAGCAAGGGCGGACAAACCTACTACATGGCTTTCAAATCCAACGCATCATCATTTGAGTATAACCCCGGCCCCCAAATACCCATTATGCTAATTCCTCCCTTTTAGACAATAGTTCTTTACCGACTCAGAAAATCCGTTGTCAATTCCTGAAAATCCCAGACATTGTGTAGAATCACCGCCCATAATCGTCATGGCGTCATTCGATGCTGCAAGTGTATCAATAAGTACTGATTCGGATGTCAAAAGGGCGCTTTCCTGAACCAAGCCACGACTGGTTGTGGAAGACAGCGGAAATCACCACAACCAGTCGTGGCTCTAAGGTTGGAAGCGCCCTTTTGTCACCCTTACCAAGTACTGCATGACCGTTCTCACAGGTCAGCGCTGTCGGCCTTTCCCTTCGTCGCAGGGAAAGTTCGCCGTGCGGGGCCCGCTTCCT
>JAFXVR010000050.1 GCA_017534885.1 Clostridia bacterium | reverse complement strand
GTTCCCATGTCCGCTTCTTTGTGGTATACTCCTTCTGTTCCATCCTTGATCCCTCCAGTTATCTTTGGTGCCGCAACCCTTAGTATAACTGTTTCGGTTCCTGGATGGAACTTTTTGCGTCATTTCATTTTACAACTTGCCCGGAATCTTCGGACTTGCAGTGTTTTCAAAATCAATCGCATGCTATTGACTTGCGCCGCTCCGTCTGTTATACTGACGGGGATGACCAAAGGAGGAGGAGGGTATGGACAGGCCGCCGCGCTATGGGATGTTTCTCAAGCGCATCAATGAGGCGATGGACCGGGACGCCAACCGGTCGCTGCAGCGCCGCAACCTGACGCGGTCGCAGGCGCACCTGCTGCTGATCCTCAGGCATCCCGCCCGGGGCGAGGCCAGCATGAAGGAACTGGAGAGACAGCTCCACGCCGCCCAGTCCACCGTGGCAGGCCTGGTGGCCCGCACCGAGCGGAAGGGGCTGGTGGAGACCTTCCCCGATCCGGACGACCGCCGGGCGAAGCGGGTGCGGCTGACGGACAGCGGTACGCTGATGGCGGACGCCTGCCGACAGGACATCGACGAGAGCAACCGCCAGCTGGTGGCGTCCCTGAGGGAGGACGAAAAGGAAACCCTGCTGACCCTGCTGGAGCGCGTATGCGAGCAGATGGAAACCCGTGAGCGTCAGCAGACCGAAACGCAAGAAAGGACGATGGTATGATCAGAAAGCTTGCCTCGTATATCGGGCAGTACAAGCGCCAGACCATCCTGACGCCTGTGATGATGGTGGGGGAGGTGCTGATGGAAACCCTCATCCCCTTTGTGATGGCCCTGCTGGTGGACAATGGTGTGCAGCAGGGCAACATGCGCCTCATCATCCTCTATGGCCTGCTGATGCTGCTGTGCGCTTTCGCCAGCCTGTATTTCGGCGTGATGGGCGGGCGGTACGGCGCCACGGCTTCCACGGGCTACGCGGCCAACCTGCGCCGCGCCATGAACGACAGGATCCAGACCTATTCCTTCGCCAACATCGACAAGTTCTCCACGGCAGGTCTGGTCACCCGTATGACCACCGACGTGACCAATGTGCAGAACGCCTTCCAGATGCTGCTGCGCATCGCGGTGCGGGCTCCCGTCACCCTGGTCGTATCGATGATCATGTGCTTCGTGCAGAATGTGCGTCTGAGCCTGATTTTCCTGGTGGCGGTGGTCTTTCTCTCGGTCTGCCTCTCGCTGATTGTCCGGGCGGCCATGAAGCGCTTCTCCGAGGTCTTCAGCCGCTATGATGACCTGAACGCCTCCGTGCAGGAGAATGTTTCCGCCATCCGCGTGGTCAAGGCCTTCGTGCGGGAGGACTACGAAAACAAGAAGTTCTCCGCCGCGGCAAGCACCATCTACCGCCTCTTCATCCGGGCAGAGAAGGTGGTGGCGCTGAACTCCCCGGTGATGATGCTGACGGTCTATGCCTCCATGCTCACCCTGAGCTGGCTGGGCGCGAAGGCCGTGGTCACCGACGGCGGCCTGACCTTAGGTCAGCTGCAGGCCATGTTCACCTACATCATGAGCGTGCTGATGGCGCTGATGATGCTTTCCATGATCTTTGTGATGCTCACCATGTCCGCCGCCAGCGCCCGCCGGGTGATGGAGGTGCTGGACGAGAAACCCGACCTGGCGAACCCGGAAAAGCCCGTGATGGCTGTGAAGGACGGCGCCATCGACTTTGACCACGTTACCTTTGCGTACAAGGCGGGCACCGGCGAGGCGACATTGAAGGACATCGATCTGCACATCCGCTCCGGCGAGACCATCGGCATCATTGGCGGCACCGGCTCGGGCAAGAGCTCCCTGGTCAGCCTGGTTTCCCGCCTGTATGACGTGAACGAGGGCACGGTGCGCGTGGGCGGCGTGGACGTCCGCCAGTATGACATGGAAGTCCTGCGCAACGCGGTGTCCGTGGTGCTGCAGAAGAACGTGCTCTTCTCCGGCACCATCCTGGACAACCTGCGCTGGGGCAAGGAGGACGCCACCCTGGACGAGTGCAGAGCCGCCTGCGCCGCGGCCTGCGCGGACGAGTTCATCGACCGCCTGCCCGACGGCTATGAGACCCGCATCGAGCAGGGCGGCACCAACGTTTCCGGCGGGCAGAAGCAGCGCCTGTGCATTGCCCGGGCCCTGCTCAAGAGCCCGAAGGTGCTGATCCTGGACGACTCCACTTCCGCAGTGGACACCGCCACCGACGCGAAGATCCGCAAGGCCTTCCGCGAGCAGATTCCCGGTACCACCAAGCTCATTATCGCCCAGCGGATTTCCTCCGTGCAGGACGCCGACCGCATCCTGGTGCTGGACGACGGCATGGTCAACGGGTTCGCCTCGCACGAAGAGCTGCTGCGCACCAATGAGATCTACCGCGAGATCTATGAGACCCAGACCAAGGGCGGCGGCGACTTCGACCGTCCCGAGCAGAAGGGAAGTGACGAGGTATGAACCGAGGCCGCGGCTATATGCCCCGACAGAGCATGAAGGGGCAGGGCAAGATCCTGATGCGGGTGCTGAAGCTCATGTTCCGCCACTATGCGCTGCAGTTCATCGCTGTCTGCCTGTGCATCGGCATCGCCACCTACTGCACTCTGCAGGGGACGATCTTCACCCAGAAGCTCATCGACAATTACATTTCGCCCATGCTCCGCTTCACCCAGCAGCAGGCGGCTGAAACCGGCGCTGAGGAGACGGCTGAGGCAGAGGCCGCCGTCAGCGCTGAGGCGGCTGATTCCGCCGCGCAGGCCCTGACCGTGCTGGATCCGGCTGAGGGCTTTCCGAAGCTGCTGCAGGAGCTGGGATGGCTGGCGGTGGTGCTGGCCATCGGCATCCTGTGCAGCTATCTCCAGCAGCGGCTGATGATCACCGTGTCCCAGGGCACCATGCTCCGGCTGCGCACCAGCCTGTTCCACAACATGGAGCGTCTGCCCATCAAGTATTTCGACACCCACGCCCACGGCGACATCATGTCCGTTTACACCAATGATGTGGACACCCTGCGCCAGCTGATTGGCCAGAGCATTCCCTCCATCATCGACACGCTGATCACCGTGGTGATGACCTTCATCAACATGATCCGCATGAGCCCCCACCTGACGGGCTTCTCCCTCGTCATGCTGGCGGTGACCATGTTTGTCTCCTCCAAGCTGGCCAAGAAGGCTGGCGCCAACTTCGTGGCGCAGCAGCGCAACCTGGGCGCCCTCAACGGCTATATCGAAGAAATGATGAGCGGCCAGAAGGTGGTCAAGGTTTTCTGCCACGAGGAGCAGACCAAGGCGGCCTTCAACCAGCTCAACGATGAACTGCGGGCATCCTCCGAGCAGGCCAACAGCTTCACCAACATGATGGGCCCGGTCAACAACAACCTCGGCCACATCAGCTATGTGTTCTGTGCGGTGCTGGGCGCGGCGGCCTCCATTGCGGGCGTGATCCCGCTGCAGCTGGGCGCGCTGGTCACCTTCCTGACCCTCAACCGCAACTTCCAGCGCCCCATCAGCATGGTCAGCCAGCAGATGAACTCCATCGTGATGGCCATGGCCGGCGCAAAGCGCGTGTTTGAGATGATGGACGCCGAGCCGGAAGTGGACAACGGCTATGTGGAGCTGGTGAACGCCAAGGCGCTGCCCGACGGCAGTGTGACCGAGTGCGAGGAGCGCACGGGCATCTGGGCCTGGAAGCATCCCCACCAGGACGGCAGTCAGACCAGCTACACCCGCCTGCAGGGCGGCGTGACCTTCAACCATGTGGACTTCGGCTATGTGCCGGAGAAGATGGTGCTCCACGACATCACCCTTTACGCCATGCCCGGGCAGAAGATCGCCTTCGTGGGCGGCACAGGCGCGGGCAAGACGACCATCACCAACCTGATCAACCGCTTCTATGACATCCAGGACGGCAAGATCCGCTACGACGAGATCAACGTCAACAAAATCAAGAAGGACGACCTGCGCCGCTCCCTGGGCATGGTGCTGCAGGACACCCACCTCTTCACCGGCACAGTGATGGACAACATCCGCTACGGCCGGCTGGAGGCCACCGACGAGCAGTGCCGCAACGCTGCCCGCCTGGCCAACGCGGATGGCTTCATCCGCCGCCTGCCTGACGGCTACAACACCATGCTGCGGGGCGACGGATCGAACCTCTCCCAGGGCCAGCGCCAGCTCCTGGCCATCGCCCGGGCCGCCGTGGCCGATCCGCCCTGCCTGATTCTGGATGAGGCGACATCTTCCATCGACACCCGTACCGAGACCTTAGTGGCCCGGGGCATGGACGCCCTCATGAAGGGGCGCACCACCTTTGTCATCGCGCACCGGCTTTCCACCGTGCGCAACGCGGACTGCATCATGGTGCTGGAGCAGGGCCGCATCATCGAGCGCGGCACCCATGACGAGCTCATCGCCCAGCAGGGCAAGTATTACCAGCTGTACACCGGCAACGCGATTGCTGAGCAATAAAGGACAGCGCTGAACAGGGGGAGGGAAGGCTTCGCGGCCTCCTTCCCCTGCTCACGCCCTGCCCGGCCGCATCCGCCCGCCGGCGTCACTGAACGGGAGAACAGCTATGCCGACTCTGTATGTCGTCGCAACGCCCATCGGCAACCTGCAGGACTTTTCCCCGAGGGCTGTCGACACGCTGAAGCGCGTGGGGCTGATCGCGGCGGAGGACACCCGGGTGACCATGAAGCTCTGCCAGGTCTTTGACATCCACACGCCGCTGGTCAGCTGCCATCAGCACAACGAGGAGCAGCGCGCTGAGCGCCTGGCGGAGAGGATGCTCAGCGAAGGCATCGACCTGGCGCTGGTCACCGACGCCGGAACGCCCTGCGTGTCCGATCCCGGTTTCGGCCTGGCGCGGGCCTGCATTGAGCGGGGCATGGAGGTGATTCCGGTGCCGGGCTGCTGCGCGGGCGTCGCGGCCCTGTCCGTCAGCGGCTTCGATGCCCGGGAATGGGCCTTTTACGGCTTCCTGCCCCGGGAGAAAAAGGACCTGCGGGACAAGCTCAGGCAGATGGCGGAGGGCGTGCCCGTGGCCATTGTGCATGAATCCCCCTACCGGATCATCGCGCTGATGGAGGCTATCGCCGAAACCCTGCCGGAGGCCCTGGTGTCCGTGTCCTGCGACCTGACCAAGCTGCACGAGAAGACCCTGCGCGGCGCGCCTGCTGAGGTGCTGGAGCAGCTGCGGGCCAACCCCAAGACGGAAAAGGGTGAGTACTGCCTGGTGATCGACCTGCACACCGTTTCCCATCACGATGAGAAACCGCAGGCCGCCCCGCTGACCCTCGAGCAGCGCCTGACGGACAAGGTGCTGCAGGGGCTGAGTCTTCGGGAAGCCCAGGAAGCCATTGCGCTGGAGGGCGAAAAGAAGAACGCCGTCAAGGCCGCGGCGCTGCGGCTGAAGCAGGCTTGGGCTGAGGCCTGAAACCCTGGCAGGTTGACAATCTCCCGGCAAAGTCGTATGATGAACATATCCTTTTTCAGGGGGTCTGTATGATGAGAATCCGTGCGGCGCTGGCGATCGCGGCCCTGCTGCTCCTGCTCTGCGGGGCGGCCCTCGGCGATGAGGCGACCTTCCGCAACTTCACCTGCGACACCTCGGTCACGGAGATCGACCTGGACCGGGTCACCGTGGGCTATCAGCAGTGGAACAGCTTCTATGAGTTTCTGGGCAAGCTGCCCAACCTCAGGCGCGTCACTATGTGGAAGACCAACACCTACCTGACCCACATCGAGTACCTGACCGCCAACTGGCCGGATGTGCAGTTCGACTGCACCCTGTACTTTGGCGACGGCCATAAGGTGCGCACGGACGCGACGGCCTTCTCCACCCTGCACGGCACATCCTCCTCGGTGCACACCGCCAGGGACATCTCCATCGTGCGCTACTGCAAGAACCTGAAGGCGCTGGACTTCGGCCACAACGCGGTGGACGACATCAGCTTCCTCTACGACCTGCCCGACCTGCGGGTGCTGATCTGCGGCATCAACCGCATCACCGACATCACCCCCATCGCCTCCCTGGAAAAACTGGAATACCTGGAAATGTTCACCAATTACGTCACGGACATCAGCCCACTGAAAGGGCTGACGCACCTGATGGATCTCAATATTTCCTACAACTATATTGAAGACCTGAAGCCCGTGACCGAAATGCCCTGGCTGAAGCGGCTCTGGGTCTACCGCTCCACCAACCGAAATTCCCCCGATTTCCTGCCCGAGAACATCCAGGACTGGCTGAAGCGCAAGCTGCCGGACACGGAGATCAACTTCATCAACAATCCCACCGCCGGCGGCTGGCGCGACAACCATCCCCACTACCTGATCATCCGCCAGATGTTCCGCAACGGCGACTTCTACATTCCCTTTGAGGATTCCTTTCCGGACGAATGAGCCTTTCATCCCCTCCTTCGGGAGGGGTTTTGTATAGGCTGAAGCGAAAATCATGCGCCGCGAACCGGTTGACAATTCCCGCGCAAGCTGTTACAATAGCCCCTGTTCGGACCATGAAGGGAAGAGCGCCGCAAGCGGTCTGCGCCAAAGAGAGGGAGCCCCGGCTGAAAGCTCCTGCGCGCCCGCGGTGAAGACAGCCTGGAGTCCATCCGGTGAGAGCCGGACGCGGCCTGCGTTACCGGTGAATGAAGGCGGCTCAGGCCGCGAAGCACGGGTGGCACCGCGAGATCATCGCCCCATGCAGGAAGCTGCATGGCGTTTTTTGTACCATCGGAAGGGAGAAGGAGGAGAGGTTATGCTGCTGACCCAGTGCCCCAAGGGAACCAGGGATGTGCTGCCCCAGGACAGCTACCGCTGGCAGTATCTGGAGTCAAAAATGCGCGCCGCGGCTGCCGCGGCCGGCTACCGGGAGATCCGCACCCCGGTGTTTGAGCACACGGAGCTTTTCCTGCGCGGCGTGGGCGACACCACCGACATCGTGCAGAAGGAGATGTACACCTTCAAGGACAAGGGCGACCGCTCCATCACCCTGAAGCCTGAGGGCACCGCCGGCGCGGCCCGGGCCTTCCTGGAGCACAACCTGTACGCGGACGCCCTGCCCTGCAAGATGTACTACCTGGACGCCCCGGTTTTCCGCTATGAGGCGCCTCAGGCGGGGCGGCTGCGGGAGCATCACCAGTTTGGCCTGGAGTGCTTCGGCGCGAAGGAAGCCACCGTGGACGCCGAGCTGATCCTGCTGGCCTACCGGCTGCTCTCCGGGCTGGGCGTCAGCAACCTGTCCGTCAACATCAATTCCATCGGCTGCCCCAGGTGCCGCCCGGTTTATCACGCGGCGCTGAAGGGATTCCTGGCCGGCAAGGTGGACAGCCTCTGCGCGGACTGCAAGAGCCGCTATGAGCGCAACCCCCTGCGCGTGCTGGACTGCAAGGTGCCCTCCTGCCAGGAGCAGGTGGCGGACGCGCCCTCCATGCTGGATTACCTCTGCGACGAGTGCCGGGCGCATTTCAGTCAGCTCCAGGACTGCCTGAACCTCAGCGGCATCCCGTACCGGGTGGATTCCCGCATTGTGCGCGGCCTGGACTATTACACCAAGACGGTGTTTGAGCTCATCACCGCCACGAAGGACGGCAACCTGACCGTCTGCGGCGGCGGGCGCTATGACAACCTGATCGAGCAGCTCGGCGGCGATCCCATGCCCGGCGTTGGCTTCGGCATGGGCCTCGAGAGAGTGCTGATGCTCCTGGAGCAGGAGGGCATCGCCCTGCCCGAACCCCCGCTGTACGACGTCTTTGTGACCTACATGGGCAGCCACCAGTCCGAGGCTTTCGCCCTGGTGGAGGGTCTGCGCGCCGCGGGCCTGCGGGCTGATATGGATCACTGCGGCCGCAGCCTGAAAGCCCAGTTCAAGTACGCCAACAAGACCGGCGCGGCCGTCACCGCCACCATCGGCGATGAGGAAGCCGCCAATGGCGCGGTCAGACTCAAAAACATGCAGACCCGGGAGGAAACGACCGTGCCCGTGGCGGACGCCGCCGCTGAGGCCAGAAGGCTGATTGGCTGAATATCGTCCCTTCCGGCGCCGCGATCAACAGAGATTTCAGGAAAGGAATGAGATATATGCAGCACCGCACCCACAACTGCGGGGAGCTCCGGCTCTCCGACTGCGGAAAGCAGGTTCGGCTTTCCGGCTGGATGGAGAACATCCGCGAGGTCAGCGGCAGCCTGGCCTTCGTCATCCTCCGGGACTTCTACGGCACCACCCAGCTGGTGCTGGAGGACGAGGCCATGTTAGCGGCCTTCCGGGAGCTCAACAAGGAGAGCACCGTGTCCGTGACCGGCACCGTGCGCGAGCGCGACAGCAAGAACCCCAAGATTCCCACCGGCGACATCGAGGTGGTGCCAGAGACCATGGAGGTGCTGGGCCGCTGCCGCTACAACGCCCTGCCCTTCCAGATCAACCGCAGCCAGGAGGCTGACGAGAGCGTGCGGCTGAAGTACCGCTATCTCGACCTGCGCAATCCGGAGGTCAAGCGGAACATTGTCATGCGCTGCAATGTGGTCTCCGCCCTGCGCCAGGCCATGCAGGATCACGGCTTCCTGGAAATCACCACCCCTATCCTGACGGCTTCCTCCCCGGAGGGCGCCCGGGACTACCTGGTGCCGGCCCGGAAGCATCCCGGCGAGTTCTACGCCCTGCCCCAGGCCCCGCAGCAGTTCAAGCAGCTGCTGATGACCGCCGGTTTCGACCGCTATTTCCAGATCGCCCCCTGCTTCCGGGATGAGGATGCCCGCGGCGACCGCAGCCCCGGCGAGTTCTACCAGCTGGACATGGAGATGGCCTTTGCCTCCCAGGAGGACGTGTTCGCCGTCATCGAGGACGTGCTGCCGCCCATCTTTGCCAAGTACGGCAAGTTTGACCGGGCTTCCGCCGCGCCCTTCCGCCGCATTCCCTACCTGGAAGCGCTGGAAACCTATGGAACCGACAAGCCGGACCTGCGCATCGACCTGACCAGCCGGGATGTCACCTCCCTGCTGGGGGACTGCGGCTTCGGGCCCTTTGAGGGCAATACGGTCAAGGCCGTCGTCGTCAGCGACATGAGTGCCACCCGCAAGCAGATCGACAAGCTCTGCGCCGATGTGGAGGTGGTCTCCGGGAGCAAGCCCTACTGGTTCCGCGTGGACGAGAAGGGCGAGATCGTGGGCGGCATCGCCAAGTTTGTGCAGCCCATCCGCGACCGGGTGGTGGAGGCGCTGGGCCTTCAGCCCAATACCTTTGTGGGCCTGTCCGCCGGCAAGCTGCGGGCCGCCCAGAAGACCGCCGGCGTGCTCATCAAGCAGCTGGCCCAGCTCTGCCCCAGCCACTTTGACGCGGAGCAGTACGCCTTCTGCTGGATCGTGGACTTCCCCATGTACGAGATCGGCGAGGAGAGCGGCGAGCTGGAATTCTGCCACAATCCCTTCTCCATGCCCAATGGCGGCCTGCAGGTGCTCAAGGACGCGGCCGAGGGCAAGGTCGATCCCCTGTCCATCACTGCCTTCCAGTACGATGTGGTGTGCAACGGCGTGGAGCTCTCCTCCGGCGCGGTGCGGAACCATGACCCGGAAATCATGATCGAAGCCTTCCGGCTGGTGCGCCTGGGCGAGGAGGACGTGAAGAGCAAGTTCCCCGCCATGTACAACGCCTTCTGCTACGGCGCGCCGCCGCACGCGGGCATCGCCCCCGGCGTTGACCGCATGGTGATGCTGCTGGCGGGCGCGGAGACCATCCGCGAGGTGATTCCCTTCCCCATGAACAAGAACGCCCAGGACGTGATGATGGGCGCGCCCGGCCCGGTGGAACAGCGCCAGCTGGACGAGCTGCACATCGCGCTGGTAAAGCCCGAGGACGCTAAGGCGGAATGACTTGTGTCGGAATGATGAAGGATTCGGAAATTTTTCCGACAAATCCTTGCATCCGCGCACGCTCTGCGCTATAATAAGTTGGTTTTTCCAAAAACGCCATCAGGATGGGAGAGACGACCGGTATGAACAAGAAATCTCTGCTCGCGCTGCTTCTCAGCTGCATGCTGCTCCTGAGCAGCTGCTCGCTGATTGTAAAGGATCCCGTTGTGGATGCCGCCACTGAAATCATCAAGGTGGGCGACAAGGTCTTCACCAAGGCTGAAGTGAACCAGTCGGTGGACGCTTACCTGCAGCAGCTGCAGAACTATTACACCCAGAATTACGGCTACAGCATCGATATCACCTCCGAAAGCACCCTCGAGCAGGCCCGCGATGAGGTGATCAACACCCTGGTGGAAGACACCGTGGTGGCGCAGAAGGCCGCTGAGCTGGGCGTTGACCAGCTGACCGAGGAGGAGGAGTCCGAGCTGAACGAACAGTGGACCTCCTACTACAGCCTGATCAGGAGCGTCTTCTTCCCCAGCGAGGAGGAGCCCGAGAGCACCGAGCCCGAAAACGAAGAGGCCGCTGAAGAGACCCAGGCCGCCGAGGGCGAAGCCGCCGAGACTGCCGAGGAAGCCCCCGAAACCGCTGAGGGCGAGAATGCCGAGCCCGCCGAGGAGGCCCCCGCGGCCACCGAGAAGCCTGTGGACGAGGCGACCGACGCTCAGATCCGCGCCTATATCTACAATTATTTCGGCGTGACCGAGCAAAGCATGCGCACGGAAAAGGTCAACGAGAAGCTGAAGGCCGAGGTCGTCAAGGCCGTCACCGTCAGCGACGAGGAAGTCCAGACCCGCTTCGACGAGCTGGTGGCTGAGGCCAAGACCACCTATGAGAGCGATCTGAGCGAGTATGGCTCCGCGGTGAACGGCAGCAAGACGATCTACTACCGTCCCGCCGGCTACCGCATGGTCAAGCAGATTCTGCTGCAGTTCAACAGCGAGGATCAGGAGATCATCGACCAGATCAGCAGCAAGATGACCAATGAGAACAGCACGGTCACCAGCCTGACTTCCACCCTGTCCGGCGTGGAGAACCTGGACGAGCTGCTGTCCCAGGTGAGCGTGAATGTGGGCGAGCTGGTCATCGACCGGGGCGCCGCTGCCGATGCCGCCGAGACCGTTACCGACGCGGTGGAAGAAGTGGCTGAGAACGCTGCCGAGGCCGTGGGCGATGCCGCCGAGACCGTTGCCGACGCGGTGGAAGAAGTGGCTGAGAATGCCGCTGACGCGGTGACCGAAGTGGCCGAGAACGCTGCCGAGGCTGTGGAAGAAGTGGCAGAGGAAGCCGCCGAGACCGTGGCCGAGACCGTTGAGCAGGCCGGCATCACCGTGCGCGACCTGTCCGTGGCCGTCAGCGACAGCCTGAGCGAAGAGCTGGACGCGGACACCCGCGAGAACATCCGCCTGCTGGCCGCTGCCCGGGCTCGCCTGGAAGTCTATGAGAACGCCCTGACCGAAGCCACCGAGGCCGCTTATGCCCACCTGGATGTGGAAGCCGCTGAGGTCATGGACAAGATTGCCGCCGGCGAGGACTGGGATACCCTGGTGGCCCAGTACAACGACGACCCCGGCATGACCGCCGGCCGTGCTACCGCTGAGACCGGCTATGCCGTGTGCGAGGGCTTCGAGGACTTCGACGCTTCCTTCACCCAGGCCGCCATGGCGCTGCAGAACATCGGCGATGTGAGCGAACCCACCCGCGGCTCCTCCAACGGCTACTACATCATCAAGTATGTGGCGGATGTTGAGGAAGGCCCCGTCGACCTGGCCACTGTTTCCGAGGGCATTCACAGCGAACTGCTGACCACCAAGCAGGATGAGTACTACACCCAGCAGGTGGCCCAGTGGGTGGAAGACGCCCACGCGGTGATTGACCGGAAATCGCTCAAGGACTGAGACAGACAGGATGCACAGGGAAGCCTTCTCTGACCGGGAAGGTTTCCCTTTTTGAAACCTGACACGCAGGAGGCGTTCATGAAGACAATCTATCTGGCTGGCGGCTGCTACTGGGGCGTGCAGAAATACATCGCGAACATCGCCGGCGTCATCGGGACCGAGGTGGGCTTTGCCAACGGCAGTCTCGAGTGCCCCAGCTACGCGCAGGTCAAGAAAGGGGATACGGGCCACGCCGAGACCGTCCGCGTCGACTATGACGAGGCGCGGCTGCCCCTCACCGCCCTGCTGCGGCTGTTCTTCCGCATCATCGATCCCTGCGCGGTGGATCAGCAGGGCCACGACATCGGGCATCAGTACCGGACGGGCGTGTACTGCACCGACCCGGCGGACGAGCCCGTGATCCGGGCGGCGCTTCAGGAGCTGGCTGCCCGTTACACCAAGCCGCTGGCGGTGGAGTGTCTGCCCCTGGCCTGCTTTTACACCGCCGAGGAAGCCCATCAGCAGTACCTGGACAAGAATCCGGGCGGCTACTGCCATGTCCCCTGGGCGGAGATCAACTGGGTGAAGACCGTTGACCCGGCGGCCTACGCCTGACACGGACAGCGGGAGGACAAGCGCATGAGAATCAACCTGGACACCGGCCGCCTGATCCTGAGACCCCTGACCCCGGACGACGCGGAGGCGGCCTTCCGCTGGTGCGGGGATCCCGAGGTCAACCGCTGGATGATCTACCCCCTGTACCATCGGGTGGAGGATGTGCGGGCCTGGCTGGAGAGCCGCGACCCGGACAATCCGGATTCCTACGATGAGGGCATCGTGCTGAAGGAAACCGGCGAGCTGATCGGCAGCGGCGGACTGGTCTGGCATCCGGAGCGGAACGCCTGGATGATCGGATACAACCTCCGGGCTGACCAGTGGGGGCACGGCTATACCGTCGAGATGCTGAACGCGCTGATCAGCCACATCCGCGAGACCCGCCCGGTGGAGGCCATTGAGGGCGTTTTCGCCGCGGAAAACCACCGGAGTCAGCGGGTGATGGAAAAGATGGGCATGCGCTATGTGGGGGACACTTCCTATGCCAAACTGGACGGCAGCGAGACCTTTCCGGCCAGGCTCTACCGGAGGAATTTCCCGCAGCCGCCGGAAAAGTGCCTGATCTGCGACCGGATCGGGCTGATTCAGCGGAAGGAGAACCCGTATTTTGTGCGGGAGCTGGAGACGGGCTATGTGGTCATCGGCGATCATCAGCGCTTTGAGGGCTACACCCTTCTGCTGTGCAAGGAGCACGCCACGGAGCTGGACCAGCTTTCCCCGGACTTCCGCGCAGCCTTCCTGCGGGATATGGCCATGACGGCGGAGGCGGTGCAGAAGGCCTTTCATCCGGACAAGATGAACTATGAGCTGCTGGGCGCGGGAATCGGCCGGCATATGCACTGGCACCTCTTTCCGCGCCGGGCCGGGGACACGCCCAGGCCGGGGCCGGTCTGGCAGGTGCAGGACATGAACAGCGAGGCCTGGCTGCCCTCCCCGGAAAAGCTGGAGGAACTGAAGGCGGCGCTGAACACAGAGCTGGACAGGCTGATACCGGACGGGACCAAGTGAGGGAGAAACAGATGAGCGGGCAGGATGCGGATATCATCATCCGGCGGATGCGGCATTCGGATGCGCAGATCATCGCCGACGAGGAAGTCCGGCAGGGCTGGAATGCCACGCCGGACAAATATCTCATGCGGCTGAAGGATCAGGAGGCCGGGCTTTGCGTCGCCCTTGTGGCGGAATATCAGGGAAACCCCGCCGGGTACATCAATGTGTACCCCGACGCGAAGGGCGGCGCTTTCGACGGAAAGGGATATCCGGAGATCGTGGACTTCGGGGTGCTTGAGAAGTACCGCCGGAGGGGCATCGGCACACGGCTGATGGAGGCGGCTGAGGCTGTCGCCGCCCGCTACGCGGACACGGTATACCTCGGGGTCGGCCTCCACTCCGGCTATGGCAGCGCCCAGCGGCTGTACGTACGGCGGGGCTACGTGCCGGATGGTTCGGGCGTGTGGTACGGAAATCAGCCGTGCGAAGCCTATGGCCCGGTTCCCGCCAACGATGACAGCCTGATTCTGTTCCTGTCCAAGAAGCTGACAAGGCGGGGTGACAGCGCGGAAAAAGCGCCTGTGAAGAGCCCTGGATCCGTCCGCCGGGCGGGGAAGGAGGACGCACCCGCTGTGGCTGAACTGGCCGCGGCGCTCTGGCCGGAGCATACGGCGGAAGAGATGGCGGAGGAGCTGACCTCCCTGCTGGCGGAGGCTTCCTGCGCGGTCTTTCTGGCGGAAGCGGACGGACGGACGATCGCCTTTGCCCAGAGCCAGCTCCGGCATGACTATGTGGAGGGCACGGCGTCCAGCCCTGTCGGCTACCTGGAGGGCATCTATGTGGCGGAGGCCTACAGGCGGCAGGGCATCGCGGGCGCGCTGCTGAGGGCCTGTGAAGGATGGGCCCGGGAGGCAGGCTGCCGGGAATTCGCCAGCGACTGCGAGCTCACCAACGAGGAGAGCCTGCGCTTCCACCTGGGCCTGGGCTTCACGGAGGCCAACCGGATCATCTGCTTTGTCAAGCCCCTGTGAGGATGGGAGAAAACGAGCGGCCTGTGCGGGCTGCCGGCGGCTTTGCACACAAATTTTGGAAAGTGCTTGACAGAAAGCGCAAAATCATGTATTATTCATGTTGCTGCCGGACGGCGGCAATGACGCGGGGTAGAGCAGTTTGGTAGCTCGTCGGGCTCATAACCCGGAGGTCGTAGGTTCAAGTCCTACCCCCGCAACTGTGGCTCTGTAGCTCAGCTGGCTAGAGCATTCGGTTCATACCCGGAGTGTCGTTGGTTCGAGTCCAACCGGAGCCACTCACAAAAGCCTTGCAGATCACGGTCTGCAGGGCTTTTCTCATGCTCGCCCGCCACGAAAAAAAAGAAAACGAGCACGGTTTTGGTAGGCAAAATGGTAGGCAAAACGGTAGGCAAAAGCCACCCCCGAAGGGACGGCTCGTCTTATCCCAGCTTGTCCATCACGGCGCTGTACAATCGCGGATGCAGTACTTTGATCGCATCCATCAATTCGTTTATCACCGGCCAAACAGCGGCTTGATTCTTTCCGTCAATCTGGCGGGCAAAATCCGAGTCAATATCGATGACCACAGCATTCGGGTCTGGCGCGTATGAGTACTCCGCAGGTTTATCCAACCTTTCGTGCTTCCCAAACAACTCGTTCCGGATGGTGTAGAACGCCGCTAACTTAATGCACGTACGCGAGCCCCTTTGCGGGATCAGCATCGAACTGCGGCGGGAACAGAGCACGCTTGTGTTTCTTCCAAACGTCGCGGATTGCCTGCGGCGCATTATCAAGCATTTCTTTCACGCCACGTCTGTATTTCGACTTGATAGAAGAAACGGCTTTGCCATATGTTACCCTTGTTATTGGAGCAGGGCTTGCGGCAACTTTATACTTTTTCCATTCTTCGTATGTAATATCGCGATCGATGATCTCCCCGGTTTCGTTATCCCGCCGCTGAATATGCGGCTGATACTCCGGATACACATACCCCAGCGCACACCTGCAGTTGTACACATTCGCCGGAGCCGCCGCCGGGTCTCCTGGAAACATGATCTCACCCAGCATACTTTTGAACGGCTCGTCCACATCCACGGTCTGGCCGTGCAGCGTCAGGTGTGCCGGGCGGGTGCGGGGGTCGTGCGCCGCTATCCATTTCTTCTGTACCGTGATGCCCATGCCCTGCTGCTGGTGCATGGCCTCGATCCGCCCGGCATTCTGAGCGCTGGTCATGGCGGTGCGCGCATTGCGGATCATGGCAGCACGGCTCCTCTCGCCGGTGGTCTCGCCGATGCGCTTTGCAATCTTGTCGATGATCTCGCCCTGCAGGATGCCCTGCGTCACCGCGTTGGCGATCTGCTTATGATACCACGGGAATCTGCCGCGCACTCAACAACCGGTTGAAATCAAAACAACAGATTGATCATTGATTCCCTGCCGCCGCTCTGTTACAATGCAGTCACACCGGTGAAGCAAAGCGACAGGAGTGATTCAGGATGAAACTGGGTGAACGGATCAGGGAGCTCCGCCAGCGGGACGGACGGACACAGGAGGCGCTGGCGGGCGAGCTGGGCGTGACGGCGCAGGCGGTTTCCCGCTGGGAGAACGGGATCTGCTGCCCGGATGTGGAGCTGATTCCGTCCATCGCCAGCTATTTCAGCGTCTCCATCGACGAGCTCTTCGGCTATGAGCGGGACAGGGCGAAAAAGGCGGAGGCGCTGTATGAGCGGATCATCGGGATGATCCGGGAGAACAACGGCATCAATATCAGCATGGACGCATGCGTCGCGCTGGCGCGGGAGGCGGTGATCGAGTTTCCGGGGCATGAGAAGCTGACCTTTGCCTTAGCCTCGGCGCTGTATAACGCGGGCTATGTGCGCTATGGAGAGCATCACATCGAAGACGCGGAGGGATACAGCGTCTACGACACGGCGCGGCACCGGGCTTACCACGAGTGGCAGGAGGCCATGCGGCTCTTCGAGAAGCTGCTGGAGACCCTCAAGGCCGGCCCGCTGCGCCGGGAGGCCGTCCAGAAGCTGTCCCAGCTGTACAAGAACCTGGGTGAACGCGAAAAGGCGCTGACCCTCGCGGAGGCCGCCCCAGGCTTCAATGAAAGCGGGGCGATGCTGAGGATCAACGCCTTTGACGGAAGGGAAGAGCTGACCGCCTGCGGGGAGGCGCTGCTCCAGGCCGTTCACTGCGCCTCCGGGCTGATGCAGCGCATGGTCATGACCGATCTGCATCTGTTCCCGGAGGACGCCGCTGAACTGCTGGACAACGCGGCGGAGATGTTCCGCCTGGTCTGCACCGACGGCTGCTACGGAAAAAGCAGCGAATGGCTTGCCGGCCTTCAGCTGCTTCGATCCTATTATCTCTGGCTGGCCGGGGAGAAGGACACCGCGTTTGAAGCGCTGGACTCGGCTCTGGCCCATGCGCAGACCTTTGACCGGCTGCGGGATGAGAGCCCGGAATGCTTCACGTCCCCGCTGCTGCGCCATGTGAAGATTCACGCGGAAACCCTGCCGGAGGGCCTGAACTTCAGCGCTGAGCTGCCGGAAGTCTGGCCCTGGTGGTGTGTGCCCAGGCGCGGTGAGGTCAGGGCGGAAATGGAAAATGATCCCCGGTGGAAGGCCTGGGCCGACAGGGCCGCCGGTCAGCCGGGCTGAGGCGAAGCGCTGTCCGCCGCGGCCAGGTGAATCACCCTTGCGCCCATCAGGGCCGCTTCACCCTCGTCATGGGTCACCAGCAGGGTGGTGCGGTTCCGGAGCAGGGCGGCGGCGGCGCGGATGACCTGCGCCCGGGTGGCCTCATCCAGGGCATTAAAAGGCTCGTCCAGCAGCAGAACGTCTGCTTCAGCCAGGAGCGCCCGCAGCAGGGCGACCCGCCTGCGCATGCCGCCTGACAGCTCCCGCACCGGCTGACGGGCGGCGTTTTCAATCTGGAAGGCCTTCAGGTGCGGCAGAATGTCCTTTTCCGTCAGCGCGGGGATGACCAGGCGGATATTGTCGACAGCGGAGAGATGCTCCAGCAGCCGATCCTCCTGAAAGGCGGCGGCGAGGCGCTGGCCTTCAAGCCCGGTGATCTCCCCGGCGTCCGGCTTCTCAAGCCCCAGTATCAGACGGAGCAGGGTGGTTTTGCCCGCGCCGGAGGGGGCCATCAGCGCGGTCACCTGATGAGCGGGGAGCGTCAGGTTAAGGTTTGTCAGCACCGGCCGCTGATAGGCCTTGCACAGGCCCTTGATGACGATGTCCATGGCTCACACCCTTTCCAGCAGCCGCTGCAGCCCGCGCAGGCACAGCAGCGTCAGCCGCTCAAAACAGACCGACAGGGCCACCACCGTGACTGTCCAGGCAAAGAGATCAGGCGTGTCCAGATAGAGCTTGGCCTGCTGCAGCCATTTGCCGATGGTGCCCGCCGGTGTGCCGATGACCTCGGCGGCGATGCCGGCCTTCCAGCCCAGCCCCAAGGCGATGCGGCAGCCCGTGAGAAAGGCCGGCATGAGCTGGGGCAGGGCGACACAGCGCAGATAGCGCAGGCGCGGTACCCGGAAGACCGCTGCCATCTCCCGCAGGTTCCGATCCACCTGCCCGAGGCCGTCCAGCAGGTGGCTGTACAGGATGGGCAGCACCATCAGGAAGGAAATCAGGATCGAGAGGGTGCGGGAGGAGAACCAGATCAGCGCGAGAATGATGAAAGAGGCGACGGGCACCGTCTTGATGGTGAGCATCAGCGGGGAGAGCAGCTCCCGCAGCCATCTCAGCCGGCTGGCGCCCAGGGCGAGCGGCACGCTGAGGGCAAAGGCCAGGAAAAAGCCGCCGGCGATGCGCCACAGGCTGCCCCAGACCGCCTGCCAGAAGGAGGCCTCCTGGGCCAGCGAAAAAAGCCGGGTCAGCACCTCCACAGGCCCGACCAGCAGGATTGGCTTGCCCACCAGCCAGGCGGCAGTCTGCCATACCAGCAGCCAGACTGCCACCGCCCAGAAGCGTATCATCGGCTTTTTCATGGATGTATCGGGGAGGACTGGCTCCCAACCTCCGCTTCAGTGATTGATTCAGCGCATATAGTAGAAGGCCTCGTCCGGGAGTTGGCCGCCCACAGACTTGGGATTGGCCTCGAACAGCACAGCCAGGTAACCGGAGAGCTTGGCCTTCATCTCCTCACCTTCGATGCACACGATGTTGCAGGCGGGCAGGGCTTTGCGGGCGATGGCGGCCTTGGGCACGATCTCATAGGCGGCGATCAGCTCAGCCGCGGCATCGATGTCCGTCTGGGCGAAGGCCACGGAGGCGGCATAGGCATCCATGAAGGCGGCCACGGTCTCGGGGTTGGCTTCGGCATAGGCCTTGCGCACCACCAGCACGCCGGTCAGCAGGGCGGAAGGGTTCTCCGCGCCGGACTGGAGCTCATCCCAGAGGACGTTCAGATCGAGGGCCACGCGCACGGTCTCGTTCTGCATCTGCGCGGTGGTCACAAAGGGCTGGGGCAGGAGGGCGATGCCGTCCTCGTCCGCCAGCAGGGCGGCCAGGCACTCGGCGTGCTCGCTCTTCCACTCAATGGTCACGTCCTGGCCGGGCTCGAGACCCTTGCCCTTCAGGATATAATTGAGGGCATATTCGGGAGTGGCGCCCTGGCCGGAGGCATAGATCGTGCGGCCGCGCAGGTCTTCAGCGGTCTGCACCGTCTCACCGTTTTCCACAATATACAGCACGCCGAGGGTGTTTACCGCCAGCACCTGGATTTCACCCTGGGTGTTGTTCCACAGCACGCTGGCCAGGTTGGCCGGGATAGCCGCGATGTCCACCTCGCCCCGCACCAGCAGGGGAGTCACCTCATCGATGGCGGACTTGATGTCGATCTGCCAGTTCTGGCCGGCCAGCTCTCCGCCCTCTTCACAGGCGCGCATGAGCTGCACCATGCCCATGCCCGTCGGGCCCTTCATCGCCGTCACCCGCAGGGCAGGCTCGTCCGCCGAAGCGGCGGCGCACAGGCTCAGCAGCAGCGCAAGGGTCAGCAGCAACGAAACAATTCTTTTCATGGCAATAACCGCCTTTCCGGACAGCGTTCCTGTCCGCGCACATGATAGCATATCCGCCGGGAAAACACAATAGCAAATGACAAATATTTAACAATATATGCTTCCTTCACTGATTAATTCGGCGGCAGCGGTTTTTCAAACGGAACGCAGGCAGGAAAACCTGCGCAGACGGCGAAATAGGGAAGGTGTATCTGCCCATGGCAGGCCGTGGGGGAGACCCGCGGCAACATCACTCAGGCTGAAAGCGAGGTACAGCAGGCATGCTGGAGCTCAGGAACGTATCTTTTCAGGTGGACGCGGACGGTCAGGACAAGGAGATCATCCGCGATATCAGCCTGAAGCTGCCCGAGGGCCGGCTGACGGTCATCACCGGGCCCAACGGCGGCGGCAAATCCACTTTGGCGCGGCTGATTGCGGGCATAGAGAAGCCCACCGATGGCCAGATCTTTTTCAGGGGCGAGGACATCACCTCCTGGGGCGTGACCGAGCGGGCCCGGGCGGGCATCGCCTTTGCCTTCCAGCAGCCCGTGCGCTTCAAGGGGCTGCAGGTGCTGGATCTGATCCGCATCGCGTCGGGCAGGCAGGTTTCCGTGTCTGAAGCCTGCAGCTATCTCTCGAGGGTCGGCCTGTGCGCCAGGGACTACATCGGCCGGGAGATCAACGCCAGTTTGTCCGGCGGCGAGCTCAAGCGCATTGAGATCGCCACCGTCCTGGCCCGGGGCGCGGCGCTGACCGTGTTTGACGAGCCCGAGGCCGGCATCGACCTGTGGAGCTTCCAGAACCTGATTCAGGTGTTCACGGATATGCGCGAGCGCATGAAGGAGCGCTCCATCATCATCATTTCGCATCAGGAGCGGATCCTGAACACAGCCGATGAGATCATCGTGCTGCGGGACGGCCGGGTGGCGGCCCAGGGATCGAAGGAGGACGTGCTGCCCGGGCTTATCGGCACCACTTCCGCCATCGGCACCTGCCGCGCGCTGGACAGTGAGTCAGGAGGGATTGTGGAATGATGAAGCTGGATGAAATGCAGAAGCGGCTGCTGCTGGAGGTGGCTGATCTCCACGCGGTGCCCGAGGGCGCGTACAATATCCGCGCCAACAGCCAGTCCGCCGGGAGGCAGTCCACCGCCAACATTGAGATCGTCCCCAAGACGGAGGTCAGCGGCCTGGAGATCCGCATCAAGCCCGGCACGAAGAACGAGAGTGTGCACATCCCCGTGGTGATGACCCAGAGCGGCCTGAAGGAAGTGGTGTACAACGACTTCTTCATCGGCGAGGGCGCGGATGTGGTGATTGTGGCCGGCTGCGGCATCGACAACTGCGGCAATCAGGACAGCCAGCACGACGGCATCCACCGCTTCTACGTGGGCAAAGGCGCGCACATCCGCTATGTGGAAAAGCACTACGGCTCCGGCAGCGGCGCGGGCAAGCGCATCCTGAATCCTGTGACCGAGGTCTATCAGGAGGAGGGCAGCAGCGTCGAGATGGAGATGGTGCAGATCAAGGGCGTGGACGACACCGAGCGCGCCACCATCGCCGAGCTGGCGGCGGGCGCCCGCCTGGTGGTGCGGGAGCGGCTGATGACCCACGGCGATCAGCGCGCCATCAGCACCTACACCGTGCACCTGAACGGCGAGGGAGCCAGCGCGGACGTGGTGTCCCGCTCTGTGGCGAGGGATCACTCCTACCAGAAGTTTGACGCCAAGCTGGTGGGCAACGCCGCCTGCAACGGCCACACCGAGTGCGATTCCATCATCATGGATCAGGGGCGCATCCTCGCGGTGCCCGGCCTGGAGGCCAACAATGTGGACGCCGCCCTGGTGCACGAGGCCGCCATCGGCAAGATTGCCGGCGAGCAGCTGATCAAGCTGATGACCCTAGGCCTGACCGAGCAGGAGGCCGAGGAGCAGATCATCAACGGATTCCTGAAATAACATAAAGGAGCCTGCGCCGTTTGATGCGCAGACCCCCTTCTATTGGAGAGGGAAGCGGTGAAGAAGCAAAGCCGCTTCCCTTTGATTTGGGTTTCAGTTGACAGCGACGCCGTCCACATACAGGGTGTAGCCGTTCAGGTTGACGCTGCTCAGGTCGCCGGTGAAGGAAGTGACATAGCTGTCGCCGGTCAGGGTCCAGGTGGAGCCCTCCGCGATGGTCACGCTGACCGTTCCGGTGGAGGAGATGGCGCCTGTGTAGCTGGAGCTCTCAGCGAGGTTCAGGCTGACGGAGGAGACTTCATCCACCTCGATCCTGCCGCTGACGCTCTGGCTGGTGAGGTTGACGGTAGCGCTGCCGCCGTTGCGGCCGGCGCTGCCCCAGGAGTCGGCTGTTGCGGAGAGGAACACATCGCTGTCCTCCGCATAGATGAAGTCGACGCCGTTCAGGTCGATGGTGGTGGTGACGTTGGTCACATGGAACATGCTGCCGGTCAGGGCAGTCATGCTGCCGCCGTTCATGGTGAAGGTGGAATTGCCTTCAGCCGCGTCGCCGGACATGGACTGGTAGATGAGCACGTTGGTGCTCTGGGTGGACTGGCCGTTGAGGGTGGCGTTGCTGCCGCTGATGGTCACGCCGCTGAGGCTGACGGAGTTGCCGCCCTCGATGACCACGGCCTCGGAATTGCTGGCGGAAAGGGTGGCGTCGGACACGGAGATGGCCGCGGTGGAATAGATGGCGGGGGAGCCGACGCCGGCGGTTTCAAAGCTGCCGCCAGTCACGGTCACGGTGCCGCCGCCCCGGTCGGAGCGGATGGCCGCGGAGGAGTTGCCGGAGGTGGACACGATGACGTTGGTGGCGGTCATGGACGCGCCGCCAGTGGTCATCAGGCCGCCGGAGCAGCTGCCGGAGGTGGTGATGGAAGTGTCGGAAACGGTGACGGAGGTGCCGCTGCCGTAGGAGAAGATGCCGTTGGCGTGGCTGCCGTCGGAGGTGACGGAGCCGCCTTCGATCACCAGGCTTGCGCCGTCGGTGGCGAGCACGGCCGCGTTCACGCCGTAGAAGTCCGCGCTGTCACCGCTGCTGGAGCCGGTCTTGCTGACGTCGCTGCCGCTGAGGGTGACTGCGCCGCCGCTGACCAGCACCGCGTTTTCACCGTCCGCGGTGGAGGTGTAGGAGGCGCCGGTGCTGTTCTCGGTCAACACATTGGCCGCGTCACGGGAGGTGGGGGCGCTGTTGTCGCCGCCGGGGCCGCCCATGCCGTCCGGGCCCTGGCCGTCGGGCGGGGTGGGACGGTCGCTGTCATCGCCTTCGGGGCGCTCAGGCGGGATCATCTCGCCATCGCCGTTCTGGTCGGGCTGTTCGGGCGGGGTCTGCTGGTCATTGTCGTTGTACTGGTCGGGCTGCTGAGGCGGGGTGCGGCGGTCGTTGTCATTGCGGTTGGGCCGCTGCGGGGGATTGCGGCGGTTGTTGTTCTGGTTGTTGTCGGGCTGTTCAGGGGGAGTCTGCTCGTCATTGTCGTTGTTCTGATCGGGCTGCTGGGGCGGATTGCGGCGGTCATTGTCATTCCGGTTAGGCCGCTGCGGGGGATTGCGGCGGTTGTTGTTCTGGTCATTGTCGGGCTGCTCGGGCGGAGTCTGCTCGTCATTGTCGTTGTTCTGATCGGGCTGCTCAGGGGGAGTCTGCTCGTCGTTATCGTTGTTCTGATCGGGCTGTTCGGGCGGAGTCTGCTCGTCATTGTCGTTGTTCTGATCGGGCTGCTGGGGCGGATTGCGGCGGTCATTGTCATTCCGGTTAGGCCGCTGCGGGGGATTGCGGCGGTTGTTGTTCTGATTGTTGTCGGGCTGTTCAGGGGGAGTCTGGTCGTCGTTATCGTTGTTCTGGTCAGGCTGCTGGGGCGGGGTCTGCTGGTCGCGGCGGCCATGGCCACCGCCTTGCTGGCTGACGGTCTGCTGCACAGTCGGCTGGGAAATGGCATCGGTATTGTTTTCCGCCAGGGAAGCGGTGGCCGTCATGAGCATACAGGCTGTCAATGACAGGGCCAGGGTTTTTTTCAGGTGCTTCATTTGGATAACCTCCTGCTTTGATTTCCGAAGGGGTCGTTCCCTTCGACGGCATCATCATATCGCCCCAACCTTGAAGAAACCTTTAAGCTTTCGATTCTTTTTCAACTTTTTTCCGATGGATGGATGAACCGGCGAAAGCCGCTCCGCACAAGGGCTTCAGGCAGGTTTGCACAGGAAAAGGCGCCGGGAAAGCGCCTTCAAAACGGAAAAAGTTTCAGAAATCCGGGTCGGCTCAGCCCAGCTTTTCGGCGACACGCAGCTTGGCGCTGCGGGCGCGGGGATTCCGGGCGAGCTCGTCCTCGGCGGGGGAGATGGCGCCGCCTCCCAGGACGCGGGCGACGGGCTTTTTGCCGCAGACACACACGGGCAGGCGGGGCGGGCAGGTGCAGGGGTTCTGAAACCGCTGGAAACAGCGCTTGACGATGCGATCCTCCAGCGAGTGGAAGGTGATCACCAGCAGCCTTCCGCCGGGCTTCAGGCAGTCCATCAGGTCGCAGAGCGCCTGATCCAGCGGGGCCAGCTCATCGTTGACCGCGATGCGCACGGCCTGGAAGGTGCGGCGGGCGGGATGGCCTTCATCCTTGCGGCGCACGGCTTTGGGGATGGCGGCGTCCACGCATTGAACCAGGTCAAGAGTGGTGGCCAGCGGCCGGGTCTTGCGGCGCTCGCAGATGAACTGCGCGATGCGGGCCGCCCACTTCTCCTCGCCGTATTCCCTGAGTATGCGGGTGATTTCCGCCTCGTCTGATGTGTTCAGCAGATCGGCGGCGGTCAGCTCCTGGGCGGCGTCCATGCGCATGTCCAGGGGGGCGTCCTCGTGGTAGGAAAAGCCGCGGGCCGCCTCATCCAGCTGGGGAGAGCTGACGCCCAAGTCCAGCAGGGCTCCGTCCAGCGCAGGCGCGCCGGCGGCTTCCAGCAGGGCTTTTGCGTCGTGGAAGTTGCCCCGGATGGCGTGGAAACCCTCAAAGCGCTCCAGCCGGCGCGAGGCGGCCTCAATCGCGTTTTCGTCCCGGTCGATGCCGTACAGCGCGCCGCCGGGCTGGCTGCGGGTCAGAATGCCCTCGGAATGGCCGCCCCCGCCCAGCGTTCCGTCGCAGTAGACGCCGCCGGGCTGGGGGGCCATCCAATGCATGACCTCATCAAAGAGGACGGGAATGTGGTGGAATGTATTCATGAACAGTGCTCCTGAAGGGTATCAGCCGACGGCTCCATGTAGGGTGTACACCTCACCGGTCTCTGCGTCCAGAATGACTGTATAGGTTGAAAACTGTTTTTCAGGGTTAGGGTATTGCGGTTCATCGGATATGTCTGACAGCAGCTGTGCTTCTTCTTCATCTGTAAAGCTTTTACCGGAATACGCTTGATCCTCATAGCTTCTTCTGTCGTAAAAGCTGATAAACCAGAACGGGCCTTCACCCGATTCGGGACAGTTGTCACCGATGAAGTACAGGAAGTAATCGCAGACAAACATGCAACAGTCGGATGAGGGCAGGAGGTGCTTTGCCGTCTCATTGCCATAGACGGTCTGAACGGCATCCAGCGCAACTGTCTGCGCGTCATGCAAGGTCAGATAACCATCATAGCCCGAATAACCATTGGATACAAGATCGATATAGGCCAACAGCGTCGGCTGTCCGTCAGGCTGCTCCGGCACCTGCAGAATGATAACGGCGCCTAGCTCATCGTGGAGCGTGCACGTGTATACTCCGGTGTTTTCCGACGGTTCGTACAGGATATCTGCGTCCCAGTAGTCATCAAACCTGTATTCTGCCGGGAGAAACGCATGGATGATCTCATCTGCCGCAGAGACGTAAGGTCTCATCGCTGTGCTGAATGAGTCATTCACTTTTTCTTCCGTTGGTAGAGGCGGCAGCTGGCAATCCGTGCGGCGGAAATAGATCAGGCCGTAATGCGACAGCCGATCCACCCTCACCTGCGCGAATGACGTTCCGAATGCTGAGAACAAGTTAGCCTTCCAGTAATTGTTCGTCTCTGTGCACCGGATGGCCAGGTCAGCAGGTATCCAGCCTTCAGACTGGAGATCCCGGATGGCCGCGGTCACTTCATCGGGAATCAGGGTTTCCGCCGGCGCGGAGCCGGGCAGCAGTATCATAGTGAGAAGGATCAAAAGCGGGATCAATCGCTTCATCACCAATGCTTCCCTCAGCCGCTGGCGCCGTTTTCCGGGTCGGTGCTGTACAGCGCCTCGCCGGTGGCGGCATCGATGAGGAAGCAGTATTCCCCGGCTGTCTCCTGGTCGGGGCTGTCCAGCAGCACCACAAACCAGTAGGGCAGGGGCATGGGCCCGTCAACAAAGTAGCGCTCCGGGTCGCTGACCTCAAAGTCCGCCTGGCCCACAGCGATGTCCGTCGCGGTCAGCCCATATTTGGCCTCTGCGGTCAGTCTTGCGATGGCGATGGCCTGATTGCGGGTGAGGCCGCTGTCATAGGCGCCGTGAGAGGTCTCCAGGTCCCCGTATGCCGCGATCACGCAGCTGTCAGGGGTGTAGGACACCAGGGCGTAGGACAGGAAATCGTCCAGGGTGAGCAGATACAGACCGTCTCCGATATCGGCAGACACGCCGGTGACGTTGTAGCCCCAGCCCCGGGTGTCCATCAGCAGCCGGTCCACCGCTGTGGAAATCTCATCCAGCGCGTCCCCGGTCAGCAGGCCTTCCGTGCCGGTGCGCCAGCTGTTTGCAGCCGCGGGGATCTCCGGCAGCGCGTACTGCAGGTTCTGGTAGCGGTGCACCCGGCCGCTGTCGTCAAAGATCAGGAGGAAGCCCTTGTCCTTTCCCTCCGAGGGCGCGGCCTCGCAGACCCAGCAGTCGTCGTCCCGGTTCAGGGTCATTGCGGGGGCCTGACCGGCGATCTCGCTCCGCTCAAAGAAGCTCCGGGCGAAGGAAAGAGCGTCGGCGATTTCCATCTGCGCGGGCGCTTCCGCTCCGGCCAGGCTGACGGTCAGCGACAAGATCAGGAACAGCGCAAGCAGTCTTTTCAGCATGATCGGTCTCCTTCCATCGCCGCGGCTTCCCGATGCCCGGCGGGTTTCGGGGGCATCGGGTCCGCGGCTTTCTCTCATTCAACGGATGGGAAGCCGGATTTCTTCCCTCAGGCCTGTTCCTTCAGTTCGGCGATGCGGCTTTCGATGGTAGCGGCCTTCTCCCGGTTCGCGGCCAGCTTCTGCTTCTCCTGCTCCACCAGCTGGGCCGGGGCCTTGCCCAGGAAGCCGGGATTGTTCAGCTTGCCCTCAGCCCTGGCGATCTCCCCCTCGATGTTCTTCTTTTCCTTTTCCAGGCGGGCGATTTCCTTGGCGAAGTCCACCAGATCGCCCAGGGGGATGTACAGGGTGCAGCAGCCGGTCACGGCGCTGACGGTCTTCTCGGCCACCTCAGCGGAGTCAGAGATGATGTCCACCTGGCTCGCGCCGGCCAGCCGCATGAAGTAGGGCGCGGCGTGGCGCAGGCTTTCCGCCCAGCCCTCCTTGGGCAAGAGCATCAGCCTGGTGCGCTTGCCGGCCTGCACGTTCATTTCGCTGCGCAGGTTGCGGATCACGCGGATGGCCTCCATCACGCCGGCCATTTCCTTTTCTTCCTGCACAAAGTCCAGCGCGGGATCGGCGGCGGGCCAGGCCTTCAGCATCAGGAAGCCTTCGCTGTCCGGCAGGTACTTGAACACCTGTTCGGTGAGGAAGGGCATGAAGGGGTGCAACAGCTTGAGCAGGCCTTCCAGCACGTAGAGCAGCACGGCCTGCACATTGCGCCTGGCATCGGCGTCCTCGCCCAGCAGCCAGGGCTTGGCCAGCTCGATGTACCAGTCGCAGAATTCAGACCAGGCAAAGTCATAGATGCGGTTGGCGGAGAGGCCGAAGTCGCCCTCTTCGTTGTGCAGGCTGATGTCCCGCAGCGCGTCCTGATAGCGGGTCAGAATCCACTTGTCGGCGGGGGTCAGCTTGGCCGGGTCGATGGGATGGCGCTCGTCCACGTTCAGCAGCACGAAGCGGCTGGCGTTCCACACCTTGTTGGCAAAGTTGCGGGCGGCCTCCAGCTTTTCCCGGGTGAAGCGGGTGTCATTGCCGGGGCTGATGCCCATCAGCAAGGAGAAGCGCAGGGCGTCCGCGCCGAACTCGTCGATGATTTCCAGCGGGTCCACGCCGTTGCCCAGGGATTTGGACATCTTCCGGCCCTGAGCGTCGCGCACCAGACCGTGGATCAGCACGGTGTGGAAGGGCGTCTGGCCCATCTGCTCCAGGCCGGAGAAGATCATCCGCGCCACCCAGAAGAAGATGATGTCATAGCCCGTCACCAGCACGTCGGTGGGGTAGAAGTACTTCAGGTCTTCGGTCTCCTCAGGCCAGCCCAGGGTCGAGAAGGGCCAGAGGGCGGAGGAGAACCAGGTGTCCAGCACATCCTCATCCTGCTCGATGTTCCGGCTGCCGCAGTGGGCGCAGCAGGTGGGATCCTCGCGGCTGACGGTGGCCTCGCCGCAGTCGGCGCAGTGCCAGGCCGGGATGCGGTGGCCCCACCAGAGATGGCGGCTGATGCACCAGTCGCGGATGTTTTCCATCCAGTTGAGGTAGGTCTTGCCGAAGCGCTCGGGCACAAACTTCGTGCCGCCGTTCTTCACCACCTCGATGGCGGGCTCGGCCAGGGGCTTCATCTTCACGAACCACTGCCGGGAGATCATGGGCTCCACGGTGGTGTGGCAGCGGTAGCAGGTGCCCACCTCGTGGGTCAGGGGCTCCACGGACTTGAGCAGGCCGGCGGCCTCCAGATCGGCCACAATGGCCTTGCGGGCTTCCAGCACGGGCATGCCGGCGTACTTGCCGCAGTCCAGCACGTGCGCTTCGCCCACCGCCGCCTTGCCGGAGGCGAAGAGGGCGTCGTTTTCCGCCTTGTCCTCCGGGCCGGTCATGTGTCCGTCGTAGGTGAACACGCGCATCAGCTCAAGGCTGTGGCGCTGGCCCACCTCATAGTCGTTGGGGTCATGGGCCGGGGTGATTTTCACCACGCCGGTGCCCTTGGTCATGTCCGCGTGCTCGTCGCACACGATGGGGATTTCCTTGTTCAGCAGCGGCAGGATCACGTGGCAGCCGTGCAGATGCCTGTATCGCTCATCCTCCGGGTTGATGGCCACGGCGGTGTCGCCTAACATGGTCTCGGGGCGGGTGGTGGCCAGCTCCAGCATCTCGCCGGTTTCCTTCACCGGGTAGAGCAGGTGCCAGAAGTGGCCCTGCTGTTCCTCGTATTCCACCTCGGCGTCGGACAGGGAAGTGCCGCAGTGGGTGCACCAGTTCACCAGGCGGCAGCCGCGGTAAATCAGCTGCTTCTCATACAGGCGGCAGAACACCTCTCGCACGGCCTTGGAGCAGCCCTCGTCCATGGTGAAGCGCTCGCGGCTCCAGTCGCAGGAAGCGCCCATGCGCCGCAGCTGGGTGGTGATGCGTCCGCCGTACTGTTTCTTCCACTCCCAGGCCCGCTCCAGGAAAGCCTCGCGGCCGATCATGTCCTTGGTGAGGCCTTCCTTGGCCATGGCGTCCACGATTTTGACCTCGGTAGCGATGGCCGCGTGGTCGGTGCCGGGCAGCCAGAGGGTGGGATCGCCCTTCATGCGGTGATAGCGGATGGCCGCGTCCTGGAGGGTGTTGTCCATGGCGTGGCCCATGTGCAGCTGTCCGGTGATGTTGGGCGGGGGCATCACGATGGTGAAGGGCTTTTTGCCCTCCTCCCGGCGGGCGATGAAGGCGCCGCTCTCCTCCCAGTCGCGGTAGAGATCGGCCTCAATGGCCTGGGGATTGAATCTTGACTCCATATCGGAGGCCTGATACTTGCTCATATTTCTGTCTCCTTATCTGTTGATCCAAAGGTTTGTACGGGTTATGCAGGTTATCTGAAAAGGACGATGAAAGCCCCGATGACGGCCGCCGCCAGGCCGAGCATCTTGACGGCGTTGTCCCAGCCCAGGTTTTGGACGGCCTTGGGCGCGGGGCCGAGCCTGCGCTCCAGAAAGCTGCTGACCGGCGCAGAGGCGAAGCAGAGAACCGCGCCCAGCGCCATCAGCAGCGTGCCGACATTCCACAGCCTGTTCACCATCCCCTGAGGGTCGAACTTCCACCAATCCATGATCCTCTTCCTCCATATGCACAAAAGCAGCCCCATCCCGAAGGACGGAGCTGCTCCGTGGTACCACCTTGCTTCGCAGACGAATCTGCCTCATGCGCACGATAACGGGTGCGGCCGGGCCGGCTGAGGCTGAAGCGTTCACCGGCGCTCTCTGGAAGCGACCTTCCCGGTGCGGCGCGTGGGCGGCCTTTCAGCCGATGAACCGCCCTCTCTGATCGCCCGATGGCCGGTACTCCTCTTCCGTCTGCGAGTGTGATATGTCCGCCGGCTGACCGGCGCTGTGCTGTCTGTCAGGCCTTCTGCGCTTCCGCGTCCACATTGATGACCTGGCGATCACGGTAATAGCCGCAATTCTTGCACACATGGTGCGACAGCTTCATCTGATGACACTTGGGGCATTCCACAATGGCGGGCAGGCTGAGCTTCCAGTTCGCCCGGCGGCTGTTTCTCCTTGCCTTGGATACTTTACCCTTCGGTACTGCCATGTTTCCACCTCCTCCAGCTTGGTGAGCCCTCTCAGGGGCGGTTCAGCCCCTTCAGGCTGTCCCATCGTCTGCCTGCGCGGATTCTTCCTCCGTCAGCAGGCGCTGCAATGCCGCAAAAGGATGCTGTCCCGGCAGTTCCTTCTGGCATAGGCTGACTGTTTTGTCATCGGCCACATACTCCTGCAGCCCCGGGCAGTCTGCACTGCACAGGAAGCGCATCGGGAGATTCAGCATCGCGTAGGTCAGCGCGAGCCGGTCCAGTTCGATGGCGCTGCCGGAATAGACGAAGACCTCGTCGTCCTCCGGATCGCCCCCGAAGAGGAAATCCTCCTCAAACCCGGCGGAAACCTCCGCCTGAGCCGGCCGAAGACAGTTGGCGCATTTCGCGTGGGCGGTGACGGACAGGCGGCCGGTGACAGTGACGGTGCCGTCCTCCTGGGCGCGGTAGGTTCCCTCCATCACGGCGGGGTCAAAGGTGACCGGGTCGCCGTAGATTTCCTGCGGAGCAATGGCCTGCTCCGCCCGGAAGGGAAAGGCCGTGCCGGGCTGACGGATCGCCTGCGCTACATCCAGCTTCATGTCCGCTCCTGAAATCCCTCCTGGGCGCGTGCCCGCTGAAATGTGACCATTCCGTATTATAAAGTGAAGCACGCCAAAAGTCAACCGGAAATTCGGGCAATCAGCGGGAGAAAATGCGAAACAGACAACCGAACAAATGTTCGCAAAACCTCTTGCAATCATTCGCCGCCTGTGCTATGATCAGACAGGAAACAAGCGGCAAATGGGGGGCGGACGGGCATGAGCGTCATTCTGCACAGCGACCTGAACTGCTTTTACGCCTCCGTGGAGATGAACGAGAACCCGGCCCTGCGCGGGCAGAAGGTGGCGGTGTGCGGCTCCACGGAGAACCGGCACGGCATTGTGCTCACGGCCAGCTATCCGGCCAAGCGGGCGGGTGTGAAGACGGGCATGGCCAACTGGGAGGCGAGGCAGGCCTGCCCGGGACTGATCATGGTGCCGCCCCACTACGATTTATATATGAAGTATTCCCGGCTGGTCCGGCGCATTTACCGCCGCTTTTCCACCACCATTGAGCCCTTCGGCATGGACGAGAGCTGGATCGAGCTGCCCTTCACCGGCGATGTGGAGGGGGTGGGCCGCGGCACGGCCGAGGACATCCGCCGGGCGGTGGCCGCGGAAACCGGGCTGACGGTGTCCGTGGGGGTGTCCTTTTCCAAAATCTTCGCCAAGCTGGGCTCGGACATGAAAAAGCCGGACGCGGTGACGGTGATTCCCCGGGAACGCTTCCGGGAGCTGATCTGGCCGCTGCCGGTGGGCGACCTGCTGTATGTGGGGCCGGCCACCCGGCGGAAGCTGGCGCTGCTGAACTGCCTGACCATCGGGGACCTGGCGGCCCTCGACCCGGAGCTGCTGCGGCGCAAGCTGGGCGTCAACGGCCTGATGCTCCACCGCTTCGCCAACGGCACGGACGGCTCGCCGGTCATGCCGGAGAACTATGAGCCGCCGGTGAAGAGCGTGGGGCACGGGGTGACCTGTGTCCGCGACCTGGACGACAACTACGCCGTGTGGCTGGTGCTCTACGAGCTGGCCCAGGACGTGGGCCACCGCCTGCGGGTGCACGGCATCCGGGCCCGGGCGGTGCAGGTGAGCGTTCGGGACAGGGACCTGGGCTGGCAGCAGTGGCAGGCCCCGCTGCCCTATCCCTCCCAGAGCCCTTATGAGCTCGCCTGCGCGGGCTATGACCTGTTCCGGGCCTGCTACCGCTGGGAGAAGCCCGTCCGCGCCCTGACCATCCGCGGCATCAATCCGCAGCGGGAGAACGCACCCCTTCAGCTGCACCTGTTTGACGACTATGGGCCCCGCTTCCGCCAGGAGGCGCTCGACGACGCGGTGGACGCTGTCCGCGGGCGCTATGGCCTCCGCGCCGTCTTTGCCGCCTCCCTGATGGGCGACCTCAAAATGGCCACGGACAAGTGCGAGACCGTGAAGCTGCCCGGGCCGATGTTCCGGTGAGGGGGCAGAAGACCTCCGAAAAGTTTGCCGGCAGGGGCTGCGCAGGCAGGAAAAAGCGCGGACGTGCCGAATTTCTCATCAAGTTCTTATCTTTCCCTTGGGAAAAACACAGGCGGAGATCTCCCGATTGTGCTATACTGTCACCGGACCATGAAAGGAGGCAGTGCGCATGGCCAACTACACCATTGAGGACATTGAGAATCTCCGCCGCCTGAGCGGCATCAGCTATCAGGAGGCAATCGCGCTCCTGGATTACCACAACGGGGATGTAGCCCGTGCGCTGGCTGACTGGGAGAAGAACGGCCGCAGGAAACAGCCCGAGCCCGAGCGGCCCCGGGAGCGCCAGGAAAAGAAGGACGCGCCGGAAGGACTCTGGAAGAAACTGTACGCCGCGCGGCTCACGGTGCGCAAGGGGGACAGCACGGTGCTGAACGTATCCTCCATCTGCGCGGGGATCTCGCTGATTATCTGCCCGTACATCGTGCTGGGCGGGGCGGTGGCCTCCCTGGCCCTGGGCTACAAGATCGGCTTTGAACCCCTGGACAGCGACTTTGTGAAGGACGACGTGGGGGATCTCATGCGCAAGCGGGCCAGCCAGGTTCGCCGCACGGTGGACAACGTGGCCCGGCAGTTCAGCGGCCAGAACCAGGGTTCGCCCAAGGAGATGGCGCACGACGCGCCTGAGGTCGGAAGACGGGAGCACAGTGCGCCCGTCATCCAGATGCCTGTGAAGGTGGACAGCCAGGACGGCTTTGTGTCCGTCAGCCACGAGGAGGACGGCTTCACCAGCGCGACGATTGAGTGACGGCCGAAGGAGCCGGCCGGCGCGCAGATAACGGAAGCGTATAAAGAGAGATGAAAACTCTGACAGGAGGACATGCATGTACAAAAAATTGCCGAAATGAAGCTTCCCGAGTTAGATGGCCGCGATTTATACGGAAAGCGTTACGAGGTTGACAGTATTTACACTGTCATCGAAATGATAGTTGACTCAGGCAAAGATTTTTGCGTCGATGTCAGCAGTGACAGCGATGTTGGAATGAAAATGTCCTCCTTTGGGACATTTGGGACATACTCCCGCGATGGGTTCCTGAAGATGAGCTCTGAAGGGGATATCTCAAATTATTGTTTTTGGTTCGACGGCGACAGCAGGATCAGTTTATGGACCGACAGTAATATCATTGCTTTGATAACTCCCAATGCCGAACTCGAATTGGACGATTTCATTTGCGGGGACAAGGATCAGCTTCTTCGTGACGAGGAGAGGGGCAACAAGCGTGAGCAGGATACTGATCGTTGAGGATGAGCGGAAGATTGCCCGGACACTGGAGCTGGAGCTCACCCACGAGGGCTACGAGGTGGACACCGCGGGCGATGGCCGGACAGGCCTCGAGAAGGCGCTGCAGGAGGACGTCGATCTGGTGCTGCTGGATCTGATGCTGCCGGAGCTCAGCGGCATTGAGGTCTGCCGCCGTCTGCGCCGGGAGAGCGATAAGCCGGTGATCATGCTGACCGCCAAGGACGACGTGTCGGACAAGGTGATGGGTCTGGACATCGGCGCGGACGACTACATGACCAAGCCCTTCGCCATCGAGGAGCTGCTGGCCCGCATCCGGGTGGCGCTGAAAAAGCGGCAGGGCCGGGAGGAAAAGCAGAGCGCCGTGCTCCAGGCGGGCAAGCTGGTGCTGGATCCCCAGAGCTACACGGTCACCTTCGACGGGGAAAACGTGGCCCTGACCAAGAAGGAGTTTGACCTGCTGCAGTACCTGATGGCCCACAAGGGCCAGGTGCTGAGCCGGGACAACCTGCTGGAAAACGTGTGGGAATACGAATTTGCGGGGGACTCCAACACGGTGGACGTGTACATCAGCTACCTCCGCCACAAGATCGACCAGCCCTACAACATCACCACCATCCAGACGGTGCGGGCTGTAGGCTATAAATTCATTTATGGATGAGCGGACGAACGCCGACTATACCGCCGAACCCCCGGTTCAGGAAGAAAAGCCTCGCAGCCGCCTGCGCCAGGGGGTAGAGCGCCGCTACAGGCTGTCGCTGAGTTTTACCATCGCCCTGCATTACTGCAGGGAGCTGGCCGGCAGCCTGCTTTTGTGCGCGCTCATTGCCACCCTGATCTTAGTCTTGAGCTATCGGGGAGAGTGGCAGCGCGCGATGGACGCGGCCCTTCAGCCCGGCAGCGCCGCCCAGGTGGAAACGGTGCGGGTGGAGGAGCGCCTGGACGGCGGATGGTGGCAGCGGCTGACCCAGCGGGCGAGGTGGGCCCGGGAGCGCTTCCCGGCACAGGTGCTCTGGCCGGTGAGCGGGGATGAAGAGGGCACCCTGCTGGTTCCCTTGGAAACGGGAGACTTCTCCAGCCGCTGGCTCGCGCTGATGGCGGCCCTGGTGACTTGCGATCTGGCGCGGATGCTGATTTTCCTCCGGCACAGGCGGCGGCTGGACAAGCGGGTGCTGGCCCCCATCCGGGATATGACAGAGCTGGCGGCAACCATATCAGCCAACAACCTGGACAACCGCCTCAACGAAGAGGGCATCAAAAATGAGCTGCGCGACCTGGCGGTGGTCATCAACGGGATGCTGGACCGCATCGAGCGCAGCTACAACAGCCAGAAGCAGTTTGTGTCCGACGCCTCCCATGAGCTGCGCACGCCCATTGCGGTCATCCAGGGTTATGCGGATATGCTCAGGCGCTGGGGCAAGGATGACCCGGAGGTGCTCGAAGAGGGCCTGAACGGAATCTCCCAGGAGACCCGCAGCATGAAGGAGCTGGTGGAAAATCTGCTCTTCCTGGCCAGGCATGACAAGCGCACCATGATGCTGGAGAAGAGCCGCTTCGATCCCAATGACCTGCTGAGGGAAATGCTGCGCGAGGTGGAGCTGGTCAATCAGGAGGATCACTTTGCGGCGGAAACCACCGCGCCCTGCGAGATCGAGGCGGATCGCAGCCTGATCAAGCAGGTGATGCGCATCCTCCTGGACAACGCCATCAAGTACACGCCTGCCGGGGGGCACATCACCCTGGGCGCGGCCCTGACCCAGGAAGGCTGCGTGCTGAGCGTGCAGGACGACGGCCCGGGCATTCCCTCCGGGGAGCTGCCGAAAATCTTCGACCGCTTCTACCGGGTGGACAGCGCCCGCAGCAGCGAAACCTCCGGATACGGCCTCGGCCTTTCCATCGCCCGCATCATCGTCGTGGCCCACGGCGGCAAACTGCGGGTGCGCAGCAAGGTGGGGGAGGGCTCCACCTTTGAGGTGCTCCTGCCGGACACGTCAAGTCAGGCCGGGTGAGGAACCCAAACAGAAAACGCCAGGGATCATCATTTTGTGACCTGGCGTTTTCTTTCGGTCGTCTGATTACAGGCCCATTTTGGTCATGATGCCGTCCACGGTCACCCCGGGATGGGTGACGTACAGCCGCGCGATCTGCTCGGCGAGGGCGGCGTCCATGCCGGTGCGCTGAGCGATGTCCGCCGGGCTCCGGCCCTTCTGCGTCTCCCGGATCACCAGCTCGATCTGCTTCCGGATGCCCGGGCCGACAGACGGGGCCGTCTCCTTCGCGCTGTGGGGAAAGTCGATTCGGCTGACACTCCAGCCGCCCTCCGCCGGGATGGTGAGCATGGCCATGGTGACGGGCTGGAGGAAGCGCCTCGGGCCGCAGCTGCCGGGATTCAGCAGCAGCTGCCGCCGGCCCGTCTGCGGAGAAACCTGCCAGTCCTCCGCATACTGGTGCGAGTGGCCATAGACCACCAGGTCATAAGCGGTCAAATCCCGCGGGAGATCCTTCTTCTTGTGCGCCATGTAAAGCCGCAGTCCGCCTAAGGTGATGTCCAGAAAAAGCAGAAGGTCCGCCCAGTCCCCGTCGTTGTTGCCGCGCACCGCGTGCACCGGCGCCAGCTGCTGAAGCTGATCGAGCACGCTCTGCCGGCTGATGTCCCCGCCGTGGAGAATGGCATCACAGCCGCGCACACGCGCCAGCACCTCCGGCCGGAGGAGATTGTGGGTGTCGGAGAGAACGGCAATCTGCATAAAGCGCTCCGCCTCTCAGGCCCACATGGCGCGCATCAGGGAGGGGTAGCTCTCATCGATGATCTGCACAAAGCGGATCATGATCTCCTCAGCGCTCTCGCCCGGGTTGCTGCAGCTCACGGGATAGTCGTACTCCACATTGATGTCATTGTCCTTGTCGAGGGTGAACTTGACGAAGCGGTACTTGACGTTGAGCTCGTTGATCACGGGGAGGATCACCGGCACCTTCTCCTCCTCCACCCGCGTCAGCGCGATGACGCGCACAGCCACATCGTTGTCGTCATCCTTGCTGATGAAGCGGATCGTGTAGGAGGGGCCGTTCTTGACCCTGAAACCCAGCCACACATTGCTGGTGCTGCCGCGTTCCTCGGTGAAGACCTTCAGCCCGTCGCGCTTGCTCAGCGCTTCATAGATCGCCATGGTGGCCTGATACATACCATCACCCTCCTGTCTGATTGGATTTCGAAGCGGCCGCTTCTTGCCTCCCATGATTCGCCGCGAGCCAGGGGCTTTCCTGCTGAAAGAAATGTAAAAAACCCGGAGCGGCGCTTCGCGGCAGAACATTCAAAATACGAACATAGCGCTTGCAGGATGGCAAATCTGTGGTACAATGATGCGAAGGGCTGCTAAATGCCCTGTCTGGAGACCTGACGAGGAGGAACCGGGATGTACAGGATTGTTGAGAAGCGGGCGCTGAACCCCACGGTCATTCTGATGACGGTAGAAGCGCCCCTGGTGGCCCGCCGCTGTGAGCCGGGCCAGTTTGTGATTGTGCGCGCCGATGAAAACGGGGAGCGCATTCCGCTGACGGTGGCGGATTTTGACCGGAACAGGGGCACCGTGACGATTATCTTCCAGCTGGTGGGCGCGTCCACCCTGGCCCTCAGCCGTCTGAACGAAGGAGAGTCTGTCCACGATTTCGCGGGCCCCCTCGGTCGGCCGACGCACACGGAAGGCCTCAAAAAGGTGGCGGTGGTCGGCGGCGGCGTGGGCTGCGCAATCGCCTATCCGGTGGCAAAAAAGCTGCATGAACAGGGCACGGTGGTGCATTCCGTGACCGGCTTCCGGACGAAGGATCTGGTCATTCTGGAGGATGAATTCGCCGCGGTCAGCGACAAGGTCTGCCGGGTCAGCGACGACGGCTCCTGGGGAGAAAAAGGCCTGGTGACCGATGCGCTGAAGCAGCTGATCGAGAGCGGCGAAAAGTACGACGAGGTCATCACCATTGGCCCGCTGATCATGATGAAGTTCGTCTGCCGCCTGACCAAAGAGTATGGCATCAAGACCGTGGCCAGCATGAATCCCATCATGATCGACGGCACGGGTATGTGTGGCGGCTGCCGGCTGACGGTGGGCGGCCAGACGCGGTTTGCCTGTGTGGACGGGCCTGAGTTTGACGGCCACGAGATCGATTTTGACGAGGCCATGGCCCGGGGCGGCGCGTACAAGGCATTTGAGCGCCACGCCTACGATGAGGCCTGTGCCCTTTTCCGGGAGGTGAAGTGACATGCCCAACATGAGCCCTGTCAAGAACCCCATGCCGGCCCAGGACCCTGAGGTGCGGGCGGGCAACTTTCAGGAAGTGGCCCTGGGCTACAGCCCTGAGACGGCGCTGGACGAGGCGCAGCGCTGCCTCAACTGCAAGCAGAAGTTCTGCGTCGGCGGCTGTCCCGTGAAGATCGACATTCCCGCCTTCATCCACCAGGTGGCGGAAGGCGATATCGAAGAAGCCTACCGGATCATCAGCCGCTCCTCCTCCCTCCCGGCGGTCTGCGGGCGCGTCTGCCCCCAGGAAAGCCAGTGCGAGGGCCAGTGCATCCGCGGCAAGAAGGGCGACCCGGTGGGGATCGGCCGGCTGGAGCGCTTTGTGGCTGACTGGCACAACGCCCACGCGGAAGGCGCGGTCGATCAGCCCGCCTCCAACGGGCACAGGGTGGCGATCGTGGGCTCCGGCCCCTCCGGACTGACCTGCGCCGGCGATCTGGCAAAGAAGGGCTATCAGGTGACGGTGTTTGAAGCCCTGCACCTGGCCGGCGGCGTGCTGGTGTACGGCATTCCCGAATTCCGTCTGCCCAAGGCCATTGTGGAGAAGGAAATCGACGGCCTGCGGGCGCTGGGTGTCGAAATCCAGACCAATGTGATCATTGGGCGGACGATCACCGTGGATGAGCTGATGGCTGAATACGGCTTTGAGGCGGTGTTCATCGGCAGCGGCGCGGGCCTGCCCAAGTTCATGTCCATACCCGGCGAAAACATGAACGGCGTCTGCTCCGCCAACGAGTTCCTCACCCGCATCAACCTGATGAAGGCCTACCAGCCCGGCGCGGCCACGCCCATCCAGCACGGCCACAAGGTGGCGGTGGTGGGCGGCGGCAATGTGGCCATGGACGCGGCCCGCTGTGCCCGCCGGCTGGGCGCGGAGGTGCAGATCATTTACCGGCGCACCGAAAAGGAGCTGCCGGCCCGCCGCGAAGAGGTGGAGCACGCCATGGAGGAGGGCATCCGCTTTTCCTTCCTGACCAACCCGGTGGCCATTCTGGAAGGCGAAAAGGGCTGGTGCGGGAGCATCCGCGTGCAGCACATGGAGCTGGGCGAACCCGACGCCTCGGGACGCCGCCGTCCGGTGCCGATCGAGGGCAGCGAGGAGGAAATCCCCGCGGACATGGTCATCATGGCGCTGGGCACCAGCCCGAACCCGCTGATCAAAACCACGACCGAAGGCCTTGAGACCCAGCGCTGGGGCGGCATTGTGGTGGAGGAGACCACGGGTAAAACCTCCCGCGAGGGCGTCTATGCCGGCGGCGACGCGGTGACGGGCGCTGCGACGGTGATCTTGGCCATGGGCGCCGGCAAAACGGCGGCGGCGGCCATCGACGAATACCTGTCCGGCAAGACAGCCGGATCAGACAAGAGCGGGGAGGAGCCGGGCTGAGCGGGCCCGCAGAGAAGCAATGGCCTTCAACATTGTGCTGGTCAACCCGGAGATTCCGCAAAACACGGGGAACATCGCCCGCACCTGCGCGGCCACCGGCGCGGCCCTGCACCTGATTGAGCCTCTGGGCTTCTCCCTGGACGACCGGTACCTGAAGCGCGCCGGTCTGGATTACTGGCGCCTCATGACCCTGAAGGTCTGGCCTGATCTCGCTGCCTTCCTGCAGGCGAATCAGGGGGCGCGCTTTCACTACCTGACCACCAAGGCGCCCAGGAGCTATCATGAGGCGCAGTACGCGGACGGTGACTTCCTGGTGTTCGGCTGTGAGACCAGGGGTCTGTCGGAGCGCCTGCTGGAGAAGGTGTACAGCGAATGCGTGCGCATCCCCATGCGCGCCGAGGCCCGGAGCCTGAACCTGTCCAACAGCGTGGCCGTCGTGCTCTACGAAGCCCTGCGCCAGCTGGATTTCCCGGACCTGTGCGCCGCCGGCTGCCTGACCGGCCGGGACGAACCCAAAGCGCCCTGGCTGGACTATGTTTGATATGCATCCACCGAAAAATGACAAAAAAGGAGAACGGTATGAGCGACCTGACCCGTGAAGAGCTGGACGAAATCGCCGAATTCCAGCAGTACAAATATGACACCCAGATGCTGATTGAGGGTGAGAATCTGGACGACATCGAGATCCGCGACTACATCACCGAGCATTTCGAGGGCAACGAGCTGCTGGTGGTGGGCGACGACGAGCTTATCAAGATTCACTTCCACACCAACGAGCCCTGGCTGGTGCTGGCCTACTGCGCCACCATCGGCGACCTGTTCGACATTGTGGTGGAGAACATGTTCCGCCAGGCCAAGGGCCTTCAGGGCTGAGAACGGAAGGAACAGGAGCGGGGGAGGATTCGCACCTTTCCCGCTTTTGTTATGGATTCATCTGTAAAATTCCGCTGAATGCGGCTGAAGACGCGTCTCTGGCCTGTCCGAATATGGATTGCTAAATGGATCACAAACCACAAGATTCAGCATAAAACGGGTTTTTGGCCCACTATATGTTGTTTTTTGCCTCTTGACGCAGGATAGGGGATGTGCTATCATCTGTCCTGCGGCTCCGGGAGGAGCAAGCGCGGAAAGCCGGCATTCGCTGCCGGATTTTTGGACGGAGGGAAAGTGTCATGAAGGTCATCAAGCGCAATGGGTCTGAGGTGACTTTTGATCAGAGCAAAATTGCCAACGCGATCCGCAAGGCGTCCTTAGCGGCGGAGGAAAGCCTTCGCCTGGACGAGGAAGCCATCGGCCAGGCCACAGCAGCGGTTGTCGCCAAATGTGAGGCCCTGGGCCGGGCTGTAGGCGTGGAAGAGATTCAGGATATGGTGGAGCTCCGTCTCATGGAGATGGGCTATTTCGAGGTGGCGCGGCTTTATGTGCGCTACCGCTATCAGCGCTCCCTGGTGCGCAGGGTCAACACCACCGACGCCCGCATCCTCTCCCTCATCGAGTGCAACAATGAGGAAGCGATGCAGGAGAACGCCAACAAGAACCCCGTGGTCAACAGCGTGCAGCGGGACTACATGGCGGGCGAGGTCAGCCGGGACATCACCAACCGCCTGCTGCTGCCGCCGGACGTGGTGGAGGCCGACCGGGAGGGCATCATCCACTTCCACGACTCGGACTACTACGCTCAGCACATGCACAACTGCGATCTGGTCAATCTGGAGGACATGCTTCAGAATGGCACGGTCATTTCCGGCACCCTGATCGAAAAGCCCCACTCTTTTTCGACGGCCTGCAACATCGCCACCCAGATCATCGCCCAGGTGGCCTCCAACCAGTACGGCGGCCAGTCCATCAGCCTGACCCATCTGGCACCCTTTGTGGACGTCAGCCGCCAGAAGATCCGCAGAGAGGTCATCCGCGAGGCGGAGATGCTCGGCGGCTCCACGGAGCCTGAGAAGCTGGACGCGGTGGTGGAACGGCGGCTGCGGGAAGAGATTCAGCGCGGCGTGCAGACGATCCAGTACCAGGTCATCACCCTGATGACCACCAACGGCCAGGCGCCCTTCCTGACGGTGTTCATGTACCTGGACGAAGCCCGCAATCCCCAGGAAAAGCACGATCTGGCCATGATCATCGAGGAAGTGCTGCGCCAGCGCTACGAGGGCGTCAAGAACGAGGCTGGCGTGTGGATCACCCCCGCCTTCCCCAAGCTGATTTACGTGCTGGACGAGGACAATGTGCGCGAGGGCACGGAGTACTGGGAGCTGACCAAGCTGGCGGCCAAGTGCACCGCCCGCCGCATGGTGCCCGATTACATCTCGGCCAAGATCATGCGCCAGCTGAAGGTCGACAAGGCCGGCAACGGCAATGTGTACACCTGCATGGGCTGCCGCTCCTTCCTCACCCCCTATATCGACCCGGAGACCGGCAAGCCCAAGTATTACGGGCGCTTCAACCAGGGCGTGGTGACCATCAACCTGGTGGATGTGGCCCTGTCCTCCGGCGGCAACGAGGAGCGCTTCTGGGAGCTGATGACCGAGCGCCTGGCCCTCTGCCACAAGGCGCTGCGCCTCCGCCACGAGCGGCTGCTGGGCACCACCTCCGACGCCGCGCCGATCCTCTGGCAGTACGGCGCTCTGGCCCGGCTCAAGAAGGGCGAGAAGATCGACAAGCTGCTCTACGGCGGCTACTCCACCATCTCCCTGGGCTACGCGGGCCTGTATGAGTGCGTGAAGTACATGACCGGCATGAGCCACACTGACGACAACGGCGGCAAGGAGTTCGGCCTGCGGGTTATGCGCCGCCTGAACGAGGCCACCGCCGCCTGGAAAGCCGCCGAGGGCATCGACTACTCCCTGTACGGCACGCCCCTGGAGTCCACCACCTACAAGTTTGCCAAGTGCCTGCAGAAGCGCTTCGGCCTGATTCCCGGCATCACCGATAAGGGCTATATCACCAACTCCTACCACATCAACGTGCGCGAGGAGATCGACGCTTTCACCAAGCTTCGCATCGAGTCCGAGTTCCAGCAGCTCTCCCCGGGCGGCGCGATTTCCTATGTGGAAGTGCCCAACATGCAGGACAACCTGGAAGCCGTGCTCACCGTGATGCAGTTCATCTATGACAACATCATGTATGCCGAGCTGAACACCAAGAGCGATTTCTGCCAGGTCTGCGGCTATGACGGAGAGATCGCCATTGTGGAGGAGGACGGCAAGCTGCTCTGGGAATGCCCCAACTGCCACAACCGGGATCAGGGCAAGATGAACGTGGCCCGCCGCACCTGCGGGTACATCGGCACCCAGTACTGGAATCAGGGCCGCACCCAGGAGATCCGCGACCGGGTGCTGCACCTGTAAAACGAACAGCATATCAAAACAGTGTCCGGCATGGGATCCGGGCACTGTTTTAGTCAGATCGCGCAGGGCACGAACCTCATGAGGAAACCGCCGATTTCGCCGAATGCATCCAAGTATATGGCGCCCGATCGGATACGACTCCCGGGTCAGCATTGTCACACGCGATGAAGACTGAAATGTCCGGCGACTCCAGCATCAAAGGCCCCAAGCGACTCACCAGGAAAGAGTTTTGCTTCATGTTTGTTATGCTTCGGACATGACTCTGGTTTCATACATTTCTCAGAATACCAGATTGCAAAGATCAAATCAGACTTGTCCTCGATCGATTGATATGATAAAATTGGAATAGCTAATCCGATCCGGGCAGGGGGATGATCATACGAAAAGAGCGATGACAATGGGCAGGAAAACCAGCAGAGGGTTCATCATTTACCTGATTGTGGCTTTTGTCTGTCTGACCGGTATCATCGTGTACTGCCTCGCTGTTCCGCCTGAACCTGCTCAAACCGCTTACATGAACAAAGAGTCCATGTTTGAGATCGTCCGAACTAATGCTTCAGCGATACTGGCTGATATTGACGCTGACGACTTCACCAATACGCTGCTTCTGCTGGCTTCAAGCCGTGAAACGCCGGAGATCACCAGAGAGGACAATTGTGTATTCTTCTATTGTTATGGATGGGGTTTCGGCCCGGCAACCGGGTATGAGGGCTTCTATTATGTGCCCTGGGATGGGCCGGCAGCGATCGGGGGCATCATGTCTCCGTTCCCTTTCAGGGCTGAGGGGCCGGAGCTGATCAAATACCTCGAGCAGGAAGGAGCGGGCTGGGTGTGGTATGAGAAGAAAACAAACCCGGGTGGAGACAATGTATACTATACGGAAAAGATCTGTGATGATTTCTGGTACTATCGCCTGGAGTACTGACGCGCCTCTGTTGGGGAGGACAATAGCTGAACATATGATCAAACTGCGCATCCGGCGGCAGGGGAGGTAGTGGGTATGAAACGAACTGCTTTGATGGTCATCATCCTCATGATTGCGCTGCTCACGTGCCTGTCTGCCTTCGCGGATCACTCCGTCCTCCCGAGCGCGGGTGATCTGAACGAAACACAGGCGCTGGACATCATGGTTTCGTTTCTGTGCCAGCAGATGAATTGCAGCGAGGACGAAATACGGGGACGATTTCACTACATGGCAACCTATTATCCAAAATCGTCTTGGGTAAATGATTACAGGGGCTCTCTGTGGGGAGTTTGCATCAACTCACCTGAGCCACGGGAGGATGTCTCTTACGCCAAGGCGGATATCAACGCGCAAACCGGCGAAATCATCGAATTCCTCTTGAGCGACGAATGGGATTGGACAGGATATGAAGAAGGGCTCGACAGACTGCCCTTGATACCTGCCAAAGATCAAATGCAGCCCCATGAAGCGATAGACAGGGCCAGGGCCATTCTGGCAGAGACAGTTGGTTCTGATCATGCGGAGGAATGGCAGGACTACCATCTGGCGGCTGTGACGGATCAGGGACGCTTCTGGTATCTTATCATCCTCGGGCGTGACAATATCGAGGCCAAATGGCCTCTCACCCTTACCGTCTGGATCGATGCTGATACAGGCGAGGTGATCTGGCATTCCGACACAGAACGTCTGGCCTTCCGCTATGAGATTTACCGGAACACTGGCTCCTGGACAGCCTGGTACAGCGAACAGATCGCCGGGCGCGTTGCGGAATGGGGACCATCCTATACCTGGGATTACCGGCAGCATGCAGCCTTTGAAGAAGCATGCGGGGGCATCATTTACTGGCCGGAACGCCTGTATGGTCTGCCGGGAGATGCTGATACCAGCTTTGACGCTGCCTGCGACGCGGCGGCTGCATGGGTTTCTGAAACAGAAGACCCCGCCGGGGAATGGTGCATGATTGGCTCCTGGTTCCATGATGACGAAAACGGCTGGATTAACTGGATTGACTGCGAATATGCAGGTGGCATTCCGCCGGAAGACACGCGATATTGGGAGATCGGCTTTGAGAGCAGCCAGCCCTCCCTGACCCGGTTTGGCGTCAAGGTGGACTGTGTCACAGGTGAAGTGATCGGAAAAATCGTGTGGTGACCGGTGATGAATGCCCCCTTGCGAAAGGAGAATGGTCTTGAAACGGCTGATACTGATGATTGCGGCGCTCCTGTGCCTGATGCCGATGAAAGCCTGGGCGTATGATGATCCTGACACAACGGGTTTCGTTATGTCAGGAGACGACCTGATTGCCGCGGCGGAAGCAGACTTCCCGGACTGGACCTTCATTGACAGCAGCCAGTACCAGACCGGCCGCCGGGAGGAACAGTCTGCCTGCTGGATGGCAGTCAGCATGATGCGTATTGAAGCCAATACATTGTATCAGCGGACGGTTTCTGCCCTGGTTAATCCGTTGAAAAAGGGAGAACCAGTGCCGTGGGAAGTCACGGACTGGGCGCCGATTCCGCTGTCGCAGGCCGCTGCGGACACGCTCCAGTCCATGAACCCCGGAGATCTGTACCGGAATGAGGACGGCCATATCAATGAGACGGGTCTGCTCTCATACAGAATTGTTCAAGGCTGCGCGCTCTTTCTTCTCGATGAGGGAGAAACATGGAGCGAGCTGTATTCATATCCGACTGCCATAGCCGGTGTTGTGAACAATGCGGAAGGCCAGCAGTGCGTCCGCATTGCGCACTGGGATGGCGCACGGTATGACGAAGTTGCCAGTTCACGTTTTTTCACCGATGACTGGTTCTCCATCAACGGTCATCAGTCCGATGGAACTGTTATCACAATCAATGGCAGCTCCTGTAATCCGCAGTTTGTGCGTCAGCCGGATGGCCGCTGGCTCTTTGCAGGAATAGCCGACGGCAACTGGACGCTATACAGAATCTTAGACGGTTTTGTCACCGATGCCAACGGCCTGGTGCTTTATGACAGCAATGATGTGCTTCATTACGGCGTGCCGGCATTTGATTGCGATTTGACCACGGCGGACATCCCCGCAATTCCAGACTTCATCCGTGACGTGATTCCCCAGCTGAACAGTTCGGATTACGCCTGCGTCCGAGCCGACGGAACGCCCATGCTGAATGCTCCCGACGGCGAGGTGTTCGCTGCCTGTTATGCACGGCTGACAGGCAGAATCATCCGGCGGGAAGGCGGCTTTGTTCAGCTTCAGATCGGCAGTGACGAACACGGCCTGACCGGCTGGTTTGCTGAGGAATCCCTGGCTTATGGCCATGAAATCGAAGGCGTGCGCTGTGGTTTCCCTTCCCACAGCGAGGACGACTGCAAAGGGGACTACCTGGCTGAAACGCTGAATGGCGTTGATCCAGAGAAACTCCCGGATACCTTATGCCTGGTTTGGCTCATCGGAAAGCTTCCCAACGGTGAATGGCTGGTGCAGCTGGATGTGGACACTGTCTGCACCGCACCTGAGAAAGCTTTTCATGATATCGGCCCGGCAACGGAATTATGGGCGGAGTTTGAAGCTTATTATGATCAATGCGAAGAGGAAATGCTATATTATGATCAATGTGAGGAGGAAATGTCTTATGAATAATCATCCGAACCATCCGGTTATGACACGCCGGACATTCCTGAAGACCATGGCAGCCGGCGCGGCGGCGGCTTCCGCTTCCCTCACCCTGCCGGGACTCGGCGCCGGGGAAGCGATCGACACAGTGTCTTCCGCCACTCCGGCCAGCATCGCCTTTGCCACCAGCAAGGAGATCGAGATTCAGCCGCCCGAAGAGGCTGTTCGCTATGATCTCATCGACAGCCATCTGCATTTCACGGATTTCCTCGAGGACACGGACGGCTTCCCGGCGCTGTGCCAGGCGATGGACATGGCCGGGGTGTCCCAGGCGGTCATCTTCGGCATGCCCATCGCCAAGCAGTGGGACGCCACCATGGAGATGGCGCCGTCCTATTACTTGAGCAATGACAGCCGCTGCTACTATTACTCCGCAACGGACTTCATCCTGGCGGAAGAGCTGCTCGCCCAGCCGCCCGAGATCAGAAAACGCTTTTTCCCCTTCTGCTGCGGCATCAACGGCAATGACCGCTTCGCCGCCGATCACATCCGCCAGCTTCTGCGGCTGTATCCGGACTTCTGGTGCGGCATCGGCGAGATCATGAGCCGCCACGATGACCTGACAGCCCTGACCTACGGGGAAGCGCCCCATGTGAACAGTCAGGCCTTCCTGGATGTGTTTGATCTTGCCGCGGAGGAGAACCTGCCTGTGCTGGTGCACCACAACATCACCGCCCAGAGCGAGGAGCGCGTGCTGTACCGCAGGGAACTGGAGGAAGCCCTGGCGCACAACCGGGACTGCAAAATCATCTGGGCGCATATCGGCATCTCCCGCCGCGTGGAGGTGCAGGATCTGATTCCCATCGCCGCGGAGCTGCTTGACGCGCATCCCAATCTCTATGTGGACATCTCCTGGCTTGTGTACGACTACTACTTCCTGGACCGTTTCCCGGACAACTACATGGACGGCAATACCCTGGAGGACTGGGTGGCCTTCATCGAAAAATACCAGGATCGCGTCCTGGTAGGCACCGACAAGGTCGGACATTGGGCGACCTATCCCGCGGAGGTCGTCAAGTATTACAGCCTGCTGGACAGGCTCTCGCCGGAAGCCGTCCGCAAGATCTGCCGGGACAATGTGCTGAAGCTGATCCATCCGCGGCAGATTGGGTAAAGGCCGCTCCGATCCCTCTGCCAATTGGCGGAGGGTTTTCATCACGCGGGGGAGGACTGGCCGGGAACAATGGATTCGATCATGGTCAGCAGCTCCAGATAGAAATCCCGGACGTCATGCTTGTGGAGCAGACCGCCCTGCAGCCACATGTGATCTCCCTCTACCGTTGGGAAGACGTTCCAGACGCCGGGCTCAATCTGTGCCCTGTCCAGCGGCTTGGACGGCGCTCCGGCGGGTGACATGGCGGAAACCGTGTTCACCAGCCCGTCATTCTCCCGCCAGCTCTCATCAACGCGAATCCCGCCTCTGGTGCTGCCGGCATACGCGCCCATCTGCCAGGAACGCTTCACCATGAGCGGCTCCATCCCGCGCCGGGGCTTATGGGTGCCATCGGGCTGCCTGTCCGTAAACCTGCATGGCACCGAGAAGTAGTACACGCCCGGCTGCTCCGGCATCCGCGCATTCATCGCCAGCGCCTGGTCGATATGCATATCATAGCCCGCTAAATCCCTTTCGTCCCGGCCGTCCCCCTGGGCTCTGGCTCTCTTCACCATCATTCTGGCCGGAATCTCGCACCACCAGGGCGTCCGGACGCTGTGGGGATCAAACTGGGGATCCTCCATCATGTCATAGGCGGTGGAGCCGTTCATGGGCGAGGCCAGGGTGACGATGCTGTGAACACGCGCTCCCATGCCGCCCGCAAACAGAGGTGAAAGTGTTTCATCCGGTGTGCTTTCCTGCTCTTGCTGATCGCCGGAAGCCAGGAGCTGGGCGAAAAGGCGAACCGTTGCGCCGCCAAAGGAATGGCCGAGCAGCACCAGATGGGTGCCCTCATTCCAGACGGGGATCAGCGGACAGGCAGAAAAGTCCCGGCCAAACCGTTCATGCCCGAACTTCCGGCTGTGCGCCTCGCCATAATCGACCTTCGTGCCCGCAATCTGTGCATACAGCTCGCAGGCGCGATCCCAGGCGCTGCCCGTCGGCGCGACAGAAGCGGCATAGCAATCAAAGCCCTTCTCCCGGAGAAAGACCATCAGATCGCCGCCGCGCATTCCCCAGTAGGGCAGGCGCTGATAGGTTTTGTCATAGCTTCCCCAGCCGGATAAGCCGTGGACGAATACATAGGTCAGCCTGCTCATATGAATGATCCCGCTCCTTATGCTGATATGGCCTGTTTCAGCTGATGCAGACAGGCGCTCTGCCATCACAAGCATAGCACAGAATCGGGAGAATGAACAGGGGGAAATGAACATGACCGAACTGCGCCTGCTGGAAATCCTCGCGGCTCTTGAGAACGCACGTCCATGAAACCAATGAAGGGCTTGGGTTTCATTTATCGGATGAAATTCATGAACTGTGTGTGCTTCGCGTCCGGCTTTCCGAACTGCTCTTTGCCTGCCTGAATGGATTTGATCATGAAAGCCATGTTCCTGGCCATGTTGCGGATCGTCTCGCAGCCTTCCACATCGGCGAGGACATCCTCACCACTGTAGCCGTGCACATCGTTCCAGTAGGTGCTGGGAACAGTGGGCATGCCGCTGATGCCAAAGAACTGGTTCAGCGCTTCAAACGTCGCGCTGTTTCCGCCCCGGCGGCAGGAGACCACCGACGCGCCGACCTTCATGTGCAGATCGCAGCCGCAGCTGTAGAACAGGCGCTGCATGAAGGACAGTACCGTGCCGTTGGGCGTCCCGTAGTACACAGGCGACCCGACCACGAGGCCATCCGCCTCCGCCAGTTTGGGGGAGACCTCGTTCACCAGATCGTTGAAAACGCAGCGCCCCGTCTGCTTGCACTTGAGGCAGGCGATGCAGCCCCGGATGGCCTTGTTGCCCACATGAATCTCTTCGGTTTCGATGCCCTCCCGGTTCAGCTCTTCCGCGGCTAAGACCAGAGCCGTGTGAATGCAGCCATTGGCATCCGGGCTTCCGTTGATCAGCAGTACCTTCATTGCGTGTCCCTCCTGTCGGTTGGTTAGTTGATTTACATGGATTCTTCCAGCATATGGATTATTCGACAGGGATGCGGAGAATTCCTCTGAAATCAAGCTGAGTGGTGTATGGGGAAGAATTGCCTTTCGACAATTGAAATCAGCAGGTATATATGCTACACTGAACGCGAATGATTGCAATCGGAATTCCGGTCGTGAAACTGTCCGGACAGCCGAAGCACAATGAAATCAAACAGGCAGGGAACCTTCACATCATGCGGATGCAAAGAAGGCTGAATGTCCATGAAACGCCTAGCAATCCTGTTCGTCATCCTTTTCTTCGCGCCGCTTTGCGCATGCGCGGAAGAAAGCGAGAGCATCTATCCCATCCGCGTGAACGGTCTCTAGGGCTATATGAACCGGGCAGGTGAAGTAGTGATTGAACCGCAGTGGGACTACGCGGAACCCTTCAGCGGGAATACGGCAATTGTCAAATGCAGCTACAAGGACAAAGATCATTTCAGCTGTGGATTGATCAACAGGGATGGCGAAGAGGTTGTGCCTGTCAGGTATGACATGATTGAAGATAAAGGTACGGTGTACAGCGTTGTTTCTGTCAACAATCACCAAGATGGGGGCCTCAGCTTCCGGTACGGCTGGTATGACAAGGCGAGCGGGTATTTCAGCGCTCCTGTGTACCCCTTGATCGATTACGACCCGACTGACACCGACCTGATTAGGGTGGAGTATGGCACCTATTCATCGGCGGATGGCAGCCGCAGCGTTATGGGCGCATACTGTCACCGCAGCAATGGCAAATCCGCCATTCCCTTCTATTTCGAGGGAGAGGTTCAGGAAAGCAGACCCTTTGCGGAGGGATATGCTTTCTGGATCATGAAGATGGGCGACCATATGTACGATCCCTTTTTGCTGGATTCATCCGGCAAGCGGGTCAGCTTTCCGGAAAGCATCTGGCCCGCGGGCAATGCTAGCGGAGGTGTGCTGAAGATCCACGACCGGAGTGGAAAGATCGGCCTCGCGAAGCCGGACGGGACAGTGGTTCTTTCACCCGTATATGAATGGTGCGGCGAAATCAGCGAAGGACGGGTATTTTTTGTCCAGAATGGGAAACTCGGTGTGATGGATTCGGGCGGAAATACCATTGTTCCCGCAGCCTATGAGCCGACCCTGCTGCTCGGGTGCGTTGATTACAGAGCGCTCCAATACCGCAACGGCTTTGCGACAATGAGAAGCACCGACGGGGAAAACCATTCTTCCTGCGCCCTCCTGGACAGGGAAGGCCGCATTGTATGCTCGCTCCCGGTCACGGCGGATGAATCCGTCACGTTCGAGCTTCAGGACGAGATTGCTGAAAACGGCCTGTTCTGGGTTCACAAGATCGCATTTCTGCCGGATGGCCAGCGCGTCGATTCAAGCAGCCTGTACCGTTTGACCGCTGAGGGCAGTGAAGCATTGACCGGCTTCATCTTCGAAAACAGCCCGGCCTTTTCGGAAGGTCTGAGCGCCGTGTATCAGGACGCTCTCTGGGGCTACATCGATGAACAGGCCGGCTGGGTCATCCCGCCGCAGTACGATATCGCGAGCAACTTCCGGGATGGCCTCGCCCTGGTCGTCAAGGATGAGCAGATGATGTATATCGACCATGAGGGAGCGGTTGTCTGGGCGGAGCAGGAAGCGGCAAGAGTCAAGTGATGGGACATCAAGCTTCCCGCTCCTCAGCACATATGCCAGACATAGAAAAGCCCCGGTACAGATGACCGGGGCTCTTTTCGAGATATCAGCGGTGATCCGGACGGCCCGGATGGTTCGGAAGGCAGCTTACCTCTTCAGCTCCTCGTAAAGCTTCAGGTACAGGTCAGCGGAATGCTCCCAGGAAACGTCCTTCTCCATGTCTCTGGTCACCAGGGTGTCCCAGCTGGCGCGATCCTCCACATACACCTGCTCGGCCCGCTTGATGGCATCCAGCAGCAGCTCGGCCCGGTACTGGTCGAAGGTGAAGCCGTTTCCTTCTCCGGTGTACTCGTTGTAGGGATCCACCGTGTCCTTGAGGCCGCCGGTTTCGCGCACGATCGGAATTGTGCCGTAGCGCATGGCGATCAGCTGGGTCAGGCCGCAGGGCTCAAAGAGGCTGGGCACCAGCAGGGCGTCAGACCCGGCGTAGATCTGGTGGGCAAGGCTTTCGTCGTACTTGATGTAGGCGCAGACCTGGCCGGGATAGGCGCTCTCGTAGTAGCGGAAGGCGTCCTCATAGCGCGGATCGCCCGTGCCGAGGATGACCACCTGGATGCGGTCGTCAATCATCTGGGTGAAGATGGCGTTGATCAGATCAAGGCCCTTCTGGTCTGTCAGGCGGGAGATCAGGCCGATGACGAACTTGTCCTCATCCACCTCCAGCCCCAGGCGCTCCTGCAGGGCTTTCTTGTTCTTCCGCTTGGCTTCCAGCACGTCCTTTTCGCTGTAGACGGCGGGCAGCAGCTTGTCCGTCCTGCTGTTCCAGATGTCGATGTCGATGCCGTTGACGATGCCCTTCAGCTTCGCCCGGTGATACCAGAGATGGCCGTTCAGGTTCTCACCGTAGAAGTCCGTCTGAATCTCCTCGGCATAGGTCTCGCTGACGGTGGTGATCCGGTCCGTGTAGGCAAGGCCGCCCTTGAACATGTTGGCCTCAGCCTCGCTGACCTTGAACACAGGATAGTCGAAGAGGTAGTCCGGCAGGCCTGTCCAGTACTTCAGGTGGTCGATGCTGCAGATGCCCTGGAAGCGCAGGTTGTGGATGGTCAGGATGCTGCGGGCTGCGCCGACGGGCGTTCCGTCGAAGAGCGTGCGCAGATAGACGGGAACCACGGCTGCCTGCCAGTCGTGGCAATGGATCACGTTGGGAATCCAGTTCAGGTAATTCAGCACCGCGAGGGAGGCCTTCGAAAAATAGCAGTACTTGGGAATATCCTCCCAGAGCCCGGTGTAGGGGTTGCCCCAGTCGAAGAACTCCTGGTTGTCGATGAAATCGTAGGTCACGCCGTCCAGCTCTGTTTCCATGATGCCGACATAGAAGGTGCGGCCGTCCTGGGTCAGGTTCATCATGAAGGAGCCGATGTAGGTCATCTGATTCTTGAACTTCTCCGGGATGCACCGGTAATAGGGCATGAAGACGCGCACTTCGCAGCCCTGGCGCAGCAGTGCCCTGGGCAGGGCGTACATCACGTCTCCAAGTCCGCCCGTTTTGATGAAGGGATAGCACTCCGAGCCGATGAAAGCGACTTTCATGCCTTTCTCGCCGCCGACGAACCAGTTTTCATTCGACATATCCGACACTCCTTCTCTTGTCCGTGATTGCCAGCCCCTCTGCCGGCCTCTGATGATACTATACTTGATTTGTCAAAAATGTTCAATAGGTTTTTTGGCTTGATACCGGCCGGGTTTTTGCCCTGCGGAAACGCAGACAGAATGGGTCTTGTAACAAAAAAGCCGGTATGTTATAATGAAAGCGCTGCAACAGAAGGGTAGACTCTGCTTCTTCAGCTCCCCCGAGAGACCATATGAGAAAGGAAGAGAACCGTGATCGGAGCGAATGCCGTCATTCCAAGGGCTGATATGATCCGATGCGCGCTGTGTGGAAAGGCGCCCTGCGACAGCGCCTGTGAAAAAGTGAAGCCGGCGTCCCTGCTGCGGAGTGTCTGGTTTCAGAACGAACAGGCTGCGGCGCAGCGCCTTCCGGAGTGCAATCCGTGCCTGATCTGCTCAGCGCCCTGTGAACGCGCCTGCGCCAGGCCGGGAGAGGTGCCCATCCGTGATCTGATGAACCGCCTGTATTATCAGGTGAAGCCGGAATGTGAAACCGCGATCCCGGCGGATGAGGAGCGCCTGAAATGCGATCTGTGCGGCATTCCGCTGGAGAATCCCTTCCTGCTGTCTTCCTCCGTGGTGGCCAGCACCTATGAGATGTGCGCCAGGGCTTTTGAGGCGGGCTGGGCAGGGGCGTGCTTCAAGACCATCTGCACCCTTGACATTCATGAGGCTTCGCCCCGCTTTTCGGCCATCACCGGCAGTGACGGCGGCATCATCGGTTTCAAGAACATTGAGCAGCTCTCCGACCACAGCGTGGCGGAGAACATGGAGATCTTCCGCAGGCTGAAGGCGAATTATCCCTCCAAGTTTATTCTTGCCTCCATCATGGGGCAGAATGAGGCGGAATGGGGCGAGCTGGCCCGGCTCTGCGAGGAAAACGGCGCGGATGCCATTGAGCTGAACCTCTCCTGCCCGAACATGGCGGAGGGCGGCCTGGGCAGCGATATCGGACAGGTGCCAGAGCTGGTGGAGCGTTTCACGCGGGCGGCAAAACAGGCCTGCTCCATTCCCGTGCTGGCCAAGCTGACCCCTAATGTGGCAGCCATGAGCCCGGCGGCTGAGGCGGCCAGGCGCGGCGGCGCGGACGGCATCTCGGCCATCAATACGATCAAGTCTGTGGTGGGCGTGAATCCGCACACCTATGTGTCCGCGCCAGCCGTACACGGATTGAGCGCTGTGGGCGGATACAGCGGCAATGCCGTCAAGCCCATCGCCCTGCGCTTCATCGCCGAATTAGGGCAGAACACGAACCTGAAGGGCTTGCATCTTTCTGCCATGGGTGGGGTGGAAACCTGGAGGGACGCCCTGGAATTCATCCTGATGGGCGGCGAAACCATTCAGGTCACGACAGCTGTCATGCAGTACGGCTTCCGGATCATCGACGACCTGAAGGCCGGTTTGAACCTATACCTGGCGGAGAAAGGCTTTGCCTCGGTCAAGGAAGCCGTCGGCCTGGGGCTGTTCTCCCTCAGCGATACCACGGATGTGCTGGAGCGGGACACGGTGCTCTTCCCGCAGTTTATCCGGGAGAAGTGTATTGGCTGCGGCCGCTGCGGCATCTCCTGCGAGGATGGCGGGCACCAGGCCATCCGGCTGGATGAAAACCGCCGTCCGGTACTGGATGGCAAAAAGTGCGTGGGATGCCACCTGTGTGTGCTGGTCTGCCCACAGCGGGCCATTGAACCCGGAAAGAAAAGGATTGCGCGGGGCTGACAGAAAAGGCACGGTACGACTCGAACACCGGAGAAAACATAATGGAAGCATACATGAAAATCAGGCGCTCCCTCCCTGCAAAAACCCTGCGCACCGCCGTGATCAGTTCGATCCTCTTCGGTCTGGTGGCGATCATCATCGGCCTGGGATTGTATGGATCAGCCCTTGTTCGGCAGTCCATCAGGCGGGCTTTTGTGACCGCGGGCAAGGCGGCTGATACCATCGCAGGAGACGCGGACATCATTCGCTTCTCAAAGGATGTCATGGCGGTCTACCGAAGCCTGACTCCCGAGCAGCGGCAGATGGCGGGCACGCCGGAATATCGGCGGTTCTATGCCGGCCTTGAAGAAGCGGGACAGCCTGACGGCGCGCATGAGGAAATTGTGCATACGCTGCGGCATTTTGTGATCGATGTGGACTATGTCTACCTGGCCATGTACGACAGGGAAACCTGCGCGATGGTCTATATCGCGGATTCCGACGCAGAGGAGGCGCTGGCGCCCGGCGCATGGGAATCCGTGACCATGGCCGGCATGGAAAAGTTCCTGAACTGGAACGGCGAGGGCATGCTCTATGACATCGACAACACGGAAAAATACGGCTGGATGTGCACCGCCGGCTATCCCATACGGGATGAAAACAGCGACATCTACGCCTATGTGCTGGTGGATATTTCCGTCAACAGCGTCATCTCGGAGATGAAGATCTACGCGCTGCAGATCGGCATTGCGCTGCTGGCGGTCACAATCCTGATCACGTGGCTGGTGACCAGGCGCATCAGAAAAACCGTGGCCGAGCCCATAGACGCCATCGCGGACGCCGCTGTGGCCTATGTGCAGGACAAGCGCGCTGGCGCGGCGGTGAGCAACCACTTTTCCGGGCTGAACATCCACACGAGAGATGAGCTGGAACACCTGAGCCGGATCATGGCGGATATGGAACGCGATCTGGCAGATTACGAGGAGTCTGTCACCCGGATGACTGCCGAGAAAGAGCACGTCAGCGCGGAGCTTGGGCTGGCGACCCGCATACAGGCCTCCATGCTGCCCCATATCTTCCCGCCTTTCCCGGACAGGTCTGAGTTTGATCTCTATGCGACCATGGATCCGGCCAAGGAGGTGGGCGGAGATTTCTACGATTTCTTCCTGATTGACGACAACCATCTCGGCCTGGTGATGGCGGACGTCAGCGGGAAGGGCGTGCCGGCGGCGCTGTTCATGATGGCCTCCAAGATCATCCTGCAGAGCTGCGCCATGCTGGGCAAGTCAGCAGGGGAGACCCTCACCAGGATGAACGAGGCGATCTGCTCCAACAATCAGGCGGAAATGTTTGTGACGGTCTGGCTGGGTGTGCTCGAGATTTCCACCGGCCGGCTGACCTGCGCCAACGCCGGACACGAGTATCCGGTGATCAGGCGGGTCGGCGGGGATTTCGCGCTGTACAAGGACAGGCATGGCTTTGTCATCGGCGGCATGGACGGGGTGAAATACAAGGAATACGAGCTGCTCCTGGCCCCCGGAGATAAGCTGTTCCTGTACACGGACGGCGTGCCGGAGGCCACAAGCGCCGACGGGGAGCTGTTCGGGGTGGAAAGGATGATCGGCGCGCTGAACCAGGTGAAGGATGAAGCGCCGGAGGAAGTACTGAAAGGCGTCCGCCGGGCGGTGGACGGCTTCGTGAAGGATGCGGAGCAGTTTGACGATCTGACCATGCTCTGCCTGGCCTACAGAGGCTGCGGGGGAGAAGCAGGCGGGTCTCCTGAATGAGATAACCGACTGAATCAAAGAGAGACGAGGTGCAGTATGAAAAGACAGCTTATCCGGTTGACAATCGCCCTGCTGCTGGCGCTGTGCGTCTGCGCGGGGGCGCTGGCTGAAACAGACGACAGCGGAGAGGATGAGGCCTGGCACATCAGCGTGACTTCCGAGATCACCGCGGAAGTCCGGGCGGCTTTTGACAAGGCGGTGGAGGGGCTGGAGGACGCGGTCTATGAACCCATCGCCCTGCTGGGAGAAAGCGCGGGCGTTTACTGCATTCTCTGCCAGGTGACAGGGAAGGAGCCCGGCGCGGAGCCCTCCTGCGTGCTGCTGTATATCGGGGAGGACGGCATACAGAACACCTGGGAGCTGTGGATCGACAAGCACAGCACTCCCGCTCCGGAAAAGCCTGCGGAGCCGGAAGAGCCCGTGGTGGACTACGGCGTACTCCTGAGCGATCTCGCCGCGGCGCAGCAGGCGCTGGATGCTGTCCGCTCCGATCTGGAGGCAATGAAGGAGGACGCGCTGGCCGCCTTCATCGCGGAAAAGTGGGAGGAGATCTATCTCGACCCCGGCTACCGCCTGTACATCGATGACCGGGACGATCCCGCGAAGCTGCCCATCTCCGGAAAACACGCCTTTGTGGTGCTGGGCTACCAGTTGCAGGACGGAGAGATGACGGATGAGCTGAAGGCCAGATGCGGGGCCGCGGCGAATGCAGCAGCAGCCTTTCCGGAGTCCATCCTGGTCTGCACCGGCGGCGCAACAGGGGAGAACAATCCTGAAGAACACACCGAAGCTGGTCTGATGAAGGCGTATCTCACGGAGAATTGCGGAATTGCCGGGGACAGGATCTTCACCGACGAAAGCGCGATGACGACCCTGGACAATGCTGTCAACACCTTTGCCATCCTGAAAGCGCAGGGGATCGAGGAAATCACCATCGTGACCTCCTCCTACCATCAGCGCCGGGCGAATATCCTCTATGAAACCTTAGCGGAGATCGTGCGTAGGACAGAGGGTCTGAGCATCAGCCTCGCGGGGAATTACAGCTGTGAGATCAAAGCGCCGGAGCAGCTCGCGAAGTACGACGCCCGGATCGCGGCGGGACAGCTGGAGGAAATGCTGACAACACTGCTGAACACGGAGGACAACTGACCGCTCTGCGGCTTACGGACACACAGCCTGTGATGCAGGAGATTTGTGCATCAAGATGCTGTGCACCTGACCCAAAGCACAGACGCAAAGCCAATGCAAAAACTCCGGGCAATCAGAACAAACCGTGCCCGGAGTTTTTGCATTGCCATGCAGTCTGCGGCAGCGTTACCAAGTGACCAGCGGCACCTCCCGGTCGTTGCCGGCGCCGTATCGCACGATGTGGATCACCCTCTGGTCATAGTCCACCGCGAATACGTCGAAAGCGGTCTCGCTGTGGGTCAGCATGGTGCGCGTGACAATCACCGGGATGCCGCAGTAGACCTCGGTGTAATCCACGTGGATATGGCCGGCGATGGCAAACTCCACATGGCCTGTGCAGCCGGTAAAGTCATAGATCTGGCCGTTTTTGGAAATGGTTTCCCGGTTGTTGTAAGCCTGGCAGAGCTCAAAGATGTGGGTGGCGAACTCGCCGATCTTTTCACCGGCTTTGCTCTCGTAAAAGATATGGAGCGCGATGGCGGAGTGCGGCGCATCGTCCTGGATCAAGCTATCAGCGAGCCATGAGATCTGGCCCCAGCGGTACTTCTTCATGTTGTCGGCGTTCATGCCCTGCAGGTAGACGCCGGTGTCCATCGCGTAAAAGCGGGTGTTCTCTCCCTCGTGAATATAGTATGCCGATCCCTGAACGGCAAACATGGCCTGGGTGTATTCCTCAACACTCAGCACCGTGGTGCGGCCAACGCGCTCTTCGGCGCTTTCCGATCCCTGCTGGTTGGTGTCATGGTTGCCCATCAGCGGTACGAAGTTCTCCGCGCCGAAGATGCCCTGGCAGCGCTTTGTCATGGTGGACAGCTTCTTGATGGCCTCTTCGTTGGTGTCATAACTGCCTATCCAGTCTCCGCCGGAGATCACGGTGCTGATTCCCAGCTGTTCCTGAACGCTTTGCACCTTGCGCATGGCGGCATGAAAGTAAGACCAGGTTTTGACGGGATAGCAGATGACATGGGGATCGGTGAAGAAGATGAAGCGCTCAAGGGATTCAGGCTGAATGTCCGCCACAGTAGCCTCGTAGGTTTCGACGGTTCTCTTCAGGTTGACGTCCGCCGACAGTGCGGCGGGGGTGAGGGCGGACAGGATGAGGATCAGGATGATGGCGATGGCTTTCTTCATGGACGGATATACTCCTTGAAGCCCCTGCGGGGCGTGTTATGACCTGCTTCTGATATGCTTTCACGCTGACTGAAGTGAACGGCGGTTTTCAGCCTCTGCGGCTGTCGTAGCCCAGGTTGCGCAGATCCTCCGGACGGTTGCGCCAGTCCGGACGCACCTTGACCCAGAGCTGCAGATCCACATGAGTGCACATCAACCGCTCAATGTCCTCCCGGGCCTCCGTGCCGATGGTGCGCAACATGGCGCCGCCCTTGCCGATGATGATGCCCTTGTGGGCTTCGCGCTCACAGTAGATCGTGGCGTGGATCTCGGTCAGGTCGTCCCGGACGCGGTTGATGGCCATCATCTCCACACCGATACCATGGGGTACTTCGTCGCGAAGGTGAACCAGCGCCTTTTCCCGGATCAGTTCCGCGCAGAGCTGGCGCTCAGGCTGGTCAGTGATCATGTCGTCGGGGAAGTACTGCGGGCCTTCGGGCAAGGATGCCGCAAGGGCCTGCTTCAGGTCCTCCAGGCCGTCGCCGGTCTTGGCGCTCACCGGAATGATGGTATCGTAGCCGAGACTGCCGAATTCACCCATCAGCGCCAGTACGCGCTCGGGCTTCACCAGATCCAGCTTGTTGAGCACCAGCAGCTTGGGCGTTTTCTTCTGGGTCAGGTCGGCGGCCACCTTCCGGTCAGCCTCGGTCACATTGGCCGCATCCAGCAGCACCATCAGCATCTCGACGCCGTCCATGGCGTCCCGCACGGACTGCATCATGTACTCGCCCAGGCGGGAGCGGGGCGTGTGGATGCCCGGGGTGTCCAGAAACACGATCTGCCAGCCGTCGCCGGTCAGCACACCCATCAGGCGGCTGCGGGTGGTCTGAGGTCTGGCGGATACAATGGCGATCTTCTCGCCGATCAGGGCGTTCATCAGTGTGGATTTGCCCACATTAGGCCGGCCCACAATGGCCACAAAGCCTGAATGGAAGGGTTTTTTTGTTTCAGTCATCTTGCAATCACTCCTGGCCGTCCGTCAGTTCTTTGGGCCCAAAGCCGTGGGGCAGCAGGGTCTGCAGCGGAGCCTCGTCCACCTGCCCGTCCCAGGTCACCAGCACCCGTAGGTTCGGCGCAAACTCGTTGAGCACCTGCCTGCAGGCGCCGCAGGGCCAGGGCGCGGTTTTTTCAGAGGCGATGGCGATGGCCACAAAGTCCATCTCCCCCTCGCTGACGGCCTTGAAGACCGCTGTGCGCTCGGCGCAGTTGGTCAGCCCAAAGGAGGCGTTTTCAATATTGCAGCCCTGATAAACCCGGCCGTCCGCGCACAACAGCGCCGCGCCTACCGCAAAGCCGGAATAGGGTGAGTAGCTTCTCTCCCGGGCAGCCCTGGCCAGGGCCAGCAGCGCCTCGTCGGACACGGTCTGACCGCCGTCACGGCTGCAGCCGATGTCGCTGAGTATCCTTTCTTCCATTGCGCGCATCCTCCTTTGGTCGGCTTCCTCGATATGGTCGTAGCCCATCAGGTGGCAGAGTCCGTGCGTCAGCAGGTAAGCCGCTTCCCGTGTGGGGCTGTGGCCGTATTCAGCCGCCTGCTGAAGCACATGATCGACGGAAATGATGATGTCGCCCAACATGCAGGCTTCCGCTTCATCGTCGTAGGCCGTGCGAAGCAGCCGCCCGCAGCTCCCGGCTGTTTTTCCCTGGGGATAGCGGATGATGGGGAAGGACAGCACGTCTGTGGCCCGATCAAGGCTGCGCTGCTCCCGGTTGACGGCCTGAATGGCCGCGTCATCGCAGAGGCGCACGTTCACCGCACAGTGTTCCCTGATCCCCTCCCGCCAGAGGGCGCAGTCCGCAGCGGCCTGCATCAGGGAGAACCAGGCGGGGTCGGTCTGAACCTCCATCTGCCAGAGGATTTTCACTCTCTCGCCCCCCCTTCACCCTGTTCGCTACTGGCTTTCTCCTCGCTGAGCTCGAACAGATTTCGCTTGGGAATCGCCGCCTGCGGGTAGGCGATGCGCTCGTGGAAGACGCCGTTGAGTACGCTGGCAAAGGCCTCGCAGATGCTGTCGATATCCCGCAGAGACAGCGGGCTGTCGCTGAGCTGGCCGTCCTCGATCTTGCCCCTGAGAAGGCGCTCGATGTTCTCCTGGATGGCCTGGGGCGTCGGATCGGGCATGGAGCGCACCGCGGCTTCAACCGTGTCCGCCAGCATGATGATGGCGGCCTCCCGGGTGCGGGGCCTGGGCCCGGAGTAGCGGAAATCCTTGATGTCCACCGCCTGACCGTCCGGCTGCTGCAGCGCCTTATGATAGAAATACATGACCGGCGTGTCGCCGTGATGCTGCAGGATGATCTGCTGAACTTCAGCAGGCAGGTGGTATTTCTGGGCCAGCTGCAGACCGTCCTTGGTATGGGAGGTGACAATGCCTGCCGCCACATAGGGATCCTTGGTGGTCAGCGGGTTTTCTCCGTTCTGGTTTTCCTTGAAATACTGGGGCCGCTTGAGCTTGCCCACATCATGATAATACGCGCCGGTGCGGGCCAGAAGCGGGTTGGCGCCGATGCGCTCCGCCGCCGCCTCGGCCAGGTTAGCCACGATGATCGAATGATGATAGGTGCCTGAGGCTTCCAGCAGGAGCTTGCGCAGCAGGGGCTGCGTGGGGTTGCACAGCTCCAGCAGCTTGCTGGAGGTCGCCAGGTTGAAGATGGCCTCAAACAGGGGCTGAAGGCCGATAACCAGCGCTGCGGAAAGCAGGCCGCCGCCGGCAGCCCAGAGCATATCCAGGTACATGCCGCTGGTATCCAGAGAGGAGAGCAGCGCCATGGCCATGACTTCCGCCGCATTGCTCACGGCCACCAGCAGGCCGCAGATGATGACCATTGAGCGCTGGGCCTTCCCCCGCTCGTAGCAGATGGATATGATGGAGCCGGTGAGGGTCATCAGCAGCAGCACGATCATCTCCAGCATGGAGGATGAGCTGTTGCCGGCGGCCAGGCTGGAAATCAGCAGCGCAAGGGAAGGAGTGGCGGATATCGCCGGCTGCCAGCCCAGCAGGACGGACAGCAGCATGGCCCCGAGGGCCGCCGGTATGAAGTAGGCGCTGGACAGCTTGATGGCAATGGCCGCGGCGCCGGTGGACAGGATCATGACGCTCATGACCACCGCTGTGCGCTTGACATCGTGCAGGAGCTCCCGGTCGGTCAGCTGCAGCAGAATGACCAGCAGCACGACGGACAGGCAGACCAGCAGCGCCGAGCCGCTGTACACGGAGAAGTCGTACTGATTATCCTGCAAAAGACCCAGGGAGCGGAGCATCTCCAGCTGATTCCGGGTGACGACATCGCCCTCGCGGATGATGTTCTGCCCCTGCAGGCAGATCACGGTGTCCACCGCGTCCATGGCCTTCTGCCGGGCGGTTTCGGTGGTGGCCTGATCAATCACCAGATTGGGCTGCAGGCAGGTGCGCAGCACAGAGGGCAGGATGTTCTGGGTGAGGGAAATGTCCACCCGATAGCCTACGATCTGCTGGATGGTGGAGATGGCGTTGGAAACCTGGCCCTCCCGGACGCCGGAATTCAGCGCATTTTCCACTGCGGTGGTCACGGTGGAGACCATGATGTCGAAATCGGCGTTGCTGGTGCGCAGCAGGGTGGTGGCCTGATAGCGCGTCAGGTTCAGCTGGGTCACAATGCCCTGGGCATAGCTGATTTCATCATCGGTAAAGGAACGGACGCGGATGCTCTCGTCGGTATCGCTCGCTTCCCGGAGCGTCAGGCCGTACTGCTGTACGATCCGCAGCTCGCTGAACAGAGCGCTCAGCTGCTGCAGCACCTGGTCAGACACGCCTTCCTGCAGATGGTAGGCGGGCTCCACAGCCGCGGCTGCCGCTTTCTTCGCGTCCTGGGTGGCAATCTCGTCCACCACGTCCTTCGGGGCGTTGATGGTTTGACGGGAGATGGAACCCACCGACAGGTTGTACCGCTCAGGCACACAGACAAGCCAGGTCAGGCCAAGCAAAAGGATGCCGCCTGCCAGCACGATCAGGGCGCAGCGGCTTGCGCTGGACTTCAGCCAGTTTCGCAGCCTTTCGAGAGCGCTTTTACGCTCCCGCCGTTCTCCCTCTTTCCGCTTTTTCATCTGTCCGGCCTCCTTTGTCTGACCGATGATAGGCGTCATATGCCTCCACAATGCGCTGAACCAGCTCGTGGCGCACCACATCCTTGCCGGTCAGCCGCACAATGCCGATCGCCGGGATGTCTTTCAGCACGGTGACCGCTTCTTCCAGCCCGGACACCTTGCCCGGGGGCAGGTCGGTCTGGGTCACATCGCCGGTGATGACCGCCCGGGAGCCAAACCCCAGGCGCGTCAGGAACATTTTCATCTGCTCGGAAGTGGTGTTCTGCGCCTCATCCAGAATAATGAACGAATTGGAAAGCGTCCGCCCGCGCATATAGGCCAGCGGAGCGATCTCAAGGGTGCCGCGCTCCAGCAGCTTCTGATAGGAATCCACGCCCATGAATTCATAGAGGGCGTCATAGAGCGGACGCAGGTAGGGATCGACCTTCTGCGTCAGGTCTCCGGGCAGGAAGCCCAGCCGTTCGCCGGCCTCCACCGCGGGGCGCGTCAGCACAATGCGCTCCACGGTCTTGTTTTTCAGCTCTGACACGGCTAAGGCCATGGCAAGATATGTCTTGCCCGTGCCCGCAGGCCCGATGGCGAATGTCAGGTCATGATCCCGGATGGACTGCACATACTGCTGCTGACCCAGCGTCTTGCAGCGGATCTGCCGACCCCTGTGCGTGATGGCCACCACCGAGCGCAGCATCTCATCGATGGCGTCGGCTTGTCCCTCCCGCGCTAAGGAGATGGCGTACCGGATGCGCGCGCGATCCACCGGCTCCCGGCGGTGAATCATGCCCAGCAGCTTCTCAATGACGGTGCCGGCAGTCTCGGCGCCTTTGCTGTCTCCTGTCACCAGCAGCGCGTCCCCCTTCAGCAGGAGGCTCACGCCGCATTCCTGTTCAATCAGCGCCGCGTTCTGGTCATTCAGCCCGAACAGGCTCATATAGGCGTCCATCGTTTCGCCCGTAAGGGTCATGGTGATGGTGCTCTGCAATATGCTGTCTTCCTTCCTTGCCCGCCCAGCGCGGGCTGATTTTCAGAGGTCCTGTCCTCTGCCAACAGGTGTATCATACCTCTTTTGCGGCGTTTCGTCAATTATTTTGGCAAAGGGGGCGGGGGAGGCGGGAAACGGCTGATACTTTACAAAAAAAAACGGCATGCTATAATGGCTTCAACAGTAAAGACCGGCTGGGTGAATCACTTGTACGGGAGGCGGAACACAGTGCATACACATGGATTCTGCCGGATCAGGCTTGTTTCAGCAGCCTGTCTGGTCATCGCCCTGCTGCTGACCGGCACGTACTCATGCGCTGAGAACGCGGACACGCTGTATCCCATCCGCGTGGATGATCTCTGGGGCTACATGAACCGGGCCGGGACAGTGGTGATTGAACCGCAGTTTGCGTCTGCCGAGGGCTTTCGCGGAGGGTATGCGGTGGTCGGCCTCATTTCAGACGATCCGGAGCTCGAATCAGAGTACTGCGGCATCATCGACAGAACGGGCCGTTGGGCGCTCGAACCTGGTCACCTGGGGATCGAGTCGAGGGATGAAATGGATCGATTCATCGGCGGACGCGATGAGGGAATCTATATCATCCGCGGGGATGACGGGTGCGGCTTTTTCGATATCCCCAGCGGATTCTTCTCCGACCTGGTCTTTGATGATGTGGAGAGTGATCCGGACGGGCAGGTGGACGCGAAGCTTGTCTGTGTTCAGCGCGATTTCCGGAAGGGCTTTGCACGGCGTGACAACGGGGAGATCGCTGTTCCCTGCCTGTACGACAGCGAGTATATCTATGCCTTCGAAGGTGAATACTGCGCGGTCATGCCGTACGACACGGATATAGCTGATGACTGGCGGCTGATCGACCGGGAGGGAAAAGAGATTCCCATGCCGGAGGGCTGCCATGCCACCGCAAACGCCAGCGAGGGTCTTGTGCCTGTATGGAATGCCGAGTCCGACCTGTGCGGCTATGCGGATACCGCCGGAAACATGGCGATCGAGCCGCAGTATCAATGGGCCTATCCGTTCCGCGAGGGACGAGCCTGCGTCACCCTGACCTCCTGGCAGGATGCGGTCATCACCCCGGAAAATGAAATCGTTGCCGTTCTGTCAGACAGCGTCAACCGGACGGGCAGCAGCGACGCCTATTCCCGCGGTCAGCTGCAGCTGGCGCATTACTCAGACGGACTGGAATACATTGCCTTCCTGGATGCCTACGGCCGGGAGGTGTTCAGGCTTGACGTGGAAAACCTGATCAGCGCGGGGGACTATTTCGGGAATGGCACGGCCTTCTATCAGACGGGCAAAAGCACGCGCTATGGCGATGTGGAAGATTCCCGTTATGGGCTGTTCAACGAGCAGGGCGAGATCCTGACAGGGCCTGTTTTTGAAATGTCGGAGGAGGATCTCTGCAGGATGTTCTCAGAGGGATGCTTCGCTGTCACGGACGCGGACACCGGCTGTAAGGGCTTCATCGATGCGCGCGGCCAATGGGTCATCGCTCCCGAATGGGACGAGGCGGAGGATTTCTATGGCGGCCTGGCCCCGGTGGAAAGAGACGGGCGGCTGGCCTATATTGATCACGACGGAAAGCTTGTGTGGGAGGAGAAATGATGGTCACGAAGGAACGGCTGATGATAGGTCTGCTGATCCTGTGCCTGGCGCTTGCGGGTGGTTCAGCAGAGGGCAAGAGTTTATCGGAAAAATGCGAGGAACGGGTGCTTCCGGAAATCGCGGCAGCTTTCCCTGAGTGGACGGTGGATTATGCCGACACTTACAGCACAGGAATGTATAAAGACCATTTTGCCACCTTTGTGGAAGCCGTGGTTTTCCGCACAGGGGACGGCATGCTCTGGCTCAGGAAGCTGACTGTGGCGGCTGATCCGCTCTTCGAGGGTAAACCCATAGAATGGCAGATCGAGGATCGCGCCCCGGTTCCCGTCACCGAGGAGGCTGCGGAGCGGATCGCTACCATGCCGCCTGAAGGGGTGACCTACGGATATTGTCCCTTTCTTGAAGAGAAAATCCTGCCCGGATGCGCGTCGTTCATGCTCCGGGAGGGTGAGACCTGGACAGACCTGGGCGTCATGGAGGATTCGCTGGTGGGCGTGTCGCGGGACAGTGAGGGCCGCGAAAGGATTCACACAGCCCGCTGGGACGGAACCTCATATGAGGAAACGGTCGTTTCTCCCGCATGGGAAAAAGCATGGTCGCTCAATACCATCCACAGCGCCAACGGATCGCTGGAACTCCACGGCGATCATTACTGCGACTATTACATGGATTGCTTCCCGGACGGCAAATGGCGGCTGACCAGCGTGAACAACGACGTGGGCATATACTATTTCTACGAAGACGTGATGCTGGATGTCACCTATGGATCAGGCGGCTCGAGCAACGGTGTTTATCATTACGGCAGCCCCGCTTTCCCCCGGGAATTGTCTGAGCTTGACCTCGACAGCATACCCTGGCGGGGCGCTGACTTGGCGGCTCTGCTGGACGCCTCCGCCTGGGCCTGCGTCCGGGAGGATGATACGCCATTGTACAGTGCCCCGGACGGGGAGATCCTCGGCCTGGCCTATGCGCGGCTGGCCGGAAAAATCGCGGCGGAGGAGGATGGATGGGTCTGCCTGCAAATCGGCAGTGAAGCGCGGGGAATGCGGGCCTGGTTCCGCCGGGATCAGATGGCCTTTGGCGCGGAGACCGAGAATGTCCGCTGCGGATTCCCGGATTACAACTGGGACGAAAAAAAGGAGACCCTTCCGGTCATCCTGAACCGGAACATGGCGGAGCTGGACACGCCTTTTCCGGTGGACCATGACGAGGATGGCTATCCGAAAGCCGTGTGGCTCATCGCCCGAATGACGGACGGGGGCTTCCTGACGGAGGTAAACGAAGACTACGTCGGCGTTCTCGCTGCGGACGCTTTTGCCGAAATTCTTCCGCCGTACGATGAAGATGAAGATGACGGATACTTCAATATGACGGATGAGGAATGGGAAGAGCTTTTTTCAGAAGATGAAGACTGGGACGAAGACTGGAACGAAGACTGGGATGAAGAAGAGAACGCTGCAGCGGAGTAAGATGCGTCACGCGCCCAGCCGTTTCCACCGTCCGCACAGCAGGTAGGTGCCGCCGATCAGGAAGGGTACCAGGCCGGAGAGGGCGTTGCCGTACCAGAAGCCGCTGATGCCCCAGGCGAGCGCCACGCCCAGAAGCAGGGAGAGGCCGATCCGGCAGATGATGCCGTCCAGCAGGGCGACCAGCAGGTTCAGGCGCGAATTGCCCGAGCCGTTGATCAGCGCGAAGCCGGCGGGCCGGAGGGTGGCGCCCAGGTACTGCACCATGGCCACGGGAATGTAGGTGACCGCCATGGCCAGCACGGCGGGATCGTCAGAGAAGAGACCGAAGAGCCATTCCGGCTTCAGCACGGTGATGAGCGCAAAGATGCTGGCGGGAATGGCCACAATCCAGAGCGCATGCCCCACAACCTTGGGGACGCGCTCTGTTTTTTTCGCGCCGAGGGACTGGGAGACCATGGCGCCGCCGGCCGAGGATATCGCCTGGGACACCACGCCGATCATGCTCTCCAGCTTGCGGGCGACGCCGGTGACCGCCACGGCGACGGTGCCGTAGGCGTTGACATAGGCGTTGACAAAGAGCATCGAGAAGGTGACCGCGGCGCTCTGGATGACCATGGGGATGCCTAAGGACAGCAGGGGGCGTATGACCTTACGGCTGATGCGGAAGTGGGCGGGGCGGAAGTCAAAGTGAATCTGCTCGCGGCTGCGGTACAGCAGGCGCAGGGCGAAAAAGAAGCTGACAGCCTGCCCGATGACGGTAGCCAGAGCCGCGCCTAAGGGGCCGAGCCCCATCGGGCCCACCAGCAGCAGGTCGAGAATGACGTTGATGACGGAGGCGATGGCGATGAAGAGGAAGGGGTGCTTCGAGTCGCCCATGCCGCGCAGAATGGCGGACACCAGGTTGTACCCGTAGATGAACATCACGCCGTAGACGCAGGTGATGCTGTACTGCCGGGTGTACTCCCAGATTTCAGCGGGGGTATTCAGCCAGCGCATGATGTCCTGATAGGTGAAGAGAAAGACGACCATGATGGCGAGAGCCAGCCCCTCCAGCAGAGTGAAAAGAGTGCCCACCATGTCGCCCACCAGGTCTTCGCGCTTCTCGCCCACATAGCGGGAAATCAGGATCTGACCGGCGTTGGAAAAGCCCATGGCCACAAAGGTGATGAGCTGAAGCACCTCGCCGCCGATGGCAACGGCGGACAGGCCCTCGGTGCCCACAAAGCGGCCCACCACGATCATGTCCACCATGTTGTAGACCATCTGCAGCAGGCCGGACAGAAAGAGGGGCAGCGAAAAGGTCAGCAGGGTGCGGGGCACGCTGCCAACGGTCAGGTCACGGATAATGCGGCTCTTTGCTTTCATACAGGCCCCCGTCGGTTTGGGCCGCAGCCGAACCGGCCTCCGCCGGGACTGGGCTGGGAGCATTATACATGAATTCAGCCTTCGCTTCAACATAATTTCATGGGATACTGGTAAAGCGCGGCTGAATGTGGTAGAATTAGTGGGAAGAGAAGAATTGCGCATGCTGACGGGAATCGGGACTTCAGCCGGAATAAGGAGAGGTTTGCATGAAGACAAAAAGCCTGAGACGGTTCTTGATGGCTGCAGCCATCCTGCTGACACTCCTTTGCCGCGCCGTGCTGCCAATCAACTGCGCCCTGGCGGAAAGCGCCGCGGTCCGGGTGGGCTATTACGAGAACGAGGTGTTTCAGGAAGGCGCGCGGCCGGACGCGGTCAGGACGGGCTACGCCTATGAGTATTACCAGAAGCTGTCGGAATACACGGGCTGGAAGTACGAATACGTTTATGGCGAATACGGCGACCTGTACGAGCAGCTGCTGAGGGGGGAGATCGACCTGCTGGCCGGGCTGGCCTGGCGTGAGGAGCGGGCCGGACTGATCGGCTACCCGGAGCTGGCCATGGGGCATGAGACTTACAGTCTGGTGAAGCACAGCACTGACGCGGACATCACCGCGAGCCCGGAAAGCCTGGCGGGCCGGCGGATCGGCGTGCTGGACAGCGCCATGGTGAGCGTGCTGAACAGCTACCTGACCGGCCATGGCGTGCAGGCCGAGGTGGCTGCCTACCGGGACTATGAGGCGCTGTTTGCCGCCTTTGACGCGCACGAGATCGACGTGCTGGCGGCGGAGGGCGACGGCGCGCACGGCCGGGCGGATGCGGAGGTGCTGACGGCTTTCGGCGCGTCGGACTATTACCTCTGCGTCAGCGCAAAAAGGAAAGACCTGCTGGCGGATCTCAACGCGGCCCAGACGCAGCTGGCGGTGGAGGAGCCCAACTATCTCAATGCCCTGCGGGCCAGATATTACCCCGTCAGCATCTCCAGCATGGCCTTTTCAGCGGCGGAACGGGAATGGATGGCCGGACACACCGGCCTGACCGTGGGCTATCTCAATCACTATCTGCCCTACAGCGACACCGACAAGGACGGCCAGGTCACCGGATTGGTGCGGGATATCCTGCTGAGGATGCTGGAGAACCTGAGCATCGCGGGCATGAGCCTGTCCTGGCGCGGCTTTGACAGCTATGACGAGATGATCCGGGAGCTGAACGCGGGCGGGATCGACCTGGCCTTCCCGGTGGGCGGCGGCCTTTATTACTCCGAGATCAACGGCATCTGCCAGTCCAGCCCGGTGGTATCCTCCTCCACGGAGCTGGTTTACAAGGGCGAGTACAGCGAGGCGCTCACCCGGCATTTCGCCGTCAACCAGAACAACCGAATGCAGTATTACTTTATCCGCACCCATTACCCGGAGGCGGAAATCACCCTCTTTCCCTCCATCGAGGACTGTCTGCGGGCGGTGCTCTCCGGGCAGGCCGGCTGCACCACCCTCAACGGCCTCCGGGCCAATGACATACTCAAGAACAACGCCTTCACCGGCCTCAACCGGCTGCAGCTCAACCATGACGACAACCGGTGTTTTGGCGTGCCCATCGGACAGGAGGGCCTGCTGAAGCTCATCAACCGCGGCATCATTGTGATTGGCGAGGACTACGCCCCGGGACTGGCCTACCGCTATGCGGAGCAGCTCTATACCGTCAGCCTGGCCGATGTGATCCGGAACAACTGGGGGCTGTTTGCGGGCATCCTGCTGGCGGTGGCGGCGCTGATCATCGGCTTCCTGGTGAGGGATTCCAGGCGGCACAAGCGGCAGGCGGCTGAGAAGGAAAAGGCCCGCCAGGCGCTGGAAGAAAAGAACAGTCAGCTGGCGGAGAGCCAACAGGCGCTTTCGGACGCGCTGAAGGCCGCCGAGCAGGCCAGCCGCGCCAAGACAGCCTTCCTCAACAATATGTCCCACGACATCCGCACGCCCATGAACGCCATCGTGGGCTTCACAGCCCTGGCCGCCTCGCACACGGACAAGCCGGATCTGGTGAAGGATTATCTCGAAAAGATCACCCTCTCCTCCCGGCATCTGCTCTCCCTGATCAACGATGTGCTGGACATGAGCCGCATCGAGAGCGGGAAGGTGGTCATCGAGGAAGCGCCCGTCCACCTGCCGGATCTGTTCCGGGATATCCGGAGCATCATCCAGGTGAACACCGCCGAGCGGCATCAGCAGCTGCTTGTGGACACCGAGGGCGTGGTAAGCGAGGATGTGATGACCGACAGACTGCGCCTCAACCAGGTGCTGCTGAACATCCTCTCCAACGCGGTGAAGTTCACCCCCGAGGGCGGGGCCATCAGCCTGCGGGTCATCGAGAAGCACTGCGACCATCCGGGATACGCGGAGTTTGAATTCCGGGTGAAGGACAACGGCATCGGCATGAGCGAGGAATTCCAGAAAACGATCTTTGACGCCTTCACCCGGGAGAAAACCAGCACAGTCAGCGGCATACAGGGCACAGGCCTGGGCATGGCCATCACCAAGAACATCGTGGACATGATGGGCGGAACAATCTCGCTGACCAGCGCGGAGGGCAAGGGCACGGAGTTCGTCGTCCGCCTGCGCTGCCGCGTCTGCGATGACGTCCGCCCCGCGGAGGCGCTGCCTGAGATGCAGGGGAAGCGGGCGCTGGTGGTGGATGACGACATCAACAGCTGCCTCTCGGTCTGCGATATGCTCAGCGGCCTCGGGCTGAAGCCTGTGTGGACGCAGGACGGGCGGGAGGCGGCGCGCCTGGCCCGGGAGGCCATCGGGCAGGGCGAGCCCTTCGATTACTGTCTGGTGGACTGGCTGATGCCCGAGCTGAGCGGGATCGAGACCGTGCGGGAGCTGCGGCAGGTCATCGGGGCGAACCCGCCCATCATCATGCTGACGGCCTATGACTGGTCGGACATTCAGGAGGAAGCCCTCGAGGCCGGCGCCACCTCCTTCTGCGCCAAGCCCCTCTTCCTGTCCGGACTGCGGGAAGCGCTGACCCAGCCTGCCATCCGGCAGCCCGCCGAGACGCAGACGGCCCCGGAAAACCCGGACTTCAGCGGGCGGCGGGTGCTTTTGGCCGAGGACAATGAGATGAACCAGCTGATCGCCCAGACGATTCTGGAGGGCGTGGGCTTTGCGGTGGACATCGCCAATGACGGCTCAGAGGCCGTGGACAGGATGCGGGAAGCGCCTGCGGGCACCTATGACGTGGTGCTGATGGACATCCAGATGCCGTACATGGACGGCTATGAAGCCGCCAGGCAGATCCGCGCCCTGCCGGACAGGGAGAAGGCAGAGGTGCCCATCGTGGCTGTGACCGCCAACGCCTTTGAGGAGGACAGGCAGATGGCCCGGGAAGCCGGGATGAACGGCCACCTGGCCAAGCCCTATGATATCCCGCGGATGATGGCGCTGCTCAGCGGCATCCTGGGACAGGGCAGAAGCTGATCAGTACGACAAACGAAAAAGGCGATGCTGACCCGCGCAGCCGTTCAGGGCTGTGGCGGAGCGTCAGGATCGCCTTTTTGCGTGGCCGGATGGGGAGGTCAGGTCTGCGCCGTTTCCGCCAGCAGACCGAGACGGGACAGCAGGGCTTCGGGGTCGCCGAGGGGACTCACATAGCCCTCGAGGGTGCGGGCTTTGACGGCGAGATTCCGGGAGCGGGGATTGATGCAGATCTGGCAGCGGAAGCGGGCGTTGCGGGCTTCCTGAATCAGGTTCTGCGCGGCGGAATTGCCGTCGAAGGCCAGCAGGGCGGAAGAATGCCGGTTGAAGACCTCGTAGGCAAAGCTCTTGTACAGGCCCATGCCCGAGCTCTCGATGGACACGAGGATGCCCAGTCCTGCCTCGCTCAGGCGGGCGCACTGGATGCGGGTCAGCTGGCTGGGCACAATGGCAAAGACCGGAAAGCGGCCCCGGGCCTGCCTGGCCAGGTAGCCCTCCTGGGCGGAGAGGGTGTGGCCGATCACAAAGCAGACCCTGTCCGGATCGGCCTGGCGCAGCAGAGCGTCCAGGAAGGCCTTGTCCTCCTCCCGCAGGGGACTGCGCCTCTGGCTGCTGTTGAAGCTGCCGCCCGCCAGCACGATGGGAAAGTGGTCCTCCGGCAGCTGGGTCAGGCGGCTGCGCAGGGCTTCCTCGGCGCTGACCTTGCCGCCGCTCTGCCAGAGCACCCGGTCGGTGGATTCGTCCGTGGCCAGCAGGCGGCTGTAATAGAGCTCCACATCCCCGCCGGGACAGCAGCGGCGGAAGTCCTCCTGCTTCCGCTGGAACACGCGCAGGCTTTCCGCGAGAATCGCGTCCTCAGCCTCCTTCATCCGGCGCAGCTCACCTTCCGTCAGGCCCAGCAGCTTCTCGAGGCTCAGCTCCTCGTCGATGGAATTGGTGCCGTACAGAGCGCCGCCGTCCGTGCCCTGAACACAGCTGATGCCGGCGCGCAGGTACTGGCGCAGGGGATGGTGGTTCAGGCGGCTCAGGTTGTTGAGGCGCACGTTGGAGGTCAGCTGGAATTCGAGGGTCACCCCATAGCGCCGCATGTCCTCCAGCAGCTTTCTGCCCCGGGCGCTGCGGAGGTCGCAGGTGTAGAGCCCATGCCCCAGCCGCAGGGGAGGCACCGGCTGGCCGGGCTGAAGGGCTTCCGCCACACAGCGGATGGCGTTGGCCACATTGCCGCGCAGGCTGTCGTTCTCCCCGGCGTGGATGCGGATGACAAAGCCCGGGTGCTCTCCGGCGATGGCGGTCAGCTCGCGGATGACGCCGCGCAGCTCCAGGATGTCGTTGATTTCCTCGCCGATGATGTCGCTGCCCGCCACATAGGGATCGGCGGCGATGCTCCTCAGGCAGCGCAGGTTTTCCATCAGGTAATCGTTGGGGGTGATGTGATCCCGGACGATAGTCAGGGGAATGCGCCGGATGCCGGCGAGAAAGCGCAGGGTGACCCCGGTCTCCCGGGTCACGGCGGGCATGATCTCATGAATCTGCCGGAGCCGGGCGGGCACATCCCGCTGGTTCAAAAGGGAAGTATCGGTGATTTCCGCATAGGTAATGCCGTGCCGCTGATATTCCCGGGCAATCCAGAGCAGCAGGTCCTGAAAGAGGGTGTTGCCCCGGTAGCGGCTGTCCTCCCGGTCCCGCTGCATGCGCTCCGCAAAGCCTCTGACTTCCCGGTCGGGCAGGCTGCTGATGTTGACGCCGCTGAAGGGATTCGCCGCTTCAACGCCCTTGGTGAACACATAGCGGTACAGATAGACCTTTTCCAGATTGGCGAAGACCGCCTGTCCGTCCTTGGGGATGGTCAGGGAATTGCGGATGCGCTCGATGTTGAAGGCCGCGTCCGCCGGGTTGCCGAGGATCAGGTCGGCAAAGTTGATGAAGGTGAGGTCGTCGATGCGCCGCTCCCGGTAGCGGCCGGTCAGGGTGGTTTCGCCCAGGCCTGCCGCGGCTGCCGTCCGGGCCGTCTCCAGGGCCGCCAGCTGATCCAGGGTGCACCTCAGCCCCAGCTTCTTGATGTAGTAATAGGGGTAGCGAATCTGCCGGACGACGCCTAAGGCGATGAGGACATCCGGGGGCAGGTTGCCGTTCATGTGGGTGTGCAGGTCGGTGCGGAACTTGCACTCGCTGCGGATATAGGTCTTGACGATCGTCTTTTCGATGCCCAGATGGTACTCCTTGGTCTGACTCATCAGCGTCTTGGAGATCGCCGGAATGGAGGCCTTCAGCTCCACCCGGCCATCGGGATAGATATTGGCCACCTTGGTATTGCCCAGCCGCAGGATGTACATCCGCCGGTTGTCGCCGTCGAAATAGCAGGGCACCTCCCCACGGATGATCTTCAGCCCCCGGCTGTCCTCAGACGTGCGCATACCGCAGAGCGCCGCCAGGTTGCTGATCAGGTTGCCCGTGTGGTGGTTGGGCGTGCGGATGACATATTTGAGGCGTTCGCCCTCCATCCAGAGCTCCACCGCGATGTCCTTTTCCCTGTCCAGATAGAACTGCTGAAAGAAGACCATGATGCTCCGCCTTTCTGTGACGCAAGGGATCAAAGGGAGGGAATGCGCAATGCAAACCACCGGTTTGGGGAAGGGGGAAAACCGCCGTCACCGGGCGTTTGAAATCTGGATCAGGCCGTACTCCTCGGAATAGCTGATGGATTCATCCTGAAAGCCAGCCTCGTCCAGCATGCTGAACAGCCGCCCGGCGTTGTTTTCCATCAGGTCGCTGAACACATCCGCCGGGCAGAACAGAACAAAGGTGCTGATTCCGGCCTTTTTGCAGGACTTCATGTAGCTCAGCGCCTGTTTCTTTGTGCTGACGACCCTGAACTCGTCATAGTACTGCAGGCCGCTCAGCCACATCCGGCATCCGCCGCCGGTGGAGGAATAGAAGGAGCTGGACACGCCCAGGGAGGCCACGGTGCGAACCACCAGGGCGTTCTGCCGTTCCAGATCCAGCTGGCCGCCGTAGGCAAACTGCACCTCCGCCGGCTGTTTGGACAGGGCCTTCTTCAGCACGGTATAGAGGCTGTCCTCGTCCGTGGCAAGGGGCACGTCGCCGGGCAGATACGCGGGACTCAGCACGGTGACAGAGGTCAGGCCGGAGGAATAGCTGTAGTGGATCGGGGCGGCGAGCCGCGTGCCATAGAGCACCCTGTCCAGCCCGGCGCAGTTTTTGCCGCAGAGCGCGCTGCCCAGGGACTCGTCAAAGAAGATGGTGAACTCCGAAGGCAGCCTGGCCTGGTCGGCAAAGGAATTGACATAGCTGACGATTTCGCTCTCGTCGGCGCAGAAGCGGAAATATCCGGGGTACTCCAGGTCGTACAGCTCGAAGACATACCGGCTGATGTCCCACTGAAAGGAGGATACACCGCAGCCGTAGACGAGGGAAGAAAGCCTGTCCGACTGATCCCAGATGTTCAGACTGGCGGGCACAAATACCCGGATCCGGCTGGCTCTCTGGACTGCCCGGCTGCGGAGAACCGCCGCCACTTCCTCCCAGCTTTCTGCGCGGTCATGAGGGGTGTCGGGCTGGTAGACGGGATTCTGAACCGTGACGGAGGTCAGGCCGGAGGAGTAGGTGTAGTGGATCGGCGCGGCAAGCTTCGAGGCGTACAGCACCCTGTCCAGCCCGGCGCACTCACTGCCGCAGAGCGCGCTGCCCAGGGACTTGTCAAAGAAGACGGTGAACTCGGCGGGCGGCTGCTCCCAGCCCGCAAAGGAATCGACATAGCTGACAATGTCGCTCTCATCGGCGCAGAAGCGAAAATACTCAGGGTATTCCAGGTCGTACAGCTCGAAGGCGTCCTGGCTGATATCCCACTGGAAGGATCTCAGGCCGCTGTCAAAGGCGAGGGAGGAGAGCTGCTCTGAATTCTCCTTGATGCCCAGATCAGCCGTGACCTGCACCCGGATGCGGCTGGCCCGGGCGGCAGCCCTGGCGCGCAGAATCAGCGCGATCTGTTCCCAGCTTTCAACTTTGGCAAAGCGGAGGTCAGCGGTCAGCAGCGCGCCGTCATCCTCCGCTTCGGGCGTGAAATCCAGCGCGGCGGCGTCCCAGAAGTGATTCAGCCCCATCCGGCGGCTGCCGATATTGTAGTACAGGTAGGTGGTGCCGTGCTCGCTGTCGTCCCAGGTCACATCGGTCATCACCCACTTGCCGTCCAGGCGGATGGCATTCCACATATGGGTGCTGTCGCTGTTCTTGTCCTTGTCCTGGAGGGTGGTGCCGTGCACAAAGCGGCAGGGGATGCCGGCCATATTGCACAGGAGAAAGAAGGTATCCGAGTAGCCGTCGCAGTCCGCCAGGCCGTTGAGCAGTCCGCCGATGGCGCAGTCGTTGTCGTTATCGCTGATGTCGTCGGTGAAGTAAACCACATTCGCGCAGATGTAGTCGTGAATGGCCCGCTCCCTGTCCAGCGCGCTGCCTGCAAGGGAGCTGACAAACCGCTGCGCCGCGCTCAGTGCCGCGGCCTCCCGGGCGGAGAGGGATGAGGTGTCTCCGGTCTGCCAGGCCAGCAGGATGCGGCACCCGGCGTAGTAGGACACATTGGTGAACTCGACAGTGCGGGTCGCGCCAAAGACGGTGCGGGAGGTGCCCCAGGACTGCACGCCGTGCACTGTCATGAAGTCGCTCAGCAAGTCGCCGCCGCCTTGATCGTCCCACACGCGGCGGCTGAGCTCGCTGGTCACCTGCACTTCAAACGAGCTCTCGCACCGCTCCAGGTGGGGGCGGATCAGGCTGAGCAGAGCCTCAGGGGTGTCGGCCACATATCCGTCAGCCAATGACGGAAGCGCACAGAGGGTCAGCAGGGCCAGAAAAACAAGCAGGGATGCAGACAGGTGTTTGCGCATGGTGATGTCCTCCTGGGCGGCATGCAGGCATAATGGTCATTGTACTACTTTCATTATAGATGAAATCCGGATGAATGTCCATTGAAACTTTTTCTGGAATGCATTCCGCGAAGCCTCTTTGGAAACTCTTTGGAAACTTTGGGTCAACTTTGCAAAACTTTTTTCTGCAAACCTCTTTTCAAACCGCCCGGGATATGTTACAATACATTCAGGATCAAGGGAAGCTCCGAGCCTGATACGACCCCTGAGGCCGTACAGGCCAATGAGTGCAGCCGGCGACGGCGGCGCTTGCCTTTTGCGAAGGAGCTTGGCAATTGCCAGTGGGCCTGTGTGTTTTGTGTACACGGCTGATTGGCGGCTGCCAGGTTCCTTTTGGTTCGTTTCCCACCATCCGTTTCCCGATTTGTGCAAGGAGGAGTTGCAACATGGCTGAAACAATGGACCGGAAGAGCTTTCTCGACAAGGACTATACCCGCCGTCAGTTCCTGAAGCTGAGCGGCAAGAGCCTGGCCGGCCTGGCTCTGTCCTCTTCACTGCTCAGCGTGCTGGGCGTGTCTGAAAAGGCTGTGGCTGAGGACAAGGTGCGGGTCTGGGCCTTCCCCCAGGGCCTCCTGGTGGTGGACGCCGACCGCTGCGTGGGCTGCCAGCGCTGTGAGATCAACTGCACCCTGACCAACGACGGCTGCTGCTCCAGCTACATCTCCCGCGTCAAGGTCACCCGCAACCTGTATTCCAGCCGGAACGGCCAGGGCCTGTACACCGAGGACAACTGGACCTACTTCCCGGACACCTGCCGCCAGTGTGAAAATCCGGCCTGCGGCAACGCCTGCCCGATGCAGGCCATCTACTCCGATGAGAACGGCATCCGCCGGGTTGACACGGACAAGTGCATCGGCTGCGGCGCCTGCACGGCTGCCTGCCCCTGGCACATGCCCACCGTCAACCCCGAGACCCACAAGTCCTCCAAGTGCATCATGTGCGGCGCCTGCGCAGAGGGCTGTCCCTCCGGCGCGCTGTCCATCGTGCCCTGGGACGAAATCGTATCCGTTTCTCAGGCGATCTGACACAGGCCGCATGAATTGATGAAAAACAGGAGGAAGCAAATATGTCTGTGAAGAATGGCATCAACGGCTGGGCTGGTACGATCGTCCGGGTCAACCTGAGCACCGGCACCATCACCAAGGAAGACACCCTGCCCAAGTACAAGCCCTTTATCGGCGGCATGGGCATCGGCTACAAGGTCATCTGGGACGAAGTTCCGCTGGACGCTGATCCCCTGGGCCCGGACGCGAAGTGCGTCTTCGGCGTCGGCCCGCTGACCGCCTCCGGCGTGCCCTGCTCTGGCCGCATGAACATCACCCTGCTGTCCTGCTGGTCCAAGGGCTATTCCATCGTGGACGCGCACATGGGCGGCCACATCGCTCACGCCTTCAAGTATGCCGGCTATGACGCCATGATCGTGGAAGGCCAGAGCGACAAGCCGGTCTACATCAAGATTGACGACGACAAAGTGACCATCGAGGACGCCTCCCACATCTGGGGCAAGGGCACCTTCGAGGTCAACGCGACCCTGGCCAAGGAAAACGGCCCCGAGTTCGACGTGGCCAGCATCGGCACCGCCGGTGAGAACCTGGTGCACATGTCCAACATCGTCACCTCCTTCGGCAACAGCGGCGGCGCGGGCATCGGCGCCCTGCTGGGCAGCAAGAAGTGCAAGGCCCTGGTGGTGCGCGGCACCGGCGCGGTCAAGATCGCCGAGCCCCTGAAGGTTCGCCTGCTGAGTAACTACATGATCAAGGATCTGGTGGGCGGCAACAACAACCACACCGTTCCCTGCCACGCGCAGAGCTGGAGCGAGTATGTGGCCACCAACAACCGCTGGCAGGGCGCCCCTGGCATCACCTGGGACAAGGCCTCCAAGGGCCCGATCGACATGGGCGAGCAGCCCAGCGGCCAGATCAATGTGGCGGCCCTGCGCTGCAACAAGGGCGTGTTCGACTTCGGCGAGATCGCTGAGAAGTACACCGTGAAGCAGGGCGGCTGCTCTTCCTGCCCCGTCCGCTGCTACACCGAGTATGACATGGATCCCCTGGCGGAGTATGATCTGCCCACCCACGTCTCCAACACCTGCATGCCCATCATCAAGATGCTGGAGTGGTATCCCAACCACAAGGACGCCAACGGCGAAAGCGTACCCTCCACCCACGACTTCGTGGACGAGAAGGACGCCAAGATGATCTTAGGCGGCGCCGGTTCCCGCGCGGCTGACGAATACGGCGTGTGGTGCAACTATGGCAACCTGTACGAAGACTTCAACATGGCCTACACCACCGGCGTCTTGAAGGACGTGGCCGACCGCCTCTATCCCGGTGAGTGGGACACCATTCCGTGGGCGCTGATGGAAGCCGGCGATCCCCGCTGGGTGTGGGAGTGCTATCGCCGCATCTCTCTGGGCAAGGGCCTCTTCGCCGACCTGGGCCTGGGCACCTACGAGCTCTACCAGAAGTGGGGCATGGACGATCCCGAGAAGAACGTTGCCGGCATCAACTTCTATGACTTCGTCAACGGCAAGAACTTCAACATCGGCCACAACGGCTATCCGCGCCACCACGGCCCGGAGAACTGCTGGCAGGCGGGCACGCTGTACTCCATGATGTACAACCGTGACTGCATGATCCACCACCTGATCAACTTCTGCTCTTCCGGCGCGCCGTACTACGACATCATCAAGCCGGTGCTGGAGCACTTCTTCGGCGAGGGCTGCACTGACGCCCAGAAGAAGTACACCCCCATCAACGAGAACAAGATCAAGCTGGCCAAGTGGGCGTTCATCGGCAAGCAGTGGCATGACTCCGCCACGCTGTGCAACTGGATGTATCCCATGACCATCGCCACCAGCAAGAAGCGCCAGTACATCGGCGACCTGGATCTGGACGCCAAGTACATGAGCGCCGTGCTGGGCGAGGAGTACACCCGCGAGGATCAGGAGCGCGACTCCGAGCGCATTTCCCAGCTGCTGCGCGTCATCACCGCCATCAGCTTCAAGCTGAACCTGGGCAGCACCAACCTGCGCAAGGATCACGACCACGTGTCCGACTGGGTCTTCGACAAGGAGCCCGACTTCAAGGCCTTTGACGAAGGCACCGTGAAGCTGGACCGCGAGGACTGGGAGAAGAGCCTTGACATGTGGTATGAAGCCCTGGGCTGGAACAAGGAGACCGGCATCCCGACCCGCGAGACCCTCGAGAAGTTCGATCTGGCCGAGTGCGCCGACAAGCTGGAGGAGCTGGGCCTGATCTGATCCAATCTGTAAAGCGGCTGTAAACAGGCTGTAAACTTTGTCCTGCACGGGCTTCCTGTGCAGGACTCTTCTGTATCGGCCGAGAATAATCACACCAGAAAGAAAGGAGTGATGCCTGATGGCACTGTTTGGACGCAGAAAGCCCGGATTCTCAAAGGAAGTGGAGTTCAAGCCCTCCGAAATCCCCGGCGAGTTCAGCGACGCGCTGGATCCGGCGGTCAACAAGGAGCTGGACAATCCCAAGCTCGAAAAGCTTGAAATGCAGGAAAAGGCGACCCAGGTGATGGACGGTGAGGCAAAGAAGCCGGATATCTTCGAGTACATGCAGTCCCTGCCCGAGGTGAAGGATCCCTTCCCGGCTTCTGAGCCGGAGCCTGAGCTGCCCCCTGAGCCGCAGAAGACCAAAGCCCAGCTGCTGGCGGACTTCATCCGTACCCGCTGCCGCTCCGCGCTGATCACCCCCAAGGCGCTGATCAAGGCGGACGAGGGCGAGAGCGTGGACGCGCTGATCGCCGAGATGCAGGCCGATCCTTCCTGCGCGGACATCCTGACCGTGCAGGGCTCGAAGGATCTCTACTTCTTCTCCGAGGAGCTGATGGCTCACAACTACGCAAAGATCGCCATGCTGACTCTCGAGAAGGACGACGCCCGCACGGTGGCCGAGATGGTGCGCTTCAACTGCAAGGCCTTCCCGACCCCTACGCCGGTGTACTACTTTGCCCGCCAGCCCTTCTTCCTGGACAAGGGGCGGATGGAAGTGATCATCGCGCAGATGCAGGAGAATCCTGAGTATCAGGACATCAAGGTCTGCGAAGCGCCCTTCAACGGCGAGAAGTACCTGTATGCCAGCGGCCTGATGAGCGAAAAGTACGCCAAAGCCCTTGCCAACGGGACTGAGATGCACGAGGCGGACGAGTAAGAGCCAATATAATGAGGGGATCATCTCCGGCGCTGAACCGGCGGTGATCTCCTCATTTTGTTATTCTGATGCTTCGGCCCGGCGGAGCGCCTCCCGGGCCTGATCAAAGCTGTAACCCCGGCGGGCTAAGGCGGCGATGACGCGCTGGGCGGTTTTGCGGGGATCCTCGCCAGGCTTGCGTCTGCGCAGGGCTGACGCGGCGACGCGGGTGGCGGCCTCCAGCTGCGCTTCTTCGTCCACTTCGTCAAGCGCGGCATCGGCGGTGGCAGTCTCGATGCCCTTCTGGCGCATTTCCTGGGCGATGCGCCGCTCTCCAAGCCCCCGGCGGGTACGGCTCTCCACCCACTGGCGGGCGAAGGCCTCGTCGTCCAGCAGGCTCAGGCTGTTCAGCTTGCACAGCACCATATCTGCCGTGGCGGAGAGATAGCCCGCCCGGATGAGCCGGGCCCGGAGCTCGCCGGTAGCGTAATTCCGGGCGGAGAGGAGGGAAACCGCGTAATCGAGGGCTGGTCGGTACTGGCGCAGCAGCAGCCAGTTCTCATACTCCTCGAAGTCCACCTCATCCCCAGGCTGAAGGGGGCGCTGCCTGTAGAGAGCGAGGGGCAGGAGAATCGTCTCCGAGCCGATGACCAGCCGCACCCGGCGACGGATGCGCTCCACCCGGCTTACCTCCATTGCGGCAGCTCCTTTCTCAGGCCATAGCGCAGGATGTCGAAATTGGCCTTGCCGAGCCGTCCGGTGCGCAGCTCGGAGCAGCCGCCGTTGAGGAAGATTACCTGCCGGCCCGTGTCCGCCTCAAAGAAGGCGCCGTCGGCACATCCGTAGGCAAAGCCCTGATGGCCGATCAGCAGATGGTCAGACAGGGCCGGATCGCTGATGAGCAGCAGACCCAGACCGTAGGAGAGGGTGGGGCTCAGCGCGCCGTAGCTGGCGTGGGGGCGGCGCATTTCATCGATCAGCTCCCGGCTGAAGAGGCGTTTGCCCTCCCACATGCCGCCCAAGTGGATCAGGGACAGCAGCCTTGAGAGGGAAGGGGCGTCCGTGTACATGCTGCCGGCGGTGTGCCCGAAGTGCCGCTCCGGGTCAGGGGAGGCCAGCGGAATGCGGCCGAGGGGCGTCACCACCGTGTCGGGCTCCCGGCTTCTGCTGACCAGCCGGGTGATGGGCATGATGGCTGCCGGGTTCAGCCCGCTGGCATCCAGATGGGCGCGCATGCCCAGCGGCTGAAACAGGCGCTCCTGAAAGACGGCTTCAAGGGTCTGGCCGGTCACCTGCTCCATCATGCAGCCCAGCAGGCCGAAGCCCAGGTTGCTGTAGGCGAAGCCCTGCCCCGGGGCTGCGGCGACCGCGCCCTTCAGCGCCAGTACCTCGTGAAAGAGCCGGGCCTGAGCCAGGGCATCGTACATGGCGGGGTGATCCCGCAGGCCGGAGGTATGGCTCAGCATCTGACGCAGGGTGGCTTCGCGGAAACCCTCGGGCAGAGGGCCGGGCAGGTATTGGCACACCGGGGCATCCAGGTCCATCAGCCCGTCCTGCACCAGGGACAGGACGGTCAGAGCGGTGGCCATTTTGGTGATGGAGGCCACCCGGAACAAGGTCTCCGGCTGACTGGCGTGAACCGGAGAGCGGGTGGTGGAAGTCAGCACCTGCGCAGTTTTCCCGTCCTGCATCAGCAGCAGGGACGCGCCCAGCACATGGTGGCGCTTCAGCAGGGCTTCGTAATCCTGCATCGCCCGGAGAGGCTCGTCCCCGCACCAGTGCGCCATCTGTCCCCGGGGCGATGGCGAGAAGGGGAGGACAGCGCGGTAGATCAGGGTTTTCAGCTTACCGGTGGGCATTTTCCACCTCCGTGCGCGGTGTCAGGCGATAAAGCAGCAGGGCGGACATGGGTGTCAGCGCCCAGAAGAAGGCACAAAAGATCAGGGATTGGCTGTTCAGCAGCGCGAATGCGAGCCCTGCCGCCAGGCCGCTGCCCCAGATCAGCGCGGGGATGAGGACGTTGCCAGTGCGCCTTGCGCGGAGGAAGAACCAGACCAGCACCGCCACGGCCGCCGCGATGGCCAGCGCCTGGCTGACCCGCAGGTTTCCAGTGAAGGAGTACAGGCTGTCCAGCCTCAGCCCCTCGATGAACTGCCGTCCGCAGGCGTAGAGCAGGGTGTACCAGAGGAAACAGTCGCCGTCCCGGCGGAAGCGCCTGCGGCAGCCCCAGAGCAGGGCGAAGACCAGCAGGTTCCAGCAAGACTCGTAAAAGAAGGTGGCCAGATGCCAGACTGGCGTCCCACCCTCGTCGATCAGCACGCCGAAGGGGAAGAACTGCCAGGCGGGGCGGGTGATTTCAAGTCCGTAGGCCTCGCTGTTGAAGAAATTGCCCCAGCGGCCGATGCCCTGGGCCAGGACGACGCCCGGCGCGAGGCAGTCCAGCGCCTTCAGCAGGGACAGCTTTTTCCGGCGGCAGTAGACCAGCGCCGCGGCCAGCCCGGCGATCAGCCCGCCGTAGATGGCCAGCCCACCCTCCCAGATATAGAGGATGAGGATGGGGTCGGCGAGATAGTTCTCGAGGGTGAAAAGCACATAGTACAGCCGCGCCCCGAGGATGCCGAAGGGGATGATGAGCAGGGCAAGGTCGATGACGGTTCCCTCTGGCAGGCCCTTGCGGCGCTCCTCCCGGATGCCCAGGAAGATGGCCAGCAGCATGCCGCAGAGGATCAGAAAGCTGTACCAGGTGATGGGGCCGGCGACATAGCGTCCGGGTGACATAAAGCCTCCTATTGTGGTCGGCGGACAGGGCGGGGCGTGTCAGCCAAAAATGAAAAAAGCGGTTTTAAGGCGGAGAGGGGGGGAGACATTTGCCTCCCCTCCCTTTTGTCCGCTCAGTTGGCCCAGAACAGCAGGTTGAAGCAGGGATAGTAGTGGTCACCGTTTTCGCTGTCCTGCACCAGGTAGGTGCCGGCGCAGGTGCCGTACATCTTGTGCTGGCTGCCGATTTCAAAGCCCGGATCCTCATCGCAGATCACCACCACCTGGTTCAGGTAGCCCTTGGTCTTGGTGGAGCGCATGGCGGTGAACACAGCCCACTGGTCGCCGGCCTGGGCGATTTCGGTGATGTACAGGTTATAGGTCATGGTGCGGCCGGTGTAGCTCTCCAGGTTGGCCATCAGCACGGAGTAGCCGGGCTTGATGGCGTCGCTCACGGCGCGGTCGCGGAGGTCTTCCGCCGTCAGGGTGCGGCTGACATTGGCCTGATAGCGGCGGGTGGAGTAATTCTTCTTGGAGAAGACCACCGTGATGACATAATCGCCCTCTTCGGCGGTGGAAATCTTGAAATTGAACTTGCCGGAATTGTTGGTCTTGATCTGCTTGGAATAGGTGACGGCGCCGCTCACCATGCACTGCACCGTGGTGGCGCCCATGGTGGTGCCGGAAATCGTCAGGGTGTCGCCCACCAGCTGGGTGGGGAGCTCAGAGTCGAAATTCACAATCAGCAGGGTCTTCTGATAGGTGGTGGTGTTGAAGACCTTCTCCTCCACGATCACGTCGCCGTTGTAGACCGTGGCGGTCATGAGCCACACGCCTTCGGTGGTCAGCTTGACGGGCAGGGAGAACTTGCCGCTGCGGGGGATGACGGTCTCGACGTGCTGAGGCTCCAGGGAGGAAACGCGCATCAGGGTGCCCACCACGGTCAGACCGGCTGTGCCGCGGCCCTTGACGGTGAACTCGCCGGAGCTGGTCTCGGAAGGAGGCAGGGTCTCGAACACGGTGGCGGAGACTTCACCGGTCACGGCCAGGCGCTGGGTCGCGGTGCCGCTGCCGTCGTCCGTACCGGTGGGGCGGGTGACGGTGGTGGCGCTTGTTCCGCTGTAGCTGGCCGAGAAAGTCCAGGAGGTCATGATCTTGGTCAGCGCGGTGTTGTCAGTGCCCTTGAGCTTGCGGCCATAGACCTGGTAGTCGATGGTGATGGTCAGGCCGTTCTTGATGGTGCGGCGGGCATAGCCCACATAGGAGCCGGTGCTGGCGGTGCGGGTGTAGCGCAGCATGAGGAAACGGCCCTGGCTGGTCTTCTTCCACTCAGCGCTCACCCAGTTGTATCCCTGCTCCTGGCCGGTGCGGTTCTTGAGATAGCCCAGACGGTAGGTGTTCCGCTCGGAGGAGGTGAGGGCGTCGATGTCCTGAATGCGGGCTGCGTCGTCGTCCTGCACGGCGGTGATCTCAATGCAGACATCCAGATCCTTGGACCAGGCCTGCACCTGTACGCCGCGCTCAGTGAATTCCGCTTCCAGGCCGCTGACCGTGTAGCCGTGGGCGGTGAGCCAGGCCTCCTGCTCGTCCAGATGACCCGCTTCCAGCACCAAATAGCCCTCCGGCAGGTCGCAGGAGGCGGAGATGGCCGACATCACAGCGGGCAGGGCGGAGGCGGCGGTCACAGCACAGAGCAGTACCGCGGCCATCAGGAGGGTGACAATCAGCTTGCGGCTCAGCATAAAAACACACACCTTTCAGTGGTTCATTCAATCGTTTCCGGTCATTTCGGCGCGGCTCTCGTCCAGCCGGCGCTGCAGTTCCGGGGTGATCTCGGGCTCAGGCCCCCGGGTGAGGAGCTTCTTGCGGCGCTTCAGGAAGGTCTCGCGGTCCAGCATCACCACGCGGCCGCAGCCGGAGCAGCGCATCTTGATATCAGCGCCGGTGCGGATGACCGTCCATTCGCTGGAACCACAGGGATGCTGCTTGCGCGTGAGCACCACATCCCCCAGGCGAATTTCCTCCACCATCAGACAGACCCTCCCATCTCACCTTATCTTATCATATCAACCGGTGAAACGCAAGCTGAATTCTGACAGAAAAGCAAAATTTGTTGCGAAATGATTTCAGACAGATTGCTGAATTGAAACGCGGCTGACGGGGATTCCAGATCAAAAGCCGCCGGGACAGTCCGACGGCTCTGAAAACTGAGGGAGAATGAGAATGCGCTCAGCGCCTGCTCTCCCTGATGCGCCGGATCTCCTTGAGCACCAGATTAATGTCCACCGGCTTGGCGATATGTCCGTTCATACCGGCGGCGAAACACTCCGCCACGTTCTCGGAGAAGGCGTCCGCCGTCATAGCGATGATGGGGATTTTGCCCGCCCAGTTGGGCAGCGCGCGGATGGCGCGGGTGGCGTCCAGGCCATTCATCACGGGCATCTGGATGTCCATAAAGACCAGATCGTACTGGCCCGCCGGGGCTTCGGAGAGCATATGGACCGCCAGCTGGCCATTCACGGCGCGCTCGCTTTCGACGCCGTGCATCTGCAGGAGCATGGAAATGATTTCCCAGTTGATGTCGTTGTCCTCGGCCACCAGGATGTGCATTCCGGCGATGTCCCGGTCGTCCTCCTCGGGCTCGACCTGCTCCGCCTGAAGGCCCAGCAGCTCGGAGAGTTTCTCATAGAGGGTGGAGCGGAACAGGGGCTTGCTGATAAAGCCGTTGGCGCCGGCCTCCCTGGCCATGTCCTCGATATCCGACCAGTCGTAGGCGGAGATCAGCAGGATCGGCACATCGATCTTCATCTCGCCGCGGATTCTGCGCACCACCTCGATGCCGTCCATCCCGGGCATCTTCCAGTCCAAGATGACCACGCCGAAGTCCTTGCCCAGCTCGTGCCGCTTGCAGATCATGCGCAGGGCTTCATCGCCGGAAGCGGCGGTCTCAGCGGTCGCTCCGATGGAATTCAGCGTGTCTTTGGCGGTTTCCAGCAGCACCTCATCGTCGTCCGCGATCAGTACGTCCACGGGATCCAGGTGCATTTCCTCCAGCTGGCGGTCGGCGATGGGGATGTTCAGCCGCACGGTGAAGGTGGTGCCCACGCCCGGCTCGCTCTCGCAGTCGATGGTGCCGCCCATCAGCTGAACCATCTGCCTTGTGATAGCCAGACCCAGGCCAGTACCCTGGATGGTGTTCACGCGGCTGTCGGTTTGCCGGGAGAAGGGCTGGTACATCTTCTCCATGAATTCCTTGCTCATGCCGATGCCGGTGTCGGCCACCCGGTAGGTCAGCTGCACGGTGCCGGGCTTCTCGCCCTTGTCCTCGCGCATGTCGACCGTCACCTTGCCGCCGGGCTCGGTATACTTGATGGCGTTGGAGAGGATGTTGATGAAGATCTGGTTCAGGCGCAGCTGATCCGCGTAGAGGTACTCGGTCTCGATGCCGTTGATGCGGAAGGAGAAGTCGATGTTCTTTTCCTTGACCATGGGCTGGGACATGTTCACCAGATTCTCCGCGGCCCGGGCGATGGAGAAGGACACCGGGGACATATTCAGCTTGCCGCTCTCCACCTTCGATATATCCAGAATGTCGTTGATCAGGGTCAGCAGGTGATTGCTGGCCAGGCTGATTTTTCGGAGATTCTCGCCCACCGACACCGGGTCGGTCACGTTCTTTTCCGCGATGGTGGTCAGGCCAATGATGGCGTTCATGGGGGTGCGGATATCGTGGGACATGGTGGAAAGGAAGTCGGTTTTGGCGCGGTTGGCGCTGTCAGCCTCCTTGGCCATCTCCTTGAGCTGGCGGTTGATGTGCGCCATGTAGGTGAAGTCGATCGCGAAGAGCAGCAGCAGGCCGAAGGTGACGATGCCGATCAGCAGCCAGTCGACGTGGCCGGACTGGAGCTCGCTGAGCTGAATGCAGGAGAGCAGGTTCCAGCCCTTGACGGAGGCGATCGGTATGTGGGCCACCAGGCAGTCCTCGCCCCGGGCGTCTTTCACCCGGATGGTGCCCCGGCCCTCCGTCACGGCGAGCTCCATCTGCTGCTGATCCGCTTCACCGGTGCTGCTGTAGGCTTTGTAGAAATCAAAGAAGGTGGTGGTATCGGCGAAGGAATCGCCCCGGATGATATAGCTGCCGCTGGCGTCGATGATGGCGAACTCAGCGGTCTGATACCGGTCCTTGGGGAAGACCCAGCTGTTCTCCAGCTCAAAGAGGGGTACGATGCGCAGCAGCAGCGCCATGCGGTCGGCGTCCGTATCGGGATCGTGCAGGTGAATCTTGTTGTAGAAGGCGATGGCCTGGCGTCCTGTCATGGGGTTGGTGTAGGCGCGGGTGATGTTGAAACCCTTGCCGACCTCGCTGATGGCATCAAAGTCCGGGAACAGATCCCGCAGCTCCGCGTAGGATACAGCGTAGTCCCCTTCGCGGGTGAAGCTGGAGCGGGTCGAGAGACCCTCCATGGAACCGTCGTCCACATAGATGAAATGCGCCGAGGTTTCAGCGTGCACATGGGAGACCCGCACAAAGGCCACGGCCTCGTCCATGGTCATGTGGGCGCTTTCAATATAGTGAGCCCACACGTCGCAGATGCGCTGCTCTCCCTGCAGGTAGTTGGCGGTCACCTGCTCCATGGCGTTGGCCATGTTTTCAAAGCTGTCCATCTGAACCCTGACATAATCCTGATTCTGCTGATGCACATACAAGAATACAAAAACCAGGATCACCGCCATGATGATCACATTGCAAAGGATGATGGCGTTCCGTTTCATGGAGCTGGCACCTCGGCTTTCGGTTGTTTGCGAATGAAGTATGGTAAGGGTGACAAAAGGGCGCTTTCAACCTTAGAGCCACGACTGGTTGTGGTGATTTCCGCTGTCTTCCACAACCAGTCGTGGCTCAGTTCATGAAAGCGGCCTTTTGACATCCGAATCAAGTATAACATATATTGAACCGCAATTCAACACGCGGAGGGAAAACAAAAAGCGAGTCCCGTGTGCAGAGGCTCGCTCAAAAAGCGATTGGCTTCAGTCTGCGCTTACTCTTCACTGTCTTCCGCGGCGGGCACAAGGCTGAGCTGAACCCGAAGGCCGATGCCGGCAGCCAGCCGCTGCAGCGTCCGCAGAGAGGGATTGGAGCAGCCGTTTTCCAGCCGGCTGATGTCCGCCTGGGCGATGCCGGTCTTCTCAGACAGCGCCTTCTGGGTCAGGCCGTTCCTTTTCCGGGCCTCCAGCAGCGCCGTACCGGCTGAGGCCAGCAGATCCGCCGCGCCGTCCAGCAATTCCTGGTCTTTCTGCCCGTCTCTGGCAAGGGATTTCATTTGCTTTCACCTGCCTTATATGGGATTCATCCATATCATAATGGATCAAGCGCAACAAAACCGCAACAATCGCGGCGAAAAGCGGCACTCGGGATGAATGGCAGTCTGCTGAAGGGCTTTATACCCGCGGATGAAAAATGAAAGCACCCCTTGACAGTCAACGGAAAAAACGCTACAATACGCTTGTCAGCAAGTCTGTTTAGGCTTGATGCGGGATACGCAGGTGTAGCTCAATGGCAGAGCATCGGCTTCCCAAGCCGACTACGTGGGTTCGATTCCCATCACCTGCTCCAGAACCGCATCAACGGCCATGAACAGCGAGAGGATGCCGGCTTGCCCGGCCCGGGAACAACCCGGAGCAACCTTCGCAGTTTGTGCGAAAATACAGAGGAGGAGATCCCCATGGCCAAGGAACATTACAACAGAACAAAGCCCCACGTCAACATCGGCACCATCG
>JAFXVR010000004.1 GCA_017534885.1 Clostridia bacterium | reverse complement strand
CTCTCCAGTGCCGAAAGTACTTGGCTGGACACGGCCCGGGAGGATAGGTCGCTGCCGGATTCTTCTATTCCTCAGTAGCTCAATGGCAGAGCATTCGGCTGTTAACCGAAGGGTTGTAGGTTCGAGCCCTACCTGGGGAGCTCGCCGCTCGCTTCTCGCGGGCGGTTTTTTGATGCCTGTGAACGGGGTCTTCGGGTCAGAGCAGGCCGGAACCAGCGCACAGAGCGTCAGCCAAAGCAGGCTGGAGAAGGCATCTCCGTCTTGCCTTTTTTTTCGCCCTGTGCTATGATGGCCTTGACAAGGTGTTCCTCTGTTTTCAACCGTCTTCACCATATCTATGATGCGGAGAGCCAGCCCGTCAACTACTTCTATTCGGACGAGGAGCGGGTGGCGGCGACCCCGGGCTACGCGGGGCGCTTCAACGTGTTCATCGTGGTGACCGACCTGGTGACAGATGAAGCGGACATTCAGAACATCGGCTGGAATGACCTGGAGGGCGATGCGGATCACCCGCCCCAGAACGACACTGTGATCTTCGACGGTGTGATCTACGGACACACATCACCGTTGCCGTAGACGGAGAGGAGCAGACCATGCTGGCTGTCCTGGGCCCTGCGGACGAGTCGGAACCGCCGGAAGAGCTGATCTTCCGCGACGAAATCGACGGCGAGCCTGTACAGGCCATCGGCAGCGGCGCCTTTGCGGACTGCTACGGCCTGGATGGGCAGCTCACCCTGCCCGAGGGCCTGCAAGCCATCGAGAAACGGGTATTCTACAACTGCGATCAACTGACCGGCAGCCTGGTGATTCCCGAAGGAGTGAGCGACATCGGGTCGAACGCTTTTGAAAGCTGCTCCAGCCTGACCAGCCTCAGCCTGCCCGAAAGTCTGGAAGGCATTGAGGACTGCGTTTTCCAGGGCTGCTCCGGTCTGACAGGTCAGCTGGCCATCCCGGACGGCGTGACCCGCATCGGCGCCGGTGCCTTTGCGGACTGCAGCGGTTTCACGGGCACGCCGACCATCCCTTATGCCATCATGGCCATCGGCCAGCGCGCCTTCGCCGGCTGTACCGGCCTCTCCGGAACTGTGACGATCAACGCGGAAGCCGACGTCTCCGAGGACGCCTTTGCGGATACCCAGGTGACGGTGGTGAGACAGTAACCGCACGCCCGGGGAAACCGCAGGATCGCGCAAACCAGCTCGGAAAGCTGACGTAAAACACCGCAGAAACCCAATGACCAGCTCAACGCTGGATGAAAAGGCAGGCACATGACAATGAGAAAGGCTTTAAGCATCCTGCTGGCTGCAGCCTTGATGCTGGCGGCGGCCTTCGCCCTCGCGGAGACCGACATCAGCCTGGACACGCTCGTCGATGAGATCGACGCCTTCGCCGAGGTTGACAAGGCCTTCACCGTGGGGCCGGTGTCTTTCGAGATCAGCCCGGACAGGCAGTCCATCTACCTGACCAGGCCGGCGGTCACCTGCAGCGGCGATTACACCATCGCGTACAATATCTATGACGCGGACTCCTATCCGGTCAACTACTTCTATTCGCTGGAAGACCGGGTGGCGGCGACCCCGGGCTACGGCGGACTGTTCAACGTGTTTGTAGTGGTGACGGAGATGTCCACCGGCGCGCAGTTCACCCAGAACATCGGCTGGCAGAAGCTGAGCTGGCGCAGGGGCGGCATGCTGATCGTGGGCCCTCCCGGCGTCACCCTCAGCCCGGACCGCCGCACCCTGTATGTGGATCGGCCTGACATCTGCTCCATCAGCGGCGAGGTGACCATCGCCTACAACATTTATGATGGCCAGTCCAATCCGGTCAACTACTTCTATTCTACCCAGAAGCGCGTGGCGGCGACCCCGGGCTACGCGGGGCATTTCATCGTGTTTATCGTGGTGACCGACACGGGCACGAACAGCCAGTGCATCCAGTCCACCGGCTGGTATGACCTGGCTGGCGACGGCCCTCAGCCCACGGCTGATCCCACCGCCGAACCCACGGCTGAGCCTACGGCGCCGCCGGAGCCCACGCCCGACCACCCCGAGTTTGTCCGGGAGACGCGCAACGGCGAGGTGACCGTCCACAGCTACACAGGCACGGACGAGATCGTGACCGTGCCGGACACCCTCGACGGCCTGCCGGTGCGCGCCATCGGCAACAAGTGCTTTGCGGGCAACAAGACCTTGAAATACGTGGTGCTGCCCGAGAGCCTGACCTCCATCGGCAACAATGCCTTCACCGGCTGCAGCACCCTCGAAAAAATCCGCATTCCCTCCAGGGTGACCAGTCTGGGCCAGGAAGCCTTCAGCTACTGCACCGCTCTGACCGCGGTGGAGATCGACGGTCCGGTGCGCGCGCTCAAGCAGGAAGTCTTCTTCAAATGCACCAGCCTGGCGTCCCTCAGCCTGAGCGAGGGACTGGAGACCATTGAGTACCATGCCTTCCGCTGGTGCAGCGCGCTGCAGACCATCCCCCTGCCGGACTCCCTGCGGGAGATCCAATCCTCCGCTTTTGAGGACTGCGGCCTGGTGACGCTGAAGATTCCCGATGGCGTGACCGAGATGGGCGTCAACACCTTCCTCAACTGCAAGCAGCTGAAGGAGATCGTCCTGCCCAAGGGCATCACCGCCGTGCCCTACATGGGCTTCTACAACTGCTACGAGCTTCTGGCCATCACCCTGCCCGAGAACATCAATCTGGTGAGCTCCCACGCCTTCGAACACTGCTGGAAGCTGGCGGAGGTCACTGTCTACAACCGGGAGGCCAGCTTCGGCGTGAATTGCTTCTTCGACTGCTGCGACCTGTCCCGCATCGTCGGCTACCGGGGCTCCACCGCCGAGACGCTGGCGCAGAACAATGGACTGCGGTTCATCCCGCTGGACTAAACGGGGGAAGGAGGGATTGCCATGAGACGGTTGACGGCTTTCTTTCTCGCCCTCTGCCTGCTGCCGGGACTGGCCGCCGCGCCTGCCCTCTCCGAGGAGGGCGTCAGCCTGGACAACCTCGTCGAGGAGATCGACGCTTTCGCCGAGGAGGGCAAGACCCTCGCCGTGGGGCCAGTGGCTTTCGAGATCAGCCCGGACCGGCAGTCGATCTACATCGAACGCCCGGAAATCACGGGCAGCAGCGACTATACCATCGCGTACAATATCTATGACGCGGACTCCAATCCGGTCAACTATTTCTATTCCGACGAGGCGCGGGTGGCGGCCACCCCGGGCTACGGCGGGCTGTTCAACGTGTTCATTGTGGTGACGGACCGGACCACCGGCGCGCAGAACACCCAGAACATCGGCTGGCAGCGCCTGTCCTGGCCCTTCGCCGAGGCGCTGACCGTGGGCCGGGCCGCCTTTGAGGTCAGCCCGGACCGGAAGTCCGTGTTTGTGGACCGGCCGGAGATCGCCTGCAAGTCGGGCGAGGTGACCATCGCGTACAATATCTATGACGCGAAGGGCCAGCCGGTCAACTACTTCTACTCCGCCGAAAAGCGGGTGGCGGCCACGCCGGGCTATCCGGGGCGCTTCAACGTGTTTATCGTGGTGACCGACACGGTGACCGGCGAACAGGATCTTCAGAACATCGGCTGGAACGATCTGGAGGGCGACGGCCCCCCGCCCACCGCCGAACCCACCGCTGAACCCACTGCCGAACCCACTCCCGAGCCCACCCCCACGCCCACGCCTGAGCCCACCGCCGAGCCCACGCCCACGCCCGTGCCCGACGGCCAGTGCGGCGACAATGCCTTCTGGGCGTTGACCGATGGCGTGCTGACCGTCTTCGGCAGCGGGCCCATGACGGACTACGGGTACGACGAGAGTCCCTGGTACGAAAACAGCGGGATCACCTCTGTGGTGATCTGCGAGGGCATCACGACCATCGGCGACTCCTCCTTCGACGGCTGTGTGAACATCCAGCGCGCCACCATCGCTTCCACCGTGAAGCGCGTCGGGGCGAGAGCTTTCAACCGCTGCAAAAAGCTGCCGGGCGTAACCCTGCCCGCCGGGCTGACCGGCATCGGGGAGGAAGCCTTAGCCCGGTGCGACAGCCTGACGAGCATCGCCCTGCCCGCCGGGCTCACGGAGATCGGGGACTACCTCTTCCGCTATGACAAAGCCCTGGCCTCGGTGACCCTTCCGGAGGGCCTGACCTTCCTGGGCAACGACATGTTCAAGGAATGCACCGCATTAGCGGAAATCAAGCTTCCCTCCACTCTGACGGCCCTGGGCAAGAGCGCCTTCATGTTCTGCGAGTCCCTGAAGGAAATTTCGATCCCCGCGGGCGTCACCGAAATCCCGGACTGCGCCTTTGAATACTGCTATGCCCTGAAGACAGTGAACTATCCCGCCGGGCTGAAAACCATCGGCAGCTCTGCCTTCTGCGGCTGCCATATCCTGACGGGGGTGAAGCTCCCCGCCGGCTTGACCAGCCTCGGCAGCTACGCCTTCTACAACTGCGACGCCCTGACCGAGATGGCGCTCCCCGCCGGACTGACCAAGCTGGGCCAGTACGCCTTTGCCTACTGCGACGGCCTGACGGATATGACCATTCCCGGCCAGGTGCCCGAGGTCAGCCAGTACGCCTTCTACACTTGCGAGGGCCTGAAGCAGGTGACCATCAGGCCCGGCGTCGGCGCCATCGGCAACCACGCCTTCGAATACTGCCACAGCCTGGAAGCCGCCCACATCCCCGCCAGCGTCACGAAAATCCCGGGCTTCGCCTTCTACAAAAACGCCGATAACTTCACCATCTACGGCGCCCGGGGATCGGCAGCACAGCGGTACGCGAATTACAACGATATCCCGTTTGTGGTGGAGGAGTGATCGCATGCGTGCCTTTCTCTCCGGCCTGGACAGCCTCTCCGCCGTCGACGCTCTGCTCCGCGGCCGCCGCATCGGGCTGATGACCAACCAGACGGGCGTCGACCGCAGCTTGCGCCACAGCTCGGCGCTGCTCAGCGAGCGGTATGATCTCACCGCCCTTTTCGCGGTGGAGCACGGCATCCGCGGGGACATTCAGGCGGGGGAAAGGCTCACAGGCCAGGCCGACCCGGCCACCGGCGTGCCGGTCTACGCGGTTTACGGCGGCACGCACCGGCTGACGGCGGAGATGCTGAACGCCTTTGACGTGCTCTGCTTTGACATGCAGGACGTGGGCGCGCGCTTCTACACCTATCTCTACGCCCTGTCCTTCGCCATGGAGGCCTGCGCCGAGGCAGACAAACCGGTCATCGTCTTCGACCGGATCAACCCCCTGGGCGGGACGAGAACCGCGGGCACGGTGCTGGACGAGCGCTTTGCCTCCTACATCGGCATGTACCCACTGCCCACGCGCTACGGGCTGACCATCGGGGAGTACGCGCTGTGGGTGAAGGCGTATCTTGGGCTGGAGCGGCTGAAGCTGACCGTGGTGCCCCTGACCGGCTGGCGGCGGAGCGACCGCCCGGACGGCCTCAAGCTGACCTGGATCGCGCCCTCGCCCAACTGCCCGACGCTCCACGCGGCGGAGTGCTATATCGGGGCCTGTGTGTTTGAGGGCACCAATGTCTCCGAGGGACGGGGCACGACCCTGCCCTTCGAGTACATCGGCGCGCCCTGGATCGACGCCCTGGAGCTGGAAGCCCGCCTGAACGCGGTTCCCCTGCCCGGCGTGCGCTTCCGGGCCTGCTGGTTCACTCCCACCTTCTCCAAATACGCCGGGGAGCGCTGTGCCGGCGTGCAGATGCACATCACCGACCGGGACCAGGCCGACGCCGTGGAGGCCGCCCTGACCCTGCTGGACGCCATCCGCGCCATGTACCCGGAGGATTTCCGCTTCCTCCTCAGCGCGGACGGAGTACACACCATCGACAAGATCCTCGGCACGGACAGCTACCGCCTCGGCATGCACGACGCGCGCTCGCTGCTGGAGGCCCACGCGGGGGCGAGGGAGGCCTTCCGGCGGGAGAGCGAGAGGTTTATGCTGTATCGCTGATATCACTGGTAAGGGTGACAAAAGGGCGCTTTCAACCTTGGAGCCACGACTGGTTGTGGTGATTTCCGCTGTCTTCCACAACCAGTCGTGGCTCAGTTCATGAAAGCGGCCTTTTGACATCCGAATCATCACTGAAGGTATGAAAAACGCCCGGGGCTGCGCACTCCGGGCTTTCCTTGTATAATGTACAATGAAGAATGAATCATCAATCATGGTAAGGGTGACAAAAGGGCGCTTTCAACCTTGGAGCCACGACTGG
>JAFXVR010000049.1 GCA_017534885.1 Clostridia bacterium | reverse complement strand
CTGCTGTCCGGATCAGGTCTTCCCCGCAGGCGGCCAGCGCTTTGCCGATCCGGGTCAGATCATCCAGCGCTGCGGCCAGTTCACTCATTTTGCTCATTGTTTGTCTCCTTCTTCTGATTTTCCAGTTTCCTTGCCAGCCGTCTTGCGACGACGCTGATCGCGATCAACACGTCGATCAGTTCCTGTTCCTCGGCAGCGGTATTTGCCGACTCCTCCATCTGGGGCACCTCCTTTCACTGTCTATGTAGCCAACTGGTCGATTTTTCCGGTCTACGGAAAACTTTTTTCGGAGGGCGCGTGATCCGTTTCCGCCCTTCCATTGTCTATGTAGCCAACCGGTGACTTTTTCCGGTCTGAACGCAAAAGACAGGCACTGCTTTTTTGAGGCGGTGCCTGTCTTTTTTTGCGTGCGCGAAAGAAATTTCAAAAAAAACAGCTGGCGACCGGAAAAACGCGGTGTTTGGCTACATAGCCAGCAGAGAGGGAGAACCGCCCTCTACTATCACACGAAAGGAGCGCGGCCATATGCGCTACAGAATCCCGAAAAGCTCTGGCGGCCTGGCTTCAGGAGAAGCCGTAAGAGCAGCGGAGCCTGAGGCTCAACGTCCCCTTGTCTACATCTGCAGTCCGTTCTCGGGTGACACGGAGACCAACCTCGAAAATGCCCGCAGGTACAGCCGGTTTGCTCTGGACCAGGGATGCATTCCGATTACACCGCACCTGCTGTTCCCCCAGTTCATGGACGACAGTATCCCGGCTGAACGGGACCTGGCGATGCAGATGAACATGACTCTGCTGACGAAGTGCGAGGAGCTTTGGGCTTTCGGCGACCGCATTTCAGAGGGCATGTCCATCGAGATCACCAGGGCCCGCCAGGAGGGGAAGCCTGTCCGGTTCTTCAGCGGCCAGGGAGATGGGGTGCTGAAATGATCGCAGCATTCAATCTGTATCGCGCTGACTGCATCGGCAACGAGTGGAACTGCAGGTATCCGCACGAGGTGACCGCCGGAGATGAAGCAACCCTCCGGCAGGCTGTGTGCCAAGACTATGTGGCTGTGGAATACCGCAACGGATACCGTTCGAAAGATAACTTCATCCGCACCAACTGTCTGGCGCTGGAGTGCGATAACGATCACAGCGATGACCCGCAAGACTGGATCACACCAGAGAAGATCATCGAACAATTCCCGGATACCACCGTCGGCTTTCACTTCAGCCGAAACCATCAGAAGTCCAAGCGCGGCAAAACGCCCCGTCCCAAGTTCCACTGCTTTTTCCTGATCGACGAGATGACCGACCCTGACGCCTACAGCAAGCTGAAGAAGCGTGTCAACGTCATCTTCCCGTATTTCGACACAAAGGCACTGGACGCGGCTCGATTCTTCTATGGCACCAGCGACCCGCAGGTACAGTTCCATGACGGAACGATCACCCTGAATGAATGCTTGGATCTGTACTACCCGGACACCGAGGATGCTTTCGGAAATCTTCCGTCCCCCATTCCCGGTGGGGTAATCCCAGAGGGAAGCCGCAATGCCACTCTGTCCCATTATGCTGGGAAGATTCTGAAGCGGCTCGGTGAGACGGAAGAAGCCCGGGAGAGTTTCTTCAAAAAGGCAGCAGCCTGTGTGCCGCCGCTGGAACAGCGGGAGTTGGATACCATATGGAACAGCGCGGTGCGGTTTTACCGGAATAAGGTCTCCCAAAGTGATGATTATGTCTCCCCAGAAGAGTATGCGGCCCGGCATGGGAATTTCCTGTACAAGCCCAGCGACAACTCTGATGTGGCTGAAGCCCGTGTTCTGGCGGATGTTTTCTCAGGCCAGCTGCGCTACTCTCCGGCGACAGATTTCATCGTCTACAACGGTGATATCTGGGAAGAGTCAAAGCCCCGCGCCCATGCCATCATGCATGACCTGTCCGACATGCAGCTGGAGGAATCCTCCGCCGCTGTCACCGCAGCCTATGAGGTGCTGATGAACAACGGGGCCGCGGAATTGCTGGAAGCCAAATCGAAGAAGAGGGCCGAGGCGGACATGAACGACGATCAGGAAAAGGCGTACCGCGCCTATGTGCGGGCGACTGCCTACCAGGCCATCGCTATGAACTACCGGCAATCCAAGAGCATCAAGGCGGTGCTTGCGGAGGTCCAGCCCATGGTGCTGATCCGTCCGCAGGATTTGGACGCCGACCCGTTTCTGCTGAACACACCGGAGTGCGCTTATGACCTGCGGCTGGGCCTGGCTGGCGCAATGCCTCACAGTGCCGATCACTTTGTCACCAAGATGACTGCCGTGCAGCCCAGCAAAGAAGGGAAATCCTTATGGCAGGACGCTCTGAACCTGTTCTTCTGCGGTGACGCAGAATTGATTCACTACGTTCAGCAGGTGGCCGGAATGATCGCGGTGGGAAAAGTGTTCGTGGAAGCGCTCATCATTGCCTACGGTGATGGGCGGAACGGCAAATCCACCTTCTGGAACACTTTGGCGCATGTGCTTGGCACCTACAGCGGCAACATCTCCGCGGACGCGCTGACCGTCGGCTGCAAGCGCAATGTTCGGCCGGAACTGGCGGAGGCCAAGGGCAAACGGATGCTGATCGCATCAGAGCTCGAGAAAGGCACCAGGCTGAACACTGCCATCGTGAAGCAGCTCTGCTCCACAGATGATGTGTCTGCGGAGAAAAAGTACAAGGACCCGTTCGCTTACACGCCCAGCCATACCGTTGTGCTCTATACCAATCACCTGCCCAAGGTTGGTGCCAAGGACGCGGGCATCTGGCGGCGGCTGATCGTGATTCCCTTCGATGCGAAGATCGAAGGCAAGAGCGATATCAAGAATTACAGTGACTACCTGTTCCGAAACGCAGGCGGCGCGATTCTCTCCTGGGTCATTGAGGGTGCGGCAGATGTGATCCGGCAAGACTTTAAGATTCCGCTGCCAGAGTGTGTGCAGCGGGCGATCAAGCAGTACCGAGAGGACAACGACTGGCTGGGGCACTTCCTGAGTGAGCGGTGCGAGATTGGAAGCTCCCTGCAGGTGAAATCCGGAGAACTGTATTCCGCCTACCGCACCTTCTGCGCTGATACTGGCGAATACACCCGCTCCACCACCGATTTCTATAACGCACTGGAGAACGAGGGATTTGTTCGTCAGAAACTGCGGAGCGGATCGTTCGTGACCGGTCTGAAACTTGGCATCAGGGCAGATGCAGATGACGACTTTCTAAATTGACATAAATATAGGAAGTGTGACGGTCGTTGACGGTCATTCCAGCATTGTTGCATAGGAGAAAATTTCAAGAAAAAACGGCCTATAGAGGGTTTTACGTAACGACTGTCACGACCGTCACACTTCCTATTATATGCGCGCTGAAGAAGAGGTGAGTGAATCGTGGGAAAGCCAAAGTGTTTTTACGGCTGGATGATCAAGGAGCATATCCATTCTGATGGCATGGTTGGAAAACTGGCACGGGATATGAAGCACGACAGTTCTCGCTTCACCCGCGGATGCAGCCGACACAGAAACGAGGCGTATATGGAGAGCGTGAATCCAGGGTGTGAAATGCGCAGGGCCTTCGACGCGGCATGGAAGGAATACGAACGGTACTAGGAAGGGTTCAGGAATGGATGAGAAACACGTGGAGCAGGCCCTGCGAAGAGCAGTCCAGAGCCGGCACGGCCTGGCGCTGAAATTTGTGAGCCCCGGCCTGGACGGTGTGCCCGACAGGCTGGTGCTTCTCCCCGGCGGCCTGGCAGCCTTTGTGGAGGTGAAAGCGCCGGGGAAGCATCTGCGTCCTCTGCAGGTAAAGCGGAAGAGGCAGCTGGAATCGCTTGGGTTTCAGGTCTACTGCCTGGACCATCCCGACCGGATCCCAGCCCTGCTGAATGCCATCGTTGAAGGAGGTGATGCCCGATGAAGCTCTGTCTGCACGATTATCAGCAGTACGCGATCAACTATATCCTTGAACACCCCGTCGCTGCCGTATTCCTGGACATGGGCCTCGGTACGGAAAGACGGCCATCACACTGACCGCCATCCAGGAGCTCTGCCTGGACAGGTTTGAGATCAGCCGGGTGCTGGTCATCGCGCCGCTCCGGGTCGCCAGGGACACCTGGCCCGCTGAAATTCAGAAGTGGGATCACCTGAAGGGCATGAGCTGCAGCGTGGCGGTCGGCAGCGAGAAGGAACGCCTCGCAGCGCTGGTAAAGCCGGCCCTCATCCACATCATCAACCGGGAGAACGTGCAGTGGCTGGTGGAGGACAGCGGCCTGCCGTTCCGTTACGACATGATCGTGATAGACGAACTGTCAAGCTTCAAGAGCTGGCAGGCCAAGCGCTTCAAGGCGCTGCTGAAGGTGCGGCCTGGTGTGAAGCGCATTGTGGGCCTGACAGGAACACCCAGCAGCAATGGGCTGATGGACCTCTGGGCACAGTTCCGCCTGCTGGACGGAGGCGAGCGGCTTGGCCGGTTTATCACCCGGTACCGGGAGACCTACTTCATGCCGGACAAGCGCAGTCTGCAGCAGGTGTTCACCTACAAGCCCCGGCCCGGGGCAGAGGAGGAGATCTACAGGAGGATCAGCGACATCACCATCTCGATGAGGGCAATAGACCGCATCAAAATGCCGGAGTGCCTGATGAACCGTGTGCTGGTTCGCATGAGCGCCTCTGAGCAGCGGTTATACGACCAGATGAGACGGCAGCTGATCATCCAGGTGAAGGACAGGGAGATCGATGCGGTGAACGCCGCCGCGTTATCCGGGAAGCTGTGCCAGATGGCCAATGGCGCTGTCTACACCGAGGAGAAGGACACCGTGAGGATTCACGACCGGAAGCTGGATGCACTGGAGGACCTGGTCGAAAGCGCGAACGGGAAGCCGCTGCTGGTGGCCTACTGGTTCAAGCATGACCTGGCGCGGATTCAGGAACGCTTTCCCGGAGCCAGGGAACTGCGGGGCAGCGGGGATATCGCCGACTGGAACGCGGGGAGAATCCCGCTGGCAGTCATCCATCCGGCCGCTGCGGGGCATGGGCTGAACCTGCAGGCAGGCGGAAGCACCCTTGTGTGGTTCGGCCTGACGTGGTCGCTGGAGCTCTACCAGCAGACCAACGCGCGGCTTTGGCGCCAGGGCCAGCAGGCCTCTACCGTGGTGATTGAGCACATCGTCACCGAGAACACCATTGACGAGCGTATCCTGCGGGCGCTGCAGGACAAGGACGAGACACAGGCCGCCCTGATCGAGGCGGTGAAGGCGGAGGTGAGAGCCTGATGGATGTGGAGAAGGAGATCATCCGGGATGTCTGGTTCTTCCTTCGGGATCACAGAACCCCACCCGCCCCGGGCCTGGAGGGCCGCCTGGCCTACTGGGACAGGGCAACGACGGATATTTGTGAGCTGGTCAGCGGCAAGTGGCAAAACCACCCGCTGGCCAGGGAGATGGGCCTGGCGCTGCTGGCCTATTTAGAAGCGAAGAACTGAGGCGGTGAAGCAGTATGCGATGGATGAATTCAAAGGGATACAGCGACCCCACGGCAGGGATGGCGCTGGCCCGTATTACCCACAGCGAACGGCTGTACGTCAAACGACTGAGCAGGGAAGGAGAGAACAAGGATGGAAGGTTATCAGGGCCTGGCCAACGCGATTGTGGAGCAGGCAGCCAAGGATTATGTGTCAGCGCTGAGATTCCTGAAGAAGCACCCCGGGGCGAAGGGAGCGCTGAAGGAAGCGCTGGAGATTGAGGACTTCTTTCACTCCGAGTGGTACGCGCTGCTGACGGACGTGGACCCGGATTATTTGATCAAGAGATTGAGAGAGGGGATTGTAAAGTGACGGTAGAGGAAAAATTCAAGCGGATTGATCTGCTGGAAGCCCTGATTAACGCAAAGCTGCGACAGATCAGCTCTCTGCGGGACACGCTGTCCATTGCAGCGCCTCCCACCGACGCAGAGCGGGTCTCACACACTCGCAACGTGCACTCCATGACTGACCGTATCGATGCCATCATTGATGCGGAGCGTGAGGCTGATGAGATGATTGATGAACTGGTCAATCTGAAGAAGGATGTCTACGCGCTGATCAACAAACTGACCAATTCCAAACAGGCGACGTATATCACCGAGCGCTTCATCGAAGGCAAAAAGACAGTCGCCATCGCGAAGACTCACGGGTATACCCAGAGGCGGGTTGAACAGGTTATCAAGGACGGGATTGATTACCTGGAAGCCCTGGAAAAGTCTGCGCCAGATTTCGCTGGATTTCGCCAAACTTCGCCATAATTCAGCTTGACCCCGGAATTTGGGCTGGTATAATGTACTTGTCAAAGTAGGGCCGGGAGCGTCTGCTGAAAAGCAGGCGCTCTTTGTATAATCAAAAAAGGAGTGACTGACATGGAGAACACGTTACCCAACATTACCGCTGCAGGGCCGCGCATATGTGACCTGGAGATAGATAACTTGAGATATGTCAACCATCCGGGGAAAGCCCTGTCAGAGCTGACCCAGGTCATCATCCATCTCTCCCGCCTGATCGACTGCTGCGATGATGTGGACACGGATTATAGCGGTGTGAACTGCAACATGGATTTGCTTGATCTGCTGAGCAGACTTGAAGAAATCAGGAACGATGAGTTTGGCCATCTTATCGACTGGGAGACCATCGCCTGTGATCTGCAAGCCAGCGAAAGAAACTGTGATGGCATCACCCGCGGGAGGCACCTATGACCCCCAGGGAAGAGCTGGTACAGAAGATTGCTGAAGCCAGAGCTGATCTGGAGACAGCCGGGCCCATCCACAGCCGCGACCTGAAGAAGCACATCCGGCGGATGGAGAAGGAACTGCGGGACTATGACCAATTCCAGGCCGCCGCGCGCCTGAAAGCACAGACTGACTGAATTTGCGCTTGACTTTCATCCGGTTCAGAGCGTATATGTCACTACCCTTGAGGAAGGAGGCTACCCCACATGGCAATGGCCATGCTGCATTCCCTTGACCCGAACGGTACACATGAGGCGGAGCTGCAGCCCATTGAGATTCTGAAGAAGGACAGGGACAACGACTACATCGTGAAGACCCCGGCAGGCGTGAAATGCCACGCCCTCTTCAATCCCTTCTGCGGCTGCTGGTTCGCGGACGACCTGTACCGGGTAGTTGACGACGATGAGCTGAAAGGAGAAGAAGCCACATGACAATCCAGACAAACACAGCAAACCGCAGGGTACTGGCCGACCATCTCGCCCGGTTGACAGGCGAAACCTGCAGCTACCTGGGCGCTCCCAGCTTCGCCTATCAGGTGGGGCCCTACACCATCAACAGGGACGGCAGCATCACCGGCGAGGATTTCGAAGCCATCCAGGACTTTTTGTTGGAGAACTGCTACATTCAGGAGCCGCCTGCCAGCGAGGCGGATACGGATACTGAAACCTCCGGGGATGAGGACGGCAACAACGAGACCGAGGGCAGCATCGACGAGCAGGCCGATTCAGAAGCAGTTTCACCTGACAGCATGGAGATTGCAATCCCCGCGCGGGATGTCACACCGGCAAAGCTGAAGAACCTGGTGAACATGCTGTACAGCAGGCAGGACATCATTAACCGGATGACAGACAGCGGCTGCCTGGGCATTCCGGAAGTACTGGTGGAACGCCTGAAGGAGTATCTCCCCGAGAATGCCGACGATTTCACAAGCCTGCTGGATGACTGCAGGGCGATTGCCGGGATGACCGGCTTCGATTACCGGGACGGCCGGGTCACCATGACCTTCCCATTCGACGAATCAAAGCCGGAAGCGTGGACGGCCTACGCCACCCTGCTCCAGCGGATTTACGACGCGGCCATGAAGGCCACGCGGGTCTTCCCGGAGCGGGTTGAGCTGAACGAGCAGAACGAAAAGTACTTCGCGCACGTCTGGCTGCAGCGGCTGGGGTACGGCGGCGCGGATTCCAAAACGGAGCGAAAGGTTCTGCTTGGACACCTGAAGGGCTACTGCGCATTCGGCAACAGCGATAAGATGCAGGCCCACAGGGACAAGTACGCTGCCATTCGTCAGAAGAAGCGGAAGGAACAGCAGGGGAGTGCTGCCGTGGAGAACACCGCAGAGGAGAGTGCTGTGGAGGAGACCGAGACAGAGGAGGCGGGCAGCAATGACTGAGCGGATGAAGAACGCCCTGGCGGATTTGAAAGCCAGGCAGGAGCGCGGTGAATACACACTCTGTCCACGATGCGGGAAGAATACCATGCGCCCCGATTTGTACACCAACGCCCTGAGCCGGTCAGCCGACATCATGGTTTGCGGCATGTGCGGGTTGGACGAGGCCAAGCTCGCCTTCATGCGCGCGCCGATGTCTCTGTACCAGTGGGCTGCCCTCCAGTCGGAAAAGGCCGAGGGAGATTTCAGAAACTTTACGGGCCAGGAAACCTGGTGTGTTCTCAAAGACCAGTACAAGGCCAAGATGTTCAATCTGTACAGGCAGTACCTGGGCGGTGAAAACCCTGAAGAGATTCGCTTTCTCGCGTTTGAGAGCATACCCGGCCTGACACAGATCTGGACTGAACCCTACCAGATGAAGTTCCGCTGCCGGGACGGCTCCCTGATCGTCCGATTCAAGGAGCTCTCCGGGGGCTGGGAGATGGAAGCCGACCTGGTGGATGGAAAATGAGCGCAAGAACGATTTCAGAGCGAGGCAGCCTTCGGGCTGCTTTTCCTTTGCCCATGCGCCGCGTACGTGGCCCCACGTTGGCCGCTGCCGGGCTCCGGTCGGGGGAGAATCCGTACCCGCGGGGAACGGCCGCGACAGGGGCCTTTGTGGCGCAGATTTCAAAGAGCGGGGGAAAGCCCCGAAAACGTGGGGGAACGCCTGGCAGGACGGGAGAGCAGAACAAGAAAAGCCGCCTCCCTGATTCAGGAGACGGTGTGTGGCGTAAAGCGTATTCCAGACATTACCATTCACGGTCCCGGGCCATGCTTCTCTTCAGGGCAGGCTCCAGCACGGTCCTGATTTTCGAGCGCAGGCCCAGCTCGCTGTACGCGTCCCGGATGCTTTTGTAATAGCCGGCAACAGGCGGGGAATGGCGGATGATTTTCATGATGTAGATCAGGCCCTCGATTTGCGAGCCGTCGTCCATGGTGACCGGCCAGATTTCCTTGCCGTAGTAGCCGCCGGCGACCCCCTCATAACGGTCCAGGTTGGTTTCGTCACGCTCGCTGATCTCCCACACCGCCACCGGCACACGGTCGCGTGTGCTGTCGGTGTGTTCCACAGTGGCGTGCAGGTAGAATTCCAGCCTGGCGCCTTCAAGATATCCCATGCCGATGAGCCTGGCGTCGGGGCAGCGCCAGGCCATCTGTTCTTTCACCATGTTGCTTCCGTAGGCGATGTATTTCATTCAGCAGCCTCCTCATACACGTCTTCGATTTCCAGGCAGGCGATGGGAAAGATATCCCAGTTCATGTTGCCCCCGAACAGATTCAGGAGCTCCTTCTGCTTCTCCTCGTTCAGGTCGTCCCAGTAGATTTCGACAGTCATATTCGTCACTCCTTCCCACTGTCCTGCTCAATGAATTCGCTGATGATTCCGAAGATTTCCGCGGGCTCGGCCTCCAATCCGTCGAGGGCCATGTCGTGGGCAATGTCCTGCGCTGTGTGCATGTCGAAACCCAGGATTTCTTCCTGGTCCATGTAGTCGTAGACGCGGCCCAGCAGATACGCCGGGAGGTCAAAACCGTCGGGAGGATTTGAAAGCGCGGTGGTGTTGCTACTGAACATATTCCGGAGCCCCCTTCTGTTTCTCACCGTTCAAGCCATCTCTGCAGATTTGGAAAATCATCGTCGTCACTCAGTCCTAAATCGCGGTCAATCACCTCGCTGATGGTTTCGTAGACCTCCATCGCGTCAATCTCAATTCCATCGCCGGCAGCAATCTCGGCAATCTCACCAGCCCTGCGCATGTTGAAGTTCAGGACGTCTTCCCGGCTCATGTCGTTGTAAAAGCCGAATATCAGGTAAGCCCTGATGTTGATTCCGTAGTCCATGGTGCAGCCTCCCTTGATTTGGTTCCTGCCCGGCTTTCCGCCCGGCATGGTGACATTCATCACTCCGCAGGGCGGAAAAGTCAAGCGGTATATGTGGTTGGCGGAAGAAGTTTTATCCGTAGATTTCAGGGATGCCGGTGTGGCTCATCCGGTGATGCGGAAGGTGCGGCCCTGCGCCTCGATTTCGAAGAATGCCTTCTCGCCGGGCCACTGAATCCTGCGGACGTTTTCGATGTCGCTGAGGGCGCAGGCCTCCATCCCGGGCTGCTTCCGCAGCCAGCGCAGGGCCGGGGATTTGTAAGCCTCCCCGAGGTCGGTGCTGGTTACGCGCTCGTAGCGCCTGCGGTAGCGCTGCATGTGCTTCTCCCAGCTGCGGCGGCCTTCTTCAATGCCGGTGAACCAATCGCGTCCACACAGCCGGCCAATGTCGGCCCAGGCGGTTTGGAAGATGGGCTCGGAAAGCTCATCCAGGGCGTCCGGTGAAATCCTGCTGACCGTCAGCTGGATGGTTTCGCCCCAGTAAAGCTCATCCTGGTCCCGGCAGCAGCAGTCCCGTGTCAGCAGGACCCGGAGGATTTCAGAGCCCCTGGCCAAGTCTACGTGTGCAATCTCGCCCTGGTATCCGCCCATGGTGTTGGTGTGAATGATGTACCCCTGATTCAGGAACTCGGCGACTTTCTGTGTGAAGGCTTTGTCGACGGCTTGTCTTTTCATGGTGTGTTCCTTTCCGGGCCGTGCCCTGTAGATTTCAGAAGCTGTGCCTGCAGGCGCTGGATGTACCTGACGGTCTCCCGCGGCGTCGGGCCAACGATGGAGAGGTCGTTCCGGCCGCTGACGGTAGCCAGCAGGATTTCGAGCAGCTCGATTCGGAAGCCTGGCGCATGGTTCCAGGGCTCTTCCGCCCGCAGCAGCTCCCATTCCTTCTTCAGGCTGGCGGGCGTGCTGACGCGGCCGTCGTTGAGGTCAATGAAGCGCATGGTGGTGTATCTCCTTTCCGGGAAGCGTGGGTGGCTTCCGCGACCGCACCCTCTCGGGGTGGGTTTCGGCCTGTGCCAGGGGCCTCGTCAGGCGGATTCAGGAGCCCTGCCCGGCTCAGGCGTACCGGGCGAGGGCTTTCATGAAATCGCGTGTGGTGCAGTAGCTCAGGTTGCTGTAAAGGATTCCCCTGTCGTTGATGAACTCGCCAACGGTGGCGATGTATCCGCTGGCGTCCAGGAAGGCCAGCTTGGAACCCGCCAGCCTGTGGATGAGCCTGAGTATCCGCGGGTCCTTCAGGTCGTCGGGATGCCGGATGAGGTCGGCAAGGTAGTCGGTGATGAACACCGCTGTGTCGCTGTACTCCTTGTTGTTGGGGTCGGAGGTGAGCTGGATGATTCCGTTGTGCGCGATGCCGCATTTGCAGTCCACGTCGAGGGCCTTCATGTGCCCGCGCTGATTCGAAAGCGGGAAGGGATGTGTCATTTGGGGGTTGACCCCGGCCTGTGTGCTGATGCGGAAATGGTAGACCACCGGGTCTTTCGCGGTGAAGTGTTCAAGCTTCAGGGCATTCAGGAGCTCGTCGATGTTCATGTAGCCCTTGCTGATGTGGACCATTCCGTTGCGGGCGTACATATAGCCGGCGCCGTGCGGATTCTGTTCGAACATGGTGCGGATGGTCTTGATGCTGGGTTGGCGGACCCTTGCGGGTGATACGCAGATGACGCACATGTGTTTTTCCTCCTCGTTGATTTCGTAGCTGTGGCTGGCTTACCAGATGCCGCCCGTGCGGGTGAGGTGTGCGGCCTGGTCCATATTCAGGAGCCTTGCCGCTACCTGCTCCGGGGTGAGCTTCAGGCTCCCGGGCAAGGCTACCCGCATTCTCCCGTTGCGGTACACCAGCCAATCCCCGGTGGCGGATTTGCGAGCCCAGTGATACTCGGTCTCATCGTAGGGGTGGATGCTGGTGACGAAGGGCGTGCCGGTGCGCGGGTCGATTTCGCAACTGTAGCGCTGCCGGTCAATGGTGAACGTCCTCATGGTGTGTTCCTTTCCGGGCCGCAGCCCTGTGTGTATTCCGGAGCCTGTGGCCCCGGGCGAAGGTTCCCCGGCGGGAGCCCTCAACCGGAGCCGCCCGCGGGCGGCGTCCTGTGTCTCAGCCGATGGTGTAGCGCTTGCCCTTGGCGGTGATTACGAAGCTCCGCCGGCCGTTCCTGTCCCACCGGCGCTCGACCTTCTCGATGTCCTCCGCCTTGCAGGTTTTCATCTTCGGCTGTTTGCGCAGCCACTTCAGCGCCGCGGATTTGTAAGCGTCGCCAAGGGTCTCGGCCCGCTCCGCCTTCTGTGCCCGGTAGCGCTCGCCCTGGAGCTTGCTGATGCGGATGCCCTCCTCCATGTCGGTGTACCAGTCGGAGCGGCGGTTGCCGCCAATCCAGGCCCACTCGATTTCGGAGATGGGCTCGAGCCGGTTGTTCCAAATGGTGCCCTCCCAGTTGGTGTAGACCCGTGTGTCCGGCGCGGCCCTGCCGACCCTCAGGCGGATGGTGTCGCCAAGGTAGCCATCCTCGCTGTCCCAGTGGCTGCTGCGCTCGAGGAGGACCCGGAGGATTTCGGAGCCCCTGGTGAGGTCGATGTGTGCGATTTCGCCCTGGCTTCCGCCCATGGTGTCGGGGAGGATGGTGTAGCCCTGATTCAGGAGCTCGGTGACCTTCTGGGTGTAGGCGTTGCGGATGTCCTGCTTCTTCATGGTGTGTTCCTTTCCGGGCTGTAGCCCTGTGAAAACTCAGGAGCCTTGTGTGTGGCCCCGGGTGAAGGCTCCCCGGTGGGAACCCTCAGCCGGAGCCGCCCGCGGGCGGCGTGGATTCAGGAGCTCAGTTGAAGCGGTCGATGAGGGCCTGTGTGATTTCGACCTCCTCCTGGCTGTGCGGGAGCCGGTCCCAGCCCCGGTCGTAGGCGGCCACCACCCCGTGTGTGGCGCGCCGGGCAATCCAGAGCTTGCTGATGCGGCCGGGCTGTGCAAACTCGCCGGTCTCGATTCCGAAGCGGCTGGGCTCGCTGTAGTGCTTGACCTCGAAGGCACAGTCCCCGATGGTGCCTGTGGTCCAGTCGCCGGTGTGCCTGGTGATGCGGATTTCGAAGTCTTTCACGGTGTGTTCCTTTCCGGGCTCTTGGCCCTGTCCGATTTGTGAGTGTGTGGCGGAGCCGGTAGCTCCCGTCAGGGTTCCGGCCGGGGAGCCCTGAAGGGAACCGCCGTTGGCGGTTCAGCAGGCCTGGCGCCAGGCGCTGTTGCCGGGGAGGTGCTTGGTGAGGTGTGTGCGGGCGGTTTCGAACTCGTCCCCGATGAAGCCCAGCTGGAGGAGCCAGCAGCGGAAGGTGTACTTGGGGTTGTCGGTGACCGGGCGGGCGGGGCTGGCGGACTTGGCGGTGAGGGCCTTCCAGGAGATGGCCATGCAGAGCTGGATGTAGCTCTTGACCTCGCCGGCGTGCAGCGTGCTGTTGAAGGCCCGGAACTCGATGGTGCCTTTTTGCCAAACCGCGTGCAGGTTGAGGAGGTGGTAGCGGCTGGGGTCGTAGTGCTGGCGGGTGTGCCACTCCCAAGCCCGGTCGTCGTACCAAAGCCTGGCGAGGGCGTCCATGGTCTGGGGCTTCTCGCGGTTGAGCTGTGCCAGGAAGTCCTGGTCGACCGGGCTGCACCACTGGTCGCGCCGGTCGGGGTCGATGGCGAGGGCCTGTGTGAGGAGGTCCTCCTTGGCGTTGACGATGTTGACCAGGTTGCGGAGGGTTTTGGGCGTGTGCTCGCCCAGGCCGATGTGGACGTGGATGCCGCAGTGGCGGGGGTCGGCCTTGGCGCCGGCGGCCCGGAGCTCGCGGACCAGCTCCTGGACCGTTTCGATGTCGGCCCAGCGGCAAATGGGGCTGACCACTTCGGTTTTCTCGTCGTCGGGGCCGGGGATGCTGCCGTCGCGCATGACCTTCCACACGCGGCCGTCGCCGGTGGGGATGGAGAGGGTGCCGTAGCAGGTGTGGTCGGGGGCGCTGGGGGTCGTGCCGAAGTGGGCGGCGATGACCTGGGCGGCGGTGGAGCGGAGGATGCCGTTCATCTCAAGCTCGATACCGAAGGTCTGGTCCTTCATGCTGGTCATGGGGGTTCTCCTTCCGCCCGGCGGCTTTTCCCGCCCGCGGCTGGCCGGGGAGGGGTCCCCGGCGTCGGCGCGGCCCGCGGCCGCCCGGCGGACACATTCATCGCTCTGCCGGGCTGGAAAAGCAAGGGCCAAAAGATAACTTTTTGATACAAAACTGATAACAAACGGGGACAAAACGGCGAAATCCGGGGGTTTTCTGGGGCGGTTTTCCGGCGACTTCCTTATGAGCGCGCAAAACGCGCCTGCCCGCGCCCGCGTACGCGCGTACGCGCACGTACGCGAGGGGCAAACCCGTCACACGCCGCGAGTTAACTTCCCGCCCGGCAGCCCCGCCCCG
>JAFXVR010000048.1 GCA_017534885.1 Clostridia bacterium | reverse complement strand
TGAGAGAATGATGGTGGGTTCCATGGAAATGATGGATTGAAAACACATTGGTTTCGCCGTCCTTTCTTCTGGTTGCAGTGGATTCAGATTCGCAAGCTCATTGTTTATGAGAATGATTTTATCATATTGTTGATCAGACGGCAAGTCTGATTCGCCCCGATCTCACGGCTTACGCATGAATAGAGAGGATGACCGAGGCCAGGTAGGAGGACACACTCACATGATTACCAGCGTCACCAAGAACAAGGTCGACAATTTCTGGACAGACATCTGTGCCGGCGGAATCACAAAGCGGCTCGACCAGTTTTGCCCCATACCGCCACGAGAAAAACTCCCCTTTCTGCAGAGGTTCAAAATTGGATTCAGTTCAAAGCACCCCTTTGAAAATACTTTGACAGTACGGCCTGTAAGTTCAAACCCTGCTACCTACGAATCAAAAGGTCGTGGGTTCGAATCCCGCCGGGCTCATGAAAACCCGCAAATCCTTGCAAATCAAGGGTTTGCGGGTTTTACTCTGCGCTGATATGATAAGCGTTTCCCGATGAAACCGCCAGAAAAAACCGCCCAAATCCCCTCAAAACCTCCTAAATCGCCCACAACGCAAAAACCGGAGGTTCAAACGGAGTTCAGAAATCCTTGCGGGGATTCACTTTGGGATTCAGCTGTTGACCGGGAATCAAAGGGGCTATGGTGCGGCTATGGAGCAGAGAATAAAAAAGCAGGCGCTGTTGCAGAAGCAAAAGACTCTGCAGCAGCCCCTTTTACATGGAGTGGAAAACAAAAAAGCCTGGCAGGAGGCAAGATTCAGGCAAAAGCAAACCAGAGCCCTACATGTTCGGCTTGTATCATGCTCCGGCTCGAGGCTTTCCAATTGTCGATTTTCAGGAAATTCGGAAATTCAGCAGGGATGCGGGCTGCAAAATGTGGTTTTCCAGCTGACCGGTGTCGCGCTTGACAATGGCTTTCCGAATGTTCTGAGACAGGGCCAGCAGGAACAGTTCGCAGGAGACTTTGACATTTCCGGCTGTCAGGAATCGGACGAACTTCCGGTTGTGCTTCAGTTGTCCGAAGGCACCTTCGGCCTGGATAGAGCGATTCACCCGGAGCAGTTTGCCTTTTTCTGTGGAAATCCTGCTGAGTGAGGCTTCCCGGTATTCTGTGAATTCCCGGCAGGCCACCAATTCCTTCCGACGCTCAGGATCCCGGGCTTTGCAGCAGGCCGCCCTGTAAGGACATCTGCTGCAATCTTCACATCTGTACCGGGCGACTTTTCTTGTCGTTCCATCCTTGCCTCGCTCCGTCGCTGTGCCTGTCCTGTCCAGAATCCGCCCGTTCTTGCACAGGTAGTAGTCCCCCGGCGCATAATAAGCCATGTTCTCTGCCCGACCTATCTGCGCTTTGAATTTCCTCGTCCGGCTGCTCTCGTAGTTGTTCGGCTTGATGTATGCCTCCTGTTTGTGCTGATCCAGATATCGGTAGTTCTCAAGGCTCTCATATCCGGAATCGGCCACAACCTGACGAAACCGGAAGCCTAACCGTTCTTCCATCGATTCCAGCATCGGCGGAAGCGTCGCGTAATCTGTTCGGTCCGGGAAGACGCCCACGCCGACAATGAACTGGCTGTTGACCGCAAACTGCACATTATATCCCGGTTTCAGCTGACCGTTGCGCATATGGTCATCTTTCATGTGCATGAAGGTCGCGTCCGGATCTGTCTTGGAATAGCTGTTCCGCTTGTCGCCGAGAATCCGCTTCTTCTGCTCATAGCTTTCCCAGCGTTCCAGCAAAGCTTTCCGCTCGTCCCGCTTCCGGATTTTGACAGGCTTGTGATGCCCCCGGCCTTTTTGCACAGTCAGACCTTCTTCAACGATCTCCTTCACCAGTATCTCTACCTGCTCCGCCAGTTTCCCTCTGGTGACATAGCCACTTTCCAGTCCCAGCAGACTGCGCGCTTTCTCCCGGATCTTCCTCAGTTCCCGTTCTACGCTCTTCCGCCACACGAACGTATACCGATTCGCTTTGCTCTCGATCTTCGTTCCGTCCACGTACAGTTCATCCCGGTCAATCCAGCCTTTCTCCGCCAGCACTTTCACATACTGCCAAAACAGACCCTCGATGGCCTTCCCGGTCGCCGCTCCGCTTCGGAACCGCGCGATGGTACAGTGATCCGGCGGCTCATGGCCGTCCAGCAGCAGGATGAACTGGATGTGATTCCGGCACAGCTGCTCTATCTTCCGGCTCGAATACACGCCTTCCATGTAGGCGCATACCAGGATCTCGAACAGAATTCTTGGCTCGACTTGTGATTTTCGGATCATCCCCGAATAGGCGCTGTACAGTTCCCTGTAATCCAGTTCCTCAAGCTGGGCGCTTACTTGTCGATAGAATTCGTCCTTCTCCGCTTTGTACTCCCTGCCTCCGCATATTTCCAATTTCAGCTGTTGACATCCTTGCCTGATGGAAATATACTCTCCTTGTTGTAGTGTTTTCATTGCAGATACATTCTACAACAAAAAGGGGCTTCCTTCCACCTCCTCAGTGGTCGAAAGCTCCTTTTTTGTGGCTGGAGTTGTGCAACAGCCCCTGTTGTGGAAAAGAACGTGGACAGTAACATAAGGCTGTTTTTTGAAAAGACCTATAAATACTGATTGACTTCTTCGATACTTGGCACGCTGGTGATACCTCCATGCTTTTGCGTGGACAAGCTGGCTGCGGTACAGGCGAAGCGGACGATCTGCGTCAATTCATCTTTCGTTAAATCAGAGGGAATTTTGCAGTATCGCAAGAATTGGCTCATGGCGCTGCCGCCGAAGATGTCCCCCGCGCCGGTGGTGTCGACGACATGGATGCCGGAGGGGCCGGGAACCGTGACAGTGACGTTTCTGGTGGCGGCATGGCAGCCTTTGGGGCCCAGGGTGGCGTAGACCAGGGAGACGCCATACTCCTTCAGCAGCTTCTGTGCGCCTTCCTCCGGGGAAATGTCCCACAGCCAGGCGATCTCCTCGTCGCTGATCTTCACGATGTCGGCCTGCCGAAGGCTCCACTCAATGGCAGCCGTTGCGTCCTCCTCCCGCTTCCACAGGGGCTTGCGGAGGTTAGGGTCCAGGCTGATCAGCAGGCCGTGCTTCTTACCCAGCTCAATCGCCTTCCGGGTGGCGGAGGCCGCGGGCTCGTCCGTCAGGGAGAGCGTGCCGAAGTGGAACACCCTGGCGTCCGCGATCAGCCCTTCATCCACCTCCTCCGACCTCAGGCAGGTGTCCGCGCCCGGCTTGCGGGCGAAGGAGAAGTCCCGGTTGCCGGTCGCGTCCAGGGAGACGAAAGCCAGCGTGGTAAAGACGCCAGGGTCCATCACCACGCCGCGAGTGTCAATGCCGGCCTCCCGCAGCGTCCTCACCAGCAGGCGGCCGAAGGTGTCGTCGCCCACCTTGCCGATCATGGCGGTCTTACAGCCGTACTTCGTCAGGGCGGCGAGAAAATTACCGGGCGCGCCGCCGGGGTTGGCGGAGAGGACGGGATAGCCCGCCTCGTTCACGGACTGGGGGGCAAAGTCGATGAGCAGTTCGCCCAGGGCAACCACATCATATGCGGCCATGGTTCATTCCTCCGAAAACAGGCTGTATTTCGTTACGTCCATGATCAGCCGACCGTCGGCCGCGAAGGAGATCCCCCGGGCGCCGGGGGCCGTGAGAATGGTGGCGGTCATCACCTGCTCGCCGTCGTTGATGAAGACCTCCACGCTGAAACGGTCCAGGATCACGTGCAGGCGGATCTCCCCGCCGTGATCCGCGACCTGACAGCGGCGCTGGTGGATGAAAGCCCGCCGGGAGCCGGAGAATTTCCGGTCGATCTTCAGCAGGCATTCATAGGGGCGGAAGCTGAGGACAGAGCGGTATTGCTCATCCTGCGCAAACAGGAGGCTGAATTTGTGATAGGGGTTTCCGGCGTCCTCGGGACGGATGCGGATGTCCAGCTCCACTGTGCGGCCCTCGATGCCCTCCAATACGGTCTCGCCGCTCAGGCGGACATCGTGGTATTCCACCTTCTTGCCCCGGTAGAGCGACAGTTCCCGGACAGGCCGCTGGTACAACCGGCCGTTCCGGATGGAGAGCTCCCGGGGCAGGCTCATCTGGCCGAACCAGGGCCGCTCCTCATAACCGCCGGTGGATTGACAGGTGTCCCAGTTCTGCATCCAGCCGATCATCACCCGCCGCCCGTCGGGGGTCAGGATGGTCTGCGGGGCATAGAAGTCGATGCCATAGTCGATGGCCTGGTCGTGTTCGGGAATAAACCGCTTCGTCTCCTCATCACAGGTTCCGATCAGGCAGACGGTGCCGTTGCCATTGTGGTACTCAAAGCCCTTGGGGAGCATGTCCTGGGGGCTGACGAAGACCACTTGCTTTCCATCCAGGGGGAAGAAGTCCGGACACTCCCACATGAGGCCGAAGCGCCCGTCGTTCCGCGCCAGCTCGCTCTCAAAGTGCCAGGAAAAACCGTCCTCACTGCGGAACATCAGCAGACGGCCCAGTCTGTTCGCGTCCTTCGCGCCGACGACGCAGCGGAAGCCGCCATCCTCCGTCCGCCAGATTTTCGGATCGCGGAAATCATAGGGGCTCAAGCCCTTTGGCAGGACGGAGGCATCCAGAACGGGGTTGCCCTCAAATTTCACATAGTCCAGGCCGTCGCCCACCGCCAGGCACTGGGTCTGGACCTCCCGGCCCTTGTCGCCGCCCTCCTTGCGCACACCGGTGTACATCAGCAGCTGACGGCCGTCCTCCAGCTCGACGGCGCTGCCCGAGAAACAGCCGAAGGCATCGTAGGGCTGATCTGGGGCCATGGCCGCGGGAAGATACGTCCAGTGCAGCAGGTCATGACTCACCGCGTGTCCCCAGTGCATGCTGGCCCAGTGGGTGTCATAGGGATAGTACTGATAGAACAGGTGGTACTGGCCCCGGTACCAGGAGAAACCGTTGGGGTCGTTCATCCAGCCGGTCCAAGGGGTAAGATGGAAGGCGGGACGGGACGCGGCGGGGATCTTCCCGCCCGCCTCCTTCTCATAGGCCCTGGCGAAGATCAGGCTCTGGTTGATCATGACGCTCACCCTCTATCTGGTGTATTCCCGGAGATCGGTGAAGGAGACCGTGTTGCTCTCGGCCCAGAGCCGGATGGTCTTTCCGCTGACGCCGTAGAGGCGCACGGTGAGAGAGGCCATGCCGTCCACATAGAAGATACCCACCGAGCCTTCCTGGATATAGGTGAAGCCGTATTCCCTGCCGGCCTCCAGGGTGACCGCGGTCTCGGTGATCAGCGCGTCGCCCTCGTTGAAGGCCAGCTGCAGCTTCTGCTGCGCCGGATCCAGGGTGATGAGCTTGTACTTGGCCTGCTGGCCGTTGAAATCGAAGGCCAGGCCGAAGCTGCCCTTGCCGGTATAGGTGAACTTGCCCTTCAGCATGAAGCTCTCATAGGCGGTGAAGGCGTCGAAGTAGCTGTACCTGGAGCCGGAAGCCGCCTGAATGGCGTCGGTCTCCACCGCCAGCTGCCGCCGCTTGGTGAACTGGCTCACGATGCTGTCCACCGGCGCCAGGGTCAGATCGCCGTTCTCCAGCTGAACGATCTTCTGCACCGCCAGGTTGCCGGCCCAGCCGGAGACCTCGGTGGTGGAGGAGGGGGACTCGCTGCGCCGGGCCCAGCCCGCCATGAAGGCGCCCTCGGGGCTCTCCACATGCTTGGCGGCGTAGAACAGCTTGCCGTCCAGGCGCTTTGCCTCGCCGTAGGGGCCGTAGGGCGTGTCGGACATGGCGTACCACAGGGTGTCATCCTGGGCGGAATAGGTGATGTAGTATTTGCCGCCCAGGCAGAAGGTGTCGCTGCACTCCAGATTCCAGAAGTTTTCAGCCGTGTTGGTGAAGATCACGCCGTCATAGGTGCAGGTCTGCAGATCCCCGGAGAGGGTGTACTTCAGGATGCGGGCCACGCCGCCCATGGAGGCGGTGACGGTGAGGGTGATGGTATCTGTCGCCTCGTCGTAGTAGGCCTGGGGATCCCGGAAATCACGCTTCTGGCCCAGCTCGTCAGGCGGCGTGATCTCCCAGCCCTCCACCTTCTCGAAGGCCATGGGCGAGGTGCCCTTCGCCAGCATGATTTTCTCCTGGTATTCGTAGATATCCGAGGAGGCGTGGCCGGTGTAGAAGAAGTAATAGACGTCCTTCACCCTGACCACCGAGCCGGTGCCGGCCCAGCCGTCCTGTCCGCCGGAGCGGTTGGACTCGATGATGGGGGCGTCAACCTCCGTCCAGGTCACGAAGTCTTTGGTGGTGGCCAGATAGATCGAGTGGTTGTAGGAGTCGCCGCCCTCCTTGAGGTAGTAGACGTAATACACGCCGTCCTCATAATAGGGCATGGTGTCGCCCACGTAGGGCTGATTGATGCCGTCGACGGCCGGGCGGAAGCAGTTCATATACTCGTATGCCGCCTCCTGACTGCCGGGGGTCCGCAGAGAGGAGAAATCCTTGTCGTCTGTGACCTCCGCGAAGGGCTCTTCCTGGGGGGCAGCCGCTGTGGGCGCCGGGGCGTCCGTCGCCGGCACAGCCGTGGCCGCGGGCTCAGCGTTCTGGCAGCCCGTCAGCAGCAAGGCAATCAGTCCCAGAAGGATGAGAATGGCAAGCAGCCTCTTTGTCATAGCAGCCTCCTGTATGAAAGACGGGGAGGATGGGATGATCCATCCTCCCCGCCCTCATGAAGCGATTATAGCACACTCTGCTGATAGATGGTGATGTTCTGGAATTCGATGGTGACCTCACCGCTGTTGGCCAGGGCCTCGGAGCCGAACTGGAACAGCAGCTCGAAGTCCATGTCCATGATGAGCGTATCGGTGGTGGTGAAGCGGAAGGTCTGGAACTCCTCGGTCAGGCTCATGCCCTCGGAGACGCGGGGATCCCAGCCGCCCATGGGGTTCAGGAAGACGCCGCAGGAGACAGGCTTGGTGGCCCTGGCGGTGATCTCAACGGTGAAATAGCTGTCGGCGGGCAGGGTCAGGGGATTGCTGCCGAAACCGCAGATCAGCTTGTTGTGCCAGTCCACGGTGCCGCCGTTGTCAATGCGGTAGAAGAAGCTGCCGTTCTCGGTCCAGATGGTGCCCACGCCGCGCGCGTTGTCCTCGTCGGTGCCGTTGAAGGTCTGCCAGGGATAGGCGGGGTTCTCGGCATTGGCGGTGCCGGGGCCGAAGGGCATGAAGCTGTCGATGGTCTTGTGGGTCTCCTTGTCGCCCTCCATCCGGCCGAAGACGACGTCGCTGATGGTGATGGTGTTGTTCGCCGCGCCCTCGGGGGCGTTGCCGATCTGCAGGCGGATCACCGGGTCATCCACGGTGGCCTCGGCCACGAACACGGCGGAAACAACGGTGTCCTCACCGGCGGGCGCGCTCAGACCGTTGAAGTTGGCGCGGCACTCCCAGCTGCGGGCAGCGCTCTCCACCAGAGCCTCACCGCTCTGGCCGTTCTGCGCGTTCAGGGTGAAGCTGTAGTAGTACTTCTGGCCCTGCTCAATGGTCACGCCATCCAGGGCGATGTTGGCCTTGACGCTCCACACGCCGCCCTCGGTGGGATAGTTTTCGATGGTGACGACGGCCTTGCCGTCCGCGAAGGAAGCGCTGGCGCTGGCGCCGTCGCCCGCCTCAGCGGTGACACCCTCGTTCCTGGTGAAATCAGCGGTATAGACGGGCACCTCGTGCTCCTCGCCGGAGATCTCGTACAGCTCGATCTTGTCGATGGTGACGGTGAAGTCCTCGGGCGTGGTATCCTCGGCGTTGTCCGGGTTGGGCGTGATCTTGCCCAGGTTGAAGAGCAGCTCGGCGCTGCCCTCGCCCTCGGAAGAGAAGGTCAGCTCCAGCGGGGCGACTTCCTCGCCGATGCGCACATTGAAGGCGCCGCCGAAGGTCTCCCAGCCCTCCGCGTTCTCGTTGCGGGCCAGGATGTGGGCGTAGGTGGGCTTGGTGGACTTGGCCCAGATCTTGAGCTTGTAGTCAGCCGCCTTCAGGGCGTAGCCGGCCTTGGCCAGCTGCACCGCGCCGTCCCCGTCGCCGGGGTTCTTGATCTCGATGACATAGGCGCCGTTCTTCAGGGCGGCGGAGGCGTCCGCGCTCTCGCCGATCTTGGCCTCCCAGCCGTGGCTGTCGGTCACTTCCACGGTGGCGAAGTCGAAGGCCTTGTAGACCACTTCCTCGGCGGTCTTCTTGGTGACGGTCAGGGTGGCGTAATCCTCGCTGGTCACGCCGTCCTTGCCGGTCACAGTGTAGACGAGCTCATACTCGCCGGGGTTTTCGGGCGTCGCCTTGCCGTTCTTGAAGTTCAGCTCCGGCAGGGATTCGACCATGATCATGCTGGTCAGGTCGCTGCCGTCGGAATCGGTGGCCGTGACGCCGGCCAGGGCGTCAAACTCTGTTCCGGCCATCACGCTCTGGTCGTGCACGCCGTCCAGGACCGGGTCGGCGGAGACCATCACGGGCATGGCCATGAGGCTCATGGCAAGCGTCAGGGCAAGGATCATTCTCATCATGCGCTTCATGAAGACGTCCTCCTTTTTGTCAGTTCGCGGTATAGCGGTCATAGGCGTCCTGATAGACCTTCTGGACGGCGGGTAGGTTGACTCTGCCGTTCAGGTCGTTCTGGAAGGTGGTCCAGGCCAAGTCGGACACGCCGCCCTTCATCAGCCAGGCGATCAGGTTGGTGCGGACATAGTCGTTCAGGTTGGTCTCATAGTTGCTGAGGGTGTTCAGCTCCTCCAGGGTGAACTGCAGGTTGGGGCATGGCTTCACATTCTCGGGCACGAAGGGCTTGGCGCACAGCTGCAGGCGCTCCAGACGCAGCTGGGCGCGGGGCTCCATGTGCACCACGTTATTCCAGGCATACTCGCCCAGGTTGATGATGCCCAGGGGCGCGTTCTGCAGGCGCAGCTCGTCGGTGGTCACGCCTTCCGGCAGGGGCTTCTGCACCAGCATGCCCTGATCGTCCAGCGCTTCCTCGTACACGATGCCGATGGGGCCGTAGTTGATCTGCGCGGAGATCATGGGATCATAGTAGCGGTCGAAGTAGGCCAGGAGCACTTCGGGATACTGGCACTTGGTGAACAGGATCACCTCGCCGGTGCTGATCTCGGGGTTGTTGCTCACGCAGATGGTCTGGGCGCCGTCCGGGCCCACCAGGGGGCTCAGCACGATGTAGTTCTCGGGGTTGGAGACCACCGTCTCGCTTTCCCACCAGTAGAAGGCGCCGTAGGTTTCCAGGCCCTTGCCGTTGGCGAGGAAGTTGTCCTGGCTCTGCTCGAAGGACACCTTGTCGATGAGGCCGTTGGTCACCCAGCCGGCGATGAAGTTGGTGGCAGCCTTGAAGCGCTCGTCCTGGATGGTGTAGGTGACCTTGCCGTCCACCACCACGCGGTGCTCCAGGTTGTCGTTCAGGCCGAACATGCCGTACAGGTCGCACTGGTTGCCCTGCCAGTTGTTGTAGACGAAGTTCATCGGGCGCTCGTCGTCGGTCTTGCCGTTGCCGTTCATGTCGTGATCGCGGAAGTAGGTCAGGATCTGCTCCATCTGGGCGGCGGTCAGGGCCAGGCCGTCCTTCAGATCCGCCTCGGTCAGGCCGTCCACAGCGCCGGCCGCGATGACTTCCTTGGTCCAGCTGACATTCAGGAACAGCAGGTTCGGGCTCTGCAGGAGGCCCATTTCCTCGATGCGGGGCAGGGAGTAGATTTTGCCGTCATCCACGTTCAGCAGCTGGGCCCTGATGTCGGGGCGCTCTTCCAGCAGCTTCTTGAAGTTGGGCATGTAGTCCAGGTAATCGCTGATGGGCACCAGCACCTTGCGCTTGGCGTACTTGATGATTTCACCCGCGCTCATGCCGGCGTGGTAAATGGCGTCCGGGCGGTTGTCCTTGTTGCCGAAGATCAGGTTCTTCTGCTGGGAATACACGGACTCGGACACGTTCTCCCAGTTGACCTGCACATTGGTCTGGGCATACAGGTCGGACATGATCTTCATGTCGTTGTAGTCCAGGGCGGACGCGTTCTTGGAGGAATACACCTGGAAGGACAGCTCCTGAGCGCCCTTCTCGTTCAGGATCGGCGCGGTGGGATCGGTCCACTGGAAGCCGTAGGTGGCGTTCAGTGGATGATCGTTCACAGGAGCGGCCGCGGCGGGCTCCTCCGCCTTGGTCTCAGCGGCGGGCGCTTCGGCAGCGGGGGCTTCGGCAGCGGGGGCTTCGGCGGCGGGCGCTTCCGTCGGCGCGGCGGTGGGCGCGGCGGTCGGAGCGGGCTCGTTCTTGCTTCCGCAGGCGGTTAGCGTCACAGCCAGAACCGCGATCAGAAGCAGGCAAAGGATCTTCTTCACGTTTTTCATGTCAGGTTCCTCCTCTTAGCCCTTCAGGGAGCCGATCATGACGCCCTGAGCAAAGTATTTCTGAACGAAGGGGTACAGGCACAGCACGGGCAGGCTGGACACGATCACGGAGACATATCTGAGCAGGTTGGCCTGGCGGTACTGCTGCAGGATGGTCTCGCCGCTGCCGCCCACGGTGCTCTCGGAGGCGATCAGGATTTCCTTCAGCACCAGCTGCAGCGGATACTTGGTGGAATCCTGCAGGAAGATCATGGCGTTGAAGTAGCTGTTCCACTGGCCCACGGCGTAGTAGAGCGCCATCACGGCCAGAATCGCCTTGGAAAGCGGAAGGACGATCGAGAAGAAGGTCCTGAACTTGCCGGCGCCGTCGATTCGTGCCGCCTCCAGCATGCCCTCAGGGATGGAGGACTCGAAGAAGGTCTTGCACATGAAGAGGTTCCACACAGACATGATGGCCGGCAGGATCACAGCCCAGGCAGAGTTGATCAGCTTCAGGCTGCTCATCACGTTGTAGAACGGGATCAGGCCGCCGCCGAAGAACATGGGGATGATGAAGTACAGCATCCAGAACTTCTTGCCGGGGGTGGTCTTGCGGCTCAGGCCCCAGCCGGCGGGGATG
>JAFXVR010000047.1 GCA_017534885.1 Clostridia bacterium | reverse complement strand
TTCCCATGTCCGCTTCTTTGTGGTATACTCCTTCTGTTCCATCCTTGATCCCTCCAGTTATCTTTGGTGCCGCAACCCTTAGTATAACTGTTTCGGTTCCTGGATGGAACTTTTTGCGTCATTTCATTTTACAACTTGCCTATTTGGTTTGTATTTGCGATTGATGCGATTGATGTCACAATGGCATCCTTTTTCCGTTTGTCTGCGCCTGCCATTAGCCCCAGCGGCAGGGCTGAACCTTTTACAGATTATTCACACACATCCCCCGTGCCATCAGCTATAATGAAAATGGCCGGATGGCCATGGGGGAGGTGAGGGATGTGATTGAGCTTCGGCAGGTGAGCAAACGCTACGGGCGGGTGGAAGCCCTGCGGGAGGTCTCTTTTACTGCGCCTGAAAAGCGGATCGTGGGTCTGCTGGGCGTGAACGGCGCCGGCAAGACCACCGCCCTCAACGTGCTGACTGGCTGCCTGCCGCCCACCTCCGGGGAGATTCTGCTGGACGGCATCGACCTGATGCGCGAGCCCCGGGCCTTCAAACGGCGGATCGGCTATCTGCCCGAAAAGCCGCCGCTGTATGACGAGATGACCGTGCGGGCTTACCTGACCTTTGTGTGCCGCCTGCGGGAAGTGGCGCGGAACGCCGTCGCCGCGCATGTGGAGGAGATCATCGGGCTGTGCGGCCTGGGCGAGGTGCGGGATCGGGTGCTGGGACACCTTTCAAAGGGCTACCGGCAGCGGGCCGGCATCGCCTCCGCCCTGTGCGGGTCGCCGTCGGTGATTGTGCTGGATGAGCCCACGGTGGGTCTGGATCCCCGCCAGGTGGTGGAAATCAGGGAATTGATTCGTACCCTGGGGGAGACCAGAACCGTGCTCTTTTCCTCCCATCTGCTGAGTGAGGTGCAGCAGCTCTGCGACCGGGTGGTGATCCTCCACCGGGGGCGGGTGATCCGGGAGATGGATCTGCGGGAGAGCGGTGAGCAGGAGACCCTGCGGCTGCGGTGCGTGATTGCCGCGGGGGAGAAGCAGCTGCTGCCGACCCTGCACTCACTGCCCTGCGTGCGGCGGGTGCTGACGCATCCCCATGAGCGCCCTGACGAAAGCCACGTCACCCTTGAGTGCGCGGTGACCCCCGGTCAGCCGGAACCCCAGGCGCAGCTGTTCCGCCTGCTGACGGCCCTGGACGCGCCTCTGCGCCTGCTGGTGCCCGAGGGCGGCAGCCTGGAGGACGTATTCCTGCGGGCGACCGCGGAGGAGGAGGTGCTGCCGTGACCGCTGTATACCGCCGGGAGCTGCAGAGCTTCTTTGTGACCGCGGTGGGCTGGGTTTTCATCGGGGTCTTTCTGGCCTTAGCCTCCGTGCTTTTTTACCTGGAGATTTTGCAGCAGCGCTCCTCCGATCTGCTGACCTTCATCGGGGAGATGAGCTACCTCTGGATGCTGCTCTCCCCGGTGCTGACCATGCGCCTGCTGGCCGAGGAGCGGCAGAAGCGCACGGATCAGCTGCTGCTGACCAGCCCCGTTTCCATTCCCGGCCTGGTGCTGGGCAAGTATTTCGCTGCCGTCACCGTGATGCTGGTGACCGTCGCCCTGTCCTCGGTGTACGCGGCCATGGTGGCGGCCTATGGCCAGGTCTTCCCGGGCGAGCTGGCGGTGGGCGCTCTGGGCTTTGTGCTGCAGGGCTGCGCCTTCATCGCCATGGATCTGTTTATCTCGGGTCTGTGCAAGAGCCCGGTGACCGCGGCGGTGGCAGCCTTCGGGGCCAATTTTGCCCTGTGGATGATGGACATGCTGGCATCTAGCGCGCCCAGATGGCTGGAACGAGTGCTGTCCTTCCTCTCCCTCTATTCCCGCAACGAGCCCTTCCTGATGGGGCAGCTCTCCTTCGCGTCCATCCTCTGGGACTGCTTCTTCGCGGCGGCTTTTCTCCTGCTGACTATGCACACGATCGACATCCGCCGGTACCGCTGAAAAAGCCCTGTGCGGACAGAACGAAAGGAGATTTGGCCCATGAAACGCTTCAGCCGGTTGCGGGGAAGCGCCCTTTCAACCGCCCTGGTGGCGGCGGCGCTGGCGGCGCTCATCGGCGTCAGCCTTCTGGTGGACAGCTTAGAGGAGAAGAATGGCTGGCGGCAGGATTACTCCTTCAACAGCGTGGCCACCACGGGTGAAACAACCGTAAGGGTGCTGGAAAGCCTGCCCCACCCGGCGCACATCATTGCCCTGTTCAGCCGGGGGCAGGAAGACGCGCCGCTGCTGGAGCTGCTGAAGCGGTACGCGGCGATCTCCCCGAAGGTGACCTGGGAGCAGACCGACCTGCGGGAGAATCCCGGCCTGCTGACAAAGTACGAGGCGCAGTCCTCCGACCAGGTCATCAGCAACGATTCGCTGATTGTGACCTGCGGGGAGACCGGCCGCTTCCGGGTGCTGGACATGTCCGATTTCCTGAGCGTGGGCTATGACGAGGAGACGGGCGGCATGGAGCTCATCAGCCTGACCTACGAGCGGGCGATCACCTCCGCCCTGCGCTACGTGACGGCGGACACGGTGCCCCGGGCGCTGATCCTCCAGGGTCACGGCGAGCTGGACGAGGCCGGCACGGCGGATCTGGCGGAGCTGCTGGCCTCCAACGGCATGGATGTGGCTTACTTCACCCTCTCCAGCGAGGAGGCAGAGCTCCGGGAGGACGACTTAATCCTGCTGCTCTCACCCACCCGCGACCTCACAGACGGCGAGCTGCAGACTCTGTCCGATTTTGCGAAGGCGGGCGGCAGCTTCCTCTTCACCTGCGATTACACCGACCCGGTGGACCGGATGCCCAATTACGCGGCCCTGCTGCGCTCCTATGGCTTCCAGCCGCTGGAAGGCGCGGTCATCGCCTCTTCAGCCGAAAAGAACACCTTCTACAACGGCAACCGGCTCTGGCTCATCCCGATCATGCAGAACACGGACTTCACCCGGGATCTGGTGACCAGCCACGCGGACAGCCTGCTGCTGACCATCTCCCGGGGCTTTGCCCTGCCCGGGGAGAGCGACCGTGACCTGAGCGTTTCGACCGTGCTGCTCTCGGGCCAGAAGGCCTACCTGCGCTCCCTCTCAGGCCTGTCGACCTCTCTCGAAAAGCAGGTGGACGACCTGACCGGCCCCTTTGCGCTGGGGCTCTACGCCAGCCGCATCACCTCGGAGGGCGCGCTTTCCCGGGCCTTTGTGCTGGGCTCCTCCACCCTGCTGACCTCCACCTCGGTATGGAGCATGACGGACGCCCAGGAGTTCATCATCCGCCTGGTGAATACCCTGTCCGGCAGCGAGCTGACCGACCTGAGCATCATGGCGCGCTCCGCGGTGCGCCCCAGGCTGTCCGTCACCTCCGCCGGCTCAGGCGTGCTGATCTGCGTGCTGCTGCCGCTGCTGGCGGTGATCGGCGCGGCGGCGGTGCTGTTCAAACGGAAGACCATGTGAGCAAAAAAGCGTTTTACAACCATATAGGCGATATGTTATACTGCTTTCGGCGATGCCCTGCTTATCAGACGGCGCGGGCATGACGCAGACCGATATCCTTCACAAAAAAGGGGGACGCAACGTGAAATACCGCGAATTCGGCAAACTGGGCATCAGGGGCTCGGCTTTCGGACTGGGCTGCATGCGCTTTAACGGGCCGGCCTCGGGCGACAGCGTGATCGACGAAAACAAAGCGATCCGGCTGATCCGCCAGGCCATCGACGGCGGCGTGACGTACATTGACACCGCCTATGTGTATCTGGACAAAACGTCGGAAATTGTGCTGGGCAAAGCCCTGCGTGACGGCTACCGGGAGAAGGTGACCATCGCCACCAAGATGCCGCTGCACGCGGTGCACAGCCGGGAGGACATGGAGAAGCTGCTGGAGGAGGAGCTGCGCAAGCTGCAGACCGACCACATCGACTTCTACCTGATGCACGGCATCAACCGCAAGTCCTGGGAGGCCTTCAAGGCCATCGGCGCGCCGAAATTTTTCGACGACATGAAGAAGGCGGGCAAGATCCGCTACAAGTGCTTCTCTTTCCACGGGCCTTACGATGAGTTTGAGAAGATCGTCCAGGCCAGCGACTGGGACATGGTGCAGATTCAGTACAACTTCATGGATGTGAACAACCAGGCCGGCACCAAGGGCCTCGAGCTGGCGGGGCGGCTGGGCATCCCGGTGGTCATCATGGAGGGCCTGCTGGGCGGCCGCTTGTCCAAAGCGCCGGAGAACGTCCAGGCGCTGTATGACGCCTTCCCCGTGAAGCGCAGCCCTGTCGAATGGGCCTTCCGCTGGCTGTGCAACCACCCGCAGGTGGCCACGGTGCTCTCGGGCTGCAACGAGCCGGAACAGATTGAGGAGAACCTGCGCATCTTTGACACGGTGGCTCCGGGCATCATGACCGAGGAGGAGCTGCGGCTGATGGACAGCGTGCGCGAGGCCTACCTGAGCCGCACGAAGATCGGCTGCACGGGCTGCCGCTACTGCATGCCCTGCCCCAACGGCGTGGACATCCCCGGCATCTTCGCCACATGGAACGACCAGGCGCTCTACGGCACCAATCCCAGGGAGGAATGGCGTTTCAAGGGCATCCTCAAGAACAACGCCGGCGCAGATCGCTGCGTGGGCTGCGGCGCCTGCGAGGCCGCCTGCCCGCAGGGGCTGGGGATCATCGAGGGGCTGCAGGCAACGTGGAAGGATCTCAACCGCTGATTCAGCCAGGCGCGGACGGCACACCCGGCAGAAAGCCATCGGCAAGCCATCAAAAAGGAAGCCTTTCCGGCAAGAGGATAGGCTTCCTTTTTGCAAGGTACGGTGGTCACAGATGTCCGTTGAGTATTGCCGATACCAGGCTGCCGCCGGTGAAGAGGGGGGCCAGGCGCGAGGCGGCGATCAGCTCCTCCACGGCCTTCATGGGCACCACGGTCTGCACCACGGGCAGGAGGGCAAAGAGAATGTACACGAAGATCAACCCGCGAACCAGGCCGAAGACGCCGCCGAAGAGGGCGTTGAGCTGCTTGAGCACCGGCAGGTGGAACACCGCGTCCAGCAGGTGGAAGATGAGGATCAGCGCCAGATAGATGGCGATGAAGCACACGATGTAGCACAGGATATTGATGCAGGAGGACACGATGGTCTGGCTGATGTAGTCGGCCACGGTGTCGATGCCGGTGAAGACCTGATTCTCCAGGTTGGTGCGCAGCAGGTCGGACAGGGCACCGGGCAGGTTAGCCTTCTCCACGATCTCGGTGATCTTCTCCTGGGTCAGGGTGGATACCTTCATCAGGGAGGTGGAGAGGTCGCCCAGGCGGCTGGAGGCGTCCGTGTAGGTGAGGAGGGTGCGTTGCAGGGAGGGATTGGACTGAATCAGCGCGGCCAGCCGGGGCGCTGCCATGAAGGACAGCAGCAGGGAGACCAGGCAGCCGCCCGTGGACAGCAGGGAGACGAAGAAGCCCCGGTACAGCCCGAAGAGCACGGACACGCCCAGAATGCCGATGATGATGTAGTCGATGATGTTCATGATGCCTCCAGAGCGAAGGACTTACCGGTTCCGCAGATACTTTTCCCTGGCTTTGGTCATGATGGGATCATGGTCGCCGCCGGGGGCGTAGGTGGCGTTGATGGCGTCGATTTCCGCGCGGCGCAGGGGCGGGGAGCACCACTCGCAGCGGGTCAGCTTGGCAAAACCCTCGTCCTCCAGCTGGCCATAGGTAAAGGGGGTGAACACCTTGCCGACGGCGGAATAGCAGGTCTCGGCGGTGTGGTACATGCTGCCGCCCTTGGGATTGTAGTACAGGACCATGTCGTCGGAGGCGTAGGAGAGCTGCCGGCCCTGCCAGTCCTCCCAGATCAGGATCTTGACATTGTTGGCGCGGTTGTTCCAGATCCAGGTCATGCTGGTGCGCTTGGGGGTGCGGCGGCGCTGCACGCGGATGCAGCCGTGGCTCGCCTTGGTGCCCAGCTTGTACTCGGTGGTTTTGTAGGTTCTGCCGCCGTCGGCCAACTTCTGATGGGGCACCTCGTGCAGCAGGTCGCCATCGTTGAAGCGGATGCCCATGGAGCAGTAAATGTTGTCGGAGCGGAACTCGCCCACGGCGGGATCCTGCATCAGGAATTCACCCGAGCGGGTCTCGTTGAAGGGCTGCTTGGCGTTGGTCAGGCCGGTGGAGACCAGCAGGGTGTCGTAAAGCTTGCCGTCCTTGAAGATATACAGGCGCTGGGTCAGCTTGTCCACCACCAGGCCAAACTTCTGGCTGGGGGTGACAGTCTTGAGGTACTTGGTGGGCACATAGCCCTGCACCAGCATGTTCCAGGCCTCCACGGTGGTGGCGTAGAAGGAAGAGGAATAGCACTCGATGAGCGACCAGGTTTCACCGCGCTCCAGCACATGCACGCCCTGGGTGATGCAGGTGGCAAGGCCTACGGGAGCGCTGTCCTCGCTGGGCTCCTCATGGATGACCACCTGCATGCGCTCGGCCTTTTTCTTGCCGTTGTCCAGCACGGTGATGGGCTCCATCAGGATGTTCCACACCGCCTCCTCATCGGCGATGTTCATGGGCGTCGTCCAGTAATTGATGGTCTCGTCCCGGCCGGCGTAGGGGCTGGAATAGGAAGGGGTGAAGACCGCCTGATCCTCGCCGGAGCAGGCCACCAGCAGGTTGTCGGATTCCCGGCTGACACCGGCAGGCGCGCCGCTGCCGTCCCCGGAATCCTGGTCGAGGCGCTCGTCCTCGGGCAGCTCATCCACAAATTCTTCTTCCTCGATCACCTGACCCTCGTCATGGGTAGCAGGCGCTTCGGCGTCCACGTCGGGCGCTTCGGTGTCTTCAGCATCAGCATTCTCAGCGTCTGCATCAGGCGCTTCGGCGTCCTCAGCGTCCTCAGGGGCGGTTTCGGCGTCCGCATCGGGGACATCCTCAGCGTCTTCGGGGAGATCGGTTTCCTCATCCACGTCTGCGATATCTTCCGCGGGAGGCGTCTCATCGCTTTCTTCAGGCTCGCTGACGGTTTCAGGAACTTCGGGCTGGGGCTCCGGCTGGGTTTTTGTGGGTTCCTCGTCAGCGGCCTCATCGTCCGCCGGATCTTCCGCTTCGCTGGGAGCGGGGGATGGTTCTTCCTCCACAATAGTCTCGTCCCGGTCGGCGTCCAGGGCGGCCTGCTCGGCGTCCCGGGCGGCGTAGTAGGCGTCAAAGCCGGAGAGCGTCACCGGGAAGGTCTCGGCCTGGGACTGGTCGCCGGTCTCGTCGGTGAGCTGCATCTCAAACTGATAGCGGCCGTCCCGCTGGCCCATGCCGGTCCAGGTGAGGCTGTTGTTGCCGGCGCTGATGGGCCAGGAGGCCAGGAGGCTGCGCTCGCCTCCGCTGATCAGGGTGGTGGTCATGGTGCCGCTGCAGCTGGCGTAGAAGCTGACGGTCATGCTGGCGGCGGGGGTCAGGGTGGTCAGCAGGGGGCTGATGGCGGTGATATAGGGCGCCAGCGGGCCCACGGTGACCGGCACGGTGGCGCTCAGACCGTTCTGGGTCAGGCGCAGCAGCCAGCTGCCCTCCGGCGCGGGGACGCTCTCATAAGTACCGTTCCACCACACATGGTTCAGGCCCTGCCTGACCGAAAGGTCCAGTACAGCCACGCTCAGGCGTTCGCCGCTCTCGTTCACCAGATCCAGATCGGCGACGCCGGCCTCGGGCACGCTGAAAGACAGCAGCACCGCACGGCCGGGTCGGATGACCTCGGTCACCGGGGTGATGCCCAGGGACGCGCCTTCCGCGGCGGTACAGAGGGGCAGCAGGGTGAGTATCAGCAGCAGGGACAGGATTTTCCGCATGGTCAAGCCTCCGAGTGTGATTTGGGCGGACGCGCCGCCCGGGGATGGCAGATTCACGCCCTCTATCTTATCAGATTCGGCGTGAAAAATCCAGCGCAGTGCAAAACTGTAACAATTGGCGATCAGATGCGGTTTGAAGCGGTCAAAGGCGGTCAGAAGCCGCGCTCCGCCTCAGTGAGCATCAGGTAGGTCAGCCCCTGGCCATAGGCGGTGGGCTTGATGGGGATCGTGCGGTAGAAGTTCTCGTCCGCGCCGACAGGGGTGCCGTAGGACACGCCCTGTACGGTGCCGTCCGGGGCGATCTGGCGGATGACGCCCCCGATGGCCTTCTCCGCGCAGTCGCGGTAACCGCTGTCCAGCAGCCCCAGCCGGCAGCCCTTGTGCAGGCCGTAGGCGATGGCCGCGCTGGCGGAGGTCTCCAGGTAGCTGTCGGGATGGTTGAGCAGGGTATGCCACAGGCCGCCTTCGGTGTCCTGACAGGCTTTTAGAGCGGCGCACTGCTCCCGCCAGCTCTCCAGCACCAGGCGGCGGACGGGGTCGTCCTCATCCAGCCAGGAGGCAAAATCGACGCCGCCGGCGGTGAACCAGGCGTTGCCCCGGGCCCAGAGCGCCCGGCCGAAATGGTGCCTTCCCTCAAAGCTCCAGCCGTGGAACCACAGGCCGGTTTTGGTGTCGTGCAGGTACTTGATGTGCAGCAGGAACTGGTAGCGCGCCTCGTCCACCCAGGCCTTTTCGCCTAAGGCGCGGCCCGCCCGGTACAGGAAAAGCACGGTCATGAAGAGGGTGTCGTCCCAGAGCTGGCCGCGGTTTTCCAGATCGCTGGTCACGTGCTGGAAACCGCCCTCCTCAGTGCGGGGCAGGCCGGTCATGACCCACCTGGCCCAGGTGCGGATCGGCTCCTCCCAGCGGGGATCGCGGGTCAGCTCATACAGGAGCGCCAGCCCCAGCATGGGCGCGGTGGTGTTGATGTTGGGCGCGGGCAGGCCGGCGGAAAGGTGTCCCGCGTACCAGTCGCTGATGGTGGAGAGCAGGGCCGGGTCGCGCTGGGCCTCATAGCGCTGCAGCAGGGCGTACATGGCCACGCCCTGGGGCCACTCCCAGGTGGCCAGGGACAGGTGATCGTTCCAGCGGCCGTCGCCCTGGCTGGCCTGCAGACGGCCCAGCACCAGCGACGCGGCTTCCTGATACTTCATGTCAAATCCTCCCAACAGGTCAGGCTCGAGCTTGCGTCTGACGGATGCGCTCAGGCCTCGTCGTTCAGGGAAACATCCGCCTCAAAGGACAGGCTTTCGCTGGGGCGGAGGGGATAGCAGACCCGCACGGTGTCCCCAGAGACGGCGCGGATCTCAGGCACGGGCGCGTCGGTGCGCAGCTGCACAGTCAGGCCGGGCAGATTCCACCTGGCGGGGGTCAGGCGGGCGGCGTCCAGGCCGGGGCAGGTGATCTCATAGTACGCCAGCACGGGACGGCGGCATTGGTTGGCAACCCGCATCCGCAGGGTGTTGGGCCCGGCCTCGCCGTCAAAGAGAACGGTGTGCAGATGCGCCATGGAGCCGTCCGGCAGGCAGCGCAGCAATCGGATGGCGCCGAGCCCCTCTTTCGCCCGCCAGAGAACCGTCAGCGGGTGCAGCTGATAGCTGGGATTCCGGCTCCCGGAGAGCGCGCCGAGCATCAGCCGCGGGGTGATCCAGGCGGTGGCTTCGCAGAGCGCCTGATTGTCGGCGGGGTCGCCGCGCTCGCTCAGCTCCCGGAAGGTGCGGCGCACCATGCGCTCGCCCTGCTCCTCCGTCAGCAGGGGAATCACATCCTCCGGAATGCGGATGTCCCCCAGCACGTTCAGCGGGTTGATGACGCTCTCGATGTTCAGCGGATGCCAGGGAAAACGCGCTTCCCCCAGCCCCAGGTAGAGCAGGTCGCAAAAGCAGGTGTGGACGGCCATGTCCATCTCATAGCAGCGGGAGTAAGGGCCGCTGAAATTGCGCAGCGCCGGGTTGTAGAAGGCTGCCATGTCTCGCCAGATACCCGCTTCCAGCTCGTCCGCGATGACGTGCAGCCGGGGAGAGGGGCAGTAGCGCCGCCAGAAACCTAAGGTGGCCAGGTCAACGCCGCAGTAGGTGGGGGAGTTGTACTCGGCCACGGCATGGTACTCGCTGTAGTCCTTCAGCAGGCTTTCGGCCATGCGAAGGGCTTCCTCCTGCCAGGTTTCTGTCTTCAGCCGCCGGCCGAACCAGTCCAGCACAAAGACGTACATGATGCGGATGTTGGTGTTGAGGGGCGTCAGGCCGGCCTTCACCCGGGAGATCGCGCCCTCCGTGAGCAGCCGCCCGGCCTCCTCGCAGCGGCGGACGAAGGCGGGGGAGAGCAGGGAGGCAAAATGCTCCAGCATCATGGCGAGGGTCATGCCGATGAACTCCCGCAGATTGGGCTCATAGGTGTCCCAGACCACGGGCAGGGTGTCCACGAGGGCCTGCCTGAGCAGCCCTTCGATTTCCGCTGCCCGGGGGGCGAGGGCCGGGTCGGCTTCCAGCAGTCCGGCGTAGCGGGCGGTGATGGCCTCCCAGCTCAGGTCTGCCAGATACCGCGCCTCGGGGGTCACCCGGTGCCAGGGGGCCAGGCCCCGGGCCGGCGGGGGATCGTCCGGGTGGCGGAAGGTGCCGTGCCAGATTTCCGCGGGATCGTTCAGCTGCAGGTCCAGCACCGCGCCGGCCAGGGCTTCCGCCTCCCCGGCGGCCTCCCGGCCCTTGCAGATCAGCAGACCCAGCGCGTAGTACATGGTGCTGCGCACGCTGCGGTAAGGTGTGCCCTCCAGGCGCTCGGTCACCAGGTGGGACGCGGGATCACAGCCCTCCGCCAGGTGGGCCATGGCCTGATCCAGCAGGGTTCTGGCCTCCGCCGAAAGGCTGTTGTACAAAGGTGCTTCGGCTGTCATAACGCTTCTCCCATCAAGAGAATGACTGTGTTTCAGTTTTTTCCGGCCTCGCCGGAGAGCATGGCCGCCCAGTACTGATCCTTGCCCTCGCCGTCCAGATGGCGGTGCCCTGTGCCGGGCAGGGCTTCGTCCAGGGGACAGTGGCCGCGCAGAATGCAGTGATCGCAGGCGTCGAAGCTGGTGCCGATGGCCGCCGGGGCCAGATCAATCCGGCCGGAGCGCATTTCCTCCGCCAGCTCGGCGGCCTTGTGCACCGCGTAATCCATCAGGTGGTGCATTTCCTCGAGATCGCAGGCGAGCTTCGACTTGGAGAGGCCTCCGCCCTTGATGCGCGGGTCGTCGATCAGGGCACAGCCGCCCTTGCTCATGAGATCCAGCACCCGGGTGTCAGAGAGCACCACGCCCTTGAGCTGCATGAGCTTGGCCAGCTCGTGCTCGGTAGCTTCCACCACTTCATCCCCGGCCTTGACCAGGGGATCCTGAATCTGGAAATAGAAGGCTCCGGCGGGCAGGGCGTCACCGGCGGACTGCTCAGCGGCCTTCAGGTAAACCAGCAGCTGAAGCTGAAGCCCGTACCAGATGCGCTCCTTTTCCAGGGAGAGGTTGCTGCTCTTGTGGTCCACCACGCCGACAAAACGCGCGTCCCCGGTGTCCCACAGGTCAATGCGGTCGATGGTGCCCTCCAGCGCCACATGGCTGCCGTCGGAGAGCCGAAGGATGATGGGGGGCAGACTGCCGCCCCGGCCGAAGTGCACCTCCGCCCGGGAGGAGGAAAAGCCGCTGCGCCGGGCATGGCGGGTGAACATGCGGGCGGCGGCGTGCACCGTGCGCACGATCTCCTCCCCCTGGCGGCGGCTCATAGCGTCGTCGTTGAGGGGGGTATCGGCCAGGTCTTCCCGGAAGGAACGGACGGCCTCCTCGAAGAGGGCGCTCTCCTCCTCGTCACTTAGATCGGGCCAGCCGGCGCGCTCAGCGGCCAGGGTGGTGTAGCGCTCCAGCACCGCGTGGAAGAAGGTGCCCTGCTCGTCGGCTTCCCAGGCCCAATCCTTGCGGGGCTTCAGCCGCAGACCGCGCGCCACAAAACCCCGGTGCGGGCACTGGGCGAAGTCCTCCAGGCGGCTGACGGACACGTGATCGCTGCGGTACAGGCGCTCCGCCTTGCTCCGGGGCAGGGGGCCGGCGCGGTTTTCGGCTCGGAGGGCCTCCAGCACCCGGTGGGCCGGCGCGCTCCAGACCGGGTCGTTCAGCAGCTGCAGCATGACCTCGCGGGTTTCGGCGTCGGGCTCTGTGCCGTTTTCCAGACAGGCGCGCAGCTGGGGCGCCAGCTCCTCAAGGGCGGTCTGGGGAGAGAGCAGCCGGGTTTCCCGCTGCCTTTGCGCGCCGCCGGTGACCGGGGCGTCCGGCAGCAGGCGGCTGACATCGCTGAGCAGGGTGGCGGGCCGGAGCGCGCTGCCCTGCTGGTCGGCGGCGCTGCAGGAGAGGTAGAGGCGGCGGCTGGGCAGGGTGAGGGTGCGGTAAAAATCGGACTGGCGCAGGGCGAACTGCTCTGCCCGCCCAAGGCCGACGGAGCGCCTGGCGCCCTGGCTCAGACGCTGCCGCTCCTTGTCGGAAATCAGACTCTCGGCTCCTGCAGAGGCGACCCCGTCCTGCAGGCCCAGCACAGCCAAGGCTTCGATGCGGCCTGTCATCACGTGCCCGGCCTGTCCGGCCATGACCACATGGGGCAGGGGCGGCAGGGCGGCGATCGAGAGAGAACGCAGACCGGCTTCCAGCAGCTGGGGCAGCTCACCCATCACCGCCCGCTGGCCGCCCAGCAGGGTGAACATCTGATCCATCAGCGCCATCAGAAGCCGCCAGACCTGCCGGTTCTGACTGGCCTGGGCGGAGAGCCCGGCGCGCAGGAGCTCCTCCTCGCGCTGGCGCAGGCGGGCATAGGCGTCCGTCTCGGAGAGGAGCAGATACAGGGCTTCCACTGAGGCGGCGGCGTCCCTGGCCTGCTTCAGGCGGTCGTGCAGGCGGGTGAGGGGCCCCATCAGCTTCAGCCGGAGCGGTTCCGCTGCCTCGGGCCGATCGCCCCGGGTGAAGGGCTTGTTCCAGCGGGCCCGGTCGATGCCGTATTCGAGGGCGTAGTTTTCCAGTGCCTGGCACTCCGCGCTCTCCAAAGGCGCAAAGCCGCTCTTGATGACGCCCAGCAGGTCTGACTGCCGCCAGCCACCGCAGGCCGCGCGCACCGCACAGAGCAGCAGACGCACCAGACCGTGGCGCAGGGCGGCGTCCTTGCGGCTGAGGCAGTGGGGCACGCGCATGGCTTCCAACGTGGCGTCCAGCACGCCCAGCAGGTTCTCGTCCTGGGAAGCCACGGCCACCGCCATGCGCTCCCAGGGGATGCCCTCCCGATGCCAGGCGGTCAGCACGGCGGCGCAGGTCGCAGCCTCGTCGTAGGGGTCGGCGGCGGTGTGAATGCGCACGGCTTCCGGGTCACAGGGGAGGGGATGGCCGTCCCGGGCGAAGAGGTGCTTCTCCAGGTGCGCGATGGCCGGATCGGTTACCGGCCTGTCCTGCGCGCCGGGGTGGTGCCAGTTCCAGGCGCAGAGCAGGCCCTCGTCCTGCAGGCGCTGGGCCAGCTCCTGGGCGGTGAGCCGCTGGGTCATGAAGATGCGGGCGTCCCGGGCAGAGGGCTGATCCATGGTCAGAGCGACGGTCACGCGGGCGCACTGGCGGGCGGCCTCGCACAGCAGGTTCATCAGGCTGCTTTGAAGCACGTCAAAGCCGCAGACATACAGGGAAGCGCCCTCCATGATGCGCGTCCGGGCGAAGCGGAGGCGGAGGTCGTTTTCAGCGGCGATGGGCTCGGCGAACCGCTCGCCGATGCTGGCGCGGTAGGCTTCCCACACCGTCGCGATGTCCCCGAGCTTCAGCCGCAGAGAGGCCGAAGCGGCGCTTTCAGCGATGTCCCGCAGCTCCTCGGGGGTCATCATGGCCTTTTCCATGTCCCCGATCAGGGCGGAGAGCTTCTCCGGCAGGCCGATGCGCTCCACCACCCGGTGGTAGCAGACCAGCCTGTTCCCGCAGTCCATCAGCGCCCGGGCAAAGACCATGGCCCGGCCCACGTCGCTGAGGGGCGGCAGGGCGCTGCGCCCGGCCCGGTCGGTGATCAGCCGCTCCAGCCGCCTGGGGGAGAGCACGTCCAGATCCATGAGCCCCGGCAGGTTCAGCCCGGTCAGCAGCTCCTGCTCGGCCTGGAGGGTGTACTGCTCCGGCACCAAAACAAACACCCGCCGTCCGGCTTCGCGGTCAGCGGCGATGTCCCGCATCAGGGCGGGCAGGGTCTGGGGGAGGCGGTACCCGATGATCTGGACTGGAACCATAGATTCCTCCGAAGGGTGTCAGTGGAGAGCGGACGTCAGGTGGACATGGCTCTGATGCGCCGGACGGCCTCAGCGGGATCGGCGGCGGAATACAGCGCAGTGCCCATGACCGCGGTGTCGAGGCCGGCGTCGATCAGGCGGGGCAGGTTGTCGAGGGTGATGCCGCCGTCGGACTCCAGCAGGCCGGTCCAGCCCAGGCGGCGGAATTCCTTCAGCTTGTCCAGCATGGCGGCGTTCAGGTGCTGGCCGCCGAAGCCGGGCTCCACGGTCATTACCAGAATCAGATCGCAGTCGGGGAGGAGTGACAGCACCTCACCGGCAGCGGTGGCGGGCTTGAGGGCCAGTCCGGCATAGCAGCCCGCCTCCCGGATGAGCTTCAGGCTGTCGCGGACACCGGCCACCTCAGCGTGAACCGTCAGCCCGGTGGCCCCGGCTTCGGCAAACTCACGGATATAAGCGTCGGGATTGTCCATCATCAGGTGGACATCCAGGGGAACGGTGGGCCAGCGCCGGCGCAGGGCGCGCACCAGGGCGGGGGTAAAGCCCAGATTGGGCACAAAATGCCCGTCCATCACGTCCACATGGATCCAGTCACAGCCGGCGTCCAGCATGCGCTGCACGCTGCGCTCCATGTTCAGGGGGTCGGCGGCCAGCACCGACGGCGCAATGTTAATCATACCGCTCCTTCCACGCCTGACGCACTTCTCCCAGCAGGGTGCGGTAACGCCCGAGGCGGCTTGGGTCGATCTGCCCCGCATCGGCGGCCGCGGCCACAGCGCAGCCGGGTTCCCGGTCGTGGAGGCAGGGGTTGAAACGGCAAAGGCCCTCGTGGGGCAGGAATTCGGGATAGTAGGCGCGCAGTTCTTCCGGGGGCATCAGGGTGTCCAGCTCCAGCAGGCTGAAGCCGGCGGTGTCCAGCACCCGCAGGCCGCCGGAGAGGAGAAGCTCCGCCTTGCGGGTGGTGTTGCGGCCCCGCTGAATCTTCCGGCTGATCTCGCCGGTCTCCAGGTCGAGGCTCAGCATCCGCCCCAGCAGGGAGGACTTGCCCACGCCGCTCTGGCCGCAGAGGCAGCAGGTCTCGCCCCGCATGGCCTCCCGCAGCGCGTCAATGCCCTCGCCGGTCACCGCGCTGGCGGCGTACACCGGGGCTTCAGCGCCTGCGTACTCCCGCTCCAGCTTTCCGGCCAGGCCGCTGTCCAGATCGCATTTGGAGGCCAGCAGAAGGCAGCGCAGCCCCTGGCGGCGGGCGATGACCAGCAGGCGCTCCACCAGCATCCAGTCTGGCTCGGGCACCGGGGCCACGGTGATCAGCATCAGGCTGACATTGGCCACCGGCGGGCGGACAAAGACCGAGGAGCGGGGCAGGATCTCTTCCAGCCAGCCGTCCTCCTCGCCCTCGCCCGGGCTGAAGAGCACCTCGTCGCCCACCAGGGGGCTCAGGCCCAGGCGGCGGAAGCGTTTCTTGCAGCGCAGGGTGTAGTGCTCCCCCTCAGGCGTGGCCGCGGTGTAAAAGCTGCCGATCCCCTGGATCAGCGTTCCTTGCATCATGCGCAATGCGGGGCCGCGGCATCCGCAGCCGTCTCCTTGTCAAAGTCGGCTTATTCAACCGTCAGATCCATGTTGTACTTGTAGGTCTCGTCCATGTATACCTTCAGCGTGTACGTGCCCGGATGGGCGCACTGCACGGTGATCTCGGGGTTGCGGGGAGCGTCTGCGGCCACGTCGCCGCGGTATACGGTGACCTCGCCGCTGCCCTGGCTCAGCGTCACGCGCACCGCGATGACAGACTGCGTGTCCGGCAGATCCAGGGTGACCGGGGCGGAGTGGGTCAGGCTGGGCACCCGGTAGACGCTCAGGGTGACACTGGTGCCCAGGATGACCTGGGAGCCGGCTTCCAGGGACTGGCTGGCCACGGTGCCGTGCAGGGCGGCGTCCTCGGTGGTGACGATGGACACGCTGGGGTTGACCTTCAGCCCGGCGGAAAGCAGGGTCTGCATGGCCTTGGTGATGTCGCTGGCGACCACGTCCGGCATCTCGGTCACGCCGCCGGACACCGTCACCTGGATGATGTCGCCCGCGTGGCACTCAGCGCCGGACTGGGGGACCTGGGAGAGCACCTCGTCCACCGCGATGTCCTGAGAGGGCACGCGTTCCACCACGGTCAGGGTGAGCCCCATGGACTGGGCGGCGGCGATGGCGCCTGACAGGGTCATGCCCGTCACCTGGGGCACCAGCTGCACAGCCGGGCCGGAGGACACAGTCAGCACGATGGTATCGCCCTTCTTGAGGGTGGTGCCCACCTCCGGGGCCTGGAGGATCACCCGCCCGGCGGAGACGCTGGGATGGCTGCTCTCCACCACCTTCAGCTTCAGCCCGCGCTGGGCGGCCGCGCGCTCGGCGGTGGCCAGCTCCTGACCCACCAGATCGGGCACCTCGGAGAAGTTGATGACGCTGTCATAGATGGCGCGGGAGCCGAAGACCAGGCCGAAGAGCACCAGCGCGGTGGCCAGCACGCTGACGGCCTGCCAGATGCGGGCGCGGCGCGACTTGGTTTTCAGCCGCTTCGGGGCAGGACTCTGTTTGGCTGTACCGCCGCTGGACTGCTGGCCTGTCTGCTCCCGGCCTGTGCCGGAGGGCGGCAGGGGCGGGGCCGTGCTGCCCTGCTGAACGCCCTTGATGGCGTTGCTCAGGTCTTCCGCCATGTCCAAGGCGCACTGATAGCGGACGATGGGATCCTTGCGCATGGCCACCATGGCCACATGGGCGATGGCTTCGGGCACTTCCTTGCGGAGCTGGCACACCGGCACCGGTTCCTCCTCGATATGCTTCACTGCCACGGCCAGGGGCGTCTCGGCGGTGAAGGGCACGCGGCCGGTGAGCATCTCATAGAGTACCACGCCGGTGGAGTAGATGTCCGAGCGGGCGTCGGTCTCCTCGCCGCGGGCCTGTTCGGGGGAAATGTAGTCGACGGTGCCGAAGAACTCGTTTTTCTTGGTGATGCCCTGGCGGTTGAGCACGTGGGCGATGCCGAAGTCCGAGAGCTTGACGTAGCCCTCATTGCTCACCATGATGTTCTGGGGCTTGATATCCCGGTGGATGACATTGCGGGCGTGGGCGTGCTGCAGGGCGCTGAGCACCCGCAGGGTGATGTTGGCGGCGGTCACCGGGTCAAGCGTGCCCTGCTCGGAGATGATCTGCTTGAGGGTGCGGCCCGCCACATACTCCATGACCAGATAGCGGAGAGGGCCGTCGCTGCCTACGTCCAGCAGCTGCACGATGTTTGCGTGATTCAGGCGTGAGGCCGCCTCCGCCTCATTTTGGAAGCGGCGGACGTATTCCTCGTTGCTGGCGTATTCGGGCTTGAGCAGTTTAACAGCCACATTGGTGCCCAGGCTAACGTTCACCGCCCGGTACACCACGGACATGCCGCCGGTGCCCACCTGTTCCACCAGGCGGAACTTGCCGCTGAGAACGGTGCCGATGCCCACCTGCGGGGGATTCATGGCGGCTTGCTGGGAATTCATTTCGCTCATGCGCAGCCCTCCCCGTCATACACCACCACAACGCTGACGTTGTCGCGGCCGCCGGCGGCTAAGGCGGCGTCCAACAGGATCCGGGCCGCCTTCTCCGGGGAGCGGCCCTCGGCGGAGAGCGTCTCCCGGATGAAATCCTCGCTGACCATGCCGTGGAGGCCGTCGGAGCAGATCAGCCACACGTCGTCGGGAGCGCGGCGCTCGCTGAGCAGATCGGCCTCCACCGTCTCATCCGTGCCCACGGCCCGGGTGATGATATTGCGCATGGGATGGCCTTCCGCCTGCTCGGGGGTGATAATGCCGGCGCGAACCATTTCCATCACGATGGAGTGGTCGTCGGTGAGCTGGCGCAGCTCGCCTCCGCGCAGGAGATAGCAGCGGCTGTCGCCCACGTGCGCGATATAAGCCTCCTCCGGGCTCATCCACACCACCGTGAGGGTCGTGCCCATGCCGCTCAACTCCTCGTCGGCCTGGGCTTTGTCGAACACGGCGCGGTTGGCCGCGGTGACGGCCTCGGAGAGCGCGGCGGAGGAGGGGGACTGGGGCTGGAGCGCGGCCAAAAGCACCTCAGCCGCAAGCGCGGAGGCGATCTCACCGCCCCGGTGGCCGCCCATGCCGTCGCACACGCCGAAAACAGGGGAGGCGTTCAGGGGGGTGTCCTGATTGTTGGCCCGCACCAGGCCGATGTCCGTCAGGGCGGCGCTGGCCAGGACGGGCTGGTTTTCCGCCGCCTCAGCCGCTGCGTCGTTTTCGGGCGGCGGGGGAGCCTGGTCTGTGCGCTCGGTGGTGCCGGGCAGTTCCTTGTCGTGCGCCAGCAGGCGTTCCAGGGGCGCCTTGCTGAACCGGAAACGTCTCTTTTTCAAGGTGAACTCCTTCAGGGGACGGACGGGTTTATCCCGCCGGCCCATCCAGTATTTTTCGTCTCAGCTGACCGCAGGCGCCTTCGATGTCATCGCCCATCTCCCGGCGCCGGGTGGCGGATATGTGCAGGGCGGTCAGGGTGTCCAGGAAGCGCCGCACCGTGGCTTCATCCACGCCCTTCAGGCCGCGCTCCGGCACATCGTTCAGGGGAATCAGGTTCACATGGCACTGCAGCCCCCGCAGGCGGCCTGCCAGCTCCCGGGCCTGGGCTTCCCCCGCGTTGACGCCCTGCACCAGGGCATATTCGAAGATGACCCGTCGGCCGGTTTTCTCAACATAATAGCGGGCGGCGTCCAGCACATCGGCCATGGGATAGGTCTGGGCGACGGGCATCAGCTGGCGGCGGATGGCGTCGTTGGGCGCGTGGAGGGACACGCTCAGGGTGACGGGCAGGTTTTCATCGGCGAAGGCGCGCATCTTCGGCACCAGGCCGCAGGTGGACAGGGAGACGTTGCGCAGGCCGATGTTCACGCCGCGCTCCTCCCGCAGCAGCCGGAGGAAGGCTGTGACAGCCTCATAGTTATCGAAGGGCTCGCCGGAACCCATCAGCACCACATTGTGCACCCGGCGGTCCTCCTCGGGCAGGGCGGTGTTTTCAGCCAGCAGGCGGTTGGCGCAGAAGATCTGGCCTAACATTTCGCCCGCGGAAAGGCTGCGCACACAGCCGCCCAGGGTGGAGGCGCAGAAGCGGCAGCCCATGCGGCAGCCCACCTGGGTCGAAATGCAGAGGGTGTGGCCGTGGTGGTAGCGCATCAGCACGCCTTCCACACAGTTGCCGTCCTCCAGGCCGAAGAGCAGCTTGACCGTGCCGTCCAGGCGGGAGATCCGCGTGGTCAGCGTCCGCACAGGCTGGGCCACGGCCTTTTCCGCCAGCTGGCCCCGGAGGGAAAGGGGCAGATCGGTCATGTCAGCGAAATCCGCGCCGTGGTGAATCTGCCGGAAGATCTGCCGGCCCCGGAAGGCGGGCAGACCCTCCTGCTTGCACCATTGGCTGAGGGCAGCGGGATCCAGGTCGGCCAGCACGGTTTTCATGTGAATCTCCTCCGCAGGCGGCAGAGGTAGAAGCCGCCCACTCCGTCCCGATGGGGCAGGAGCTGCAGACCCACGCCCTCCCACTGGCGGAAGCGCTCGGGGATGGTCTCGGGCAGGGGTCGAAGATCAAACTCCGGATGGCGCTCAAGGAAGGCCAGCACCTGAGCCTCGTTTTCCTCCCGGAGGATGGAACAGGTGGCGTATACCAGGGTGCCGCCCTCCTTCACATAGGGACAGACGGCGTCCAGCAGCTGAGCCTGGGTCCTGACCAGGGCATCGATGTTTTCCGGTTTCAGGCGCAGCTTCAGGTCGGGCTTGTCCGCCAGATCGCCGGTGCCCGAGCAGGGCGCGTCCAGAAGCACGGCGTCCATGCTGAAGTCGAGATCCTCCCGGTGCTGGGTGGCGTCCCGGACGACGGGCCGAATGTTTTCCAGATGGAGGCGCTTCTGCTGGGCCTGGATCAGTTCCACCCGGTGGGGATAGACATCCCAGGCGATGACCCGGCCCGTGTCGCCCATGAGCTCGCTCATCAGGCAGCTCTTGCCTCCGGGCGCGGCGCAGCAGTCCAGCACCTTCCAGCCCCGGCGCACGTCCAAGGCCATAGCCGCCAGCATCGAGCCCTCGGACTGGATGGAGAAAAGGCCATTCTTGAAGTCGTTGTCCGCGCCGATGTCCGCCGCGCCTTCGACGTACCAGGCGTGGGGGACGAGGCCGGGCCGCTTCTCCCAGACCTTTTTGTCCAGCAGCTCTTCAAACTGGGCGTCGGTCAGCTTCAGCAGGTTGGGCCGCAGGATCAGGTGGCGGATGTGCGTCCGGGGCGTGAGCATGGCTTCGGCGGCCTCGCCGCCCCAGTCGGCGCTCAGGCGCTCCAGCAGCCAGTTCGGCACGCTCAGGCGCAGGGCGGTCTGGGCGGGATCAGCGGGATCCGGCTTCAGCTCGCCCTCGTCCCGGAGGCGGATCAGGGAGCGCAGGATGCCGTTGCACACGCCCTTCAGACCTTCCATCCCCAAATCCACGCAGAGCTTCACCGCGGTGTCGGTGGCCGCCATGTCGGGAATCCGGTCTTCCAGCAGCAGCTGACAGGCCGCAAGGCGCAGAATGTTGACCAGGCGGATGTCTGTGTCGGGCCGCGCCATGACTTTAGCCAGCGCCCAGTCCAGGTAAATCAGGTTGTCCAGGGTGTCATAGACCAGGCGGGCGGCCAGGCGGCGGTCCGCCTGGGCGAGGGTGCTGGCGTGGAGATGCTCGTCCAGGGAGAGGGAGGCGTACACGCCGTTCTCCGTGACCCGACGCAGCACATTCAGCGCCAGACGGCGGGCGGGCATGCCGTCGGTCTGACCCGGGCGAGGCTTCGGCGCGGCAGGGCGGGGGGTATACCCACCCGGACGCCTGTCAGCCGGGCGTTTGAAGCTGCTGTTCCCACCTGAAGGCCTGCTTGCTAGGCGATCAAAACGCTTGTCCCCACCAAACCGGCGATCACTCGGGCGATCTGTACGCTGAAACCCACCCGGACGCGAACCGGGCTGACGCGCAGGCGTGCGCTCCCCACCGGGCCGGTCTGCCGCAGGTTTGGTCGGCTGGCTCTCCCCACCGGCGGTCTGCGCGGAAGCCGGACGAGGGCTGGGTTTCCCACCGTAGGGGCGATTGGCATCGCGGAATGGCCTGCTTCCACCACTCTTGCTGAAACGATTGCCGGGTTTATACGACGCATTCCCACCCGGACGTGGATTTCTGCGCTGTGATTGCCTGTTATCCCCACTTCTGCGGTTGTCCTGTCCGCCGGACTCTCGACGATGATCCTCTGCCATGGTGCGCTCTCCGTTTCTGGTCTCTCAGGTGATGAATCAGGATTCGGCAAGGCTGCCGTCCAGCCGGTGGCCGCGCAGGTAATCCCTGGCGCTCATGGCCTTGCCGCCGGGGGCCTGCAGCTCGGTGATCTCCACCGCGCCCTCCCCGCAGGCGACGATCAGGCCGGCCTTCGGGTCAGCGGCGAGGATGTCTCCCGGGACGCCCTGCCCTGCGGCGAGACGGGCTCTGAGAAGCTTCAGCGGGCCGCTCTCGATGGGAACGGTTGCGCAGGGCCAGGGATTCAGCGCTAAGATGCGGCAGACCACAGCCTCAGCGGGCTGGGCCCAGTCGATGGCGCTCATCTCCCGGCTGAGCATGGGCTCATAGGTCATGGCGGCCTCGTCCTGGGGGGTCGGGGTCAGGGTGCCGGCCTCCAGCCCCGTCAGGGTTTCGGTCAGCAGGCTAGCGCCGAGTTCCGCCAGCGTCCGGGTCAGCTCCCCGCAGGTGGCCTGGGGGTCGCGGGGAATGGCCCGGCGCAGGAGCATGGGGCCGGCGTCCAGCTGGCGGACGGTGAGCATGGTGGTGACGCCGATCTCGGCATCCCCCTGCAGGATGGCCCAGGCGATGGGCGCGGAGCCCCGGTGCCGCGGCAACAGGGAGGCGTGCACATTGACGGTGCCTAGCCGCGGGATGTCCAGCAGTTCCTGGCTCAGCAGCTGACCGAAGGCCGCCGTGACGCACACATCCGGCTGGAGGGCGCGCAGGGTGTCAACGCTCTCCAGACGGATTTTGACCGGCTGGTATACCGGGATGCCGCGTTTGAGGCCCCACTCCTTGACGGGCGGCATGACCAGCTTGTTGCCCCGCCCCTTCGGACGGTCGGGCTGGGTGAAGACCGCCGCGATCTCATGCCCGGCGGCTTCCAGCGCGTCCAGGCTGGGCAGGGCGAATTCCGGCGTGCCCATGAATGCGATTCTCACTGCGCGTCATCCTCCGGGATATGTCCCTCGATTTCCTCCGGGGTCAGCTCCCGGTCGGCGTGGTCGATCCACAAATGACCGTCCAGGTGGTCGATCTCATGGCAGAGCGCCCGGGCCAGGAAGCCCTCGCCCTCGATCTCGATGGGATTGCCGTGGCGATCCTGGGCCAGCACCCGCACCTTCATGGGGCGGCGCACCACGCCCTGGCGGCCAGGCAGGCTCAGGCAGCCCTCCCGGCCGCACTGCTCCTCCTCGCTGGCCCAGACAATCTTCGGGTTGACCATCTCAATCAGCCCTTCGCCGATGTCCACCACGGCCACCCGCCGTAGGATGCCCACCTGAGGCGCGGCCAGACCCACGCCCTCCGCCTTGTACATGGTGTCCGCCATGTCCTTCAGCAGCAGCGCGAGGCGGATGCCGAACTTGTCCTGGGGCTTGCATACCTTGCGCAGGGCTTCATCGCCCAATTCCACAATGTTCCGGATTGCCATGATGCTTCTCCTTACTCTGTTTGCATGAGATCTTTACATGAGACTGGTTGGATTGTACTCAAACACGGTGGTGGTGCCGCTGTCCTCCTCCCGGGCCAGATCGGCTAAGGCGGCGGCGAAGGCTTCCGCCTCGGGATGCACCAGAATCTTGAACAGCACCTGATGCCTGTATCTTCCCCGCAGCAGGCTGACAGAGGGCTTGCCGGGGGCCATCAGCGGCACGCGGCGCTTCCAGGCGGGATGCGTTTCCAGCAGCTCCAGGCAACGGTTGTACAGAGCGCCTGAGCGAGCCGCCGCCGCCTCCGGGCTGTTCGCCTCGGTGAGCAGCCGCGCCACCGCGGTGAAGGGGGGATAGAGCCCCGCCCGCCGCCGGTCGAATTCCATCTCGAAGAAGGCGCGGTAGTCCTGGCTGGCGGCGGCCTGGATGGTCAGGTCCTCCGGCTTGTAGGTCTGGATGATGACCTGGCCCGGCTTTTCCCCGCGCCCGGCCCGGCCCGCTGCCTGGGTCAGCAGCTGGAAGGTGCGCTCCCGGCAGCGGTAGTCCGGCAGGTTGAGGGTCAGATCAGCCGCCACGATGCCCACCAGTGTCACCGAGGGGAAGTCGTGACCCTTGGCGATCATCTGGGTGCCCACCAGCAGCCGAGCCCGGCCGGAGCGGAATTCGTCCAGCAGTTTGGCGTGACCGTCCTTGCCGGAGGTGGTGTCCACATCCATGCGCACGATGCCCGTGCCGGGAAAGAGCTTGCGCAGCTCCTCCTCCACCTTCTGGGTGCCCGAGCCGAAATAGCGGATATAGCGGCTCTCGCAGGAAGGACAGACCGTGGGCACGGGGGCGGTATAGCCGCAGTAATGGCAGTGGAGCTGACCGTCGCCGCCAGAGAGGTGGTAGGTCATGGCCACATCGCAGTTGGGGCACTTGATGGCCTGGCCGCAGCCCCGGCAGGACACGAAGCTGGAATAGCCCCGGTGATTCATCAGCAGCATGGCCTGCTCGCCGCGGGCCACACAGTCCTGCAGCGCCTTCTGCAATTGGATGGAGAAGATGGAGCGGTTGCCCTCCCGCAGCTCCTGGCGCATGTCCACCACGCTAACCTCGGGCAGGGGGCGGTTCATCACCCGGCTGGGCATTTCGATAAGCCGCAGGTCGCCTCGCCGGGTCCGGGCAAAGGAGAGAATGCTGGGTGTCGCGCTGGACAGCAGCAGCACCGCGCCCTCCTCCCGGCACCGCCATTCCGCCACCTCCCGGGTATCATAGCGCGGGTGATGGTCGCTTTGATAGGTGCTCTCGTGCTCCTCGTCCACCACGATCAGCCCCAGGTTTTCCACCGGCGCGAAGACCGCCGAGCGCGCGCCGATGGCCACCCGGGCGTCCCCGCGCCGCAGCCGCCGCCACTCGTCGAAGCGCTCGCCCGCGGAAAGCCGGGAGTGCAGCACAGCCGCCACCTCACCGAAGCGCGCGCGGAACCAGGAGACCATCTGCGGCGTCAGGGCGATTTCCGGCACCAGAATCAGGGCGGTTTTGCCCATCTCCAGCACCCGGCGCACCAGCCGGATGAAGACCTCGGTCTTGCCCGAACCGGTCACTCCGAAGAGCAGGAAGCTGCCCTCGCCCTTGTCGACAGCCGGCCGCAGCAGGGACAGCGCCTCCTCCTGGGAGGGCGTGAGCTGCGGGTCGGGGAGGGGGGATACCGGGCCGCCGGGGCTGCGCAGCACTTCCCGCTGGGAGAAGGCCACCAGTCCCTGCTCCTCCAGCTGGCGCAGGGCGGGCAGTGGGTCGCGCACCAGCAGGCGCATCTCGCCCACGGGATGCTCGGCGCCGTCGCTGAGGAGATCCAGCAGCAGCCTGCGCTTCTGCGAACGGCCCTGGGCCTCCAGCTGCTCAGGCTTCAGCGCGCCGGTCAGCCGGACGACGGGCTGTTCTTTCACCTGCACCCGGCCGCCGCGCATCTCCGCGGGCAGCATCAGCCGCAACGTTTCCGCCAGAGGACAGGGAGCCCGGTCGGCCATGTACCGCGCCAGACTGATGAGGGGCGGCAGGATGGCCGGATAATCCTCCAGGGGGCAGAGCACGTCGCGGAGCTTTTCCGGGGGCAGGTCGCAGGTCTCCTTCAGGGAGAGCACCACGCCTTCCTTTTTCAGCGAGCCGAAGGGAACGGACACCCGCTGGCCGGGCTGCAGCGCCATGCCCTCGGGCACCCGGTAGGTGAAGGTGTGCACCACGTTCTCGTGCACGATGTCCACAATCACCTCTGCCAGCACGCCCTCACCTCCCGGCATCAAGCTCCGTCACAGATGGTCATAAATGACCAAAATGATTATACCGCCTTTTCAGCCGTTTGGCAAGGGAGGATTCAGCCTGCTGCGACAAATCGCATGCATGCGCAAAGTGGGTGAGAAAGTGCGGCGGGGCTTGACACAGAAGAGGATGAGATGTATAATAACAGACGTTCTATAACAGACGTTAGAGAACACCTGTTTTTGAAAGGAGGCGCGCCATGCCCCCCAAGGCCAAGTTCCGGAAGGAGACCATTGTCAGCGCGGCGCTGGACGTCGCCCGGGAAAAGGGAATCGAGGCTGTGACGGCGCGGGAGGTGGCCCGGGCGCTCCGGGTGTCCGTCGGGCCGATCTTCACCTGGTTCAGCACCATGGAAGAGCTGAAGGCGGAGGTGAGCCTGCGAGCCCGGGAGGTCTACCGGGCGTACATCCAGCGCGGGCTGTCCGGGCCGATTCCTTTTCTGGGCGTCGGGCAGCAGTACCTCTGCTTCGCCAAGGAGGAGCCGGAGCTGTATAAGCTGCTCTTTCTGACCAGGCCGGAGGCGGGCGGCGGCGGGGCCATGGAAGCCCTGCGCTTCTCCCAGGAGCTGGCCCGGGAGTCCATCATGCGGATCTACCACATGGACAGCGAGACGGCGGACCGGTACTTCCGCGACCTGTGGCTGGTGGCCTTCAGCTTTGCCACGCTGATTGTCACGGACGGCTGCCCTTACACGGACGAGGAGATGAGCGCTGTGTTCACCGAGATCAGCCTTTCCGTGTGCAAGGCCTACAAGGAGATTCCGGGGCTGCCGGAGGGACGTTTCGACAGGGACGCCATCTTTAGAAAACTGGTGGCGGAGGGTGTATGAAGATGCGGTTCGCGCTGGAAACACAGCGGCTTCTCCTCCGGGAGATGGAGGAGGCGGATTGCGCTGCCCTGCATGCCGTGCTGGGGGATGAAACGATCATGCGGCACTATCCTTCCGCCTTTGATGAGAAGCGCGTCCGGGAGTGGATTCAAAGGAACAGGGAGCGGTACCGGGAGCTGGGCTTCGGCCTGTGGGCTGTATGCCTGAAGGATGGCGGAGTGATTGGCGACTGCGGCCTGACCCTGCAGCGCATCGACGGGGAGACGCTGCCGGAAATCGGCTACCACATCCGCAGGGACTGCCAGCGGCTGGGCTACGCGAAGGAAGGCGCCGCGGCGGTGCGGGACTGGGCCTTTGAACACACGGACTTCCCGGCGGTGTACGCTTACTGCAAATACACCAACCTGCCCTCCCGGAGGACGGCGGAGGCCATCGGTATGCGCCTTGTAAAGGAATACCCGGACGAAATCAACGGCGTCACCTGCGTCTTCGCCCTGGCGCGGGAGGCGTGGGACAGCATGAAAAGGAACGGAGGATGAAGATGAAAAAGCAGGCGGAAGCCTACCTGTACGGCCAGGTGCTGGGCACCCATTCTTTTCTGCTGAAAGACGGCTTTCTCCGGCCGGACGAATACTCGGAGATCAGCGAGCAGTACTTCCTCCCGGGCGGTGAGACGGGCACGGCGGCGACAGTGCTGGCCTCATTGGGCGTTTCCGTGCGGATGGACGGTACCTGGATCGGCACGGAAGTCGCGCCGATGCTCAGGGCCTTCTACGCGGACAAGACAGTGGATCTCTCGCCCCTGCATTTCATGGAGGATGACCCCGGTGTGATGGACTATGTGGTGATCGCCGGGCTGGTGCGCTCGCCCATGGGTCGCTTCCAGACGCTGTTTTCCACGGGCAGGCGGTGGTGGAGCGTTCCGCGGGAGGAGGACATCGCCGGATGCCGGGCGGCGGCTGTCGATCCCTACTTCCGGGAGGAATCCCTGCTGGCAGCGGACATCTGCCGCCGCCATGGCATCCCCTATGTCACCATCGACTGTCCCCACGATTCCCCGCTGCACAAGCACGCGGCCGTCAACGTGGTCTCCCGGGAGTGCACCGCCGAGCATTACGCCGGGCGCTCTCCCGAGGAAATCATGGGGCTGATGCAGGAGGCGTCGGAGGGGCTGACCATCCTCACCCAGGGCGGGGGCGAGATGCTCTACGGCCGGAAGGGCGGGGCGCTTCACCGGATGAAGCCCTTCAGCGTGGAGGTGAAGAGCACCCTCGGCGCGGGGGATACCTTCAAGGCCGGCTGTGTGTACGGCCTGCTGCGCGGGCTGGACGACGCTGAGCTGGTGCGCTTTGCCAGCGCCTGCTCCGCCATCGCCATCTCACGCTTCCCCCTGCCGAAGCATCCGCCGAAACTGGATGAGGTACAGGCGCTGCTCGAACAAGGCTGACTGCGTACAACGATTGATTTGGAGGCATACATGATGAAGAATTACATTGCCTGCTGTGGGCTGGACTGCGAGGCCTGTGAAGCCCGGCTGGCCACTGTCCGCGACGATGATGCGCTCCGCCGGAAGGTCGCGGAGGAGTGGTCGGAGCTGAACCAGGTGGAAATCACCCCGGAGATGATCAACTGCACGGGCTGCCGGATCGAAGGACCCAAGACGCCCTACTGCGAAGCCCTGTGCCCCATCAGGCAGTGCGCCCGGGAGAAGGGCTGCGAGACCTGCGGCGACTGTCCGGAGATGGATGGCTGTGACAAGCTGAACATGATCCTCAGCAACAATGAGGACGCGCGGCGCAGACTGAAAGGCTGACAGGGGAGGGGCGGCGTATGCCCGGACGGATCATCCTGCTCAACGGGCCCTCCAGCAGCGGAAAATCAACGCTGGCAAAGGCCCTGCAGGCGCTCATCAGGGAGAAGCGGAACGAAATGTACGGGATCGTGTCCATCGACGACTTCATGAAGATCGCGGAGGACGAGACGATCTATGAGGACGATGTGTTTGAGATCTCCGGGGACATGTGCGCGAAGGCCATCGATGAGATGCGGACGGCTCCGGGGGTCATCATCGACCATGTGATCACCAGCCGGCGGATCTTCGACCAGCTCCGGGAGATGCTCGGTGCGTATGCGCTGTACCTGGTTCGGGTGACCTGCCCGCATGAGGAGCTGCTGCGGCGGGAGGCTGAACGCGGGAACCGGTGCCCGGGCTCGGCGGAGGCGTCGGAAAAGTACCTGTATCCCCAGGAGGGCTACGACCTGACCGTCAACACCTTCGCGGCATCGCCTGAGGCGTGTGCGGCCGTGATCGCTGACGCGCTTTTCGCTGGGCCGGGCAAGGCACTCTACGGAGCGTAGGTTGCGCGGAGACGGGCTGTCTGTTACGCTGTGCCGGAAAGGAGTGAGGCCAAATGGATCACTATGTCACCGGCGCGGCCATCAGGGCGCTGCGCGAAAAGTATGGCATGACCCAGGCGGAGCTGGCCGCGGTGCTCTGTGTCAGCGACAAGGCCGTATCGAAATGGGAGAACGGGCGCGGCTTTCCGGACGTATCCCTGCTGGAGCCCCTGGGCAGAGCCCTGCGCGTCTCTGTGGCGGAGCTGCTCTGCGGGCAGGCTATCGTCAACACCAACCGCGCTTCCAACATGCTGAAAAGCCGCTTTTACGTCTGCCCGGTCTGCGGCAACGTGATGCTGACCAGGGGGGAAGCGCTGATTTCCTGCTGCGGGATTCAGCTGCCCGCCCTGGAGGCGGAGGAGGCGGACGGGGCGCACACGGTTAAGGCGGAGTGGGTGGAGGATGAGCTTTTCGTCTGCGCGGACCATCCCATGAGCAAGGAACATTATCTGTCCTTTGCGGCCTTCATGACCGCGGATCGCTGTGATATGAAGACCTTCTACCCGGAGGATAACGCCGAGGCGCGGTTCTTCTGGCGCGGAAGCGGCTGGCTGTACCTGTACTGCAACCGGCACGGCCTGTTCAGACAGCGGATTGACAGAGCCATAAGACAAACCAATCAACCAGGCCGGGCGAACCGGCCGGAACAGAGGAATCCAACATGAAACAGAACGCAAAAAGAACAGCCGCCATCGGCGCGGCGCTGGTGCTCGCCTTCGCCCTGTGGACGCTGCTCATCCGGACGGTGGATGTGCAGCCGGTGGGCGTCAACGGCACGGACATCGGCCTGGCTACGGTCAACCAGTGGTTTCACCGGCTGACAGGCGTCCACCTGTGGATATACACCGTCACGGACTGGCTGGGGCTGGTGCCCATCGCCATCTGCCTGTGCTTCGCGGCGCTGGGGCTCGTCCAGCTGATCCGCAGGCGGAACCTGCTGAAGGTGGACGCGGACATCCTGCTGCTGGGCGGCTACTACATCCTGGTCATCATAGGTTACCTGATCTTCGAGATGATCCCCATCAACTACAGGCCCATCCTCATCGACGGCGCGATGGAGGCCTCCTATCCCTCCTCAACTACTCTGCTGGTGCTGAGCGTCATGCCGACGCTGACCTTCCAGGTGAACCGGCGGACAGCCAAACCCTCTCCCAGGCGGGCGGCGGCTGCCTTTGCCCTGCTGTTTTCGGCCTTCATGGTATTGGGCAGGCTGGTGGCCGGGGTGCACTGGCTGACGGACATCATCGGCGCCATCCTGCTGAGCGCGGGGCTGTACAGCCTGTACCGGGCCTCGGTACTCTGGGCCGACGGGCTCAAAAAGGAGAAAAAGCAATGAAGATCATGGTGCTGAACGGAAGCCCCAAGGGGGACAAAAGCGACACCCTGCACCTGACCCGGGCTTTCCTGGACGGAATGCGGGAGGCGTCGGCTCAGGAGGCGCACATCCTCCATGTGACAGACAAAAACATCGGGTACTGCAGGGGCTGCTTTGCCTGCAAATACAATGGCGGCACCTGCTGCCAGAGGGACGACATGCGGGCGATTCTGGAGGAGATGCTGCAAAGCGACCTGATCATCTTCAGTTTTCCGCTGTACTGCTGCGGCATGCCCGCCCCGCTGAAAGCCCTGCTGGACCGCACCATACCGCTGTCCTCGATCGCCATGCGCAAGGTCGGCGACCGGTACGAGCACGTGGGTCAGGCGGACTTTTCCCGGATGCATTGGATGATGATCTGCGGCTGCGGCTTCCCCAACAGCCAAAGTAACTTTGAACCGGCGGTGGCGCAGTTCAGGCTCTGCTTCCCGGGGAACGATGCCATTCTCACCGTGCCGGAGAGCCCCATGTTCAACGCACCGGAGGCGGCTCCCGTGACCGCGCCGCGGCTGGAGCTGGTGCGCCGCGCCGGCAGGCAGTACGCGGAGGCCGGCGCCATCGACCCGGCGCTGCTGGAGGAGATCTGTTCCCCCATGATTCCCGAGGAGCAGTACGCGGCCATGGTAAACGCGACCTTATGAAGCGATGATAACGATTGAGACGCCAAGGTGAATGGAAATGCAGGAAAGACTGTATATCGGCGGCATCCCCGCCCTGCTCTGGGGCGAGCCGTCGGACAGGCTGTATATCTATGTCCACGGCAAGCTGGGCCGCAAGGAAGTGGCGGAACCCTTTGCCGGAATCGCCGGGGAGAAAGGCCATCAGACGCTGAGCTTTGACCTGCCCCAACACGGAGAGCGCAGGGACGATGCGCAGCTGGACGTGTTCACCGGCATGCGGGAGCTGAATACAGTGGCGGACTGGGTCTTTGCGCGGTGGAAGCGGGTTTCGCTGTACGCCTGCAGCATCGGGGCCTACTTCTCCCTGCAGACCTATGGGGACAGGCCCTTCAAAAACGCCCTCTTCCAGTCGCCCATCGTGGACATGGCGTATCTGGTAGGGCAGATGATGCGGTGGTTCAGCGTCACTCCAGAGGAACTGCAAAAAAAGCGGGTGATCGACACGCCCATCGATCCCCTGCGCTGGGATTACTATCAGTATATTATGGCGCATCCGGCTGAACGCTGGCCCATTCCCACGGCCATCCTGTACGGAGGCCGGGACAACCTGCAGTCTCCCGAGGTGATGCGGGCTTTTGCGAAGCGTTTCGGCGCGGCGCTGACGGTCTCGCCGGACAGCGAGCATCCTTTTATGGCGGAGACGGACATCGGAATCGTGGAGGCATGGCTGCGGGAACAGATCTGACTGGCGGCCAGCCCAGAGAGAAGAGGCAAATCACAGATGAAACACAGATTGACCAGAACAGCCGCGGGAGCCTGCCTGCTGGCGCTGGCCCTCATGCTGCTCACAGGCTGCGGGCAGACCAGCGTGTTTGACGGCTCCAGGGCGAGCGACAAACACAGCTTTCAGATGGAGTACACCGTGCTGAACCGAGAGGAGAGCGCGGAGCTGGAGCTTTCGGCGGGCGATCAGCTGCTGGTTTCGCTGGCGCACACCGGCGGCTCGGTGGATGTGACCGTAAGTCAGGCCGGAAAGGAGCCGGTCTACAGAGGAAAGGGGCAGGTCAGCGCCGAATTCAGCATTGAGATCCCCGAGGACGGCGTCTGGCGGGTGAGCGTCACCGGGCATCAGGCGAAGGGGCGGGTGTCCTTCACCCGGAAACCCAAAGCGGCAGAGTGACCTTGGAGGAGCGTGCAATGGAAGAAGCGCTGACTGTCTGCGGCCGGACGTACCGCCTCCTCCGGCTGCTGGGCCACGGCAAGGGCGGCTATTCCTACCTGGCGGATGGCGAGGGCCGGCAGGTCGTGCTGAAGCAGATTCACCACGAGCCCTGCGCCTACTACGCCTTCGGCGACAAGATCGAGGCGGAGCGCCGGGACTATCAGCGGCTGACCCAGGCCGGCATCCGGATCCCCCGGATGATCGCCATCGATGCGGAGGCGGAGCGGATCGTCAAGGAGTATATCGCGGGGGAGACCATTTTTGACATCGTCATGGACGGCCGTTCTGCGGAGCCCTATCTGGGACAGGCGCGGGAAATGGCCGCTCTGGCGAAGGCCGCCGGGCTGAACATCGACTATTTCCCCACCAATTTTGTGATGCGGGACGGCCTGATCTGGTATGTGGACTATGAGTGCAACGGCTATATGGACGAGTGGAGCTTTGAGAACTGGGGCATCCGGTACTGGAGCAGAACCCCGGCCTTCGAGGCGTACCTGAGGGAGAGGGAGAACAATGGCTGAAACCGTCACGATCCAAAGCGAGAGGGTGACCGCTGAGGAGTACATCGGCTTTCTCAAGCGGACTGACCTGGGCTCCCAGTACCCGAAGGAGCGGTTTGAGCAGCGGATAGCCCGGCTGGTGAACAGCGTTTCCATCAGCCTGACCGCCCGGAATGAAGAAGGTCTGCTGGTGGGCGCGCTCTTTGGCCTGACGGACTTTTCCTACTGGCTGTACGTGACCGACCTGGGCGTGGACAGGGCTTACGAGCGCCGGTGCATCGGCCGGCGGCTGCTGAAGACGGCTCACGAGCTGGCCGGCGGCGAGAAGGACATCGCGGTTTATCTGGTCGCCAACGAGAACGCCGTGCCCTTTTACGAGAAATGCGGCATGAAAAAAGCCGACGACGTGATGCAGTTCAACCATGTGGAATGGACGGAATTCACGGTCGGCTGAAAACGGAGGCGCTGCGGCGATGGACATCAGGGAATACACGGAGTACAGGGAGGACGAGATCCGCTGCCTCTATGGGGCGGTGGGATGGACAGCCTACACGGAGAACCTGCATGCGCTGGAGGAAGGCTTCCGGCGCGCCCTGCTGGTGCTGGCGGCCTGGGAGAACCATGAGCTGCTGGGCATCGTGCGGGCGGTGGGGGATGGGGCCACCATCGTCTATGTGCAGGACGTTCTGGTGCGCCCGGACAGGCAGCGGCAGGGTATCGGGACAGCGCTGCTGCGGGCGGTGCTCGACCGGTACGCGGACGTCCGGCAGATCGTGCTGGTGACGGACAGCACCGCGCAGACGGCGGCCTTCTACCGCTCGCTGGGCTTTGCGGAACTGTCAGAGCTGGGCTGCAGCGGGTTCATGCGGTCAATGCCCAAAGGCTGTTGAGGGTGACAAAAAGGGCGCTTCCAACCTTAGAGTCACGGCTGGTTGTGGAATTTACCACTGTCCTCCACAACCAGTCGTGGCTTGGTTCAGGAAAGCGCCCTTTAACATCCGAATCAGTACTCGCGCTTCAGGAAACAGCCGATGGTGCAGGCTGTGTTTTTCGTCCCTTTATTCCTCTCCGAAGCCCGCGTAGGGGATCGAGTGGATGAGGCATTCCGCCGCATCCTCCACGTCCTCCCAGTCCACCTCCTCGCCCTCCCGGGCACAGCATTCGTACTCGTCGACGATGTTCTCGATGAGCACCATGTCGATGAACAGGGGCAGCTTCTCAAGCATATCTTCGGAAACGTCGGTTTCGCTGCGGTAGCCCCGGAGGATGGCATCAAAATACCGCCGCATGCCGGCCATTCGCCGGGCCCCGTCGGGCTCGTTCCGGAACCAGCCGACGCCGTGAGTCCAGAGATTGGCCAGGTCAAACAGATACCAGCAGTACATGCAGTTGTCAAAGTCAAAGACAGTGATGTCCCCGGTGGTCATGTCGATGTGGTAATTGCCGTCGCTGAAGTCAAAGTGCACCAGGCCGTAGCTCTCCGCGTCCACAGGCAGGGAGCGGAACTGCTCCAGCCGCGCGGCGATGGCCGCTTTCAGGTCGGCGTGGCTGTCGGGAATCAGCTGACCGATATAAGCCATATTGTACTTGTCAAAGTAATCCGGCCGGCGGTGGAGGGGCTGATACCGCTTCGACAGTCGGTGGATCGCGCCTAAGGCCTTGCCGGTGTTGTAAAAGTACTCCTCCAGCGGCGCGCCCTCCCGGTAGCGGTAGCCGTTGTCGGCGATCAGCATCCCCTTCGCGTACGCGAACAGGCTGATGTAAACCGGTTTTCCTTCCCATTCGGCGCGCTCGACGAGGCGGCCGTGGATGGAGGGAAGTGCATCGGCCACCGGCGCGCCCTTCTGCGCCAGGTCATGGACGAATTCCGTCTCCGCGAGGTATTCCTCTTCAGTCCGATCCCCTGTGGCCGAGATGCGGAGCACAGAGCGGTTTTCTCCGTTCAGGCGGCATACATACAGCAGGTTGCGCCCGCCCTCATGACCGGAGACGGGCGTGCAGACGCAGTCCTCGAGCGCGTACAGCGCCTTTGCCTGTTCAAGCAGGTTTTCCAAGGTGTATTCCTCCCCGTTGTTTTGCTGAAAACAGTATAGCATATCCGGCTTGTTCGCGCCACAGGGAATTCACGCGGCGGATGTAAACTCACCTGGACATCTTGCCCTGTGGGGCTGAATTTGCTATAATGGGCGCATCAACCTGATGAGGAGGCGCTCCCATGAAGAAGCTTTGTCTGGCGCTGATGGTGCTGAGCCTGCTGCTGCTGAGCCTGCCCGTGACGCAGGCGGAGGAGATTGTGATTCCGGAGCTGAACATCGGCGCCCGCGAGGTGCCGGACAACGAGGCCCTGCGCTTCACCCGCTCCATGGGCGTGGGCTGGAACCTGGGCAATACGCTGGAGGCCTACGCCTACAAGGGGTACAACGGGGATGAGCTGGGAATCGAGGCCATCTGGTGCGGCACTATGACCACCGAGGGCGTGTTTGACGCGCTGAAGGCCGCCGGGATGAATACCGTGCGCATTCCCGTGAGCTGGCACGACCATGTGGACGAGAACCTGGTCATCTCGGAAGCGTGGCTGGAGCGGGTGGCCGAGGTGGCCTCCTGGGGCTATGAGCGGGGGATGCACGTCATCATCAACATCCACCACGACTTTTCGGACGCCAAGAGCGACACCACCTGGATCTATCCCACCGAGGCGCGGTACGCGGACAGCGAGCGCTACGTGCGCGCCATCTGGCAGCAGGTGGCTGAGCGCTTCCGCGACTGGGACGACCGGCTGATCCTCGAATCTATGAACGAGCCGCGGCTGGTGGGCACGAGCCACGAGTGGATGTACGTCAGCGGCGATCCCGAGTGCGAGGAAGCCATGGAGTGCATCAACCGGCTGAACCAGGTGTTTGTGGACACCGTGCGGGCCACCGGCGGTTACAACGCGACCCGCTACCTGATGGTGCCGGCCTATGACGCTTCCCCCGAGTGCGCGGTGAATCCCTCCTTCCGCCTGCCGGAGGACAGCGAGGACAACCGCATCATCGTGTCAGTGCACGCCTACACGCCCTATGACTTCGCGCTGAACATCAAGGGCACGGCGAGCTTCAGGCTGACGGGCATCGCCCAGACTCAGGACATCGTGGTGTTCATGAACCGGCTGTATGACAAGTATGTCTCGAAGGGCGTGCCGGTGGTCATCGGCGAGTTCGGCGCCCTGCGCAAAAAGACCGGCCAGGTGGACAATGTTCAGGCGCGGGTGGACTTTACCGCCTTCTATGCCGCCACCGCCGCGGCCCGGAATCTGCCCTGCCTGCTGTGGGACAATCACGCCTTCAACGGCAGCGGGGAGAACTTCGGCGTGCTGAACCGGCGGAATTACACCTGGAAGTATCCCCAGATCATCGAAGCCATGGTGCGCTATGGGCTGAAGACGGAGTAAAAAGCTGAAAGGAGGCGCGTCCTTGAAGTATCTGCGGCGGTTTGTCTGGTTCCTGGCCTTCAGGCTGACGGCGGCGGCCCTGATTCTGGGCCTGGCGGTCTGCGCGTTTTACTATGCCATGAACCTGACCAACGTGCAGATTGTGCTCAAGGACGGGCTGGCGCGGCGGGCCCAGGTGGTCATGCGCATGGAGGACGGGCAGGAGCTGACCAAATACTTCCAGCAAACCTACCTGGAGCGGGACGCCGCGCTGCTGGCGGCTGAGCAGGGCACCTCCCCCTATCAGAACTACACGATCCGCGGCATCGACCACCGCATCGACCTGGGCTTCACCTGGATCTGGCCCTGGGACGACACGGCGCGGGTGGACGTGACCGAGCGCCTGCCGCACATCGACGGGCGCATCAAGGGCAGCAAGGCTGAGGAAGCCGTGGCCGCGGGCGGGCCTTCCGCCGTGTACCCGCCGGCCTGGGCCTCCGCCCGCTACCGGGTGACCCTGGTGAAGGAGAGCGGGCGCTGGATGATCAAGTCCATGACGCTGCTGGAGAACCTGACGGAGTGACAGCCAAATGAAACGGATTGCGTTTTCAGGTGTGTTCGACATCGCGAATTACGGAGACCACCTGTTTCCCTTCATCTTTGAAAAGTGGATGGCCGCCGCGGGCGAGCCGGTGGAAACCGAGCTCTTTTCCTGCGAAGCCGGGCCCCAGGCCCTGGGCACGGGCAGGGAAGTCAGCGCCATCAGCAGCCTGGCTGAGCGGCACAGGGAGCACCCCTTTGACGCCATTGTGGTGTCCGGCGGGGCGCTGATTCACCACCGGAACATCCTGCAGCGGCAGCGGGGGGAGGAGCGCTTCACCCCCTATCCCATCCCCCTGAGCTGGGTGATGCCCTCTCTGGTGGGGCTGGAGACCGGGGCAAAGGTGCTCTGGAATGCGCCGGGCGTCCCGACGGATTTTGCCGGGCCAGAGCGCGAACTGACCGCTCTGCTGCTGGAGGGAACCGATTTCCTGAGCGTGCGCAACGAGGCTTCGGCGGCTTCCCTGCGGGAGGTGCTGCCGGAGGACAGAAGCGTAGTGGTCAGCCCGGATCCCGCCTTCCTCCTGCCCAGGTATTACCCGGCGGAGGAGCTCGCGGCTGTGCGTCGGGATATGGCGCTGGAAGACGGATACGCGGTCTTCCACACCCACCCGAAGCTGCCCGAGGACATGTGGCCTGAAGTGCTGGAAACCCTGCGGCAGCTGCGGGATCAGGGACTGCGGGTTGTGCTCCTGCCCCTGGCCTACACCCATGGGGACGAGCAGCTGGCGGCGCGCCTGGCGGATATGGCTGGACGCGAAGGCATCACGGCTCTGGGGCAGGGGCTGAGCCTCCGGCAGATGATAGCCGTGCTGGCAGGCTGCGAGATGTACATGGGCGTCAGCTTCCACGGCGCCATCACCGCCTTCGCCTATGGAAAAAAGGTGCTGGCCCTGGACTTCTTCCGGTACCGCAAAACCCGCTCGGTCTACAGCCTGATGGGGGAGGAGCGGCATTATCTGACGGACAGCGCGTGCTTCCGGGAGGCGGCGCTGAGCCTGCTGAAGGAACCTGCGCGGCCGCCGGAGCGCCTCGGAGAGGTTCAGCGGCAGGTGGACGCCATGTATGAAGCCATGCTGCAGGCCCTGCGCCAGCCCTCCCGGCGTCAGCCGAAACCCGGCGCGGCCCTGCGGTACGCGGCGCTGCGGCAGGCGGCCATCGAACCGCAGCAGTACAGCCAGGCTTATGTGGAAAGCCTGATCCGCTACCGGGACGAGACCCAGGCCGCCGGCGGACAGGCCCGGTACAGCGCGGAATACGTGGAGAGCCTGATCCGCTACCGGGACGCCCACGAGGCCGCCGCGAAGGCACAGTACAGCGGGGACTATGTGGAAAGCTTGATCCGATACCGGGATGAAACCCAGCAGGTGCTGGCCGGAATGGAGGCGCAGGCGGCCCAGCTGAGGGAGTACGCCCAGGCGCAGGAAAAGCAGCGTCAGGCGGTGGAGGCTGCCTCGGCTGAGCGGGCCCGCCAGACGGAGGCCTACGTCAGCCAGACGCAGGAGCGCATACTGGCGCTGGAAAGCCGCTGTGAACAGCTGACGGCCTACGGGCAGGGACAGCAGCGCTACGCGGAGGAGCAGGAGCGGCTGCTGAAGGCGGCGCAGGAACAGCTCAGGGAAGCCCAGGGACAGCTGGGCGAGGCGAAAACAAGCGTCAGCCGCCTGGAGGCGGAGGCCGGGCAGACCGAGAAGCGGCTCCGTCAGCTGGAGAGGGCCTGCTCGCGGTACCGCCGGGAGGTGGACGCGGGACCCTTTGAGCGGCGCAGACTGAGACAGGAACGGCTGCGGGCTGAAGCCCAGGCCGAACTCAATGAACTGGAAGGGGATATGTAAGATGACGCTGGCAGGCAATCACTTTTTCTTCGGCTGGGAGGTTTCCCTGATGGAGTGGCTCCAGTCGGTATTCAGCCAGGGCGTGATCGCGGGCGTGTCACAGCTCTCCGCACTGGGCGAGGAGATCGTGATGATCGCGGTGATGGGCTTCCTGTACTGGTGCTGGGACAAGGAATGGGGCAAGTACATGGGGATGAACGTGCTGGTGGCCATGACCTGGAACCCCATGGTCAAGAACATCTTCCTGCGCTACCGGCCCTACATGAGCAATGAGACCGTCAAGATCCTCCGCCCGGTAAATCCGGACGCGGATGTGATGGACGTGGCGGCCCAGGGCTATTCCTTCCCCAGCGGCCATTCCACCTGCTCGGCGTCCATGTACGGCTCCCTGGCGGCATACAAAAAGAACAAAACGCTGACAGTCCTGGCCCTGCTCCTGCCCCTGCTGGTGGGCTTCTCCCGGGTCACGGTGGGCGCGCACTATCCCACGGACGTGCTGGTGGGCTGGGCGCTGGGCGTGGCGGCGCTGTTCATTGTGCCGTGGCTGCAGCGCAAAATCAAGAGCCGGGCGGTTTTCTACGGCGTGCTGCTGCTGACCACCATTCCCGGCCTGTTCTACTGCAAGAGCGAGGATTACTTCACCTGCTTCGGCCTGCTGGTGGGCACGATGATCGCCCTTCCCCTGGAGGAGAAGTACGTGCGCTTTGAAAACACCCGCAGCCCCATCCGGATCATCCTCCGGCTGGTGGGGGGTGCCGCCCTCTACTTCGGCCTTAACACCCTGCTGAAGCTGCCCTTCCCCAAGGATTTCCTGGCCGGCAACAGCGTTCCCGCCCTGCTGGTGCGCGCTGTCCGCTACATGATCATCGCGGTGCTGCTCTTCGCGGTCTATCCGATGGTCTTCAGGTATACCGCGAAGATCGGGAAGCAGAGTGAGGTCAAGGCCTGAACGGCGTCCGGGCCATTGCAGCGCAAAGCAATCAGGACAAAACAAAACGGGAGCGCTCGCCATTCCGGCAGGGCGGCTCCCGCTTTTTCTCACTCCAGCAGGAAGACCTGTTCCATCTTGGGCTGGGCGCCGGTCACTGGATCCATCACCAGCTCCAGCACGTCCTCCATGTAGACGTTCCACTTGTCCACGATGGGGCTTTCGGCCTGCGTCTTCTCCGCGAAGGCGATGCCTTTCTCGCACTCATAGTAGCCGAAGAGCTCCTCGCCGTCCGTCCAGATGGTATAGTTGCGGATGCCGGCGGCCTTCAGCAGCTCCTTCATCTCCGGCCAGATCGCGTCATGCCGGCGCTGGTATTCCGCCTTCATCCCGGGCTTGATCCGTCCCTTCCAGGCAAAACGTTCCATCATCCCGCCTCCTCATTTCAGAAAAATCCAGCCCGTCTGCTCGCTCAGCCGGGTTGCGCCGTCGTCCACCGTCACCTGCATGCGGAACCAGCCGGGGCGGCCGGGCGTCATCGCGGCAGCGTCCTCCTCACTGTCGAAGTACCGCACCCTCTTTCCCGTCAGGCCGAAGCACTCATACCGGTAGGTATAGCTGCCGGTGCCGCCCCGGGTTTCCGGGCGGAAAAGGAAGGCGGTACGCCTGTCCTCCGAGAGGCTGAAACACAGGGGAGCGATGCTCAGCTTCTCGCTGCTCTGGCCGAACAGATCAGCCTCCGCGCCAAACGCGCTTCCGTCAGGTCCCATCCTCATCCCTCCTCCGGCGCTTTCGTCTGCCAACAGCATACCGCAAATCGGTAAGGGTGTCAATGGGGGCTTTTCCCCGGACAAAAGACGTGGTATACTGTCCGGGAGGAGTGTGAGAGGCCGGTGGAAGTGATCAGAGCGGAGGACACAGCGGGCTGCGCGGGCGCTTATTACGTGCGCATTCAGGCGATGGCGCGCAAGCACCACATCAGCCTGCACGAGGAGTTTGACGAACACGACGGGCCGCCCACCCGCTACATTGTGCTGGTGGATGACTTCCTGCCGGTGGCTACCTGCCGCTGGTATCCGCTGACAGACAAGACTGTCATGCTGGGGCGGATCGTGGTGCTGCCGGAATACCGGGGACAGGGCCTTGGGCGGCGCGTGGTGCGGGAGGCCGAGCGATGGGCGGCGGAAATGGGCTGCGAGGAGGCCGTGCTGGACAGCCGCGTGGGCAAGACGGGCTTCTATGAAAAGCTGGGCTATCGCATCTGCGATGGGCAGGTGCTACACGGGGAGACCTTTGACTGCATCCGGATGAAACGGATGATAGCGGACGGGGAGGCGGACAAGCGATGCTGATTCAGGCGGCAAAATGCTTCACGGGCGAAACCTTTGAAGAAGTGCTGCGGGTGCGGCTGGAAAACGGCCGGGTGACCGGAGTGGGCAGGGAACTGACCGCTCAGCCCGGGGAGCGGATAAAGGAGCTGAAAGACGGCTGGCTGCTGCCCGGCCTGGTGGATGTGCACATCCACGCTTTCATGGGGATGGACACCATGCAGGGGGAGGAAGCCGTGCGGCACATGAGCGCCTGCCTGTTCGAGCAGGGCGTGGCGGCCTTCTGCCCCACCACCATGAGCGCCTCTGAAGCGGACACCCTGCGCGCGGTGGAGGGCATCCGCGCCGTGATGGCCAAGCCGCAGAAACGGGGCGCAGAGGTGCTGGGCGCGCACATGGAAGCGCCTTTCCTGAATGAGGAGAAGGCCGGAGCCCAGCGCAAGGAGTTTTTTGCGGATCCGGACTGGGCGGCCTTTGAGCGCATGACCGGCGGGCATCCAGAGGCGGTGAAGCTCATCACCATGGCTCCGGAGCGGGCGGGCAGCGAGGCCTTCATCCGCCGGGCAAGAGCCGCGGGCGTCCGGGTGTCCATCGGGCACACCGCCGCGGACGCGGAAACCGTGCATCTGGCGGCGGACTGGGGCGCTGACCACGTTACCCACACCTTCAACGCCATGACCAGCCTCTCGCACCGGATGCCCGGCGTGCCTGGCGCGGCGCTGACGGACGACCGGCTCTACTGCGAGATGATCTGCGACGGCGTGCACCTGCATCGGGATACGGTGAGGCTCATCGCCCGCAGCAAGGGATCGAAAAAGGCGGTGGCCATCACGGACGCCATGGAGGCCGCCGGACTGTCGGACGGGGTCTATGCCTTGGGCGGCCAGCGGGTGAACGTGCGCGGCGCTGAAGCCCGGCTGGACGACGGCACCTTGGCGGGCTCGGTGCTGACCCTGCGCCGGGCGCTGGAAAACCTGATTCACCTGTTTGACATTGGCCCCGCTGACGCCTGCCGCATGTGCACTTCCACCCCGGCGGCCTCGGTGGGCGACAGCCGCTGCGGCCGCCTGACGCCCGGCAGTCCCGCACCGCTGACCTGGTGGACGGAGGACTGGCGCTTCGGCGGCATCATCGCGGAATGAGGAGGGCGGCATGGAAAGAAGAATCCTGGTATCGGTGCCCGAACTGACAGAGGCGCAGCGGGCGGAGATCGCGGCGGCAGCGGAGGCCTGCGGCTTTTCCGCGCGCTTCTGCGACGACCCGGAGGAGGCGCTGAAACTGGCGGAGGAGGCGGAGATCATCCTCGGTCAGGACGCCCGCTTGCCTGCCGCAGCCCCGAAGCTCAGGTGGATGGCTACGCCCTTTGCGGGGGTGGACGGTTTTCTGCGGCAGGCGAGCTTCCGCTCCGATGAGGTGCTGCTGACCTGCTCCGCCGGGGCTTACGGGGTGACCATCTCCGAGCATGTGGTCTGGGCGCTCCTCGACCTGATGCGCCGGGGCGCGGAATACCGGGCCGTAACAGCAGAGAGAAGCTGGGATCGGGGGCTGCCTGTCCGCTCCATCCACGGCAGCCGGGTGACGGTGCTGGGCACGGGGGACATCGGCACGGCCTGCGCGGTTCGTTTACGGGGCTTTCAGCCTGCGCGGATCACCGGTGTCAGCCGCCGCGGCCTGCCGAATCCCGCCTTTGACGCGGTCTGCCGGGTGGGGGAGCTGGACGGCCTGCTGCCGGTAACGGATGTGCTGATCATGGCCCTGCCCGGTACGCCGGAGACAGCCGGCCTGATGAACCGTCAGCGGCTGAACAGGCTGCCCTCCGACGCGATCCTTGTGAACGTGGGCCGGGGAATCTCTCTGGATCAGAAGGCGCTGGAGGAAGTGCTGCGGGCCGGAACCCTCGGCGGGGCAGCGCTGGACGTGTTCGAGACCGAGCCCCTGCCGCCGGAGGACAGCCTCTGGGACTGCCCCCGCCTCCTGCTGACGCCGCACATCGCCGGCAACATGACCCTGCCGTACACGGTGGAGCGGATCAAGGAGCTGTTCATCGAAAACCTGGGAAGGTACAGCGCGGGTGAGCCGCTCCGCTCCCTGGTGAACCGGGCCAGAGGGTACTGACGCAAAACGTTATCAGCAATACAAAACCAACGGCAGGAGGCTTGTGCGCTTCCTGCCGTTGGTTTGTGCGGGTGGGATCAATGGGGGGATCAATCGCCGCCCAGGAGGTCGTATTCCAGCTCGATGCCGTTGGCCGTCTCGTAGTACAGCTTCCCGTCCTCCGTCTTGGAGAAGAAGGCGTCGTAGCTCTCACCGTCATCCGAGGTATCATACTCGCCGGAGGCGTTTTTGGTGAACAGGGTGCAGGTGCCGTCCGCGCTGAGCCTCTTGGTGATGGGATCGTAGGAACCGTTCATCAGGAAGGAAGCGTAGGTGTCCGCGTCGGACTTGCCGCGCTGGATGTAAACGGTGTAGAAGAAGTAGTCCGGATCGGAGCCGTTCCACCTGAATTCGACCTCGACCTCCTCGTCCTCGTTCCGCCAGACGCCCTCGAACCGGCCGATGTCAACGAACTGCAGCTCCGCGCCGGGGTTCTCCCGGCCGTTGTTCCAGATCAGGTAACAGCCGTCCTCGGTGATGGTGAATTCGGTCGCCTGGTTTTCATCGTCAAAGTCTTCATACACGCTGTCGCCGAACACCTGATCGCCGGTGTCCGGGTTCACCGTGTAGTCCGTCCGCATGGAGGTAACGGAGACAAGGGAGTCCGTGTCCTCGTGGTAGAAGCAGGCGTATTCCCAGAGGGAGCCGCCGCCGGTCTCCGGATCCCTGAGGTCCACCGCGACCCGATAGCCTTCCTCTTCATAGTAAATCTGCACCAGGCCGTCGCTCATCGCCCAGTCGCTCTCGAACTTTTTGCCGCCCTCGGACTGGGGGACCGCATCCGCCGCCGCGCAGGCGAACAGCGCCAGCATCATGGCCGCCAGCAGGATACTGATGATTTTCTTCATGCCAATCTTCTCCTTTGCTTCAGATCTTTGCCAAACGCCTGATGACGTTCCGATGACCTCTTTGGTTCTGTATCCAGCGCCGAAAGAGGTCTCCTGATACAAGCAAACCCCTGTAAACACAGCGTTTACAAGGGTTTCCTGAAGAGCTGATGGCCGGAGTCGAACCGGCGACCTCATCCTTACCAAGGATGCGCTCTACCTACTGAGCTACATCAGCATTCCGGGGCAACGGCGATATCTTAGCACACTTCCACGAAAAAAGCAAGGGGGATTTTGACTTTTTCAGCGGCAAAATAATTCGGCACCGAAGTACTTGACAAACACGAGGCAATATGCTATATTTAGTTCGGCACCGAAGAAAACACAGAAAGGATGAGTGCGTATGGAGAAGACGAGAGAAATGCTGCTGATGGAAAAGCTGCGCAGGGCAGGCCGCCTGGCCGGGCCCATGGGGAAGCATCCGCCGATGGGGGAGATGCCGCCCTTCGGACATGGCGGGATGCCGGGCCGTCCGCCCTTTGGGCCGGGCTGTCACGGCGGCCGCCCGCCGATGGAAGGCCATCCGCCGATGGAGGGACATCCGGGTCCGGGCGGTGAGCGCAGGCCCTTTGGCCATCCGCCGATGCCGCCTGAATCCCCCTTTGGCCGCAGGCCCGGAATGGGGCCTGGCTTCGGGCCCGGGCCCATGCCCAGGGAGCGGATCCTGCTGACCGTGCTGGAGCTGGGGGAGGACGGCGTGCGTCAGAAGGACATCGCTGAGGCGCTGGGCATCAACGCTTCCTCCCTGTCCGAGCAGCTGGATCGGCTGGAAACCGACCGCTACCTGGAGCGGAAGGCCAACCCGGAGGATCGGCGATCCACCCTGATCGCCCTGACCGAAAAGGGCAAGGCCCGCGCCTGGGAGGTGCAGGACGAGCGCCAGCAGGCGGCGGAGCGCTTTGTATCGAGGCTGACGGCGGAAGAGCAGGAGACCCTGATCGCGCTGCTGGACAAGCTGCTCAGTGTGACCGAAGGCGGGGACAAGCCCGCGTGACGGCAGGCCGGGATTCCGGAGACGGTTCCCGGCTTTTCCTTTGCCTTTGGCAGGCAGGAATTGACGGATCAGCGGCGAATCATACCATATAATACAGCGCAGCGCTGCGCAGGGAGGAAACAGCATGAGCATATCATTTGCCGGGAAGCAGTCTGTCATCACCCCCGAGGGCGTCTTCATCATCGGCACCTACGATGAAAACGGCGTGCCCAACGCCATGAACGCCGCCTGGGGCATGCAGAGCGACATGGGGGAAATCACCCTGATGCTGTCCAAGCACAAGACCACGGAGAACTTTGAGAAGACCGGCGCCTTTACGGTGGCCTTCGGCACGGTGGACACGGTGGTGATCTCCGACTATTTCGGTGTGGAGAGCGGCCGGAAGGTCAACAAGATCGAGCGGGCCGGCTGCCATGTGCGCCGCAGCGAGAACGTGGATGCGCCCATCATCGACGAATTCCCGTTGACGCTGGAGTGCCGCGTGCGCTCCTGGGATCCCGGCACCGGCTACCTGATTGGTGAGATTGTGGCCTCCCAGGCGGATGAAGCCATCCTGACCGACGGCAAGATCGATTTGGGCAAGCTCCGCCCGATCATCTTCGATCCCTCCTTCAACGTGTACCGGGAGATCGGCGCGCCGGTGGGGAAGGCCTTCAGCGACGGGCTGAAGCTGAAGTGAGGGAGGGCTGACGCGGTTGAAGCCCGGCGCGTCCGTTTTATCTCACCCGGCTTGCAGCGATCCCAGCAATCTGATATAATGAGGCCGAAGGGAGGCCGTTCAATGAGCGAACATCGTGTGATTACCATATCCCGCGGCTACGGCAGCGGCGGAAAGACCATGGGGAAGATGCTGGCGGAGGAGCTGGGCTGGTCCTATTACGACCGGGAGCTGCTGCGCCTGGCTTCGGACGAGAGCGGCATCAGCGAGGAGCTTTTCGCCAAGGCGGACGAAAAGAGCAAGCGCACCCTGCTGATGCGCGTGGCCCGGGACGCCCTGGACGGGCAGGTGATTCCGCCGGACAGGGATGATTTCATCAGCAATGAGAACCTCTTCCGCTATCAGGCGAAGATCATCCGGCGGCTGGCGGCGGAGGAGAACTGCGTCATCATCGGGCGCTGCGCCAACTACATCCTCAAGGATGAGCCGCATGTGCTGAAGGTGTATGTGCACGCCCCGGAGAAGGTGTGCATCCGCACCGTGATGAACATGTACTCCCTGACCCAGGACGAGGCCACCCGCCGCATCCACGACATCGACAGGCGCAGGGCCGAGTACACCCGCTATTTCACCGGGCGCGACTGGCGGCTGGCGGACGATTACGATCTGTGCATCGATTCCTCCCGCATGGACTGGCAGAAGTGCATCCGCATCGTCAGGGCCTATCTGGAGAGCATGTGACCTGAGAGGGCAGCATGCTGCGCTTTTGACTGTTTGGCGCAAAAATCTGTTTTCGCGTGCATCAAAACCGGGCCCGGCTTCGTTGATATGTTTGTGGGACAAACCCACAGGCGATTGTGGAGGAATGATGATATGCGCAAATACCTTTCTCTGCTGCTCCTGGCAGCGCTGGTGCTGACCTCCTGCGCGGCTCTGGCTGACCCGGTGCTGACCGCGGACGGCCTCACCGCCTGGATCGGCGAGACGGATCACATGTATCTGATGGACGCGGCGGGCACGGTGCGCCACCTGCCGGCGGCCATCACGGACCTGATTGCCATGGACAGCGCGGCGGTCTACTGCCTGACAGCGGATCAGCGCGTGTTCTCCGTGTACACCGATGGCAGCGGTTCCAGCATCGTGTACCGGAATCCCACCCCGGCCCAGCTGGCCGCCCTTCGGGGAGAAAGCGCCTGGGCGCTGGGAGAGAGCGGCCGGCTGACGGTGACCGAGGGTCTGCAGGGAGAGCGGGTGCTCAGCGAGACCGCCAGCACCGCCGTTGAATCCGGTGGGATGCTCTATTATGTGGAAAAGACAAACAGTGGCTGGCTGCTGAAGCGCACGCCCCTTGAGACGGCCGACGCCCTGCCCGGGCTCTCCCTTTTCCCGGAGGAGACCCAGGTGGACGAGCACCGCAGCCTGACGTGCAGCGCGCACGCGGTCACCCTGACCCACCCGGACGGCTCCGTGACCGTCATTGCTCTCGAAACGGGTGAAAAGCGGCAGGTAGCTTCCGTTTCGACGGACACCGTCTCGGCGGCGCTGGTGGGCGACCGGCTCTACCGCTACAGCGCCAACGGAAACGGCTATCACCTGCAGCAGGCGGAGGCGCTTCAGCTGACGCCCAAGCAGGAGACCGTCACCGCCACGCCTGTGCCCACCGCGACCCCTGCGCCCACCGTCCGGCCCACCGCGACTCCCCGGCCGACCGTCACGCCCACCCGGGAGCCCAGCCCCACCGAGGAGGTGCAGGACGAAAACATCCGCAAGGGAGAGCGCAGCGACCGGGTGCGCAAGATGCAGAAGCGCCTGCTGCAGCTGGGCTATCCGGTGGGCAGCGCGGACGGCACCTATGGCCGGCAGACCCAGGTGGCGGTGGCCCTGTTCATGAGCGCTGTGCACGTGACGGAGCGCGAGTACGTCAGCCCCAGCCTGCTCAGGAAAATGAACGCGAGCAACGCGCCGGTGTACGACCAGTTCCTGCCGCTGCAGAAGGGCGACCGGGGCATGGCGGTGCGCATCATGCAGGAAGCGCTGCGGAATCTGGGCTATGATCCGGGCAAGATCGACGGCATCTACGGCACGAAAACCGTGAACGCGGTGGCCGCCTACATGACCTCCATCGGCTGGTATGTGCCGCCGGGAATGGTCAAGGGCGAGACCGCGCCCCGGGAGCTGCTGATGAACCTCTACCTGACGCCGTTCAATCCCGTCGGCCCCACCAGCCCCACCGCGCCGCCCAGCCTGACAGACCAGATCGCGGATGAGCTGGAGCGCATCGCCGAGCCGCTGAAGTGACAGCAAGCCAGACAAAAAAGGAGTCCTCGCGTTGAAAACTGGGACTCCTTTTCCTGTGGAGATGCTCTGTTCGGTTATGCTGCTGGCGCTTATTCGGGGATGCCCTCAGGACTCACGGCCACCTGAATGTCAGTTCCGCTGAAATAGGCCCTGACAGTGTCGCTATCGGTAATGACGCGGGTCAGCAGGTCGTTTCCGCTGAAGGCGTCGGTGCCGATAGCCGCCACGCTCCCGAGGATGGTCAGCGCCGAGAGACCGGGGCAGTCCTCAAAAACGCCATCTCCGATCACCAGACTGTCCGCCTGACGGATGGTGACGGTCTCCAGAGCGTAACTGGAGGCAAAGGCGTACTGGCCGATCTGGCGGAGGGGGTGGGGGATTTCGATGCCGATAATCCCATCACAGCAGAAGCAGCAGAAATCTCCGATGCGGCTGACCTCGGGAAGGGAGATATCTCCGGAAACAGTGGGAACGCAGCAGATGGCGGTGTCCGCCTGAATGTCGATCAGGAAGGGGGAGACGAAGGTGAAGCGGTCTTCTGCCCCGGTGAGGGTGATGACCTGCAGGTCGGCGCAGCCCCGGAACGGATTGATTCCGATGATTTCAACAGAAGCCGGCAGCTCGAAGGACGCGAGGGCAGTGAAGGCAAAGGCTTCGTCACCGATGCGGGTGATGGAATCCGGCAGGGAAACAGCAGAGAGCTGCCAGCAGCCGGAGGCCAGGCGCGCGCTGACTTCTTTCAGCTGTATATTCCCGCTCAGGTCAAGCGATTCAAACGCGGCGTTGGCGAAGGCCATCTCCCCGATGACTTCCACCGAAACGGGAATCTCCATCGCTGTCAGCTTGATGCACAGGCCGAATGCGTCTGTTCCGATGACCTTCAGGCCCTCCGGCAGCACAACTTCCCGCAGGAAGGGGCAGTCCCAGAACGCTCCGGCACCGATGGCCTCTGTGCCCTCCGGGACAGTGTAGATTTCGCCGGGGAATTCGGACGGATAGCAAAGCAGGGTTTTCGCGTCCTTCGAGAACAGCACGCCGTCGATCAGCCGCAGGGAGGGGTGGTTCTCGCTGACCCTGATCTCCCGGAGCGCAGAGCAGAAACTGATGGCGCCGTCCTCCAGCGCCACGCTGTCGGGAATGGTGATGGTCCCGACATCGGACTGGATGCCCAGATCCCTGACGGCGGCCACCGGAAGACCGTCCAGGGTTTCCGGAATAGTCAGGTCGGCGGCTTCCCCGCTGTATCCGGTGATGACGGCCTTCCCGTCCACCTCCAGGTACTCGAAACCGGAGGGGGCTTCCGCGCCGGCGGTGCGCATCCGGATAGGCAGGAGCGCCACGGCGGCAGCCAGAGCGAGCAGAAGCAGCCTTCTCGCGGCGGAGAAATCAACACGGTTTTTCATGAGAATGCCTCCTTTCAGCAATCCGCTGCGGCCGCGCCGGTGTTCAGCCAGAGCGCCGGCCGCACCAGCGTGCCCATGTCTGTGGGCCTGTAGGCGCAGAACAGGCCGTATCGGTTGACAACAGTCTGTTTCGCCCCGCACCTGTCATCGTCCCGCACCCACCAGCTGCAGGTGAGGGTCTCGTGGATGTAACCCCGCTCCCGCAGCAGCCGGTCGGCCTGGGGGGAGGCGTCGGCGAAGCGCTCCCGGAACGGCAGATACCGGCCGGTCGGGAAGTATTGCTCGATCTCCTCTTTGCTGAGGATGAAGACCGGATCGATGCAGTGGGTGTGTGCCGAGTTCTCGATGTCCGTGGGGAGGATGCGGCTGGCCTCCTCCGCCGTAAAGGCGCGGCTGAGGAAGATCTCGCGCAGCCAGTCCCTCAGGTTGCAGTGATGCCAGGGCTTGTTGCTCTCCCGGAAGTGGAAGCGCTCCACGGCGAGGCAATCGCGGGACAGCAGGAGCAGCCGGTCTTCGAAGCGCTCGAGGATCAGCCAGACGATGGGCTCGTCGGCGGTTTCCCGCTGAAGGTATCTGCCAAAACAGACGGTCTCGTACATGCGCCACCTCCTTCGGATCGGCGGATTTTGCGTTGTACCGGTGTGAAGCGGACGGGATGAAGCTGTCGGTCGCACAGGATGCGGTGGGACATCATTATAATCCATCTGCTGAAGAAATGGAATGAGGGATTTGTAACAATCTTCAGCAGTATTTTCATGGGAGACAGTGAAAGCTCGGGTTTTGCGCGGAGACCCTCTTCCGGGCAGAACGCGGCATCAGAAAAAGGAGCCTCCGTCAAAGGGAGACTCCTCTTGTGATTCAGAGTGGTTTTACAGCCCCAGCATCGCGTATATGGTGCAGTATCCGCTGGAGACAGAGCCCTGATAGCCGCTGCCGGGCATGGCGGTGACCACCAGGCGCACGTCGTGGCCGGCCATCTCCATGGTGGGAATCAGCTGGCTGCCGGTGCCCACCAGGGTGCCGTCCATGTACCAGGCGTAGGTGACATTGGACGAGTTGAGGCTGATGGTGGGTGTCAGGGGGATGCCGGTGACGGAGGTGAGAGGCAGGGACACATAGCCGGAGAGGGCGGTGTCCGTCACGGCGCCGGACACGGTCTGGCCGGTGTAGGCGCTGGTGACCGCGCCGGTGCTGCTGCCCGTGCCGATGGCCACCACATAGAAGCTGAAGCCCACGTCATTCTGCACAGGCGTGTAGCTGGAGGAGCTGGAGACCAGGCTGCCGTCGCTGCGGTACCAGGCGAAGGTGGCGGAAGCGCCGGCGGGCGTCAGGCTGGCACGCATCACCTGGCCGACCCGGGGCGTCACCGTATCGATGGTGACACCGGTGAGCTGAGTGGTGCCGCCGCTGCCCGTCACGGGGGAGGTGGTGCCGCTGTAAGCCGTGCCCGACCAGCCGCTGGTGCCGGCGACCATGACCCGCAGGGTGTGGCCCAGGTCGCTGCTCTTCACGGTGTAGGATTGGGTGTTGGCCAGATAGGTGCCGTTTTCATTGAACCAGGTGTACAGCACCGCAGCGCCGGAGGGGGTTACCGTGGCCCAGAGGGTGTCGCCGACCCGGGGCGTCATGCTGCTGATGGCCACCGCTGTCACCTGGTTATACTGGGGCGTGCTGGTGGTCAGGAACTTGGTCATCATGTAGCCGGTCTGGGTGGCGGTCTTGATATAGTCCCAGACCGAGCCGTGGTTCAGCACGGTGACCCTGGTGCCCGGATTGTAGGTGCCGATCACTCCGAAATTGGTGCCGGGGCCGGAGCGCAGGCGCACCGCCAGGCCGTTGGAGGAGGTCACATAGGCGGTGTAGCCGGTCTGAGGCTGGGCGGTGGGGGTGGGCGTGTAGCTGGAGGTCAGGTACTGGGACATCATGTAGCCGGTCTGGCTGCCGATGCGGATATAGTGCCAGGTGGTGCCGCGGCTGAGGATGGTCACCTGGGTGCCCACCCGGTAGGTGGCGATGACGCCGTAATTGGTGCCGGGGCCGGAACGGAGGCGCACAGGCTTGCCGTTGGAGCTGGTGATATAAGCGATGTCCGAAACAGGCTGGCTGCCGCCCCACCTCAGGTAACTGCCCAGCATATAGCCGGATTTGCCGTCGGCCAGGGATACGTGATACCAGTCCCCGAGGATTTCATGCACGGTGACCGGTGTGCCCGAGGCATAGCTGGCGATGGTTTCCGCCTGAAAGGACGGGGCTGAACGCAGCCGCAGCCAGCCGCCGGTGACATAAGCGGTGCCCAGGTTATTCAGGGCCATGGACGCGGGCGCCAGCGTCAGCATCAGTATGAGCGCAAGCAGCAGCGCCATTCCTCTCTTCATCATGATACCCTTCCTCTCTGCCGGGCCGGGCGGAGACAGCTCCGCAAAGCCCAGCTATGGGTCTTCCCTGTATGATTCGCTGTGTCCTCCGCGGATTCCTGCAAATATTTCAGAATTATTTCAAATTTATTTCTGAACTGTTTGTTTTCTGCGGCAATCTTTGGAGGACTGCACTATATAAACGGGAGGGAAAGCCTATTTCTTCCACTGGACAGAAGGTTTTTCAGCCGATGGGAGGGAAGCGGGTCAGATGACCAGCCCGCCGCTGACGCCGAGCACCTGCCCGGTGATGAAACTGGCTTCTTTGCTGAGGAGGAAGCGCACGGCTCCGGCGATATCCGCTGTTTCACCCTGGCGGCCCAGAGGCGTATCCTCCGCGATCGCATCAAGGGTTTCAGCGTCCAGGGAAGCGTTCATATCAGTGCGCACCAGACCGGGGGAGACGCAGTTCACCCGCACGCCCGAGGGGCCCACCTCCTTGGCCAGCGCTTTGGTCAGGCCGATCAGGGCGGCTTTGACAGCGCTGTAGGCGGTCTCGCAGGAGGCGCCGACCTCTCCCCACATGCTGGCGATGTGCACAATGGCGCCTTCCCGGCGGCTGATCATGCCCGGCAGCACAGCCCGGTCGCAGCGGACAGCGCCCAGCAGGTTCACCTGCAGCAGGCGGTTCCAGTCGGCCTCGTCCGTATCCTGAAAGAGGCGGAGAAGGGCAACGCCAGCGTTGCAGACCAGCGCGTCCACCCGGTGGTGCGTCCGCTCGATCTCCGCGAAGATTTGCCGGACATCCTCCGCGTCCGCCACATCGCAGCGCATCCAGTGCACGTCCAGTCCGCGCTCCCGCAGGCTGGCGCAAAGAGCTTCCGCCAGGTCGATCCGCTCCCGGCAGGTGAAAACCACCCGCCAGCCGTCAGCCGCCAGCGCTTCCACACAGGCCCGGCCGATTCCCCGGTCGCCGCCGGTCACCACAGCAACTCTGCTCATGACTGCCCTCCAGACGGGGCTTGCCGCCCCGCATCGTCTTCCCGCGGATAGCGATTGTTCCTGAAGGCATCATAGCACGGCAGGCGGGATTTCGCAAGGCTTTGCGGGACATGGGCTGGGCTATCGCTTACGGATCCTGGGGGCAGAGAAGGAAGCCTTCTGAAGAAAAGTTCCTTCCCTGCCCCCAGACCCCCATCCCATCTTCAAAAGATTTTTATAGATTAGGTATGGAACGGGTTCTTGCAGCGGGGGCAAAACCTGCATTTATGGGTTGAAATATCAGGGGGATGTGGTAAAATATCCGCGGAGAGGAGGACAGGCTGCCGTTTCCATCGGATACCCGGCTGGCGCGGCGGCGGACAAAGAGCATGAACCGCGTATATTACTGTTTTCCGGGCGGCAAGCACAAGGCGCTGACCCTGAGCTATGACGACGGGCGCATCCAGGACCGGAAGCTGGTGGAGATCTTCAACCGCTATGGGCTGAGAGCCACCTTCAACCTGAACAGCGGCCTGTTTGACCGGGACGACCGGCGCATTCAGCCCGAGGAAGTGCGGACGCTGTATGAGGGTCACGAGGTGGCCTGCCACACGGTGACCCATCCGACCATCGCCCGCTGCCCTCTGCCGGAAGTGGCTGAGGAAGTGCTGGCCGACCGGCGGGCGCTGGAGGCGCTGGTGGGCTATCCGGTGCGCGGCCTGGCCTATCCCAACGGCTCCCTCAGCGAGGAAATCACCAGGCTGCTGCCGGGGCTGGGCATCGAGTACGGGCGCGTGGTGGGCTCATCGGACAGCTTCGCCCTGCCGGAAAACCTGATGAGCTGGCAGGCTACCTGCCATCACAATCACAACCTGCTGGCCTTAGGCGAGCAGTTCAACGCTCTGTTCAAGCAGCAGTACCTCTATCTGATGTACGTCTGGGGGCACAGCTACGAGTTTGACATGGAGGGCGGCTGGCAGCTGATCGAGGAGTTTGCGAAGCTCACAGGCGGCAGGGAGGATGTGTGGTACTGCACCAACATCGAGTATGTGGACTGGAAGAACGCCATGGAGCGGCTGAAGTTCTCTGCCGACAACCGCTTTGTGTACAATCCGAACGCTGTCAGCTGCTGGATCCGGGTCAACGATGGCGAGCCCATCGAGCTGCCGGGCGGCCAGACCACGGCGCTGTGAGGGCGGCAGAAACCATCCGCAACGGAGAGGAGAGAGCATCATGAGGGTCTATCAGGACGCGGTGACCGGCTTCACGGTGCGCCAGTATACCGAAGGGCCGGAGCGCAATGCCAAGCTGTATTTCACCAGCGAAAACTTTTCCACGAACGATCAGTATTTCTTCTTCAACAAGCAGCAGCTGCCGGGGAAGGATGACGGCGGCACCTACCGCTGCGAGTGGGCTACGGGGGAAATGACCCGCGTGACGGATTACGATTACAGCGGCTTTGCCCTGGACCGGGAGCGGAACGTGGCCTATGCGTGCCGCAACGGTACCGAGGTGTGGGAGATCAGCCTGGACACCTGCGAGCGGGTGAAACGGGGCAATCTGCCTGCCGGCGGGCGGGTGACCGGGCATCTGACGGCGGCGAATACGGGGCGCATCGCCTGCAGCTACCACCTGGCCAACAAGATTTACGCGCTGGTGACGCTGGATGCGGGGCAGGAGGAAGCCCAGGTGGTGTACCGCAGCGATTACCGCCTGGGTCACGCGCAGATCTGCCCCACGGACGAGAACCTGATCTTCTACATCCATGAGACCGAGGGCGACGCCTTCCAGCGCACCTGGATGTGCGACGTGCAGGAGGGCTATGTCCGCCCCTACTACGTGGAGCACCCCAACGAGTGGATCACCCACGAGGTCTGGGCTGCGGACGGCGCGGAAATGGCGCTGATGAAGCTTGATCCCCCGGGCTTTGTGGACGGGACCAAGGGCGAACTCCACACGGGCAATATCATCATCGGCGACAAGGACGGCCGTCACTTCGACGTGGCTGTCAGCAGCACCCAGCTGCTCCACCCCTGCCTGAGCCGCGACCGGAAGTGGCTTTGTGCGGATCGCATCTCCTACCTGGGCGTGGACATCCAGGAGGGCGTGGTGCTGGTGGAGCGGGCCACGGGCAAGACGAAGCTCATCGCCACCACCGGCAGCTGCAAGACCGGCGCGGATCATCAGCACCCCTCCTTCAACCGGAAGGGCGACATGATCCTGTTCTCGAACCCTGACAGCGAGGGCAACGCCCAGGTCTGCACCATTGACCTGAAGCAGGTGCTGGCGAACTGGTGAGGAATGCGCACAAACTGGAATCAACTGACCGGAAGTCAGTCAGAATAAGAGGAGGATGAACCATGGAGATTCTGTCCGTATACGATGAAGCGTTCCGGCCCTATGGCCGCGTGGTCGAGGGCTACCCGGTGGCGGGGATCCTGGAGGCGCTGAGCAAGACGCCGGTGACCGCCGGGGTGGTCTATGTGGCGAAGGATGAGAGCCTGCACGCCGCCGCGGACGCGGAGAAGGTGGGCGAGGGGCTCTTCGGCGGAATGCCCTTCCAGCTGGGCTGGTGCAATGGCCACAACACCCGGCTGAACTGCCTGGAGTTCCACCGGGATTCCGAGTTCAACTTGGGCTGCGAGGACTTCATCCTGCTGCTGGGCAAGCAGGGCGACATCGTGGACGGCAAGCTGGACACGGCCACCGTCAAGGCCTTCAAGGTGCCGGCTGGGGTGATGGTGGAGGTGTACGCCACGACCCTGCACTACGCGCCCTGCCATGCCGACGCGGACAAGGGCTTCCACGTGCTGGTGGCGCTGCCGCTGGGCACGAACACGGATTACCGGCCTGAGGGCGGCGCGAACCCGATGGACGCCATGCTCTGGGCAAGGAACAAGTGGCTGCTGGCCCACGCCGAATCCGCTGAAGCCAGGGACGGCGCGGTGGTGGCTCTGGTGGGCGAGAACATCGACATCGGATGAATGAAGCGCGGGGAGGACGGGCTGTCCGTTCTCCCCAAACTTGATAAAGGGGTACATATGAAGATCGGTTGCTGCGGCGGATTTGACAGGATGGAGGAAGCGGCCCGGGCGGGCTTTGACTATCTGGAGCTGAACGCCACAAGGGTGGCAGGCCTGAGCGAGGCAGATTTTGCGGAGCTGAGCAAGGCTCACGCGGACGCGCCCCTGCCCACCCCGAGCTTCAACTGCCTGTTTCCGGGCGATATCCGCCTGATGGACGAAAGCGCGGCGGAGACCGTCAGCGCGTACCTGAACCCGGCGCTGGACCGGGTGGCGCTGCTGGGCGGCAAGACCGTGGTTTTCGGCTCGGGAGCGGCCCGGAGGAGGCCCGAGGATCTGCCTTATAGCGAGGCTTTCCGGCGGCTGATGGCGGTGACGGCGCTGATCGGCGACATCGCGGCGCAGCGGGGAATCACCGTCGCGGTGGAGCCGCTGAACCGGCGGGAGACCAACATGGTCAACTCGGTGGCGGAAGGCGCGGCTCTCTGCGCGGCGGTCGGGCATCAGGCGGTCAGGCTGCTGGCGGACTACTTCCACGTGGCCGCTGAGAACCAGCCCCATGAGGACATTGAGCGGGTCGGCGGGATTGCCCACGCCCATATCGCCACCGCGGAGACCCGGCGGGTGCCCGTCGAGGCGGAGCCGGGTTTCACGGTCATGTTCCGGGCGATGAAGCGGACGGGCTACGCGGGGAATATCAGTATTGAGGGCGGCACGGACGACCTGCTCAGAGACGGGAGCATTGCCGTGCCTCTGCTGAAGCGCCTCTGGGATGAGGCATAAACGCAGGAATTGATGCATTTCACAAACAGAACACGGTCTGTACAGCAATGATTTGGTACGGAATTCAAGATGCGAACAGGGCATTGCCTGACAGACCAAATTCCGTATGCAGCTGTTCATGCAATTTCGCGACGAGCGATATCACTGAATCAAAGGGAAAAGGAAGAGGGAGCCGGGGATGGAGAGGAGCTGCTTCCGTCAGAAGAGTCCCGGCCTTCCCCGGAGAGGAATATGTTCAGAGTAGGTTTAATCGGCTGCGGCGGCATCTCAGGAGTCCACAAGCACGTGATTGACGACACACCCAACGCGGAGCTCCGCTGTGTGTGCGATATCGTGCCCGAGAGGATGGAGCGCTTTTCAGGCCCGGGCATCGAAAGGATGACGAACTGGCGGGAGATGATCCGGCGGGAGGACATCGACGCGGTGCACATCTGCACACCCCATTATCTGCACGCGGAAATGGCCATTGAAGCCATGGAGCAGGGCAAGCATGTGGTTTGCGAAAAGCCAATGGCCATCCACGCTGTTGACGCCCGGAGAATGGCGGAGACCGCCCGCAGGACGGGAAAACGGCTGACCATCTGCTTTCAGAACCGGTACAACGCGGTGTCCCTGCGGCTGAAGGAACTGCTGGAAAGCGGCGAGGCCGGGGCGCTGCTGAGCGGAAGGGCTGTGATGACCTGGAACCGGGACGCGGCCTATTACGCCACCGGCGAGTGGCGCGGCAAGTGGGAGACCGAGGGCGGCGCGCTGATGATCAACCAAGCCATCCACACGGTGGACTTGCTTCGCTGGCTCTGCGGGGACTTCGCGGAAGTGAAGAGTACCCTGTCCGCCAAGCGCCTGGGGGAGGTCATAGAGTGCGAGGACACCGCTGACATCCTGCTGACCAGGGCAGACGGCGCGCGCTTCCTGATTTACGCCAGCAACTGCTCAGCTGCCAGCGTGCCGGTGGAGGTCTGGCTGGAATGCGAGAAGCTGCGGCTCATCATGATCGGGGACAAGCTGCTGGTGGAGGATCGGGCCAGCGGCGAAGCAAGGCTGGAGACGCTGACGCCTGAAAGCCGCTGCGTGGGCAAGCAGGTGTGGGGAGCGGGCCATGGCCAGCTGATCCCGGATTTTTACGAGCGCGTGTCAAGGGGAGCCGAGCCCTGGATCACGCCCGAGGACGCACTGAAGACAGCCGAACTGATGGAACAAATCTACGGAAAAAGAGAAATCATCAAGTAAGGGAAGAAGAAAACCCCAAGCATTAAAGGATAACAGCCTGAAATCCACCAGCAAGCCCCCACCCCAGCCCCGACCCCATCGGCAAAAGTTTTTGGAAGAGGAGTAGGGGGTCTGGGGGGAGAGGGGAAACCTTTTTTCAAAAAGGTTTCCCCTCTCCCCTCAGCGCCGCCCCCAAACAGCGATCATGCCCTTTACGCACCTGCATCTGCACACGGAGTACAGTTTGCTGGACGGCGCATGCCGGATTCCCAGGCTGGTAGAGAAACTGAAGGCGCTGGGGATGGATTCGTGCGCGATCACGGATCACGGGGTACTGTACGGGGTGATTGACTTTTACCAGGCGATGAAAGACGCCGGGCTGAAGCCGATCATCGGGTGCGAGGCCTATGTGTGCAAGGATCATCTGGACAGGACGGCACGGGAGATGAGCCATCTGATTCTGCTGTGTGAGAACAACACAGGCTACCAGAACCTGATGTGGCTGGACTCGGAGGCCTTCCTGAACGGCTTTCACTACAGGCCGCGGATGGATTACCAGATGCTGCGGGAACACCACGAGGGCCTGATCTGCCTGAGCGCGTGCCTGTCCGGCGACCTGCCCAAGCTGCTGCTGGACGGCCAGTACGACGCAGCGGCCGCCTACATCCGGCAGATGCAGGAGATCTTCGGCGAGGATCACTTCTTTATCGAGATCATGGATCACGGCATCCGCGAGGAGAAAATGGTGCTGCCGCGGCTGATTTCGATCGCCCGGGAGATGAATGTGCCGCTGGTGGCCACCAACGACTGCCACTACCTGGAGGAAGCGGACGCTGACGCCCAGGAAGTGCTGATGTGCATCCAGACAGGCAAAACGCTGGCTGATCCGACGCATATGAAGCACGACACGCGGCAGCTGTACGTCAAGAGCGAGGAGGAGATGCGCCAGCTCTTCGCGGCTGTGCCGGACGCGGTGGATCGCAGCCACGAGATCGCGGAGCGCTGCAACGTCACCTTTGAGTTCGGCGAGCGGAAGATTCCCAGATACCCGGTGCCGGAGGGGGAGACCGCGCTGGACCTGCTGACGCGCCTGTGTCGGGAGGGCGTCAAAAGACTGTATCCCGAGGCGCAGGAGGGCGACGAACCCTATGCCCGGCTGAAATACGAGCTGGACACCATCACCGGCATGGGCTTTGTGGACTACTTCCTGATCGTGTGGGACTTCATCCACTATGCAAGGGAGCACGGCATCATGGTAGGCCCGGGGCGCGGCTCGGCGGCCGGCTCGATTGTGGCCTACAGCTTAGGCATCACCCTGCTGGATCCGCTGAAATATCAGCTGCTGTTCGAGCGCTTCCTGAACCCGGAGCGAATTTCCATGCCGGATATCGACGTGGACTTCTGCTACGAGCGCCGTCAGGAGGTCATTGACTATGTGACGGAGAAGTATGGCGCGGATCACGTCAGCCAGATCATCACCTTCGGCACCATGGCGGCCCGGGGCGTTGTGCGGGATGTCGGCCGCGTGCTGGGCCTGAGCTATCAGGAGACGGATCAGGTGGCCAAGGCCGTACCCTTTGAGCTGGGCATGACGCTGAAGCGCGCGCTGGAAATCAGCCCACAGCTTCACCGGATGTACGAGGAGGAGGAAGACGTCAGGCGGCTGATCGACATGGGCTTTATATTGGAAGGCATGCCGAGAAACGCTTCCACCCACGCGGCGGGCGTGCTGATCACCGGCCGGCCGGTCATCGAGTATGTGCCGCTGCAGCGCAATGACGAGGTCATCACCACCCAGTTCGGCAAGGATACCATCGAACACCTGGGTCTGCTGAAGATGGACTTCCTCGGCCTGCGCACGCTGACGGTCATCCGGGACGCGCTGGACATGATCCGCGAGGCGGAGGGCGTGAACATGAAGGCCGAGGACATCCCCCTGGACGATCCGGCGATCTATTCGATGATCTCCGTGGGTGAAACGGACGGCGTGTTTCAGCTGGAAGGCAGCGGAATGCGCAGTTTTCTCACCCAGATGAAGCCGGGCTGCTTCGAGGACATCATCGCCGCCATCAGCCTGTACCGCCCCGGCCCCATGGAGTCCATTCCCAGGTATATCGAGGGCAAGCAGAACCCGGCCTCGGTGCATTACGAGACCGAGAAGCTCCGGCCGATTCTCGAGGTGACCTACGGCTGCATGGTCTACCAGGAGCAGGTGATGCAGATTGTGCGCGACCTGGCGGGGTACAGCATGGGCCGCTCCGACCTGGTGCGCCGGGCGATGGCCAAGAAAAAACACAAAGTAATGCAGGAGGAGCGCGAAAACTTCGTTCACGGGCAGCTGGACAAGGACGGAAACGTGCTGATTCCCGGCTGTGTGCGCAACGGCGTGCCGGAGGATATCGCCGACAAGATCTATGACGAGATGATTTCCTTCGCCTCCTACGCCTTCAACAAGAGCCACGCCGCCGCCTATGCCGTGGTGGCCGCCCAGACCGGCTGGCTCAAATGCCATTACCCCGTGGAGTACATGGCCGCACTGATCAACTCCGTGTACGGCAACACGGGCAAGGTGGCGGCCTACATCCAGTGGTGCCGGGGCCAGGGCATCGAAGTGCTGCCGCCGGACGTCAACCGCTCCTCCTGGAAATTCTCCGTCACCAAAAAGGACGGAAAATTAGCCATTGTCTTCGGCCTTGGCGCGCTGAAGGGCGCGGGACAGGCGGCAGTGGAGCACATTGTGGACGTGCGCGGGGATCAGCCCTTCCGAAGCATTTTCGATTTCTGCGGGCGCATCGACCCAAGCGTGTGCAACAAGCGCGTGGTGGAAAGCATGATCCGCGCCGGCGCCTTTGACCAGACCGGCGCGGGCCGGGCCCAGCTGCTGCAGGTGTATGAGCAGGAGATGGATGCCGCCGCCAGCCGCAGGAAGCGCGCGGTGGACGGCCAGCTCTCCCTGTTTGACCTGACCATGGGCGGGGATGAACCCGCGCTGGAGATGAACCACAGTCTGCCGGATGTGCGGGATTTCGACACCCGGACGCGGCTGGCCATGGAAAAACAGACCACAGGTGTGTATATTACAGGACATCCGCTGGACGATTACCGGGAAACCCTGAGCAAGCTGCGCTTCACCACCGCGGAGCTGGAAGGCCTGGAGGAGAGCGCGGATCAGGGGATGTCCCTGGATGGGCGTTTTGTGGAGATCGGCGGCATCCTGACGGAGGTCAAGGGCAAGGCCACCAAGAAGGGCGCCTTCATGGGCTTCATGACCCTGGAAGACCTGACCGGCCAGATCGAGTGCCTGGTCTTCCCCAAGGTGTTCGAGCGGTATCAGGGCCTGTACCAGGCGGACGATGTGGTGGTGATGGCCGGAAAACTGTCCATCCGCGAGGAGGAAAGCCCTAAGCTGCTGGTGGACAGCATCACGCCCATTGACCAGTGGAAGCCCGAGGAAGCGCTGACTGAAGTGCCCCCTGAAGCGCCTCTGCCTCCCCCGGAACCGGTGGAGTTGCCGGATAGCCTGCCGCCTGTGCAGCCTGATGTCGCTCCGTCGGGCTTTGAGCCTGTGCCGCCGCCACCGCCGGGCGCGCCGCTGCCGGAGCCGCCGACCGATCAGGAGCTGGCGGGTCAGGCGGGACGGGCGCTGTACATCCGGCTGGGCCGGGAGCGGCTGAACGAGCTGACGGCGGTACTGTCTTTCTTCCCGGGTTCAGCGCCGGTGTACGCGCATATTCCGGAGGAAAAGCTGACGCTGCTGGTGCCGCACCTGCAGTGGTGTGACCTGGGCGGCGCGGCGCTGGAGCGGCTGAAAGCGCAGTTCGGCGCGGAAAATGTGGTGCTGAAGGAGCGAAAACGGGCATGAAACTGACCATCTTCTTTGACTGGGATGGGACGATCGCCGACAGCATGGAGCTCTGCCTGGCTGAGGTGGCGGAAGCGCTGCGGGCGGTGGAGCACCCGCCGGTGACGGAGGCGGAGCTCCGGGCCTGCAACGGCCCCACTCCCGCAGAGTCCGTGCACTTTTTTGACCTTGAAGGTCAGCGGGCCGAGCAGTATCTCCAGGCCCGGCATGACGCGCAGCTGCGGCTGATACCAGTAAAGCTGACGCTCTTTGACGGCATCCGCGAGGGCCTGCTGAAGCTGAAGGACAGGGCTTCCCTGCATATCGTTTCCAATGGCCTGCTGGATTACATCCTCTGTTCGGTGAAAGTCAGCGGGCTGGAGGGCGTGTTTGACAGCATTGAGGCCGGTCGGCCGGAGCTGACGAAAGGTCAGCTGCTGGGGGAAATGCTCGGAAAGGTGCGGCCTGAGCGGGCGATCCTGGTGGGCGACCGGGCTGGGGACATACAGGCGGCGCTGGAAAACCGTCTGCCGGCTGTCGCGGTGCGCTACGGCTACGGCACAGAGGAGGAGTTCGCCGGCGCTGACCGGATTGTGGATGATGTGGACAGTCTGCTGGCGCTGCTGATGGCGTGGACGGAAAACGGCGCATTGTGATATTTGAGTAACAGAAAGGAATACGGCATGAGAGTCGACGGAAGGGAACAGGGAGAGCTTCGCAACATCAGGATTCAGGCGGATTATGTGCGCACGGCGGCGGGCTCCTGCCTGATTGAGACCGGGGGTACAAGGGTCATCTGCACCGCCTCGGTGGAAGAAAGCCTACCGGCCTGGCGCAAGGCCTCGGGCAAGGGCTGGGTGACGGCGGAATACGCCATGCTGCCCGCATCCACCGGTCAGCGAAAAAAGCGGGACGGCGTGCAAAAGGATGGACGGGGCGTGGAGATTCAGCGGCTGATCGGCCGGAGCATCCGCCAGGCGGTGGACATGACGCTCCTGGGGCCGCGCACCATCACCCTGGACTGTGACGTGCTGGAGGCGGACGGCGGCACCCGCACGGCTTCCATCACCGGCGCGATGGTCGCCTTAGCCTGCGCGGTTTCCCGGCTGATGCGGGAGGGCAAGCTGGCCCACTCACCCATCATCCACCAGGTGGCGGCGGTGTCCGTGGGCATTGTGGAGGACACGCCCTGTCTGGATCTGTGTTACCGGGAGGACAGCCGGGCGCAGGTGGACATGAATGTGGTGATGAACGAGGCCGGGGAATACATTGAACTGCAGGGCACGGGCGAAGGTCGCGCTTTCACGCCTGATGAGCTGAACAGCCTGACCGGGCTGGCGGCGGCGGGCATCCGGGAGCTGATGGCGGCCCAGAGGGAGGCTCTGGGAGACCGGGCTGCGGTGCTGGAAGGCAAGCCGGCGCTGGTGGCGGCCACCGGGAACGCGCACAAGCTGCGGGAGCTGGGCGAGATTTTCGGAGACTGGTATACGGTGATTCCCATGCAGGCGGTGGGCTTCGATCAGGACATCGACGAGACGGCGGAAACCTTTGCGGGCAACGCGGCGATCAAGGCGGAAACTGTATGCGCCGCCACCGGCCTGCCCACCATCGCGGACGACAGCGGGCTGATGGTGGACGCCCTGAACGGGGAGCCCGGGGTGTATTCCGCGCGCTACTGCGGCCACCACGGGGACGACGAGGCCAATAATGACAAGCTGCTGGAGAAAATGGAGAAGGTGACCGACCGTTCAGCCGCCTTCCACAGCGTCATCGCCCTGGCCCGCCCCGGCAAGGAAACCCTGATCGCCGAGGGCATCTGCCCCGGGGTGATGCTCCGGGAACGCCGCGGTACGGGCGGCTTCGGCTATGATCCCCTCTTCCTGTATGAACCGCTGGGCAAGACCTTCGCCGAGCTGACCGAGGAGGAGAAAAACGCGGTGAGCCACCGGGCTAGGGCCTGCGCGAAGATGCGCGAACTGCTGGAGGCGTTGGCGTGAGGGCGCTGGTGGTCAGCGACTCCCATGGCGACCGGTATGACCTGCGGCGGCTGATTGCCCGCGGCGCGGAAAGAGGCGTCAAAATAGATGCATTTCTGCACTGCGGGGACGGCGCGGGGGACATCGGCGCGGTGGAAGCGGAGCTTCTGGGACACAATCCGGACATGCTGATCGCGGCGGTGCGGGGCAATTGTGATTTCCTCGGCGGCTGGCCCGCGGAGCAGGTGCTGACGCTGGGCGGGCTGCGTATCCTGATGACCCATGGGCATCACTACGCAGTGAAGAGCTCCCTGACCCTCCTGAATGACGCTGCCCGGAGCCAGGACTGCGCCATCGCGCTCTTCGGACACACCCACGAGCCCTGCATGGAAATGCGTTCTGCACTGCTGCTCAACCCCGGGGCGGCCGCCGATGGCCGGATGCTGATTCTCGACATCAACAGCGGCAAACCACGGGTGGAGATGGTGCGGCTGGACTGAAACGCGGGCCAGTCCGGGCGCGGAAAACTGCCCGGAAATTGTTCTTCGCACTGTACAAAAGCGCCTGTGGGCAGAGCATTAGTACACACTGGGGGTGAATCGCGTGACAGACGAACGGCGCGCCGCGGAACGGCTGATTTATGGCCTGATTTCATGGATCGTGGCGATTGTGGGCATCATTGTGCTGGTGCCGCTGGCCTGGCGGTATCTCTCGCCGTTTATTGTGGCGCTGCCGGTGGCGGCCATGCTTCAGCGCCCGGCCCGATGGCTGGAGAAAAAACTGCCCATCAAGCAGAGCGTGATCCGCATGGTGTTCACCCTGCTGTTCATATTGATGGCGATCGCGCTGCTGGTCTGGTTCCTGTCCTACGGTATCGGACAGCTGGTGGTGCTGATCAATGACGCCGGACCGCTGTTTTCCGGCTGGATCGCGGACGCCCGGCGGGCGGTCAACAGCCTGCTCAGCAGGTTCAACACCCTTCAGCCCAGTGAAACAACCTGGATCCAGAGCACCATCAACTCGGCGCTGCAATGGCTGAGTGAGCAGGTCAGCAGCCTGGCGGGCACGGCGACCCGCACCTCGGTGGGGTTTGTGACCCGCATCCCCTACGCCCTGCTGTACGCCAACTTCCTCTTCCTGGGCATCTATTTCATCTCCCGGCGCTATGAGGAAGTGGTGACCTACCTGCCGGGCGGCACTCGTTCCAGTATCGACCACCTGAGCACCCCGGGGCGGCTGATCAAATCCGCGATGGACGGGCTGACGGGTTTTGTGAAGGTGCAGCTGGTCTACGGCCTGGTGACTGTGGTCGTCAGTGTGATCTACTGGCGGTTCTTCGGGGTGGAGCAGTCACTGCTGATCTCCCTCCTCTCGGGCTTGCTGGAGCTCATACCCCTGATTGGCAACGGCGCGGTGCTGCTGCCCTGGTTCCTGGTGGCGCTGATCTTGGGCGATTACACCCACTCCCTTGCGGCGCTGGCCCTCTACCTGATCCTGCAGAGCATCAGGCGCTTTACCGAGCCCAAGCTCCTGTCCCACAATACGGGCATCTCCCCGCTGCTGACGCTGATCGGCATGTTTGCCGGACTGGTGGTGGGGGGCATCGTTGGCCTGATCGGCGGCCCGGTGGTGATGAGCGTGCTGGTGAGTGTGTACCGCGGCCATTACCTGAAACCCATCCTGGACGACGCGAAGGCCTTCAAGCAGGCACTGCGCGTCCGGTGGGGAGGCCCCCTGCCCACCGATCCGCCGGAAGAGGAAAAGCAGCCCCAGGACGAGCAGAAGCCTGAAAGCGATCAGCAGAAAGCGGGCAAGCGGAAAAAGTTCCTGAGAAAGTGACTATTATAATAGGAAGAAACTCCTCCAGGATGTCCTCCGGGACGTCCTGTTTTCTGGTGCCGGCTGATGGACGATGACAGGAAACAGAACACGGTCTGCATCTTCAAACGCTTGTAAATCAATGCCCTCATGCTCCGCGGAAGAAGAGAACAGACTGGATTTGAGAAATCAGCAGGCCGGTGTCGGCGTATCGGCAGCCAGAAAGGGCGAGGGTTGAATCATGAATTTATACTGACGAAACGAAAAAGGTTCTGTTACGATATTACCCGGTCCGGGAACGGAAATTCATCATATTTTGCAAAAACCGTGTCAATTATTGTCGTGCATGTCTGAATATTGCAGAAATATTACTATTAAATTACAGAAATGATAAACAGACTGAATTCTAAAAGAACGGGAAAGGCATGATTTCAAAGCTGTTTCATGGGATGAAACAAGGGAAATGCGCAGGCGTTTCTCGCACGGCAAAGAGTTTGGCGGCAGGGCCTGCCAAAATGCGGCACATGATATGAGCAGAATCACATGCATCGAATTATTAAAAAAATGTGAAATGTAACTTTGATAATCGATTGACAGGGAAAGGCTTTCGTGATATGATACCAGTGTATATATGTACTTCTGGAAGTGTATCCAGAATCCACAGCCTCTCAGGCGCAGCTGTCAGCGCGGCGGAGGCATAAATCAGGAGGTAGGAAATATGGCCACTAAGATCAAGCGGTTCGTAGCGATGCTCTGCGTCATCAGCATGTTCACCAGCATGCTGCCGACAGCTGTGATTGCTGACGCCCTGGATGGTGGTGTGGACGGCTTCATGCGCGATATCATGGAAGATATCGAAAGCACGCCGCAGACTGAGGAAGAAGTGCCTCTGGAAACGCTTGAGCCCGAGATGCCGGGCGAGCCCATTGAGGTGCCGAAATCCGACCCCATCGACATCACGGTGGGCGGGCAGCACAAGAAGATCAGCCTCAGTTATCTGGAGCCGGTCGCTTCTGTCCGCCTGACAGTGAAGGAGCGCGGCTCTGTGACGGTGGTTGCTTCGGGCATGCAGCTGATGGCCGACCTCACAAACGAGGCCACCGGCGCCACCAGCCGTTTTGTGGAGCGTGACGGCCCGCTCTACATTACAATGATGGCTGAGCCCGGCACCTATCTGCTGAACTATGCCTCCCTGGATGGCAGCCAGGGGGTCTTCGAAGTATGCGCGATCGAGACCAAGGATCTCGTCAACCTGGTCATGGAGATGAACGGCACCGCCACCGCGACGCCGGAGCCTGACCTGGGCATCGACGAGCTCTTCAATATGATGGAAACGCTCGCGCCCGAGGAGAACGGCAAGCCGCAGCCCGAGGCCACCGACGTGCCCGTGACCGACCTGGACGCTGATGAGCTGTTCAACAACATGAACGGCCTGGACGGCAACGGCAAGGACGAAGAAGAGGAAGAGCGCGAGCCCATCTTCACCGAGGATGACGCGGCCGACAACGTGATCATCGAGCCGGTGGTGGGCGAGCTGCCCGAGGACACCTTCCCGCTGTTCGAGGACGTCAGCGAAGAAGACCCCCGCTATGCGGAGGTGCTTCAGCGCGTACAGATGGCCGCGCTGGACGAGATCGAGCTTGATCCCTTGGACGAGCTTGAGAACAACGTGATCATCAAGCGCTCCACCGTCAAAAAGGACGGCGTCGAGATGGAGCAGGTCGAAGAGCGCACCCTGACCATGAAGGTCTTCGACATCTCCCTGACCGACGGCTTTGAGAAGGTGCAGCCCGGCACCCCCGTGCGTGTGACCGTGCAGCTGGACCCCATCGCCGGTGAAGACTTTAGTCTGTATCACATCACACCCGCCGGCGCTGAGCGTTTCAACGCTGAGTACACCTACAACGAGGACGGCCTCATGACCGCCCTGACCTTTGAGACGGGCTCCTTCAGCCCCTTTGCCCTGACCTACTTTACGGTGGACTTCCACTACAACGGCGTGGACTACTCCATGCCCGGCCAGAGCCAGCTGCTCCTGAGTTCCCTGATTGACGCCCTGAACATCTGCCGCGCCAACGGTGAGCGCATCAATGCGGCGGACGTGTCCGAGGTCATTTTCTCCGACGAGCGCCTGGTCACCGTGACCCCCGTGTCCGGCCTGATCACCTACAACGGTGAAGCCGACGTGGACGTGGGCGAAAAGGACTTCCTGCTGACGAGCCTGGAGCCCTTCACCTCTGATGAGCTGCTGACCATCGTGATGAACGATGGGGAAGTGATCGAGGTGGGGGTGACGGACGCGCAATTCTCGATCAACTATTTTGATCAGGACGGAACAACGCCTGTTGACGGAACCCTTGCGGGCTTCAATTATGTTATCACTAACAATCAAAATAATGTGTCACAGGTGAGACCGATCACGCTGAACGGCAGTACTGCGACGGCTACCATCGATCCTCCTCCGCGACCTGGCGAAACGGTAACCCTGATTCAGTGGAAGGGTGACGATGTGCCGACTGCTGCCACCATCAGCAGTAAGTGGTGGTATGATGGTGAGAATAAGCTTGGAGAAAAGCTGCCCCTTGACAACGGCGCAACGTTAGGCGTCTTCACCATTTCAAAGGAAGGGCCGACAACGTTTAGGGCTGTCAAGAAAAATGCCTACTACGTCAACCTTCAGTTCCGGGAGCACGATTACGACCCCGACAACAACTCTGGTGCCGCTTTTGTCATCCCCGGCGTAACCGAAGGCGCAAAGGCCATCAGCGAATTCAGTTTTGTGCGTGTATTGCTCACGGACAAAAAGGGTACTGAAGAAGATACGACTGACGACGAAGTGATCGGATACGCCATCAAATCTATTCCCACCAGCAGCTCTAAGAACAGCATTGCATTTGATTCCTTTAACCTGAACAATGGAGGGACGATTTCATACGCGGACGCGAAGGCTGCCGGGTACTATGTCGCCCCCTCCGGTTCCTCCGTCCGTGTCGGCCACAAGAGCCAAAACAACACCCCGAATTATGCTGACTTTGACAACCAGACAAACGGCCTGACCACGGGTGACTATGACGGCTATACCTTCGCCGGACAGGTTCGTGATTCTGAAGACGAAAGAACCGTCAACAACCGCATTTCCGACCCGGCCAAGTACTATGTGCAGATTGACTGCGGCAACGAGCCGCTGGTGCTGCCGAACGGCATTGATTTCTACGCCCTGGTGAAAGCCACCACATCCACAAGCACTCTGTACGCGTACGCGAAGCTGACCTCGGACGACACGATGGACGGCGGCAAAACATACAGGGTACAGATTCCGGATGAAGACTGGTTCCAGGAGCTGGGCTATAACAATTACAGGCAGGGCAATAACCAGATCAGCGGACACGAAAACAACGTCACCGTGTCGATTTCCGGCGTGCCTACCGGAACCATCGTGAACGACCCAGTCCCGCTGATCAACAACAAGGTACCGCTGAATGGCCTGGTGCACACACACAACGTTGTTTCCTATCCTTCCATTAATAATGGCGACATTTCTGACCCCACGCAGCGCACTTACTACAACGATCCGGGCGTTGAGAGCGTATACACGGACTACGTCTATCTGAGCAAGAACGACGATCATATGACCAACTATACGCTTGAGACCCTGCTGACCAAATACAACATCATCACGGTCTGCCCCAAGTCTGACGCCGTACACACCTATAACGGCTCCACCTGGCACAACGGTGACTTTGTGCACAACCAGCACACCGTGGCCGGCATTCTGGTTCGTGAAGACCTGATCATCAACAACTTCATCAATATCGGCGGCGGCACAGAGGCCACCTCGCCTTCCGCGGTGGGCGGAGCGATCTACTATAATGGCACCACATACACTCCTCAGCTCATCGGCGGCGGACAGAGCGCAGTGCGGCCCGACAATTACAATTTCTATGTGGGTGAGGTCAACCCGGTCCTGAACGGCAATATGCTGCTGAACGGGCAACTGGTGGACATGACCACTTGGGGTGACACGATCCCGAACAATGACTACATAGACTGGACCGCGCTGCAGAACAGCGTACTCCGTCAGTCCAGCGCGCTGCACAGCAATTACACGAGAACTGTTACAATTTCCCACGAAGGCAATGTGACAATTCCTGTATCTGCGGGCGAGAAAATCCGCGTGAACTATGCTGACGGCATTTCCCCCGAAAACACCTATGTCACTGTCAAACTGGATATGATGAACGAGCCGTTCGAAACGCTCCCCGGCACGGTCATCTCCTTCTCCGGCGGCGGCAAGCACGGCATCCCGAAGCTGGAAACCGTTCATGGCAGCCTGCCCGGCGCTGTGGACAACGGCGGCGGCATCTCCGTCATTTACAATTATCCCTACGCCAGCGAGGTGTATACCTGGAACAACGATCCCGAGTTCGGCCATGTGATCGCGCCCCGCGCCGACGCGGTGATTACCTGCGGCAACTTCAACGGCGGCATGATCGTCAACAGCATTTACTCCACCGCTGAGGGCCATTTGTCGGCCTACAAGGGCGGCACGCTGGTCGGCTTCTATGGCACCATGGACGCCGGAAAGTCGATTGACGGCCAGAACCCCACCGACCACCAGAAGTTCGAGTTCACTCTGGACCTCCTGAAGGACGAAGTGCCGCTGCTGGACTGGACCGAAGCCCATAACGCCGGCAAAACCGACGACGAAATCATCTGGGACTTCATCCAGGAGGTAAAGAACGAAAACGGCACCATCGAATTCACCAAGGTGCCCTTCTATACGGCGGGAGATTATTACTTCCGTGTGCGCGAGAGCGCTGATCCCGCGTATACCGGCATCACCAACGACGATACGATTTACATTGTCAAGGCCCATGTGAACTCTGTCCAGAGTGGTGACAACCTGGTTCTGGAGATGGATCCGAACGGCCTGAAGCTCTATAAGGTCACCGACGAAGCCCATCTGACGACCACCAGATACGAAACAGGAAACCAAGTTTACAAAACGCAGATCAATCTCGCCGCGATGCAGCCGGTCTCCGAAACCATGAGCTGGCAGAACGGCACCGGCGGCGCTGACGGCACGCTCACCTCCGGCGTCGGCTTCATTAACCGTGAGGCCAAGAACGGCCTTGCCATCCGCAAACAGGTGAAGGGCACCAACGATACTGACACCAATTTTGTCTTCAACCTGTATGTGTGGCAGGAGTACGTTGACGACGAGACGTCTGAGGTCTCCTATGAGGCTGTGGTGCGGTCCGTGGAGATTGAATCCAACGGCACCGTCAGCAACGCGGAGCTGACCAAGGTTCAGTACTACGACGACGAGCTGGATACCCCCGTTTACCACGAGGCCGGTCACATCACCTTCAACCTGACCGCCAACAACAACTTCTCCATCAGCGGTCTGCCCTCCGGCGCGCGCTATGTCTTTAAGGAAGACACAGGCCGCATGCCCACCGGGTATGTGCTGGCCAAGGTGGAGGGCGAAGCTTCCGACATCGTGCCCGACGAGGGCGTGCAGGAAGCGGAGGTCGTCTTCACCAATACCTACATCGGCTATTACTGCGTCGCCATCGCCAAGGTGTGGGACGACGACAACAACCGCGACGGCATCCGTCCGGATGAGATTTACGTCGACCTGTATCAGTCCACCACCGTGAACGACGTGACCACCTATTATGACAGCGAAGGCAACGCCTATGTCAAGACGGTCAACGGCAGTACGGTCACTTACGTGGGCGAAAACGAGACCCTTCAGAAGCCCCCGGCTTACCGCTCCACCATGCTGAACGACGCCAACAGCTGGGTCTATCTGGTGCGCGGTGTGCCCACCGGCGACATAAACGGTAATATCTTCACCTACACCTGGGAAGAGTATCTCCTGGGTGAGGATGGCGAAACCAAGATCTATGAGGGCGACGCCAACCTCTGGCCGGATTACACCTCCACCAGCGAGGTCACTCAGGTTGATACCTTGGCTGGCTATGAGGGAACCACCATCATCACCACCCTGACCAACACCCATGAGATCGAGAAGACCTCCGTCGAGGCCGAGAAAAAGTGGGACGACGAAAACGACAAGGACGGCCTGCGGCCCGACCAGATCACCTTCCGCCTGATGGGCAAGTACACTGTAGACGTGCTGGACGATCAAGGCAATGTCACCGGCCAGAGAGTTTACGAAGTCCGCAACATCACGGACGCGGACAACACTAAGGTCAGCGACATCACCGTGGACGGCACTGCGGACTATACCACTGTTCCCGATCCCGAGCCCGAAGCTTACGAAAAGTCGGCTTGGGTGGCCCGCTGGACCAACCTGCCCAAGTACTACAACGGCCACCAGATTGAGTACTATGTGGTTGAGGTGGAAACTCCCGACGGCTACACCACCGAAACGACAACTCCGTGCGAATACCACGAGGACACCAACACCTGGGTAACCGAACTGACCAACAAACATGTGGTTGAGCTGCAGAAGGTCAAGGCGACCAAGGTCTGGGACGACATGGATGACGCCAACGGCCTGCGCCCGGACATCACCTTCACCCTGAGCGGCACCTATACCTACATCGACGACAAGAATACCCCGGATACGTCTGACGATGAGGAAGTGACCGGAACCGTCACCATCCCGACCACCAAGGAAGACGGATCCGCGCAGGCCAGTACCGTGACCATCGCGGCGGACGCGACCGGCAACGACCTGGTTGCTTCCTGGGACAACCTGCCCACCTATGTCAACGGCCACGAAGTGACCTACACCGTGACCGAGGCTGTGGCGACGGGCGAGACCCTGAGCCTGGACCGCTACGAACAGACCCCCACCGGGCTGGTCTATAATGAAAAGACCAAGCAGTGGGAGATCACCTTCACCAACAGCCTCAAGCGCAATATGCTGAAGCTCTACAAGTCCTTCAGCTTCATTGGCGACCCCGTGGACATCAGCCAGATGACGGATGAGGAGAAGAAGGCGCTGAAGTTCGAGGTCACCACCGTGATCGGCAACAAGAAATACTATGTCGCTTACCAGGATGCCTCTATCCCCGGCAACATCCATGGCAAGTGGGCAAAGCTAGTTGAGTACACCAACGAATCTGAGATTGTTCCCTTCACCTATGCCAACTTCAACGACGGCATGCTGGTGCTGGAGAATCTGCCGCTGGGTACTTATACTATCAAGGAGTATGAGGACGAAAACGGCGTATTCACCGGTTACACCTGGTCTGCCGCCACCGTGAAGGTGGGCCGCAACGGCACTGCGACCGAATTTGCGGCCACGGCTGATACGCCCATCACCGTAGTGACCCCTGAAGACGATGTCACTCTGGCCGAGGGCGACTTCACCCAGGTGTTCTTCACCAACACCTACAAGCAGGAGAAGACCAAGGTTGAGGCCACTAAGGTCTGGGACGAGAATGCGGTCAAGTTTGGCTTGACACAGGACGTGACCCTGACGCTGGTGGGCGAGTACACGGACGGCAACGGGGATACCTGCTACCTGACCGACAGCTTCACCGACAACCCGATCAAGACGATCAGCAAGAGCGCGACAGGCGATGACCTGACCGTCAAGTGGGAGAACCTGCCAAGATATCACGACGGATATGAGATCACCTACAAGGTGGTTGAGACCAGCCTGGAGGGCTTTGCGATCACTTACAGCTCCGGTACCGGCGCAGATGAGAAGACTGACGGCACGGTTGTGGGCGGTGAAATCACCGTCACCAATACGGCCGAGCTTGGCGCGCTGGAAATCGACAAGCGCGTGTTCGTGGACGGCGCGGACAAGACCAGCGAGTATGTCGACAAGAGCTTCTTCTTCATGCTGACGACAGAGATCGACGGCAAGGAGTACTTTGTGGCCGCGAGCTACACCGACACGCAGAGCACGGAAACGGTGGAAGTGTACACCTTCTACGAGCTGCGTGAGATGCCGCTGACGACTTCCGCCAGCTATCAGCTGAAGCCGGGCAAGACGGTAAAGTTCACCGGGCTGCCTGTGGGCTGCACCTACAAGGTGAAGGAGTATGCGAACGGTCCCTGCACGCAGGAGATTGACGCGACCCACGCACCGGGCGACATGGGCGACATGACCTACCTGCTCGACCTGAGCCGCATCTCGGAGGATGCGGTGGTTGTCAGCGGCGAAACCGCAGAGGTGGAACTGGTCAACGCCTACACCACCGGCAAGTACTGCACCGCGGTGACCAAGCAATGGCTGGTGAACGGCGAAGTGTCCGTGCCGGACAGCCAGACCCTGACCGTCAAGCTGCAGCGCAAGCTGAGCACCGAGGACGACACCAAGTGGGCCGACGTGACCGACCAGGACAGCATCACCCTGAACAAGGCCAACAACTGGTCCTATGTCGCGGTCGGCATGGATCAGATGGACGAAAACGGTGCCCGCTACGAGTACCGCTGGGTTGAGACTGTGCCCACCGGCTGGGTCGAGGGCAAGTCTGAAGTCAAGCAGTACACTGAGAAGGACGGTGTGACCCTGATCTTCCTGACCAAGCTGGTGAACAGCAAGGTCGATGTGGAAGTCCCGGTCAAGAAGATTGTGACCGGCGGTCCCTATACCGGCAACGAGACCTTCACCGTCAACCTGACCGATCTCGCAACAACGGACGGCAGCCTGACCGGCGTGACGACCAAGGCCAACGGCGAAACCGGCACGAGCCTGACCATCAAGCAGAACGAGACCGGCACCTTCACGCTCGAGGGCATCACCAAGCCCGGCACTTACACCTTCAAGATCACTGAGACCGCAGGCACCACGCCCGGCATGACCTACGCCGGCGACCAGACCGTCACGGTGGTGGTGGGCTGGAACAACGCCACCGACAAGGATTACCTTGTCATCACTTCCATGACGGTGGGCAGCGCAGCCGCGACCAGCGTCACGGTTGAGAACCACTATGACCTGGGCAGCCTGACCCTGACCAAGAAGTTCACCGGCGACACCCTGCCCACCGAGGCCGAGGACACGCTCAAGAAGCTGAAGTTCAAGGTGACCGGCTGGAAGGACAGCACCAAGGCGACCCAGATCTATCCCGCCAGCGGCAGCGCTGAGGAAATCTTCCTGATTCAGTTCACCAAGGACAGCGACGGCCTGTACAGCTTCACACTGGACAACCTGCCTCTGGGCTACTATGAAGTCGAAGAGGTTACCACTGGCGTGGTTGTGGCTAACTACTCTCTGACCGAAACGACCATCACGCCTGATGGCGGCAAGGTGACCCTGACCAGCGACAGCAGCGACAGCAAGACCGCTACCATCGCCTTTGTGAATGAATACGAGCACGACAAGGGCGACCTGGAGATCACCAAGACGACCAACGGCGGCACCGCCAGCGACGCGGATAAGAAATTCATCTTCACCGTTGAGCTGAGCGACACGACCATCAGCGGAACCTACGGCGATGCCACCTTCACTAACGGCGTGGCCAGGGTTGAGCTGAAGAAAGACGAGACCGCGACCATCACCGGCCTGCCCACCGGCGTCACCTATACTGTGACCGAGGCTTCCGATCCCGACTGGACGGCCACGAACACCGTACAGAGCGGCACCATCACCACGGTCAAGGCGACTGCCGCCTTTGAGAACACCCGCAACACCGGCGACCTGATCGTGACCAAGACCGTGGTCAGCTCGCAGGCCACCGACAAGACCAAGGAATTCAGCGTGACCGTGACGCTGAGCGATACCACCATCAGCGGAACTTACGGCGACGTTGAATTTGCTGACGGTGTGGCGACCTTCACCATCAAGCACAGCGACGAAGTCAGCATCACCGGCCTGCCCACGGGCATCACCTACACCGTGGAGGAGACCGCGGCTGACGGCTTCACCGCGAGTTACACCGGCGAGACCGGCACGATCAGCAAGGTAAATGTGGCCACCGCCGCCATCGTCAACACCAAGGACGAGGGCAGCCTGTCCGTGACCAAGAAGGTCGACAGCAATGTCGAGGCGGACAAGACCAAGGAATTCACCTTCACCATCACCCTGAAGGACAAGGACGGCCAGCCGGCTTCCGGCACCTATACCGGCACCCTGACCAAGCCCGGCTACAATGGCTCTACCCTGAGCCGCACCAGGGATATCGTCTTCGGCGCTGACGGCACTGCGACCGTCGACCTGAAGCACGACGAGACCATGACCATCTCCGGCATCCCGGCGGGTTACACCTACAGCGTAACCGAGGCCGAGGAGACCAGCTTCACCACCACGTCCACCGGCGATGTGACCAATGTGACCATCGTCAAGGACGAGACCAAGAACGGCACCTTCACCAACAAGCACAACACCGCCCCGCTGAGCATTGACAAGACCGTGGTCAGCGATGTGGCGGCTGAGCAGACCGCGGAGTACACCTTCACCCTGCGCCTGCTGTACGGCACACAGGTGCTGACCGGCACCTACAATGTGGACTGCTACGACAACAAGAACGGCACTGTGACCGAGACGACAACTATCACCCTGGTTGAGGGCGAGGCTGAAATCAAGGTCAAGGGCGGCGGCAAGGCAGTCATCAAGGATCTGCCCGTAGGCGCGACCTTCCACATTGTCGAGGCGTCCAACAGCCTGTTTGCCAGCGAGCGCACCGACAGCAACGGCAACACGATTCTGGAAAGCGGTACTGAAGCCTCCTTCAAGAACGTGCGCAAGATCGGCGGCCTGGACGTCCACAAGACGGTTAATTCCGACGAGGCCACCGACCTGAACAAGGAGTACAAGTTCACCGTTGAGCTGACCAACGCCGACGGCACAGCCGCTGACCTGGGCATCACGGATGCCAACGGCAAGACTTACGGCGACATGACCTTCAAGACCGTCACCGAGGACGGCGCCACGAAGACCATCGCGGAATTCACGGTCACCAACAACCAGACCGTTTCCGCCAGCGGCCTGCCCGTGGGCCTGAAGTACAAGGTCACTGAGGAAGGCATCGACGGCATCATCCGCACTTCCACCGGCGAGATCGGCACGATTTCCGGCAACGGCAACAACCAGGCCAACTTCACCAACACCCGCGCTGAGAGCGGCCTGGTGGTGAGCAAGGCGGTTGTGTCCGAGCTGAGCCGCGACAAGGATAAGGAATTCAGCTTCACCCTGACCCTGTGGCGCGTGGCGGAAAACGAGCAGCACGGCCACGACCTGATGGCCAACGAGACCTTTGCGGGCGCTGTCATCAAGCGCGGAGCGGGCATCACGAACGAGACCGCGGAAGACCTGACGACGGACGCGAATGGCCAGTATACCTTCACCCTGAAGGACGGCCAGATCCTGGTCATTCAGCACCTGCCCGCCAACGCGAAGTACAAGGTGGAGGAGGCTGACGAGGCTGATTTCATCACCACTTCCATCGGCGCGGAGGGCACCATCCGCCTGAACGGCGCGAACCTGGCTGAGTTTGTGAACACCCGCAAGCCCAGCGAACTGAAGATCCAGAAGGTCGTGAACAGCTCCATTCCGTCCGACCTGAACAAGACCTTCCAGTTCAATGTCAAGCTATATGACCTGGTTGACAGCAGCGCGGCTGATACCGAGAGCAACCGCAGCTACCTGACCGCCAATATCGCCGGCCGCCACTTCGACGGCGCGAACGGCGCGGACTTCTACGTCATGGGCGGCCAGACCCTGGTGCTGGAGGGCATCCCGGCGGACGTCTACTATGAAGTGACCGAGTTGCTGGACACCGGCGCTCCCTACACCGTGGAGTACACAAACAGCAAGGGACAGACCAGCAACACGACGCCTGCGGAGGCGGTTGCGACCAACACCCGCACCAACGCCAACCTGATCGTCAGCAAGACGGTCGAGAGCCCGGCGGCTGAAGACCAGAATGTGGTGTTCAGCTACGCCATCATGTTCAACGAGGCCATCACCGCCAACTTTGAGGTCAACACGGTTGGCACGGTGGCGGGCGAGAGCATCAAGACAGTCAACGGCAAGAAGGTGCTGGAGGTCAAGGACGGCCGCGCCCATGTCACCATGACCGGCGGCAGCGAGCTGAAAGTGATCGCCCTGCCCGTGGGCATCGGCTACACCGTGATTGAGACGCCCGCCGACGGCTTCACCGCGGATGCGCTGGAGATCAGCGGCGTGATCCAGGAAGGCACCAACAACGCCACGCCCGCGACCGCGGCCTTCGTCAACACCCGCAAGACCGGCGCGCTGGCCTTGACCAAGGAGGTCATCAGCGAGACCGCGGCGGACAAGGACAAGGAATTCGACTTCACCATTACCTTCAACGAGAAGCTGACCGGCAGCTTCACCGGCAAGATCGGCAGCGAGAACGTCAGCCTGACCCTGAGCGCTGACGGCCTGACCCTCAGCGGTATCAAACTGAAGCATGGCCAGACCATCGAGATCGATGGCCTGCCCGCCGGCGCGACCTATTCCGTGACTGAGACCAACCCCGACGGCTTCAGCCAGACCTGGGTCGGCCAGACCGGCACCATCCCGGTGACCACCTCCGCCCAGGCGAAGGTGACCAACAGCCACGTCGAGGGCGGCCTGATCGTCCAGAAGAGCGTGGTATCTGAGGTGGATGCGGACAAGACCCGCGACTACAGCTTCACCGTGGTGCTGGACGGCAATGTCAGCGGCACCTACAATGGTATGACCTTCACGCCTAACGAACAGGGTACACAATCTACTGCCACCTTCACCCTGAAGGATGGCCAGAGCAAGACAGCCACCGGCCTGCCCACTGGCATCCGTTACACCGTGACCGAGGAAGATGTAAACGGCATGGTCAAGACGGTGGGCACGACGGGGGACAACGGCACCATCACCGACACTGAGACCTCTGTGGTGGCCTTCACCAACACCCGCAAGCTGGGCGACCTGGAGATCAGCAAGACCGTCGTCAGCAGCATTCCCGCCGACCAGAATCAGGACTTCACCTTCACGGTGGAACTGACCTACACGGCCAACGGAACAACCCAGAAGCTGAGCGGCACCTATGGCGGCTACACCTTCGTGGACGGCCAGGCGACCATTTACCTGCACGGCGGCGAGACCGTCACCCTGACCGGCATCCCCGAGGGCGCGAGCTGGAAGGTGGTTGAGGCTGTGGACAACAACTTCACCACCACCGCCAACAATGAGAACTCCAACGAGGCGGACAGCACCGATACCACCCAGATCAGCAGCACTGCCACACAGACCGCGGCCTTTGAGAACACCCGCAAGTCGGGCGAACTGAAGGTCAGCAAGACGGTCTCCAGCCCGCTGACTGAGGATCAGGACAAGGAATTCACCTTCAAGGTGACGCTGAACGAGAACTTCAGCAAGACCTGCAGCACCGACAAGACAGGCGTGAGCGTCGTCTTCACCAACGGCGTCAGCGAGACCTTCAAGCTGAAGGGCGGCGAGAGCCTGACCATCAAGGATCTGCCCTACGGCGTGCGCTACACCGTGACAGAGACCGCGGCGGACGGGTTCAAGACGACCTTCACGAGCAACACCGGCACCATCAGCGACACGGCTGCCGAAGCGGCCTTCACCAACACCCGCGAGAAGGGCAGCCTGGAGATCCTCAAGAACCTCTTCGTCAACGATGAGAACAAGTCCAGTGCGTATGCCAACAAGGAATTCTACGTGAAGGTCAAGGCTGTCATCGGCGGCGTGACCTACTGGATGACTACCGACGAGGGCGTTCTGACCAAGGACGGCGAAGGCGTAACGCCTCACATCTTCACGGTCAAGCCCGGCACCAAGCTGACCATCAACGATCTGCCGGTGGGCGAGTACACCGTGATCGAGGTTAACTCCAACGGTTCGGCCATCACCACCAAGCCTGACGCCGACATGGGCGAAATGACCTACATGCCGGAGATTTCCCGCACGCAGGATAACGCCAATGTGCCCGCGGACGGCACCGGCAAGACGGAACTGATCAACGAATATGTCAAGGGCAAGTTCTGCATCGCGGTGACCAAGCAGTGGCTGGTCAACGGCAAGGTGTCTGTGCCCGAAGGGCAGGCTCTGACCGTAACCCTGACCCGCGGCACCGCCACCGGCACGAACGGCGCCCTGGTCATGGACGAGAGCTTCTCCAAGACCTTCACCCTGGACAAGACCAACAACTGGTCAACTGTGGCTGTGGGCATGGAGCAGATGGATGCCGATGGCCACCGCTACACCTACATTTGGACTGAGACTGCAGTTGATGGCTGGGTCGAGGGCAAGCAGACCGAGGTGCTCAAGAACGAAGACGGCACCATGATCTTCCTGACCATGCTGACCAACAGCCAGGTTGAGGTCGAGATCCCGGTGGAGAAGATCGTGACCGGCGATTACACCGGTGACGAGGACTTCACCGTGACCCTGACTGAGGGTGAGAGCAACCCGCAGAAGATCGGCGTGAACGGCATGGCCGCCAATGCCACGAGCTTCACCCTGAAGCGGAACCAGGTCAAGTCCTTCATCCTGTCCAAGATCACCACACCCGGTTCCTATACCTTCACCATCCAGGAGACCGAGCCGAGCACCAAGACGCCCGGCATGACCTACGACACGGAAGCTAAGACCGTGACCTTCACGGTGGAGGCGAACAGCGCTGGCATCCTTACCGTGAAGGATCTGAGCGTCAGCGAGTCTGAACCCGTCACCATCACCAACAAATACAGCCACACCCAGGTGCCGCTGGAGGTGACTAAGGAACTGGCGGGCCGCGAGTGGAAGGAAGGCGACAGCTTTACCTTCACGCTGACCGATCCGGACGGCAACACCGTCGACACCGGCATCGCCACCATCACGAACCGGACCGTGACCTTCGACCCGATCGACTTCTATGAAGCGACTGGCGCTGATGGCGTAACCTACCACATCCAGGAGATTGTGCCGACAGGCGCGAACGACAACAACGAACTGAACGGTATCACCTATGACGGCACGGTTTACACAGTCACCATCAAGGTGAAGGCTGACGATGACGGCGAGCTGAGCTACACGGTTGATTATGATGGCGAAGAATCTCTGACCGTCACCAACACCTACAAGGCGGAAGGCAGCGTAACCTTCGAGGGCGACAAGACCCTGGTTGGCCGTGCCTTGGACGACGTGTTCAAGTTCGAGATGACCGACGGCGAGACGACCTGGACGCTGGAGAACGATCCGACGACGGGCGCGATCAACTATCCCGAGCTGGTGTATGAGCTTGACTTGACGGCGGATCCCGAGAAGAACGACCTGGGCACGCACGTGTACACCGTGAAGGAGACCAGCACAAACGGCGACGGCATCACCGTGGACACCACCGTACACGAAGTGACCGTGGTGGTGGAAGACAACGGCGACGGCACGCTGAACGTAATCGCCAGTACCAACTTCGACGATCTGGACTTCGTGAACACCTACGAGGCCAAGGGCGAGGTCGAACTGACCGCGAAGAAGGTCTACGTGCTGGACGGCGATGAGTCGGAGGTCGTGCCTGCCTTCGAGTTCCAGCTGACGGAAGAAAACGGCGACGTGATCGAGACAGTGTACAACAAGACCGACGGCACAGTCACGTTCACGAAGCTGACCTTCACGCTGGACGACATGAACAAGGACAGCGACGGCAACCCGATTGATACCGAGCTGACCTATTACATCGTCGAGAAGCCCGGCTACCACAGCGGCATTGCCTATGACACCGAGCCGCGGGAAATCACGATAACCCTGCACGACATCGGGGACGGCACCATCGATGTGACGGCTGACCCGAACGGCGACGAGATTGAATTCGTCAACGAATTTGAACTGGTCGACATCAGCCTGACCAAGACCTGGGACGACGCGATCGACAGCTCCAAGCGCCCGACCGAGGACGAGTTCCTGGCGGCCGTGCACCTGCTGGCGAACGGCGAGGACGTGACGGATCAGTACGAGGCTTGGCGCGAGATCGAGTTCACGGATGATTACACCTGGATCGTGACCTGGACCGGCCTGCCCAAGAACGACTACAGCGTACTGGACGACGACAAGACCATCGACTACACAGTAACCGAGGACGACCTGTCTGCGCTCTACGAAGCCGACACGGTTCAGGGCGAAGACGGTGAGTTCACTGTGACCAACCGGCGCAAGATCGCTGACCTGACCATCACCAAGACGACGGTGAGCGACCTCGCGGCGGACCAGGACAAGGAGTTCACCTTCACGGTGACGCTGGACACCCCCGTGACCGGTGAATTCAGCGCTACGAAGACCGACGCTGACGGCGTTGAGAGCGAGCTCGAGCCGATCACTCTGGATGACGGTACCGAGATTGAAGACATCACCCTGAAGAGCGGTGAGAAGTGGACGATCAAGGGCCTGCCTTACGGCATCGGCTACGAGGTCGTGGAAAAAGAAGCCAACCAGGACAACTTCGTGACCACCAGCACCGGCGAGACCGGCATTGTGGACAACACCACCGCGGCCTTCACCAACACAAAGGTGCTGGGCGGCCTGGTGGTCAGCAAGAAGGTCATTTCCGCCTTGCTGGGCGACCACACCAAGAAATTCAAGGTTGTGGTGACCCTGGACGACGACACCATCAACGGCACCTATGGCGACGTCGAGTTTGAGGACGGCGTGGTTGAGCTGGAGCTGAAGGACGGCGAGATCGTCATCATCCGCGACCTGCCCGTGGGCGTGGGCTACGAAGTGGAGGAGATTCTCAGAAGCGATGACGAAGACCTCTACACCGTACGCTACGAAGGCACGATTGACGGCACCATCACCGAGGGCGTGACCCTGAAGGCTCAGGTCATCAATACCCGCAATGTCACCGAGCTGACCATCAAGAAGACCGTCGAGTCCGACCTGGCGTCCGACAAGGACGAGGCCTTCCTGTTCAAGCTGGAGTTCGACCCTGCCATCACCGGCGACTACAGCGGCGTGTATATTGAGGACGGCGTGGCGCAGCTGTGGCTGAAGGACGGCCAGAGCGTGACCCTGAAGGGCATCCCGCTTGGCACCGCCTACACCGTGTCCGAGGCCAGCGACGCACGCTTCACCACCACGGTCAGCGGCGAGCAGTCCGACACGCTGGAGACCACCGACGCGGTGGAGGTTGAATACACCAACACCCGCAACGTGGGCAGCCTGAATATCGAGAAGACCACCCTCTTCAACGGCGAGGAAGACACCGAGGGCAAGCTGGACGGCGAGTACAGCTTCACCGTGGAGAGCGTTGATCTTGACACAACGGTCACCCGGACCGTGACCATCACCTTCGTGAACGGCGTGGCCGTCAGCGCGACCATCGACGGCGAGAACGCCGACGTGACCGACGGCGTGGTGACCATCGACAAGCTGCCGACCGGCACCTACACCGTGACCGAGAACCTGACCGACGAGCAGATCGACGACGGCATCTACCTGCTGAGCAGCGAGAACACCACCATCGTGGTGACCGCTGACACCAGCGCCGAGATTCCGACCGCCGAATTCACCAACAACAAGAAATACACCAAGGCCAACCCCGAGGTCACCAAGGAGATCAAGGGCCGCGAGTGGACCGACTACGACTGCTTCCAGTTCTGGCTGGAGGCCAGGGAGAACTACGCGGGCGTGACCATGCCCGATTTTACCGAAACGTACGTGGAGGATATCAACGAGGATCACAAGGGTGTGTTCTCCGCGATCACCTTCACCGAGCCGGGCGTGTACTTCTTCACCATCAAAGAGACCGACGAAAGCGGGGACGGCTTGACCTACGACGCCGAGCCCAAGCTGGTCGTCATCACGGTGACCGAGGAGAACGGCAAGCTGACCGCTTCCGTGGCCTACGGCCCCGAGCTGGCGACGTCCCTGACCGTCACCAACACCTACGACGCCAAGGGCGAGGTGACCTTCGAAGGCACGAAGACGCTGACTGGCCGCGACCTGAAGGAAGGCGAGTTCAGCTTCGAGCTGCTGGATGAGAACGGTGACGTGATCGAGACCGTCACCAACGACGCGGACGGCAAGTTCAGCTTCAGCAAGCTGGAGTACACGCTGGCCGATGCGGGCAAGACCTACAAGTACACGGTGGAAGAGGTCGTCCCGGACGAGAAGCTGGGCGGCGTGACCTACACCGACAAGACCTACACCATCGAGGTGGCCATCTCCGACAAGGGCGACGGCACGCTGAAGGTGGATGTGGCCGCGACCGATTCGGACGGCTACCTGGTCGACCCGGACAACCTGGTCTTCGCTTTCGAGAACGACTACGATGCCGAGGGCCAGCTGGACGTGCAGGGCCTCAAGATCCTGACTGGGCGCACCAAGCCGCTGGAGGCTGGCGAGTTCGAGTTCCAGCTGTACCTGGTCGATGGCACTGATCTGATTCCCACCAGTGAGAATCCGGATCCGATCACCAACGACGCGGACGGCACCTTCCTCTTCGATCCGTTGGTGTACGACCTGGACGATGTGGGCGAGACCTACGAGTATGTCCTGAAGGAGCTCATCCCCGAGGACGTTGACACCAACAACACGAAGGATGGCATTACCTACACCACTCAGGAATACTACTTCAAGGTGGAAGTCGATGACAACGGCGACGGTACCCTGAAGCTGGATGTGACCGACGAGAGCGGCAACACCATCGACATCCTCAACTATGTGTACGAGTTCAAGAACACCTACGACGCGGAGGGCAAGGAGCAGTTCAAGGCGAAGAAGTCTACAGTCGGCTTCACCCTCAACGCGGGCGACTTCAGCTTCACCGTGACGCCTGTGGACGACGCGCCCGTGAAGAAGAACGAGACCGAGTCCTGGACGGAGGCTGACCTGACCGCCGAGAACGACGAGGACGGCAGCATCACCTTCCCCGAGTTCTGGTACGGCCTGGATGATGTGGGTCAGACCTACTACTACGTCATCAGCGAGAATCTGCCGGCCACCATTCCGGAGGGCTACACCTACGACGGCAGCGTGTACCTGGCCAAGGTGACCGTGGCTGACAAGAACGACGGCACGCTGGAGGTCACCAGGACCTACTTCAAGATCGCGGACGAGAGACGCCTGTACGATGTGAGCACCGCCCTGGCGGACGCCCAGAGCATCGAGACGGTGAGCTTCGTCAACAAGTACGAGACCGAGAACGAGATCACCATCGAGCTGGAGAAGACCCTGACCGGGCATGCCCTGGCGGACGGCCAGTTCAGCTTCAAGCTGACGGATCTCGACCACAACACCGAGGAGACCGTCACGAACATCGGCACGGCCGCGAGCTTCACCGCTCTGGCCTATGACCTGACCCAGGTCGGCGAGTACCACTTCACGGTGGAAGAGGTCCTGCCCGAGGGCGTGACGCCCAACGCGGACGGCCTGATCATCAAGGACGGCTACATCTACGATCAGAGCCAGTACAGCGTCACCGTTACCGTTGAGAAGGATCCGACCGACGAGACCAAGCTGAACATCAGCGCGGCCTACAAGCGGATCAGGAACGAGATCGGCGAGACGGTGGACGAGACCGTCACCGAAATCACCTTTGCCAACGAGTACGTGGCCGAGGGCCAGGTTGCGCTGAAGGCCACCAAGGAACAGATCGGCGGCGCGCTGGAAGGCGACGACTACAGCTTCACACTGGAGCCCGTGGGCAACGCCCCGCTGCGGACGGAGGTCATTGTCAGCGACGGCACCATCATCGCCACTGTTGACAAGGTGATTGTCAGCAACAAGGCGGACGGCACCATCGACCTGGGCAGCCTGCATTACACGCAGGACGATCTGGGCGGCGAGAAGAGCAAGGCGTTTGAATACACCCTGACCGAGAATGTGCCCGATCCCGCTGACGAGTACATCGACTACGACACCGAGCCGCGCACCATCAAGGTGACCGTGACCGACAACGGCAACGGCACCCTGACTGTGACAGCGGACGGCATCGACGACCTGACCTTCGTCAACACCCTGCTGGGCGACCTGACGGTCAACAAGCAGGTGCTGAAGAACGGCGAGCCTGACGCCGACGCTGAGGGCGACTTCTACGTGGCGCTGTTCACCATGGACGCCGACGGCAGGTACATTGCCGACAAGACCACGGTGCAGAAGATCTCTGTCACCGGCGGCACAGGCACTGTGACCTACGAGAAGCTGCCCTATGGCACCTACTATGTCTTCGAGGTCAAGGGTGAAAACAGCGTGATCCCGGTGGGCGACACCTTCGCTGAATTCACCGTGACCGGCGGCGGCACTGTAGAGGTCAACAGCAAGGACAAGAACGAGATCAGCATCCAGAACAACAGGCTGATCACCGAGGCCAATCCCGAGGTCACCAAGGAACTGATTGGCCGCGCCTGGGACAAGGACGACAGCTTCGAGTTCAAGCTGGAGGCCAAGCACAACTACGCGGGCGTGACCATGCCCGACGAGACCGTTGTGACCGTGACGAAGGACGCCGAGGATCACAAGGGTGTGTTCGACGCGATCACCTTCACCGAGGCTGGCGCGTACTTCTTCACCATCACCGAGACAAAGGGCAGCATCGCCGGTGTGACCTACGACACCGAGCCCAAGCTGGTCAAGATCGTGGTGGAGGAGAAGACCAACGCTGACGGCTACAAGTACCTGGAAGCCACTGAAATCACCTACGACGGCACAGACAGCCTGATTGTCACCAACACCTACGAGGCCGAGGGCGATGTGACCTTCGAGGGCACAAAGACCCTGACTGGCCGCGGGCTGAAGGCCGGCGAGTTCGGCTTCGTCCTGAAGGACGAGAACGGCAACGAGATCGAAACCGTTTACAACGACAAGAACGGCAACTTCAGCTTCAAGACGCTGACCTACGACCTGGACAATCTGGCCGACCAGCCCTACACCTACACGATCAGCGAGGTCAAGCCGGAGGACGCGGACGCTCTGGGCGGCGTGACCTACACCGACAAGGTCTACACCGTCAAGGTAAGCATCGCCGACAATGGCGACGGCACGCTTGAAGTGACCGTGACGGACGAGAACGATCAGCCGATTGATCCGGACAAGTTCACCTTCGACTTCGAGAACGAGTACGAGGCCAAGGGCGAGTTCGTGCCCGAGATCAACAAGGTGCTGACGGGCCGCGACCTGAATGCGGACGAGTTCAGCTTCACGCTGACCGGCGAGGGCGTGAGCCAGACCAAGACCAACGCGGCGGACGGCACGGTGATCTTCGACAAGATCGAGTACACGCTGGACGACATGGACACCGACGCCACCACAGGCCTGCCGGTGACCACGATCCTGACGTACACGATCAAGGAGGACATCCCGGACGAAGAAGACCGTCTGGGCGGCGTTGACTACGATCCGACAGAGATCACGGTGACGGTGACCCTGACCGACAACGGCGATGGCACCATCAAGGTTGAGGCTGTATACAACCCGGCTGAGCGGACCATCATCAACACCTATGAAGCCGAGGGCAACGTGAGCTTCGAGGGCGTGAAGAGCCTGGACGGCCGCGACCTGACGGCGGACGACAAGTTCAACTTCACCCTGTACGAGGCCACCGAGAACAGCGCGGGCGAGCCTGTGCTGGTGGAAATCGAGACGGTACAGAACAGCGGCAGCGATTACAGCGAGATCAAGTTCAGCCAGATCGATTACACCCTGGACGACATCGGCCTCCACACCTATGTGGTGAAGGAGACCAGCACGGACGCCAATGGCATCACGGTATCCACCGAGCAGTACGTGGTGGTGGTGAAGGTCAGCGACAACGGCGACGGCACGCTCAAGATTGAGACGACCGACAACTACAACCAGCTGAACTTCACGAACACTTACGAGAGCCTGGCCTCTGTGACCTTCGAGGGCACGAAGAAGCTGGAAGGCCGCGCCGTGCTGGCGACGGACATCTTCAGCTTCACCATCACGGAGGGTGAGGGCGAGAATGCCAAGACCTGGAGTGCGACGAGCGATCCGGCGACGGGCAAGATCAACTACCCGACCATCAGCTACACGCTGAGCGATGTGGGCGATCACACCTACACCGTGAAAGAGACGACAGTGGACGGCAACGGCATCACCGTTGACACCACCGAGTACACGGTGACCGTGAGCGTGACGGCGACCAACGGCGTGATGAAGGCCGAGATCACCAGCGACAACGGCGGCAAGAATCTGGACTTCGTCAACACCTACAAAGCCGATGGCAAGATCACCTTCGAGGGCGACAAGACCCTGGTGGGCCGCGATATGACCAACGCGGACGTCTTCACCTTCGAGATGACGGACGGCACAACCACCTGGCCGCTGACGAACGACCCGGCCACCGGCAAGATCAACTATCCCGAGCTGGTGTACGAGCTTGACCTGACGGCGAACCCGGCGAAGAACGACCTGGGCAAGCACGTGTACACTGTGTATGAGACCAGCACGGACGGCAACGGCATCACCGTGGACACCACCGAGTACGAAGTGACGGTGGTGGTGACCGACAACGGCGACGGCACGCTGAACGTTGAATACAGCAACAACTTCGACGATCTGGACTTCGTGAACACCTACGAGGCGAACGGTGACGTTGACTTCGAGGGCACGAAGACCCTGACTGGCCGCACGCTGAAGGAAGGTGAGTTCGGATTCGTCCTGAAGGACGAGAACGGGAACGAGATTGAAACCGTGTACAACGCGGCGGACGGCAGCTTCAGCTTCAGCAAGCTGGAGTACACGCTGGCCGACGCGGGCAAGACCTACACCTACACGGTGAAGGAAGTTATCCCGGACGAGAAGCTGGGCGGCGTGACCTACACCGACAAGGTCTACAGCGTTGAGGCGAAGATCACCGACAACGGCGACGGTACGCTGGATGTGGCCGTGACCGTGGACGGCAGCCCGATCGATCCGGATACGTTTACCTTCGACTTCGAGAACGAGTACGAGGCCAAGGGCTCCCTCGACCTGAAGGGCGTCAAGACCCTGATCGGCCGTCCGGAGCCGCTGAAGGCAGACGAGTTTGAGTTTGTGCTGCTGGATGCTGATGGCATTGTGCTCGAGACCGTATCCAATGCGGTGGATGGCACATTTAGCTTCACCACAATTGACTACACGCTGGCCGACGCGGGCAAGACCTACACCTACACGGTGAAGGAGATCATCCCGGCTGACGCTGAGGGCGACAAGAAGGACGGCATCACTTACGACACCGTTGAGTACGAGCTGAACGTCACCATTACCGACAACGGCGACGGCACGCTTGACGTGGCTGTGACCGGCGCTGATCCCGAGGCGCTGGACTTCGTCAACACCTACGAGTCCAAGACCGAGGTTCAGTTCGAGGCGGAGAAGGTGCTGGATGGCCGCGACTGGACGGCTGACGATGAGTTCACCTTCGAGCTGCACAGGGCCAACGGTGAGCTGCTGCAGACCGTGACCATCACCAAGGACGACAACGGCAAGGTGGTCTTCGACAAGATCGCTTACACCACCGAGGATCTGACGGACAGCCCCTACGGCTACTACATTGTGGAGCTCAAGGGCACGGACGGCAGCCTCCTGTACGACGGGCACAAGCACGAGATCACGGTGACCCTGACCGACGACAGCAAGGGCACCCTGACCGCCGATGTCACCGAGGACAAGGATGACAGCGTCTTCACCAACGAGTACCACACCGTAGAGACGACCGTGACCAAGATCTGGGACGACAGCGAGAACCAGAAGATCAGGCGGCCGGAGAGCATCAAGCTGACGCTGCTGGCGAACAATGTGACGTACCACGAGTTTGAGATCGGCGCGGCCTACACGGACGAGACGAGCGACAAGCCGCAGTACGAGACAGAGTTCAAGCTGGTGGACGAAGACACCTG
>JAFXVR010000046.1 GCA_017534885.1 Clostridia bacterium | reverse complement strand
TCCCATGTCCGCTTCTTTGTGGTATACTCCTTCTGTTCCATCCTTGATCCCTCCAGTTATCTTTGGTGCCGCAACCCTTAGTATAACTGTTTCGGTTCCTGGATGGAACTTTTTGCGTCATTTCATTTTACAACTTGCCGCTGTGATGCCGGCTTGCATGCCGGCTTGCATGCCGGCTTGTGATGCCGGCTGAACCGGACATACGCGGTCCCGCTGTGCCTGAACTGCGTCTGTGCGCTGCGCCGCCCCATTTTCTCTTGCTGTTTTTCACGCTGTAGGGTATAATAGCTGCAGATGAATAAGGAGGTATGACGATGAAAAGACTGCTTTCCCTGGCGCTGGCGCTGATCCTGCTCTTCGGCTGTGCGGCGGTACGGGCGGAGGAGGGCCTCAGCCTGGATGAACTGATGGTCGAAATCGAAGAATTTGACCCGGAGGCGGAAGAGGAGCTGAAATGGTGGAAGGTTCCGGTATCGGTGCCGGAGATCAACCAGTACGGCATTGCCATCAGCGACCTGGACAGCGACGTCTTCAGCCGGTATCTGACGACGGCGGTGATCGTCAGAGCCTTCTGCAGAGATTACGGCCTTGATCTGGCCAAACAGCAGCTCGTTGTGTATGGCTATCGGTATCAGAGCAAGTGGAATGTGATCATCCTCGACATCACGGCGGACAACGTGTACCAGGCCATGTGGGAGAAGGGCGGAGAGACGGCGCTCACCTATGTCAACGAGGTGAGCGTGGAGAGCTTCTGCAGTAACAACAGCCTGATTACAGCCAAAAACCGCTTTGACGACGAGACCCTTCAGGGATACTACCATGCGCTGGATCTGGGTGTGGACATCCGCACGGAGACCATCCTGTGGAAAGATCTGGATGTGTCGGCGCTGCAGCGGTACAACCTGACCTTCAGCGAGCTGGGCACCACGGAGCGGCTGACCCGGCTGCCCACGGCCGCGCTGTGGCTGGCCCTGTGCGACGCGAGGGGAGTGGATGTCGACAGGCAGAATTACACGGCCTACGGCGCCGCAGTGAACAGCAGCAAGAGCTGGTTTGTGACGGTGATCGATCATGCCCAGGGCCGGGTGTATACCGGAAGCTGGGTCTGCGGCAGCGCCAAGGTGACCATGTCACTGTTTTCAACCGATCTGAACGGCTATCTGGCGGAGTATCAGTCGGCGCTGAACCGCATGGCCAGAATGTCCCACGGCGATCTGAAACCCTACTATGAAGAGCTGCGCAATCCTGCCCCGGCCCCCTTCACCGTGGGTAAGGTCACCTTCCTGATCAGCAGCGACAAACAGCACATTTATCTGACAAAGCCTTCTGTGTCCGGCGGCAGCGGCGCGTATACCATCGCCTACAATATCTATGACAGCAATTCCAATCCGGTCAACTACTTCTATTCCGATGAGGAAAACGTGGCGGCAACGCCCGGCTACGGCGGACTTTTCAATGTGTTTGTGGTGGTGACCGATACGGGAAGCCGCGAGAGCGATACGCAGAACATCGGGTGGCAGACGCTGAGCTGGCCCTACGCCGACGTGCTGACCGTAGGCCGGGCGGCCTTTGAGGTCAGCCCGGACAGGAAGTCTGTCTTCCTCACCCGGCCGGCCATCGCCTGCAGGGGCGGCAGCGTGACCGTGGCCTATAATATCTACGACGCGGATTCCAACCCCGTGAACTATTTCTACTCCGCTGATACCAGGGTGGCCGCGACGCCCGGATACGCGGGCCGCTTCAACGTGTTCATCGTGGTGACGGACACGGTGACCGGCGAACAGAATAATCAGGACATCGGATGGGTGGAGCTGAAATAGATTGCCCTGGGCGGTCAAATGCCCATTGCCTTTTCCCCTGACCTGTTGTATACTGTGCCTGCGGCCAGCCGCAACGATTACACAGGGAGGAAATCCGTATGACCATCACCAAGGAAACCACCATGGGCGAAATGCTCCGCTATGATATCAACCTGGCCTATGTCCTGATGGAGCAGGGCATGCACTGTGTGGGCTGCCCGTCCTCCGTCGGCGAATCCCTCGAAATGGCCTGCATGGTGCACGGCCTCGACCCGGAGCAGGTGCTCGCCCGCATCCAGGAGTATATGGACGAGAATCATCCCGATGGCCTGTAAGCCCTGTCAGCAAACGAAAAAGCTCCGTACACTGAAGCGCGGAGCTTTTTCGTTTACTTCCCCATTCCCGCCCTCGCCTTGCGGGCCAGCGCCGTGGTGATGAAGGATACCCGGTATCGATGTGCTGATGCGCATGCGGGCTTGCACAGTCGGGGTTCTGGCCCGTCCCTGCCCTTCGGGATCCGCATAAGGTGCAGCTGTGCGCCGCTGCGCGCGTGGCGCTCGCTCCCGCAGGCTACCTTCGTTGGCTTATTCCATCAGGTCTTCTGTCCAGTCGCACTGCTGCAGACGGTTGTCCAGCAGGCGCAGGTCGCGGGACAGGGCATCGGCCTCTTTGCGCATTTCAGCCACATCCACCGCGGCCACCACCCTGATTTCAGCGCCCCGGCTTCGGGTATAGCGCCGGTCGCCGACTTCGCTGCAGATGTCCTGCAGGGCGCGGATCTTCAACTGCAGCGCGTCCCGGCGGGCCAGGAGAACGGTGACGGGCTCGCCGTCCATGGTCAGGCGGCTGTTGGTCAGGTTGATGCGGCTGACCAGCCAGGCCTGACGCTCCACGGCGCGGTTCATCTCCTCCAGCAGCAGCCGGGGCTCTTCCGGGGGCTCTTCCCCCTCCTGCACCAGCGCGTTTTCCACAATGCGGCTGCGCAGCTGGCTGATGCGGCGGCTCAGGTCGGCCCGCTCCTGCAGGGCTTCGGCAAGCTTCATAGCGGCCTCCTTTCTGCCTTTACCGCACCGCCCATTCGATGAAGGCGGCGATTTGCTGATCCCAGTAGGCCCACTCGTGGCCGAAGCCGGGGGTTTCGGTCTGGGTGACCTCCCAGCCGGTCTCCCTGGCCAGGGGGCAGAAGGCCCGCTGGTGGGGCAGGAGCCGGTCTTCGGTGCCGCAGGAGACCCAGAGCTTCGGCTTGGCCTTGGCCCTGGCGTTCTTCTTCAGCAGGTACAGCAGGTCATTGCCCGTGCCGGAGAGCTTCTCGATGTCCCCGAAGATGCGGCGCATGTCCGCCAGACTCTTCTCATTGCGGTGGCTCATGTTGGCGATGTCCACTACCCCGGAAAAGCTGCCGGCAGCCCGGAAGCGCTCCGGGAAAGTCAGGGCCAGCTTCATCGCGCCGTAACCGCCCATCGAGAGCCCCGCCACATAGGTGTCCTCCGGCTTCTGGGACAGGCGGAAGAAGCGGTGCATGGCCATGGGCAGCTCTTCGGACACATAGTCCCAGTAGCGCTCGCCGTGCACCTCATTGGCGTAGAAGGAGTGGTTGACGGCGGGCATGATGACCGCCAGGTTGTGCTTCGCCGCATAGCGCTCCACCGAGGTGCGCCGCATCCAGATGGAGTGGTCGTCCGAATACCCGTGCAGCAGGTAAAGCACCTGAGGCGCTTCCGCCTCCCGGGCCGCCTCCACGCCAATGCCGTAAGCCGGCTCCGGCAGAATCACATTGACCGTGGAAGCCACGTTCAGGGTTTGGGAGAAGAACTGGACGGTAAGAAATGCCATAGGAGCCTCCTTGTGAATAGAGCTATTAGCCAATCGCTCACCTCGGCAGCGACACCGTATAAACGTCATCCCCCGCGGCCACAATCGCGTGAGACGTGGTGAAGCCCAGCAGCTCGGTGATGGTGCTTCCCTGGGGGAGGCTGAGGCTGAAGGCGGTGAAGCGGCCGCTGTCCACATCAGCGCGGTAGCAGTACTGCCGGGAGATGCCGTAGATATTCCGGCCAATGATGCCCGCGCCCACGCAGGCCGAGGGGATGGTGTAGCGGCGCTCGCCCGAGCCGGAGAGCAGCCGGAGCTCCTGAATGGACATGGAGCTGACGCCGATCTGGGAGGTGGGAGCCAGCAGCATGGAGCCATTGCCGCGGTCGGGCACGGTGTAGTCGATCAGCCGCCAGCCGTGCACCAGCTGGGTGGAGCTGATATCCTGCACAGCCTTGTAATCGTAGGTGTACATGTACTGGGTGGTGAAGACCCGCAGCCTGCCGTTCTCATACAGCACCTTGTAGGCCAGGAAGGAGCCCAGATCCTGCACGCCGGTGGTCATCTTGCCCACCTGATACGTGTTGAGCACCGTGTTGATGGCGGTGGAATACACGTCCATGGCCATGGTCCACAGGTACTGATCCGCCTCGCCGTAGAAGCCGATGTCCAGCAGCAGCATGCCGGAATAGGCGTCGCTCTCCTGGTCCACCTGGGTGCCGTCCAGATTCTTCACCAGCAGCTGGGGCTCGGTGTCCTCACCCACAGCCATGGCGCAGTAGCGGCTGCCGATGCGGGCAAACTGGATGGGCTCGCGGAAGGTCTCGTTGTAGGTGGTGTGGCCGGAACGGTCAAAGATGTACACCTGGTTGTCCGTCCAGGCCACCACCTGGCTGGTGGAGCAGGAGAAGTGCGCGCCCAGGCCTACCGGCACGCTCCAGCGGATGCCGCCGCCCGCAGTCAGGCAGTGGATGGAAGTGCCGTCGTAATAGAGGATGTTGTCGCCGAAGGGGGTCACGTCCTGGGTGGCGCCGCAGGGCAGCTTGGAGACCCGCACCTCCGAGGCGCTGCCCATGGTGCGCAGGCCGCGGACGATCCAGATCACCGCCGCGACGGCCGCGATGAGCGCCAGCCACCGCAGCAGGGTCAAAACGAGCCGGCGGCGCGGACTCTGCTGCGGCTTCTGGGGAACCTGACGGCTCATGCGTCCGGTTGCGGTCATGGAGGAGACTCCTTTCGGTCAGCCATTGCTGGCGCTGGCGGTATAGTTGAGCATCTGCTCCCAGAGATAGCGCTGTCCGACGAGCTCGTCCCCGCTCAGCTGGGGCAGGCCCACAGGGCTGAAGGACACGGTCAGCCGGAGATAAACGGCGGCGAAAGGCGCGTCCGACACCTCCAGGGGGCTGCCCAGCCCCACCCGGAGGCCGGTGTAGTCCCGCCGCCCGAGGGAGCGCGCGTCCACACTGGTCAGAGCGACCTGGGCCTCGGCTTCCTCTAGTGTGACGTCCGAGCCGGGGACGGTCTGCACGCTGACGTACAGGCAGTTCTCCAGCAGGCGGAAGGTGGCGGTGCCCACCATGTAAGCGCCGCCGGCGTGCAGGGCCACGGTCATGGGCGCCTGCCGAAGAGCGTTCAGATCCAGCATGGTCACGGTGGCCCAGCTGCCCATGCCCGAGAGCAATTCGAGCGGGCAGCCGCAGGAACAGGCGCTGCAGCCCGTCAGCCTCGGGGAGACCCGCCGCACCTCGCGGGAACGCAGGCTGGACTGGGTCTGCAGGGTGACGGTGTACAGGGTTTCCGCCCCGGAAAGCGCCAGATAAATGCTGTCGGAGCGAACCTGCGACCCGCACTCCGTCCAGGCGCGCTGGAAGGCCAGGCCGCCGGTGCCGTCATACACGCTCAGCACCACCGGTCCGGGCGCGTCCAGCGAGGCGATGACGCAGATGTACCCGGTGTCGGTGGTGAGTACGCCGCTGCCGTCCATGTCCACGGTCAGCGCTTCCTGCGCCAGGACCGGCCAGGGCAGCAGGGTCAGCGCCAGAAGCAGAAGCGCCAGTCTTCGCACGCGATCACCTCCTCCGTAAGCTTCCATCTGCATAACGATTCAGGGCCGGGCTTTATTCCCTGCCCTGCCTGCGCCGGGCCAGCTCGTTGGTGTCAATGGTGTTGCGGTACACCACATAGCGCTGGTAGAGGAACTCCAGCACAAAGTTGCAGACCATGGTGCCGCCCAGCACCAGATACTCGTTGGCTCCGCCCTTGGTCAGCGCGTCGCCCGCCCAGGTCGAAAGGGGCGTGAAGACCAGATAGAACAGGGCCACCAGCGCCATGGAGCGGGGGATGTTCGCGTCCGAGCGGAAGGTGTAGCGCCGGTTGAAGGTGAAGTTCCACAGCACGCTCAGCACCAGGGCCAGCAGGTATGAGACCCAGTATTCCCAGTGGAAGACCTCGTTGAAGAGGGTGAAGCTGCCGACCTGGATCAGCCCGGCTGAGATGGAAAAGAGGGTGAACTTCACCATCTGCCAGAGGCTCTTCTTGGCCTCGGATTCAGTGGAGACGGACGGCTTGCTCTCAGACATTGCGCGTCATTCCTTTACAAACAGACTAGACCAGTCTCAGATTTGGCACCGCGTTGAGGCTCAGGGGCGCGATCTCCCCCTTCATCAGCCGGAAGAAGGCCGCCGAGCCGATCATCGCGCCGTTGTCGGTGCACAGCTCCAGCCGGGGCATGTACAGGGGCAGGCCGGCTTCCCGGCAGCGTGCCTCAAGGGTGCGGCGCAGCAGGCGGTTGGCGGACACGCCTCCGGCCACGGCGAGGGCTCTGGCGCCGGTCTCCCGGGCGGCCAGCAGAGCCTTGTCCGCCAGGGCTTCCACCACGGCATGGCGGAAGGAAGCCGCCAGATCCGCCTTGGGCAGTGTCTGGCCGGTCATTTCCATGCGGTTGACAGCGTTGAGGAAAGCCGTCTTCATGCCGGAAAAGCTGTAGTCATAGCGGCCGGGGGTGTGGGGTTCGGGCAGGGGAAGCGCCAGGGGATTGCCCTCCTCGGCCAGGGCGTCGATGCGCGGCCCGCCGGGGTAGGGGAGGCCCAGCACCCGCGCCGCCTTGTCGAAGGCCTCGCCCGCGGCGTCATCCACGGTCTGGCCCAGCAGGAGGTACTCGCCGTAGTCCGGCACTTCCACCAGGTGGCTGTGGCCTCCGGATACCACCAGGCAGGTGAAGGGCGGCGTCAGCTCCGGGTGGGTCAGGAAGTTGGCGGAAATGTGGCCCTCGATGTGATTGACGGCCACCAGCGGCTTGCCCAGGGAGAGAGCCAGGCCCTTCATGCAGGAGACGCCGGTCAGCAGCGCGCCCACCAGCCCGGGACCGTGGGTCACCGCGAGGGCGTCGATGTCCGGAAAGCCAAGACCTGCCTCCCGCAGCGCCTGATCGATCACCCGGTCGCAGGCCTCCACATGGGCCCGGCTGGCGATCTCCGGCACCACCCCGCCGTAGAGGGCGTGCAGGTCGATCTGGCTGAAAACCACATTGGACAGGATCTCCCGGCCGTCGCGGATGACCGCCGCCGCCGTCTCGTCGCAGGAGGTCTCCAGGGAGAGAATGGTTGCGTGGCCCGCGGCCATGAGACGGTCGGCCTGCAGGCGGGCAGATGCTTCGTAGTTCATGTCGGTTGCTTTTTCAGCCGGCGGCAGGCGGTCAGCAGGACAGCCAGCGCCAGGAGGAGAAGGGCGGTGAGGATCAGGGCGCAGTGGATGAAGTAGGGGAGGGGCATCAGCCGCACCAGCAGGTCGGTCTGCGGGTTGAGCAGCCAGAGGCTGTTGCGGAAGAAAACCTGATGGAAGCGGATGAAGAGGCCGTCGAAGTCGAGCAGCCCCCAGAGGAGCAGCCCGGCGGTGACCAGGCTCGCCAGTGCGAGCCCGAGCCGGAGTCCCTTCCGGACTTCAGCGGGGCGGCGGAGGCGGAAAGCCAGCGGGAGCAGCATCAGCAGCAGCGCGGCGCTGGCCAGCAGCAGGCTGGTGTCCAGGCGCAGCAGGGCCGCGCAGTCCTTCAGGTGTGCCCACTCGTAATCGTGGAAGCGGGCCGCCGCCTCCGCCAGGGGCAGATCGGTGTGCTCCCCGGGCCACTCACCCAGATAGTCTGTGAGCAGGCGGATGGTTTCTGGATAGTCCGCCGCGTTCAGGCCGGTGGCTTCCGGCGGCGCGTAGCGGAGCATCATCCGCTCCATCACAACGGGGACGGTAGCGAGTACTCGGATGCCCCCGGTCAGGGCCAGGAGGATCAGGGCGAGGGCGAGCAGGAGGCCGGTGAGGCGGGAGAAGTGGCTGGTCATTGCATTTTCAGATAAGCTGTCACAAAGCCTTCCAGCTTGCCGTCCATCACGCCGTTGATGTTGCCCTCCTCATAGTCGGTGCGCAGATCCTTGACCATGGTGTAGGGCTGGAAGACGTAGGAGCGGATCTGGCTGCCCCACTCGATCTTCTTCATCTCACCCTTGATGTCGGCCATCTGCTGCTCCTTCTCCCGCTCGCGCAGCTCCAGCAGGCGGGCTTTGAGCATCTTGATACAGGTGGCGCGGTTCTGCACCTGGTCGCGCTCGGTCTGGCAGGACACGACGATGGTCACGTCGTCCTTGACGTAGGTCATGCGCACGGCGGAGGAGGTCTTGTTGACGTTCTGGCCGCCCGCGCCGGAGGAGTGGTAGGTGTCCACCCGCACATACTTCATGTCGATCTCGATCTCGCCGTCGTCCTCCTCCAGAATGGGCGCCACGTCAAGGGACGCGAAGGAGGTGTGCCGCCGGGCGTTGGAATCGAAGGGGGAGATGCGCACCAGGCGGTGCACGCCCTTCTCGCCCCGGAGGTAGCCGTAGGCGTGATCGCCGTCCACCTCAAAGGTGACGGACTTCAGCCCGGCCTCGTCGCCTTCCAGGATGTCCAGCAGCTTCACGGTGAAGCCCATGCGCTCGCAGTAGCGGGTGTACATGCGGTAGAGCATCTGCGTCCAGTCCTGGGCCTCGGTGCCGCCCGCGCCCGCGTGCAGGGAGAGCACGGCGTTGCAGTCGTCATAGTCGCCGCGCATCAGGGTTTCCAGCTCAAGGGCGTCGGCCTGCTCCTTCAGCGCGGCGATCTCCTCCCCGGCCTCCAGCGCGGTGTCCTCGTCGCCCTCCTCCCGTGCCAGGTCGATCATCACCTCGATGTCGTCGGCAGTGGAGAGCAGCTTCTCATAGTGGCTGATGCGGTTTTTCAGCTGGCCCAGCCGCTGGTTGACGTGGGTGGAGCGCTCCACATCGTTCCAGAATTCCGGCTGGTTCATCTCCTCGGTCAGTTCCTCCACCTGCTCCCGGAGGTGATCCACGTGCAGGGCTTCCCCCGCCGCGGTCACGCTCTTGCGGATGGCCGCGAGGCTCTGCCGGTACTGGTCATAATCAATCATTTCGTCACACCTCTTTTTCAGGGTTCAGGTCGAATGGCCGTTCGTGTGTAATCAGGCGTTTTCGCCGCTGTTCATCTCAGCCCTGCCGTGGCAGTTCTTGAACTTCTTGCCGGAGCCGCAGGGGCAGGGATCATTGCGGCCGATCTTGGACATGGCCGTGGCCTTGCGCGGCCCCTGGGGGCCGGTGGGGTTGGCGGTGGCCACGGGCTTCAGGTTCTGCATGGGATTGCGCACGGCGCGCTGGGAGACGATGCGGGGCCTGAGAGGGCTCTGGCTGCCGCCGCTCTCCTGGGTGATGCGGGCCTGCTGCTGGGGCTCGGGGGTGCGCTGCACCTTCACCTGCCAGAGGGCGCGCACGGTGTCCTCGCGGATCAGGAAGTTCAGCTCCTCAAACATGTGCCCGGCCTCGATCTGGTACTCGGTCACGGGATCCTTGCCGGAGTAGGAGCGGAAGCCGATGCCGTCCCGCAGCACGTCCATCGCGTCGATGTGATCCATCCAGCGGCGGTCCACGGAGCGCAGGAGCATCACCCGCTCAAACTCGCGCATGTTCACGCCGATCTCCGTCAGCTCGGTTTCCCGCTCGCCGTAGAGGGCGCGGGCGTCTTCCTTCAGCGCGTCGCAGAGGGCGTCCTTGTCCTCGTTGTCGATCAGGTAGCGGTGGCTGTCGAAATAGCCGTGGTGCACGCAGAGGGTTTCCAGGTACTGGGTCAGCTCCGCCTGGTTCCAGTCCTCGCTGTTGTCGCCGCCGCAGTTGCGGGCCACGGCCGCGTCAATCACCTTGTCTGCCATGCCCAGAATGTTCTCCCGCACGTCCGCACCCATGAGCACGGTGCGCCGCTGGCCGTAAATGACCTCGCGCTGGCGGTTCATCACGTCGTCATAGCGCAGCACGTTTTTGCGGATCTCGAAGTTGCGGCCCTCGATGCGCTTCTGGGCGGCCTCGATCTGCTTGGTGAGCATGCCGGCCTGGAGGGGCTCGTCGTCGCCCAGACCCAGGCGCTCCACCATCGGCCCGATCCGGTCGGAGCCGAAGAGGCGCATCAGGTCGTCCTCCAGGGAGATGAAGAACTGGGTGGAGCCCGGGTCGCCCTGGCGGGCCGCGCGGCCGCGCAGCTGGTTGTCAATGCGCCGGGACTCGTGGCGCTCGGTGCCGATGATGTGCAAGCCGCCGGTGGTCAGCACCCGCTCGTGCTCCCTGTCGGTTTCCACCTTGAACTGGCAGTACAGCTCCTGATAGTGGGCGCGGGCAGCCAGCACTTCCTCGTCAGTCTCCTCGGCGTGGGAGGTGGCGGCCTCGATCATTTCCTCTTCCATGCCCTCCTGGCGCAGGGCGCGGCGAGCCAGGTACTCCGGGTTGCCGCCCAGCAGGATGTCCGTGCCGCGGCCGGCCATGTTGGTGGCGATGGTCACCGCGCCCCAGCGGCCGGCCTGGGCGACGATGTCCGCCTCCCGGGCGTGGTTCTTGGCGTTGAGCACCTCGTGCTCGATGCCGTGCCGCCCCAGCATCTGGGAGAGCATCTCGGAGGTCTCGACGGTGATGGTGCCCACCAGAATGGGCTGGCCGGTGGCGTGGTGCTCCTCGATGGTGCGGATGACCGCGCCAAACTTGGCGGCCTTGTTCTTGTAGACCATGTCGTCAAGGTCTTTGCGGATGTTGGGCCGGTTGGTGGGGATTTCCACCACGTCCAGGTTGTAGATGGCTCGGAACTCGTCCTCCTCAGTCTTGGCCGTGCCGGTCATGCCGCTGAGCTTGCCGTACATGCGGAAGTAGTTCTGGAAGGTGATGGTGGCCAGGGTCTTGCTCTCCCGCTCCACCTTGACGTGCTCCTTGGCCTCGATGGCCTGGTGCAGGCCCTCGGAATAGCGGCGGCCGATCATCAGGCGGCCGGTGAACTCGTCCACGATGACCACCTGGCCGTCCTTCACCACATAGTCCACGTCCCGCTTCATCAGGGAGTGGGCCCGCAGCGCGCAGTTGACGTGGTGGTTGAGCTCGGCGTTGTCCGGGTCGTTCAGGTTGTCGATGTGGAAGGCCATTTCCACCTTGCGCGCGCCGTCGTCGGTCAGGGCCACGGACTTTTTCTTTTCGTCCACCGTGTAGTCCTGCTCATTGTGCAGGCGGCAGACCACCTCGTCCACCCGGTCGTAGAGCTCGGTGGACTTTTCGCCCTGGCCGGAGATGATCAGGGGGGTGCGGGCCTCGTCGATCAGAATGGAGTCCACCTCGTCCACGATGGCGTAGTGATGGCCCCGCTGCACCAGGTTGCTCTGGCGGATGACCATGTTGTCCCGCAGGTAGTCGAAGCCCAGCTCGTTGTTGGTGCCGTAGGTGATGTCGCAGGCGTAGGCCGCCCGGCGCTCGTCCGGCTCCAGGTCGTGCACGATCAGGCCCACGCTCAGGCCCAGAAAGCGGTGCACCTTGCCCATCCACTCGCTGTCGCGGCGGGCCAGGTAGTCGTTGACGGTCACCACGTGCACGCCCTTGCCGCTCAGGGCGTTCAGGTAGCTGGGCAGAGTGGCCACCAGGGTCTTGCCCTCACCGGTGCGCATCTCGGCGATTCGCCCCTGGTGCAGCACGATGCCGCCCACCACCTGCACCCGGTAGGGCCGCATGCCCAGCACCCGGTCGCAGGCCTCGCGCACGGTGGCGTAGGCCTCGGGCAGGATATCGTCCTCGGTCTCGCCCTTCTGCAGCCGGGCCTTCAGCTCGTCCGTCTTCGCCCGCAGCTGCTGATCGGTCATTTTCCGGTAAGCGCCTTCAAGGGCATCCACCTTGTCCGCGATTTTTCCTATCTTTTTGAGCTCGGCCTCATTGGAGCCGCCCAGCAGTTTTTTGACAAATGCCAGCATATCGTTCTCCTCATGTATCAATGATGTGCACAAAAGCACAGCCTACATTATATCATGAGATGGGCGCAGAATCAAGATGCCGCCGGATTGACTTCCACCGCGGTGGATGGTATAATGCATGTATTCCGCAGCGAAGGAGTGAGGGCCATGAGGGATATGCACAAGGTGCATGTGCGGGGACTGGTGATTGCCATCGTGGCGCTGGTGGTTGTGGTGGCCGGACTGATCATTTATCAGCAGATGGAGGATGAGTCCTACGGCGAGCCCACCACCACGGTGGATCCCGATTTCCTGAACACGCCCACCATCACCTACGAAGGGCATACCTATCGCCAGAAGCCTACCAGCAGCATCACGCCCATCCTGCTCCTGGGCTATGACAAGGAGACCGATGAGCAGAAGGGCTTCCGCCAGGGCGGCAACTCGGACTTTATGCTGCTGCTGGTCATCGACCACACCGATAAAACCGTGTACCGCATGCTGCTCAACCGCGACACCATGACCAATGTGGCCATCTTAGGCGTCACCGGCCGCAAGACCGGCACCCGCGTGATGCAGCTGACCTTGGCTCACAACTTCGGCGCCACGCCGGAGGAAAACAACGACTACGCGGCGGAGGCCGTTTCGAACCTGCTGGAGGGCGTGCCGATTGACTTCTCCCTGTCCATGAACATGGGCAGCATCTCTGAGTTCAACCGCGTGCTGGGCGGGGTGACGGTGACCATTCAGGACGACTTCTCCGCTGAGGATCCCGCCATGGTGCCCGGCGCCACCCTGACGCTGACGGACGAGCAGGCCTATATCTTCGTGCGCAGCCGCAGGAACGTGTCCGACGGCTCCAACGTCAGCCGCATGGGCCGGCACACGGAGTACATGACCGCCGCCATCGACAAGCTCTACGACCGGCTGAAGGGCTCCGCCAGCGCGGCCAACGACCTGTACAACGAGATGTCCCCCCTGCTGCACACCAACATGAGCAAGGGCCGGCTGATCAACGAGATGAACCGCGCCGCCACCTACACCCTGGACGCCCAGTACGAGATGGAGGGCGAGCACGTCCGCGACGAGAAGCACAACTACAACGAGTTCTATCCCACCGAGGAGTCCATCATGACTTGGGTGCTCCGCGCCTATTACCGGCAGGTGGACTGAGCGACTTTCAACGCAACGGGTTGGACAGGGATGAAGGCGAAGGGTCCAGGGGCGACCGCAAAGCCCCTGGTCGCCTCCGCAGAGGCGAAATCCCAACACGGAGAAAAAATGAAGTTTACCGATATGCACTGCCACATCATTTACGGTGTGGACGACGGCGCGCGCACCCCGGAGGACATGCACGGAATGCTGCGCCTGGCGGCTGAGAATGGGATCGACCACATTGTGTGCACCTCCCACATCACCCCGGGGGAAGCGGAATTCCCGGCCAGGAAGTACCTGGAGCACCTGCAGGAAGGCCAGCGCTACTGCGATGAGCAGGGGCTGGGCATCCAAATGCACCTGGGCTCGGAGATCCTCTGGACGGAGATGACGCCTCAGATGATCCGGGACGGCAAGGTGCCGACCCTCGACCGCTCCTGGACGGTGCTGGTGGAGTTCTGGTGGGATGTGGACTTCGCCCTGATGTGCAAGGCGGCCCGGCTGATGGGCAATGAGGGCATGTCGGTGGTGCTGGCCCACCTGGAGCGCTACAAGCCCCTGCGCACCATCGGCAACATCCGCACCTTGGCGGAGGAGTACGGGGTGGTGATGCAGATGAACTGCAAGACCATCACCGAGAAGCAGGGCCTGTCCGGCGACCACTGGCGCAACAAGGTGCTGGAGGAAGGCCTGGTGGATCTGGTGGCCTCCGACGCCCACAACACGGGCAGCCGCGCCTGCAACATGAAGCAGTGCCACGAGGTGCTCACCAGCCGCTACGGCGCCGACTATGCCGACCGCCTCTGCGGGGAGAACCAGCACCGGCTCTTCGGGTGGAAAGACTGACAGGACTGATACACAATGAAAGGAAACGGAGGGAGGCCCTCAAAAGGGGCTTCCCTCCCGAAGTCTGAAGCGATATGAGCGGTTTCTTCGCATACATGGCGCGGCTGCGGCTGATCCGGCGCTGGGCGCTGATGCGCAACACCCAGCCGGAAAACGACGCGGAGCACTCCCTGCAGGTGGCCATGATCGCCCACGCGCTGGCGGTCTGGGCCCGCGACCGCTACGGCCGGGAGGTGAACCCGGAGCATGTGGTGACCCTGGCCGTATATCATGACGCCGCTGAGGTGCTCACCGGCGACATGCCCACCCCGGTGAAGTATTCCTCAGCGGGCCTGCGCGCCGCCTTCCGCCAGGTGGAGGAGGCCGCCACGGGCCGGCTGCTGGCCATGCTGCCCGCCAGCCTGCGGGCGGACTTTGCCGCGGCGCTGACGGAGGAGGAGAGCGACTCCCGCCGCCTGGTGCGCGCCGCCGACAAGCTCTCGGCCTATGTGAAGTGCCTGGAGGAGCAGCGAGCCGGCAACCATGAGTTCGACGCCGCCGCGGTGGCCATCCGGGCCTCCCTGAACGAGATGAACCTGCCCGAGGTGGACGACTTCCTCCGGGAGTGCGTGCCGGCCTTCAGCCTGACCCTGGATGAACTCAACGCGCCTGGCGCACAAAATGCGGAAGCCTGACCGCTGCCCGCCCCGCAGACCGCCTTCAGAGGAGGGCGGTTTTCATTTGTTCTTTCCTATTATATGAGTGTATTCTTTCCGGAGCCGCGCAAAAACACAAAAAAGCCCGGTGCCCGGATTGACAAGCCTGTATTCAGCCGCTATAATTGATTTGCATTTGTTAACTGCAGGTGAACAGACAGTAAACAGGCTTTTCCTTTTTCCCGGCAATTCCATAAATGCAGGACAGAGGTGGGGCAATCATGCGGAAGAAATGGTTGAGTTGGCTCATCGGACTGGGCTGTCTGGCACTGGTGATCGTATTGATCGTGGTGCTGGGCGGCGGCGCGCAGGATTTCAGCGCCAAGTATGAGGGCGTTGACCTGAGCACAGACGTGTCCGGTCTGGGCCGTGAGGACACCTATGCCAACTACCGGCAGGCACACGCGGACGCGGTGAGCGGCACGGAAGAGGTGGCGGTGGACATCACAGCCTGGGAGGGCGAGGCGGAGAACCGCGAGGACGAAAGCGGCGCTCCGACAGTGTACACGCCGGACGGCTCCTATGTGACATGGAAGGTCACGGTGCCGCAGACGGGTCTGTACAACATCGTGCTGGACTACCTGACCGTGGAATCCCGCGGCGTGGACATCGAGCGCGAACTGTACATCAACGGCGAGCTGCCCTTCGCCGGGGCCCGCTCCCTGACCTTTGCCCGGCTCTGGCACGACGGCGCGGCTGTGCGGCAGGACAACCAGGGCAACGACATCCGCCCCACCCAGACGGAGGTTTTCGACTGGCAGCGGGTGGCCTGCAAGGATGACATGGGCTATGTGGCCGAGCCTTACCAGTTCTATCTGGAGGCGGGGGAGAACACCATCTCCCTGAAGGCCGTCAACGAGCCCATGATTTTGCGCGCCATCACCCTGACGCCGGTGCAGACCTTCCAGACCTACGAGAGCTACAGGGCTGCCCAGCCGCAGGTGAATACCTCCGAGACGGCCAAGAACTGGTCGGTGACCATACAGGGCGAGGCGTCCAGCCTGCGCTCTTCCCCCTCCCTGTATGCGCGCTATGACCGCTCCTCCCCGGACACCAAGCCCTACAGCGTGACCAACACGGTGCTCAACTACATCGGCGGCGACCCCTGGAACAACGCCGGCCAGTGGATTGAGTGGAGCTTCAGCGTGCCCGAGGACGGCTGGTACCGCATCACCATCAAGGGCCGCCAGCCCTATCAGCGGGGCGCGGTCTCCAGCCGCTCGGTGTACATCGACGGCGAGATCCCCTTTGACACCCTGAGCAATGTGGCCTTTGACTACTCCACTTCCTGGGATATGCGCACCCTGTCCGATGAGAAGGGGACGCCCTATCTCTTCTACCTCGCCGCGGGCGATCACACCATCCGCCTGGAAGCGACCCTGGGCGAGATGGGCCCGATCCTGGAGCAGATGGAGGACAGCATCTACCGCCTCAACCTGATCTACCGCAAGATCCTGGTGCTGACGGGCGTGAACCCCGACCGCTTCCGCGATTACGGACTGGAGAAGATTTACCCGGACGTGCTGGAAGCCATGGATCTGGAGAGCAAGCGTCTGTACAAGCTGGTGGACGACACCGTGGCCATCACCGGACAGAAGTCTGACCGGGTGGCAGTGGCGCAGACCTTGGCCGTGCAGATGGAGAACTTCGTGAACCACACGGAGCGCATCACCCAGCAGTTCTCCAACTTCAAGGACAATATCACCTCCCTGGGCACCGCCATGCAGAACATGTCCGAGACCAAGCTGGACGTGGATCTGATCATCGTGTCGGGTGAAAAGGCGCCCCTGCCCGCCGTCAACGACGGCTTCCTGGCCAGCGCAGGCCATGAGATCCGCTCCGCTGTGGCCTCCTACACGGTGGACTACAACTCCTTAGGCGACAAGTACGAGGAGGGCCAGGGCGACCTGATCGAGGTCTGGATCGTGACCGGCCGCGACCAGTCCACCGTGCTGAAGACCATGGTGGATGACAGCTTCACCCCCATGACCCGGGAGAATGGCCACCAGATCAACGTCAACGTGAAACTGGTGGTGGCGGACACCCTGCTGACCGCCGTGGTGGCCGGCAACGGCCCGGACGTGGTGCTGTCGGTGGGCTCCTGGTTCCCCGTCAACTACGCCATGCGCCACGCCGTGGAAGACCTGACGCAGTTCCCGGACTTCGAGGAGGTGGCCAGCGCTTTCTATCCCAGCGCCCTGGCCGCCCTGACCTACAACGACGGCGTGTACGCCCTGCCGGAGACCCAGGAATTCTCCGTGCTCTTCTACCGCAAGGACGTGCTGGAAGAGCTGGGGCTGGAAGTGCCCAGCACCTGGGATGACCTGATCGCCATGCTGCCCACCATTCAGGGCAACAACATGTCTGTGGGCGTGCCCTATCCGGACATCACCACCGTGGACATGTCCATCCTGAACTCCATGATCTACCAGAACGGCGGCAGCATTTACAACGACAGCGCCACCAGGACGACCATCGACAACGAGAACGGCGTGACGGCCTTCAAGCTGTACACCTCCCTGTACAACGACTACGGCCTGCCCACCGTGTACGACTTCGGCAGCCGCTTCCGTTCCGGCGAGATGCCCATGGGCCTGGCCAGCTACTCGATGTACAACACGCTGACCGTGTCCGCGCCTGAGATCCGCGGCCTGTGGGACTTCGCCCCCTTCCCGGGCACCCTGCAGGCGGACGGCAGCATCGACCGCTCGGTGCATGCCCAGGGCGTGGCCTGCATGATCATCGCCACGGATGACCAGCAGGTGAAGAACAACGCCTGGGAGTTCCTGAAGTGGTGGGTCTCCAAGGATTCGCAGGTGCGCTTCGGCCGGGAGATCGAGAGCGTGCTGGGCGCCTCCGCCCGCTACACCACCGCCAACCGGGACGCCCTGGAGCAGCTGGCCTGGAGCGCTGACCAGCTGGCCGTGCTCAAGGGGCAGATGGCCTGCACCGTGGGCTTCCGGGAGATCGCCGGCGGCTACTCCACTACCCGCCACATGACCAACGCCATCCGCCGGGTCATCAATGAAAAGGCGGACGCCCGCGAAACCCTGCTGACCTACGCCCGGACCATCAACGAGGAGATCCGGGTGAAGCGGCGGGAGTTCAACCTGCCCACTGACTAAAGCAGCATGAAAGGAGGAACGCCGTATGCAGTCAACCATGCAAAAATACTTTTCCCTGAAGCGGGAGAACTTCCGCTACGGCCTACAGAAGGCTAAAAAGATGAAGATGTGCTACCTCTTCCTGGCGCCTTACGCCATTCTGTTCATCACCTTCTTCATCCTGCCCATCGTCACATCCATCTACTATTCCTTCACCTACTACAACATCCTGGAGCCGGCCCGCTTCATCGGCGTGCAGAACTACATCAACCTGATCCTGCAGGACGAAGTCTTCCTCACCGCCGTGAAGAACACCTTCGTCATCGCCGTCATCACCGGCCCCATCGGCTACATCCTCTCCTTCCTCTTCGCCTGGTTCATCAATGAGCTGCCCCGCTGGCTGCGCACCATCGCCGTGGTGGTGTTCTACGCGCCGTCCATCGCGGGCAACGCCTACTACATCTTCTCCATCATCTTCCGGGGCGACGCCTATGGCTACCTGAACTCCTTCCTGATGCAGTTCGGCCTGATCAACGCCCCCATCCTTTGGCTGCTGGATCCCCGCTACATCCTGCCGGTCATCATCATCGTCACCCTGTGGATGAGCATGGGCACGGGCTTCCTGTCCTGCGTGGCCGGCCTGCAGGGCGTGGATCGCTCCCTGTACGAGGCGGGCTATGTGGACGGCATCCGCAACCGCTGGCAGGAGCTGTACTACATCACCCTGCCGGCCATGAAGCCCATGCTGCTCTTCAGCGCCGTGATGTCCATCACCACCGCCTTCAACGTGTGTGACGTGCCCCGGGCTCTGGCGGGCTATCCCTCCACGGACTACGCGGCCCGCACCATCGTGACGCACCTGTTCGACTACGGCTTCTCCCGCTTTGAGATGGGCTACGCCTCCGCCATCGCGACGGTGCTGTTTGTGGTCATGATTCTCTGCAACAAGGTTATCCAGTCGGCGCTGAGGAAGGTGGGCACATGAGCAAGAAAAGAAAGCATGTTCAGCACATCGAGCAGCCGAAGAGCCACAGCCGCGCGGATATGCTGCACTACCAGGCCATGCTGCGCGGCGAGTTCCAGGTGGAAAAGAAGTTCAACCGCAAGCGTTTTGCGATCATCGCACTGGTGGTGATGGCGCTGCTGGCAGCCCTTCTCATTTTCGCCAACCTGCGGCTGGACTACACCGAGCAGGCGAATATTGACGCCGAGCGATTCATCGCCGAGAACGGCGACAAGGCGCTGGAAGACCTCAACAACACCTCCTCCGTGTGGATGCTCTGCCGGGTGATCGGCATCGCCGGCATGATCCTCTGGGGGCTGTTCTCCCTGATCCAGCTGCTGCAGCCCAAGCGCCGCAAGCCCAACCGCTCCTTCTGGGGCGACCTGGGCATCTACATCATGCTCACCCTGGTGGCGGTGGCCATGGTGTTCCCGCTGGTCTTCTCCGTCGCCTCCTCCCTGAAGCCCCTGGACGAGCTCTTCCGCTTCCCGCCCAAGGTCTTCCCCGACCATCCCACCTTCGACAACTTCTCTGACCTGATCGTCACCATGAGTCAGAGCTGGGTGCCCTTCTCCCGCTACCTGATCAACACCGTGCTGATCACCGCCCTGGGCACCTTCGGCCATGTGTTCATCGCCTCCATGGCAGCCTTCGTGCTGGCCAAGTACGACTTCCCCGGCGGCCGGACCTTCTTCAGCATTGTCGTGACGGCCCTGATGTTCTCCGGCTATGTCACCGGTATCCCGAACTACGTCATCATGAGCCGCCTGGGCATGATCGACACCTACTGGGCCATTCTCCTGCCGGCCTTCGCGGCGCCCATCGGCCTCTTCCTGATGAAGCAGTTCATGGAGGGCCTGCCCACCGCCCTGATCGAGGCGGCCCACCTGGACGGCGCGGGCGAGATGCGCATCTTCTGGTCCATCATCATGCCCAACGTGAAGCCCGCCTGGCTGACCATCATCATTCTGTCGGTGCAGAGCCTGTGGAACACCAGCGCGGCCACGGTCATCTACTCCGAGGAGAAGAAGACCCTGGTCTACGCCCTGCAGCAGATCCAGCTTGGCGGTGTCGCCCGTACCGGCCAGGCCGCCGCGGTCACCGTGGTGGTCATGCTGGTGCCCATTACGCTTTTCATCCTGTCCCAGAGCCGGATGCTGGAGACCATGGCCTCCTCCGGCCTGAAGGATTGACCGAAGAAGAGACGACAGGAGGGAAAGATCGTGAAAGCATTGAAAAAGCTGCTGGCCCTGGCGATGGCCGCGCTGCTCCTGACAGCCTGCTTCGGCGCGCTGGCGGACGGCGACGGCTACACCAGTACCTACACCTACAACTATGACTACTGGGGAGAAGTGCGCGAGAGCCCCGACGCCTACCGGGTGGATCAGGTGATCTACTCCTCCAGCCTCGGGCTGGACGTGGCCATGCGCAAGCCCCAGAGCCTGTATGTCCATGAGAACGATCTCTACGTGTGCGACACGGGCAACAACCGCATCCTGCAGCTCCGCCGCGTGGAGGGCGTGTTCAGCCTGGTGCGCATCATCGACCATGTAACTGGCGCCGAGCCGGAGACCTTCTCCTCGCCCAGCGACATCGGCCTGGATCCCGAGGGGAATCTCTTCATCGCCGATACCAACAACAACCGGGTGGTGAAGTGCGACCCCGAGCTGAACTACCTGCTTAGCTTTGTGAAGCCCGAGGACACCACCTTTGACCAGAACCTGTCCTTCCTGCCCTCCAAGATTGTGGTGGACACCGTGGGCCGCGTGTTCGTGCTGGCCACCAACGTCAACAAGGGCCTGGTCAAGTACGAGCCCGACGGCAGCTTCACGGGCTTCATCGGCGCCAACACGGTGAAGTACGACATGTGGGAATACCTGTGGAAGAGCTTCTTCACCACCAAGGAGCAGCGCTCCCAGCAGGCGGCCTTCGTGCCCACGGAGTATGAGAATATCTACATCGACAGCGAGGGCTTCATCTACGCCACCAACACCGTCTTCTCCGAGTACGACCTGCTTTATGACAACGCCAAGCCCATCCGGCGGCTGAACGCCATCGGCAGCGACATCCTCATCAAGAACGACCGCTATCCCCCCATCGGCGACCTGCAGTGGGTGGAATCCAGCCTGGACTACGGCCCCAGCAAGCTCAAGGACGTGACCGTGCTGGACAACGACATCTACATCGCCTTTGACCGCACCCGCGGCCGCATCTTCGGCTACGACCCCCAGGGCATCATGCTGTGGGCCTTCGGCAACAAGGGCAACTCGGACGGCTGCTTCCTGGCGCCGATCTCCATCGAGCACATGGGCTATGACCTCTTCTGCCTGGACGAAAACGAGTGCGCCATCACCGTGTTCACCCCCACGGAATACGGCAGCCTGATCTATCAGGCCTCGGACCAGTACCTGAAGGGCGACTATGACGGTTCCGCCGACACCTGGCGGGAGGTGCTCAAGCTCAACGCCAACTACAACCTGGCCTTCATCGGCATCGGCCGGGCGCTGATGCGTCAGGAGGAGTACGGCCAGGCCCTGGATTACTTCCAGATGGCCCACGACCGGGAGAACTACGGCCGGGCCTACCGCTACTGGCGCAAGGAGTGGGTGGAGAAGAACGTGGGCTGGGTGGTGGCCATCATCGCCGCCCTGCTGATCGTCCCGCCCGTGGTTCGCAAGTTCAAATCTTTGAAAGCGGAGGTGGAAGCGCATGAGCAGCGCCGGAAAGCAACTGTTCAGTAAGGAACAGGCCAGTGCGCGCAGGGAAGGCTGGCAGAGGTACCTCTCCTCCCTCCGCTACGCGCTGTACATCATTTTCCATCCCTTCGACGGCTTCTGGGACATGGTGCATGAGAAGCGCGGCTCCGTCGCTGCGGCCACCACCTGCCTGGTGCTCTTCCTCATCACCTATGTGCTGCGGCTGATGTGCACCAACTTCCAGTTCATCTCGGCGCCGCTGCAGTACATCAACATTTACGAGCAGATGGGCTCCTTCCTCTTTCCCTTCCTGATCATCTGCGTGGCCAACTGGGCGGCCTCGACCCTCTTCGACGGCAAGGGGCACTTCAGGGACATCTACATGGCCATGTGCTACTCCCTGGTGCCCTACATCCTGATTCAGCTGCCCATGATCCTCATCTCCCACGTCATCTCCTTTGATGAGGCCGCCTATTACTCGGTGCTGGCCAGCGTGTCGGTGGTGTGGTGCGTCTTCCTGATCTTCGTGGGGCTGATGGAAGTGCATGACTACAGCCCGGGCAAGACATTGCTCTTCATGTTCATGACCGTGTTCGGAGCCCTGGTCATCCTCTTCCTGATCCTGGTGTTCTTCAGCCTCCTGAGCGACGCCCTGGGCTACTTCGTATCCCTCTACCGCGAGATCGCGTTCAGGCTGTATTAAGGAGGTGATGTGAGCATGCGCAATCAGAAAACGCTTCGCCGCCGGCTGATCACCTGGCTGATCCTGCTGGTGGTGGCTGCGCTGGTGTTCTACCTCGGCTGGCTGCTTTATGGCCAGCCCGCGTCCAGCGGCAGCGTGACACCGCCCACCATCTCCTACTTTGAGGGGGACAAGAAGCCCCTGACCATGGAGAATGATGAGCTGCTGTTCAGCCTCGACCCGACCACGACGCAGTTCACCGTGACGGACAAGCAGTCGGGCCGGGTGTGGCGCTCCAACCCGGAGAACGCCGCGGCGGACCCCATCGCCATCTCCGCCAACAAGGAGATGCTGCAGGCGACCCTCGCCGTGACCTACTCCTCGGCGTCCGGCGCCATCGAGTTCAACAACTACAAGTATTCCATCCAGAACGGCACCTACTGGCTGGAGCAGGCGGAGGATGGCTCCGTGCGGGTGACCTACGCGGTGGGCCGGATCGAAAAGGTCTACCAGCTGCCCGCGGCCATCAGCGTGGAGAACTTCACCGCCCTGACCGACCAGATGAGCAAGGCGGACAGCAAGAAGGCCAAGGCTGTCTACACCCTGGTGAAGCCCGAAAAGGCCACCGACGAGCAGAAGGCCCTCTATCCCGCCCTGGAGGAACAGGGACTGTACCTGCTCAAGAGTGACACCAAGGAGGCCACCAAGGGCACCGTGGCGGATATCCTCGCCAAGTACGGATACTCGGATGAGGACTACGCCCGCGACCAGGAGCTGGTGGCCGGCACCAAGGAAACCGAGAACCCCGTGTTCAACGTGACGGTGGTGTACAAGCTGGACGGTGGCGACCTGCTGGTGGAGGTGCCCTACAGCGAGATCCACTACCGGGCGGATTACCCTGTGACCTACCTGACCGTGCTGCCCATGTTCGGCGCCCAGGGCACGGACGAGGAAGGCTTCATGTTCATCCCCGAGGGCGGCGGCGCCCTGATCCGCTACAACAACGGCAAGCTCAACCAGAACGCCTATTACGCCAACATGTACGGCTGGGATTACGGCACCGAGCGCAAGGAGGTCGTCAGCGAGACGAAGAACACCTTCCCGGTCTTCGGCATGACGGCCGGCGGCGGCTCCTTCCTCTGCGTCATCGAGGGCGCTCCCTCCTACGGCGGCGTCCAGGCGGACATCTCCGGCCGCTACAACAGCTACAACAGCATATCCGCCAAGTACAACGTGATCCACGCCGACCGCTACAACGTGTCCGCCAAGACCGCGCGCCTGGTGTACATGTTTGAAACCAAGCTGCCCGAGGACACCATTGTGCAGCGCTACCGCTTCCTGGATTCGGACAGCTACACGGACATGGCGCAGGCTTACGGCGATTACCTCAGGGAAACCCATCCCGAGCTGGCGGCCGCCCAGGTCAGCGCGGACATGCCGGTATCGGTGGAGCTGGTGGGCGCCATCGACAAGAAGGTCGTGAAGATGGGCCTGCCGGTGGACTCCGTGGTGCCTGTCACCACCTTTGATCAGGGCACGGCCATCATGAACAGCCTGTTGGACGGCGGGGTCAAAAACCTGAACCTGCGCTACACCGGCTGGAGCAACGGCGGCGTCACCCAGAAGGTGCTGACCAGCGTGCGCGTTCTGGGCGAGCTTGGCGGCGAGGGCGGCATGAAGAAGCTGATCGCCGCGGCCAAGGACAAGGGCGTGCCGCTCTACTTCGACGGCGTGACCACCTTCGCCTACAAGAGCGGCATCCTGCAGGGCTTCATCGCCTTCCGCGACGCGGCGCGCTTCACCACCCGCGAGCAGGTGCGCATCAACCCCTACTCCTCCGTATGGTATCAGCAGGACACCGATCTGGACGCCTTCTACCTGGTGCAGCCCAGCTACGCCAAGCGCTGCGCGGACAACCTGGTGAACAAGCTGAACAGCCTGGGCGCTGAGGGCGTGGCATTCCGGGACATCGGCACCCTGCTCTCCGGCGACTACAATCCCAACGAGACCACCACCCGCGAGCAGGTGCGCAAACAGCAGATCGATGTGCTGAAGGAGGCCCGGAGCGCCGGACGCAAGGTGATGGTGAAGGAGGGCTACGACTTCACCCTGCCCTATGTGGATCTGGTGACGGACATGGACGTGGAGGGCATCCCCTACTCCATCATCGACGAGAAGGTGCCCTTCCTGCAGATGGCCATCCACGGCGCGGTGAATTATACCGGCCAGTCCATCAACCTCTCTGACGACTGGCAGACCGAGCTGCTGCGCTGCGCGGAGTACGGCGCGGGGCTGAACTTCACCTTCATGGCGGAGAACGCCTGGGTGCTGCAGGATACCTTCCACACCGCTTACTACGGCGCGACCTACACCGACTGGTCGGAGGACGCGCTGAAGCTCATCAGGGAATACCAGACCCAGATGAGCGGACTGAACCAGGTGCGCATGACAGGCCATGAGACCTTAACCGCGGGCGTGACCGTAACCGAGTACGCCGACGGCCGCCGGGTCTATGTCAACTACCGCACCGAGGATTACACAGCTGACGGCGTGACCATTCCCGCCCGCGGCTATCTCGTCAAAGGGGGTGAAGCGAAATGAGCATGAGAAAAGCGAAACAGCCGAAGCGCGAGCGCTGGGGCCTGCTTGAATCCATCCAGACCTTCATTCCCTGGCCGAAGAACGAGTACTACGACACCATGCGCTCCCGCAACGCGCGGCACGGCGTGGCCTTCATCCTCCCGCTGATCATCGGCTTCATCGTGTTCATGGTCATGCCCCTCTTCCAGTCCCTGTACATGAGCCTGTGCGAGGTGCAGGTCACCCAGGGCATCTGGACCTTTGTGGGCATCCGCAACTATCAGTACGCCTTTGGCACCGACCCCTACTTCAACCAGCGGCTGGTGGAGGAAATCGGGCGCATGGCCATCAACGCCACCGCCACCCTGGTGCTCTCCTTCGTCATCGCGGTCATCCTGAACCAGGAGTTCAAGGGCCGCACCCTGGCCCGGGCGATCTTCTTCCTGCCGGTCATCCTGTCCTCCGGCGTGCTGCCCGGCATCGAGAGCCAGAACGAGTTCTACAACATGATGCAGGGCATTTCGGACGAGGTGGCCAATGCTTCGGGCGTCAACCTCTCCGCCGCGCTGCAGGATCTGCTGGCGGTGTCCGGCATGGGCAGCGGCGTCTTTGACGTCCTCTTCCAGATGATCGACTCCATCTACGACATTGTGATGGCCTCGGGCATCCAGATCATCGTCATCCTCTCCGGCCTGCAGTCCATCTCCCCGTCCCTGTATGAGGCGGCGGACGTGGAAGGCTGCACGGCCTGGGAAGCCTTCTGGAAGATCACCTTCCCGATGGTCAGCCCGCTGCTCCTGGTCAACTGCATCTACACCATCATCGACTTCTTCATGAAGAACGACAACCGGGTGATGGAGCGCATCAATGAAGTCATGTACTCCCAGTTCCGCTTCGGCGAGGCCTCGGCCATGAGCTGGATTTACTTCGGCGTCGCGCTGCTCTTCATCGGCATCAGCAGCCTGATCATCTCCAAGGGGGTGCATTACTATGAAGACTAAGCCCCAGGCGGAGACGGCGCGCACCAGCCGGAAGGAACTCAACCGGAAATCCGGCGGCTATGTGTATGCCGCCAAAGCGAAGAAGTGGACGGTCTCCATCGTGCGTGGCCTGCTGCTCTTCGGCCTGTGCTTCATGATCATCCAGCCCATGCTGACCCGTTTCGGCGTCGGCCTGATGGCGGAGAAGGATCTCTACGATTCCACCGTGGTGCTCCTGCCCCGTAACCCCACCCTGGACAACTACCGCATCGTGTTTGACCTGACGGACTTCCCGCGCTCCATGATCAACACCGTCTGGACCTCCCTGCTGGTGTCCGTGTTCCAGGTCATTTCCGCCACCTTCGTGGCCTACGGCTTTGCCCGCTACGATTTCCCGCTGAAGCGCTTCTGGTTCGGCTGCGTGGTGGTGCTCATCGTCATCCCGCCCCAGACCATCGCCACGGCCCTGTACATGAACTTCCAGTCCTTTGACTTCCTGGGCCTGGTGTCCCTCTTCAACGGCGGCAAGCCGGCCAACCTCCACGGCTCCCTGATTCCCTATGTGCTGATGAGCATGACCTGCATGGGCCTGAAGGACGGCCTGTACATCTACATGCTCCGCCAGTACTTCCGGGGCATCCCCAAGTCCCTGGAGGAGGCGGCTTACGTGGACGGCTGCAACACCATGCACACCTTCGTGCGCATCATGCTGCCCGACGCGGTGCCCACCATCCTCTCCTGCTTCCTCTTCTCCTTCGTGTGGCAGTGGACAGATCTGTTCTACACCCGCAACTTCCTCGGCAGCATGTCCATCTACTCCACCCAGCTGGCCGGCATCGTGTCCCGCATGAGCCGCTACTTCTCCGCCGACGCCAGCAAGCCCATCATCGTGCCCGCCGGCCGCCAGCAGCAGCTCATCTCCATCGGTGTGCTGATCTGCTGCATTCCGCTGGTCATCCTCTACTGCTTCACCCAGAAGACCTTCGTGCAGTCCATTGCCATGTCCGGCTCCAAGGAGTGACGCGGGACAGCCCGGGATCAGAGTGTATTCACAACGGAATATCAACAGGAAGGGGAGCCCTCTCGCACGGGAGGCTTCCCTTCTTTCCGCCCAATCGGGCTGCTTCTGACAAAACGTGAGACAGACGCTTTACATTTGCTTGACAATGTGGTAAAATCCTTGTACAAGGAGGTGAGATCATGTCCAAGGTATTGGTGAATGTCCGCATGGACGCGGAGGACAAGAAGGGCATGGAGGAAATCTGCCGCGAGCTGGGGATGAGCATGTCCACGGCCATCAACGTCTTTGTGAAGAAGGTGCTGCGGGAGCGCCGCATTCCCTTTGAGCTGTCGTCCGATCCCTTCTACTCGGAGGCGAATATGGCGCATATCCGGCGGGCTGTCCGCGAACTGGAAGCCGGACATGGCACGGTGCATGATTTGATTGAGGTGGATGATGAGTGAGAAGGTTTGGTCGGAAGAGGCATGGGAAGACTACCTCGCATGGCAGAATGAGGATCGGAAGACGCTGAAGCGCATCAATCAGCTGATCAAGGATATCGAGCGGAACAGCCCGCTGAAAGGAATTGGCGAACCGGATAAGCTGAAGGGCGACCTGCGGGGACGCTTCAGCCGGCGCATCAACGAAAAAGACAGGCTGGTGTACTACATCGAACAGGGCAGAGTGTTTATTGTCCAATGCAAGGGCCACTACGACGACTGACCTTCAGGAGGCGCTTCAGTTTCGGGCGGACTGAAGTGCCTTTTCAATCAGTTTTTGCGGTTTTCGGGCCGCCAAAAGCGGTTTTCGGCGTTTCCCCCTGTACAAAGGCGGTGCGCGGTGCTATGATGACGCCCGAGGAAACGAAAGGGGGACTGACCCATGATTGAATTCCTGCATGTCCACAAGACCTACGGCAAGAGCGGCAAGGCGGCGCTGACCGACCTGACCCTGACGGTGCCGGACGGCTGCGTATACGGCTTTCTGGGCCCCAACGGCGCGGGCAAGACCACGGCCATCCGCCTGATGACCGGTGTGCTGAAGCCCACCGAGGGCAGCATCCGCGTGAACGGCGTCAGTGTGGCGGAAGATCCGGTGACCGTCAAGCGGAGCATCGGCTTCGTGCCGGACAGCCAGGATATGTACGACCGCCTCACGGGCTGGGAGTACATCAGCTTCATGGCCGATATCTTCGGCGTGAGCGAAAAGGAGCGCAAGGAAGCCGCGGAAAAGTATCTGGCCATGTTCGAGCTGGAGTCCGCCGCGGGCCAGCGCATCCAGGGCTATTCCAGGGGCATGAAGCAGAAGCTGAACATCATCGGCGCGCTGGTGCACAACCCGCCCGTGTGGGTGCTGGACGAGCCCATGGTGGGCCTGGATCCGAAGGCCGCGCATCTGCTGAAGACGGAAATGCGCGAGCGCGCGGACGCCGGCGCCACGGTCTTCTTCTCCACCCATGTGCTGGAAGTGGCCGAGCGCCTCTGCGACCGGGTGGGTATCATCCAGACCGGACGCCTGATCACCGAGGGCACTCCGGAGAGCCTGCTGAAGGGCACCAATGAGTCCCTGGAGGACTTCTTCCTGGAGCTGACGGAGAAGGAGGAGGCGGAGGAGGCATGAGTAATACCCTGCTCGTCACCCGGCTGCTGCTGCGCCAGATGATCGCGGGCATGAATCCCTTCACCGGCAGCTATGCCGACAGCAAGAAGCGTTCCCGCGCCATCTTCCGGACGATAGGCATCGTCGTGCTGCTGCTGATGGGCATCGCCAGCGTCGTCTACATTGAGTATCTGCTCTTCACCCTGCTCGAAAAGGTGCGCCAGCCGCTGCTGCTGCCGGGCCTGGCCGTACTGGTGGGCATGCTCTCCACCCTGCTGCTGGGCCTGTTCCAGGGCCTCGGTTCCCTCTACCAGAGCCGGGACTCGGTTTTCCTGGCGGTGCTGCCCGTCACCTCCCACCAGATCTTCTTCGCCCGGATCATCTCTCTCTACGTGTCCGAGCTGGCGCTGAACGTCCCGCTGATGGGCCCGGCTCTGGTGCTGTACATCATCAGCCGGGGCACCGCCTGGCCTTACGCGCTGACGGGACTGATCGTCTTCCTGCTGACGCCGGCCATTCCGCTGGCCATCGTGGTGGCTGTCTCATCCCTGCTGATGCGGGTCTCTGGCTTTGCCAAGCACCGGGAGACCGTGACCATGGCGCTCTCGATGGTGCTGGCCTTTGGCTACTCCCTGGCCGTGTCCCGCTTCAACGGCTCCATGGGCCAGGAGGAAGGCATGGAAATGCTGGTCTCCCTGCTGACAGGCTCCAACGGCCTGCTCAACCGGATGCTCCAGATCTTCCCGCCAGCCCGCTGGGGCGTCGACGGCTTTGCCGGCAGCGTGCCTTACCTGCTGCTCTTCGCGGGGGTTTCCGTCGCGGCGCTGGCACTGGCCTGGGCGGCCTTCGGCGGCGGCTACCTGCCCCTGGCCCTGTCCATCGGCGAGGTGTCCACCGGCACCTCCAGGAAGATCGGCCGTTCGGACTGGCGCTCCGTATCCTCCTTCTGGGCCCTGCACCGGCTGGAGTGGCGCATGCTCATGCGCACCCCTGTCTGGATGATGAACTCCCTCTTCGGGCTGGTCATCTTCCCGGTGATGATGATCATCGGCTTCGGCTCGGGCTTCAGCAGGGCTGAGGTGAATATGGGAAACATCATGGAGTTCCTGCTCAGCGAGGTCCCGGCGGTCTATGTGGTGATGGGCGCCGCGGCTATGGCCTCCATGATCACCATGATCAACCCGGCCTGCTCCACCGCGGTCAGCCGCGAGGGCGGCAACTGGCCCTTCGCCCTGACCCTGCCCGTGACCCAGCGCACCCGCATGATGGCCAAGCTGGCCATGGGTGAGGAAATCAACCTGGCGGGCTCCCTGCTGATGTGCATCCCGCTGGTGATCTTCGGCACCCCGCTGTGGATCATTGCCATCGCCTTTGTGGTGGCCAATATGGTGGGCCTGGCGGCCAACGCCGGCTCCCTGGCCCTGGATCTGCTGCACCCCAACCTGAAGTGGACCAACGAGACCCAGGCCATCAAGGCCAATTTCCACACCATGCTCGGCATGGCGCTCTGGGCGCTGCTGCTGGGCCTCAGCGTGGTGCTGATGGTCCTGCTGCAGGACAACCCGGATCTCTCCGCCTGGGCCGTGGGCGCCCTGCTGGTGATCGCCTGCGCCCTGTGCTGCGGCTTCCTGCTGCACGTGGCCAGGAAAGACGCGGTCATGGACGACTGAAAACCACATGAAACAAGCCCGCGGACGGCAGAACGCCCGCGGGTTTTTCACGTATATTCGGCATCAGACAAATTCCGGCGGAAGGGTGCGCAGTCCGTCCCAGCCTGTGGGGCAGATCAGCTCCGCCAGCTCGGCGGCGCTCCCGGCGCGGAGATCGGCGGGCACCTGGGGGAAGCGGCCCTCGGTGTCCAGGAGGCAGCCCAGCATCCCGGCGGCCTGTCCGGCTTCCACATCCAGGGGACGGTCACCGATCATGACACAGGCGGCGGGATCGAGGCCGTGACGGCGGATCAGGGCGGTCAGGGCGTCGGGCCGGGGCTTGCGGGGATAGCCGTCCTCCCGGGTGATGCAATCTGTGAAGAAGGGGAGGAGACCCTGTTCGTCCAGAAAGTCCAGGCATTTGCGGTCGTTGTGGGTGTAGAGAAAGTGTCGGCAGCCGCGCTCAGACAGGGCGCGCACCGCTCCCGGGATGCCCTCCACCGCCGGGGTGAGGCGCAGGGAGACCATAGCCTTGGTGCCCTGCCACGCGGCCTCGAAGGCCTTCAGGTCAATGCCCTTTTCAGCGCAGAGCGTCTCTGCCGCATAGGAGAGGCTGTTCTTCATCAGGTTGAGGGCGCGGTGTTCGTCCAGGCGGAGATCAAAGCGCGCGGCGGCGGCCTGAAGGCGGCACACCAGCCCGGGGTAGGTGTCGGCGAGGGTGCCGTCAAAATCCCAGACACAGGCAGTCACCGGAGGGTCTGCCAGGGCCAGAGCCCGGGCCACCGGCGCGTCCGCGGGACAAAAGGGGAGGGACAGAAGCGTCCGCGGCCGCAGGAAGCGCAGGTCCTCATGCTCTGTGGCGACGGGCTCCGCGTCGGTCCGCCCGGTGATGAACACAAACCTCAGCCCGCCTTCCTCCGCCTCACAGACGACCTGCAGGCCGGTCACGGGTAGGCTCAGTTCCTCCATCAGCTCGCGCCGGAGACAGCTGAGGATGTCCTCGCCGGCCTCGCGCTTGCCCCCGGGGAACTCCCAGAGATGGGCGTTGCGCCGCCCGCTGCCGCGCCGGGCCGCCAGCACACAGCCGTCCTCCCGGAAAATAATGCCCGCGGCAACCTCGGTCATGGCGCTTCACCTCGCTTCAGCATGGAATGGGGTCGGTTGACGGCTGCATGATACCACAATTCAGGCATTCGCGCAACGGTATAACAAAAACCGCTTGACAGACCCGCCGCAATGGGCTATAATAGCCTTCGTCAGCGGAGGGGCTTGGTGTAATGGTAACACGTGGGTCTCCAAAACCTTTGTTGAGGGTTCGAATCCTTCAGCCCCTGCTGCAGCCGCCTCGGATCATCCGGGGCGGCTTTCTGTTCATCCGGGGCGGCCTGTGCGCCCACTTACTTCCACCCAGGCGGGAGCTCCGCCTCCAGCTCCTCCAGGGGCCGGGTCATCAGCCGGCTGTAGATTCCGGTGAAGGTCCTCCGGTACTTCTCCCGCAGCTCCGCCGCGTTGGGCGACCGCCTGATGCGCACCGCCAGCTTCAGCAGCTGCCGCCATTCCCGTTCCACGTTCGCGATGGCCGTGTCCGCCGTCGGATCCCAGCTGTACCCCGTGTCTCAGCCCTCCTTTTTCCGTTCGGGGGTGAGAAAAACTCACCCCGCCCTGCGCAGCCCCCGCTGCTGTTGGTGGAATGAGTCGGTCGTGATGGTGCCTGAGGGGGGTCTTTTCACCCAATGATATTATAACGGACTGTCAATAGTTTTGGTGGTATTTTGGTTGGAGGAGGATGAGAGGGGGATTGGTGGAGGGTTAGAAATGGGTGAAAAATGGGAGAAGGGGGGCTTGCGGGAGGGAAGAAGTGTGGTATGATAAGGAATAGAAGAGAACAATGCCTTAAAGGGCCGGGTGCGGTACCTTTTCGGGACGGGAGGGTAAGCGCGTGGATAAAGTACAGCAGCGAGCGGCGGTTCGGCGTTTTGTTGAGGATTGGACAGGCCGGGGCGACGAAAAACAGGACGCGCAGAATTTCTGGCGTCAGCTTTTGCAGAAGGTATTTGATGTGGCCGATCCGGAACAGGCCATGCTCTTTGAATATAAGGTGAAAAATGACCAGACGAACACAACCATCTTTATTGATGCCTATATCCGCAATACGCAGGTACTGATTGAGCAGAAGAGCATGGACGTTGATCTGCGGAAGGGATACAAGCAGAGTGACGGAAGTATGCTGACACCTTACCAACAGGCGCGGCGTTACGCTGGACTTCTGCCGCACAATATGAACCCGCGCTGGATTGTGGTGAGCAACTTTCAGGAGTTTCACATCCACAACATGAATCAGCCCAATGCTGAGCCGGAGATCGTGAAGCTGGCAGACCTGGAGAAAGAATACCCCCGGCTGGGCTTCCTGGTGGACACAGGCAGTGAAAGCCTGAAGAAAGAGATGGAAATCTCCATTAAGGCGGGCGAGCTGGTTGGCTTGCTTTATGAAGCTGTCAGGAAGCAGTATCGGGAGCCGGAAAGTGAGAAGGCGCAGAAGAGCCTCAATGCATTGTGCGTGCGGCTGGTATTTTGCCTGTATGCTGAGGACGCGGACATCTTCGGCAAACGGCTGATGTTCCATGACTATATGCTCCACCGGGGACTGCCCAATGCCCGACAGGCGCTGATTGATCTGTTCAAAGTGCTGGACACGCCGCCCGAAAACCGCGCAGAGATGTACCTTGATGACGAACTGGCCGCCTTCCCCTATGTGAATGGCGGGCTGTTCAGCGATGAGAATATTGAAATACCGCGGCTGACGGAGGATATCTACCATCTGCTGCTGCGGGAGGCTTCTGAAGACTTTGACTGGAGCGAGATCAGCCCCACCATTTTCGGCGCTGTCTTTGAGAGCACACTGAATCCTGAGACCCGGCGCAAGGGCGGAATGCACTATACTTCCATTGAGAACATTCATAAGGTGATTGACCCGCTGTTTCTGGATGAGCTGAAGAAAGAGTTTGAAGAAATCGAGGCCATTGGCGTAGTCAAAACACGCGACCAGCAATTGAAGCGCTTTCAGGACAAGCTGGCAGGACTGACCTTCTTAGAAAAAACCCTGCCGACTTTGATACAAACCAACGAAACTTATGAATCGACGCAAATCGACGCATTTTTTGAGTCGAAACCAAAAATCGACGCATTTTTGAAAATCGACGCAAATGCCCAAAGGAAGGAATACAAAATGGCATCCTGACACCAGAGATTCTGGAAGCAGGATGCCGCTTTTTTTCATCTCACTATTTCTTTGTTTTCGGAGCAGGCAATTCATCATACACAGCCGTCAGCAGCTGTGTCAGGAAATCCCTGTTATCGACATTGTCAACCAGCAGCATTTCTTTCGCGCCTTCATAAGGAAGCTCCATATCAGCATCCGGCATCATAGCCTTGGCTGATTTGGTCGGCTTGACCAGGAAGCGGTCATCATAAATGCCGCCGATGATTCTGCCGTTCATATACAGGATGTATTCTCCCATCATCTGTTTATGGGTGATCCCATCAACCCCTGAAAGCTGTTCCAGGATGAAGTCTAGGTATTCTTTGCTTGACGCCATGATCATTCTCCTTGAAAACAGGCCAGGGAGAAACGCACTCCCTGACCGGCCTTCCTTCATTCAATTGGGAAACAAAGCTCTGTCACATATTCATCCGGGTTCTGAGTTTCGTTTGGACTGACGTGGTAAATGTTGAACATGGGGCCGTTTACTTGATACCCGTTTTCATTGATCCAGGAGGCGACTGCGGCGGTCGCTTCGCCCATTTGGGCATAACTGCCCTTGATCACGCAGCTGGCCACCTTGACCGCCGGAAGTGTCCTGAATTTAACATGTTCCGTATCCTCATAGGTTCCTTTGACGGTCATGGAGACCATAATCTCCACATTCTCTTCCTTGTACTCTTTGTCCAGAAACGCTGCCGCTGCCAGACAAGGCTCTGCGGGGATCAGCGGCGTCTTGCTTTCGGCCATCATGCCCCAGAGCATGCCTTCATCCTCATAGCGCGGGACAACCATCTGCACGGTAGCTGCATACCTTTCAGGAATCGTTCTGATCGTAACATCATAATTCATATTCTGCTCCTTTCTCAGCCGTTTTCTGGCTGTTTCCAGAAGCATCAGCCTGTACTCCGTTTCCTTTGACAATTGAGACAGTTCCTCTTCTCTGGCGGACAGAAACGCGTCCAGTTTTTCCCGGTCGTCGTATATTTCCAGGATTCGGACGATATCCGCCAGAGCAAAGCCCATATCCTTGAGCGCGGTGATCCGTCCTATGACGAGCAACTGATCTTCCCGGTAATACCGATAGCCGGTAAAGGCATCTGTCTCGGCAGGCTTCAGCAGCCCGATGTCATCGTAATGGCGAAGCATTCTGATGCTTACTCTGGAAAGCTTTGAAAAGTCTCCGATCTTCAGCATTCGCTGTTCCCTCCATGGATGGTATTTCTGAGCTCGCCATTACTGTAATCCCTGCCACAGTGTGAGAGTCAATACCTGATTTGATACTTTTTTATCTGCCTTTTGTGACGTTGATCATACTATAACCGGAGCTTATGCTCTTCTTCCGGCGGGCATACCTTGGGCAGCACCTCCAGGAAATGCTGACCGATCTTCGTCGGATCATAATCATTGGCAGCGCAGATGAAGCGGAGAGTGTCCGGCATCAGGATGTGGCCTTTCGCTTTCTCCTCCTTGTATTTCTGCCATTCTTCATATTCTTTGTTCGTAATCTGCTTCATTGACTGTCTCCTCATGAAACTGGAATTTATCGACACAGACAATCCACTGCTTCATCCTCCGTCGCGACGAAAAACACATCATGTCCCTTGTTGCTCTCATAGATAAAGTCATGCAGCGGCTTGCTGGTGTAATGCGAATAATCGCCGTAGATAGCGATCCGTCCTCCATAGTTGATATACTTTTGGAGAATCTCTCCCGCAAGCCCGGAACTGAGGATAAAGAAGTCCTCAGTTATAAGTTTCTTATCGATCACGATATCCTTTGTTCCGGTTTCATACTTTGCTGTCATCAGCAGGTCGATGGCAGACTGTGAATCCGTGATTACCGGCTCTTTACTGCGTACTGCTGCACAGATAACGCCGTTCTTTTCGATTTTCTCTATGTTCACTTTCATTCCTCCGTCTATTTCCCCGGTTTCATTTTTTCGGCAGCTGGGTATTCTTCCATGACCATCATGTACAGAAGTTCCAGATCCTCGCTGTGGTCTTCGTCCCGCTCCTTGTAATCCAGCTTTTTAAGCAGGCTCCATTCAAATGAATCGGGATCGGCGTTATACGCTCTCTGCATTTCCCGATTCGGCCACGAGCCGAGCTTAAGCTGAAAGGAAGTGCTGTTGTAATCCGCCTTGGCATCCTTCGATTTGGCAATCCACATCCGGTCGCCGCTTTTCCAGCACACGATACCCATGTCCGGTTTTCTTTGCTCATATTGTTCCCTGAGAGCTTTTTTCTGCTCGTTGTTCATCATTCTTATGACTCCTTTTTAAATTCCGATATGACGGCCTCTTCGATCAAACCCATTATAGGCTGAGCATGAGCTTGCCATCAAGCCCACACCTGTTATTTCGCCGCAAACGGAAAAACTCCTGTCAATGCGACAGGAGCGAAAGGGGGTATGATCGGATCGTCAGATCTCGATGCCGTTGCGGAAGGTGAAGCGGATGCTGCCGTCGGTGC
>JAFXVR010000045.1 GCA_017534885.1 Clostridia bacterium | reverse complement strand
CGCTTTCATGAACTGAGCCACGACTGGTTGTGGAAGACAGCGGAAATCACCACAACCAGTCGTGGCTCCAAGGTTGAAAGCGCCCTTTTGTCACCCTTACCAGAGTTGCAAGGTCAATGGGGATACCCATCGTTGGAACAATCGGCGTCCTGCTTGGCGCTTATGATGAGGGTCAGCTGAGCGCTGATTCAGCGGTGCAGGCAATCGACGCGCTGCGCAGCGCAATACGATGGATTTCAGAGGAACTGTTTGAATACGCCAAAAAGCACATAAAAACCCCCTGAACCATCCCGTCATGCCTCTGCATCACAGCACGGTTCAGGGTCGTTTCAAAAGAAAGAATCAAAGCCGCGGGGCAATCCCCCGCTTTTTTGCTGTCAAATCACCTGCAACCTTCAACCTCCGACCTTCAACCTATAGCCCGCGTAACCAAGCTAACAGCTAATAGCTAATAGCTTACCCCTCATAATGCAGCGCGTCAATGGGCTTCAGCTTGCTGGCTTTGCTGGCGGGATAGATGCCGAAGACCACGCCGATGAACATCGAAAAGGCGATGGCGGCCCCGGCGACGGTGGGGGAGACAGTCAGGGTCATGTTGAGGACGGGCTCTAAGAAGATCAGGGAGCCCCAGGCGATGAGCAGGCCGAGGATGCCGCCCATCACCGAGACCACCAGCGCCTCGATCAGGAACTGGCGCAGGATGCTGCCGCGGTTGGCGCCGATGGCCTTGCGGATGCCGATCTCGCGGGTGCGCTCTGACACGGAGACCAGCATGATGTTCATGATGCCGATGCCGCCCACCAGCAGGGAGATGGCCGCGATGCCGCCCATCATCAGGGTCAGGGACTGGGCAGCCTCATTGAGGGTGGACAGGATCTCGGTCTGGTTGTACACGCTGTAATAGCTGGTAGAGGAGAAGATGCTGTTCAGGTAATTCTCAATGGCCGCCTGGGCGAAGCCGATCTCGTCGGAAGACACGGCGGACACATAGAAGCTGGTGATCTTGGTGGAGTTGGTCAGCCGCTGGCCCAGGGTGAAGGGAATGACGATCAGGTTGTCCTGGGAGCCGGCGGCGCTTGAGCCGTTGGACTCCAGCACGCCCACGCACTGGAAGCTGTAGCCGTTGATGGAGAAGATCTCGCCCACCACATCCTGGGTGCCGAACATCTCATCAGCGGCCTCCGAGCCGAGGATGGCCACAAAGCTGCGGTTGTCCATGTCGGGCGCGGTGATCCAACGGCCCGAGGCGAGGGTCAGGTTGCGGATCTCGTCATAGCCCGGGGAGGTGGCGATGATCCGGGCGTCGTCATAGGTGGTGGCTCCGGCCTTCACCGTGCCGCTTACCGTGGTGTAGGGCGCCACATAGGCGATGGAGATGTCCTCGGACAGTTTGTTCAGGCCATCCAGGCTGACGGGATTGCTGCGCCTCGCGCGGATGGTCACGCTGAGCAGATCGGTGCCCATGTTCTCGATGGACGAGATGACCGTGGTCTGGGCGCCCTGGGCGATGGCCACCAGTACCACAATGGCCACCACACCGATGATGACGCCAAGGATGGTCAGGAAGGAGCGCATTTTGTTGCCGCCGATGGCCTTCAGCGCCATTTTGATGGATTGCATTACGCCTCCGCCTCCTCTCCCTCAGGGATGGTGAAGCAGACGCCGGTATCCGCATCCTTGTCTTCAGCCGGGGCAGCGGACGCGGCTGCTTCCTCCTCGGTCAGGCAGCCGTCCTCGATACGCACGCGGCGGCCGGCCCGGGCGGCCACATCCGGGTCGTGGGTGATCAGGATGATCGTGTGGCCGTCCGCGTGGAGCTTGTCAAAAAGCGCCATGATCTCCTGGCCGGTCTTACGGTCCAGGTTGCCGGTGGGCTCGTCCGCTAAGATGATGTCCGGGTGCGCGGCTAAGGCCCGGGCGATGGCGCAGCGCTGCTGCTGGCCGCCGCTCATCTGGTTGGGCCGGTGCTGCATGCGTTTGTCCAGCCCGACCTCGCCCAGGGCCTGCACCACCCGCCTGTGGCGCTCCCGCCGGCCCAGCTTCTGGTAGATCAGGGGCAGCTCCACGTTCTCATAGGCTGTCAGCTTGGGCAGGAGGTTGAAGCCCTGAAAGATGAAGCCGATGGAGCGGTTCCGGATGCGCGCCAGCTGGTTCTCCCGGAACTTGCCGATGGGCTTCCCGTTGAAAAGGTAGGTGCCGCTGTCTGCCGTGTCCAGGCAGCCGATCAGGTTCATCAGGGTCGATTTGCCGCTGCCGCTGGGCCCGATAATGGCCACGTACTCCCCGTCATCCACCCGGAGATACACGTGGTTGAGGGCATAAATGGTCTCGTCACCCATGGAATAGCGCTTGACGATATCTTGCATTTCAATCATGGCATAGCCTCCGAATAACGGATGGAGGGCGCTGAGCCTTCAGGCGCGGCCTTCCTAAGTGAAAGACGCATCAGTTGCCGGAGGGCCGGCCGCTGCCCGAATCGGAGCCGCTGCCGGACGGCCTGGAGGAGCCGCCGCCCGAGGGCCTGGTGAAACCGCTGCCGCCGGAGCCGCCCGAGGGCATGGAAGGCATGCCGCTGCCCCCGCCGAGGCTGAACTGGCTGAAGTCAAAGCCCTGGGTGGAGGAGCTCCCGCTGGAGGAGGAGCCGGCGGCGGTGCGGGTGACGAGAACGATATCCCCGGCCTTCAGCCCGCTCTTGACCTCAGCGTAGTCCGCGCCGGACAGGCCGGTCTCCACATAAACCTGGCGGCGGCCTTCCTCGCTTTCCGCGTCATAGAGCCACACATAGGAGCCGCCGCGCCCGTAGGACAGGGCAGTCAGCGGCACGAGCACCGCATTGTCAACATTCTCCACCACAATGGTGGCGGTGCCGTTCATGCCGATCTTCAGCGTCTCGTCGCCGTCCACATCCAGGGTGACGGAATAGTTGGTCACGCCGCTGGAGGCCGTGCCGATCTGGCTGATATAGCTGACTGTGCCGTCATAGGTCTTGTCGGTCACCGCGTCCATGGCGATGGACACCGCCTGGCCCACCTCCACATGGATGATGTCCAGCTCGTCCACGCTGATGACCATCTGCTTGGCGTCGCCCACATAGACCGTCGCGAGGGATTCGCCAGCCTCATAGCTGCCCCGGCTGACCGTGCTCTCCACAATGCCGCTGACGGTGGCGCTGATCTCGCCGGAGATGAGCACCTGCCGCGCCTGGGCGAGGGCGGCCACCTTGGCGTCCCGCTGCTGCATGTAGTCGTCATAGTCCGTATCGGCGGGGATGTGGGTCAGATAGATCAGCTGGGTATTCTTGTACACCGCGCCGTTGACCTTGACATAGATCTTCGAGATGCAGCCGTCGGTGGTGGTGGTCACGATGGCGGGCATGTTGACCTCCGCCTTGGGGGTGGCCAGGCGCTTGCCGTTGTAGGTGACCTCGCACTTGGTGCCCGGCAGCACGGTGGTATCCGTGAAGGTGATAACCGCCTTGCTGCCGTCCACGCTTTCAACAGTGCCCGTGTAATCCTTGCCGTCAGCCGTCACGGTCACGGTGTCATCCAGGCTCAGGCGGGTGGTGTTCACCGTCACCCGCATCTTGCCGTCGGTGGAAATCAGCATCAGCCCGCCGTATTCAGCCATCACAGTGCTGGTCATATCGCCGGTCTTGCCGTAGATGGCCTTCACCCGACCCGCCACAGAGGACTTCAGCGTGCTGGTCTCCTTGTAGGAATTGGTCAGCGAGGCGATGGAGGAGTCCAGGCTGATGACCTCCTCGTTCATCGCGATAATGCTGGCCTTCAGCGCGTCCGTGTCCACCTCGGCGATGGCCTGGCCTTCGGTGACCGACTCACCGGCGCGCACCAGCACCTTAGTCAGGGTGACCGGGAAGTCCGTTGTGACGTCCTCGGTGGTGTTGATGGACAGGCTGCCCGTGCCGGTCACCGACTTGGTGAGCGTGCCCGTGCCGATGGTCACCGGCACATAGCTGACCGTGGCCGCCTGAGCCTGGGTTTCAACCCTGCTCTGATAGAGCCGCCATCCGCCATAGCCCAGTCCGCCCAATACCGCTAAAACCACAAGTGTTTTGAGGATTGCCTTCAGCGCTTTCATCACGCACACCTCACTCCAGGAAATCATGATAACCTTCACCATGGTAACAGGCAAATGCAACGATGGTTTGTACGTTTTGTGAACGATGCGTAAACATAGGGAAGGGAGGAAGGGATTGCCGGGGAAAAAACAGCGGAAAAACAGCGCGGACAAACAGTCTTGAAAAACGCCTTCTGCGTGCCTTGACAAAACAGGTCTGAAATGCTACAATACCGTTGCTGTTTCGCGCGGCTGTGGCGGAATTGGCATACGCGCACGTTTGAGGGGCGTGTCCAGCAATGGGTTCGGGTTCAAGTCCCGTCGGCCGCACTAACCAGCAACCCTGGCTTCGATACGAGGCTGGGGTTGTTTTTTGCCGGGAAGCCGCTCGTCATACCCCGCGGCTTTCCGGCTGAACGCTGCCGGAATCAGCGCCCTTGTTCTGTTTGACCGTGAAGCCAGGGCTTAAATAGGGGTCAGGCCGCCTGTTCTGTCACTCGTTCCTCTGATACAGATAATACCGCCAGCTCCTCCCCTCAAACACCATATCCGCCTCGTCCACCAGATGATACTTCCCGCTGTTTTTCAGCTTTTGCGAGCGGGTGACGACGAAGGCGGTTTTTCCCTGGCTGATGCTGGATCGCAGGGAGGCCTCCATCTCACTGAGATCGATGTTCAGCGTGCAGAAATAGGGATCGGAGGGGAGCACACCTGCCGCGAAATAGAACCCGCCGTCCAGGAAGCCATAGTTGAGCAGTGTCTGATCCTCGCTCTGATGAATGATTTCGGCGAAGCGGTATTGGGGCGTGTCCTCCTCCTGAACCTGCATGAGGTACGTATTGGGGCTGGCCCGGTATGCGATCAGGGGATCGGCGAAAAGAAGAACAAGGGCCAGGGCTGCGGCCGCGGCGGCGGAAGCCTTTGGCTTTGCTTTGGATGCAAAGCGGGCGGCCAGAGCCCCGGCAGCCGCCAGCCCCAGCGGCGCGAAGACTGCCAGCACCAGGGCGTAATACGGGTACCGCCGGCCGCTCCAATAGGTGAAGACGAACAGCGCAGCGGCTCCCAGCCATGCCGACAGCGCCGTCCAGCCCCGCTTTTTGGGCGCGGCTGTCAGCCAGATCAGGCCCAGCACGCCAGGAACCGACCAGGGCAGATTGTTGAGAAGGTTCGGAAGCGGCGCGTCGTAATGCCCGCCTTTGATGTTCTGCGAATACTGGCTCAGGTTGTTGACAAAATACGCCTGCCAGAGATCGGAAAGCGCGCCTTTCCACGCGAACCAGCCGAGGACAGCCGCCGAGAGCGCGAGGCAGCCCAGCAGAAAGATACCGATCAGCGCCGGGAGCTCCTTTGCTTTTCCGGTGCACAGATACCAGATCAGCACCGCGATGGCCAGCCCAGCAAAAAGCCCGCAAAAGGTGTACTTTGTCCACAGCGCGGCTGCCGTGCACAGCCCCAGCGCAAAGCCCTGCCCCCTGGTGATCAGGCGGTTTTCGTGCATGGCCTTTGCCGCAATGAACAGGCCCAGCGCCAGCACGGGCAGGATGAATTCCTCCGCGCTGGCGCCGTGGGAAAAGGCCGGCGTGATGGGGATCAGCAGCGCCAGCAGCGCGGCGGAAGGCCAGTAGGCGTGCTTCCAGCCGGACAGGGTTTCTGCGATCCGCCCGCCCAGGTACACAAACCAGGAAAAGCAAAGACCCTCCAGCAGGTATACCCCCAGGAAGGAGCTCTCCGAGATCTGTCCCGCCAGGGCGAAGAGGAAGTAGATCAGCGGCCCTTTCTGCTCATACAGATCCCGGTAGGGAACCAGCCCGTGCAGGATGCCCCGGCCCACGGTGAAGAAGCAATGCACGTCCACCCAATCGTTCATGGGATAAAGAAAGGAGCTCTTGGAGCAGACCGCAAGGACGCTGAAAGATGCGAGACAGGCAAAGAAACAGCGCAGCAGCCCGCCGCGCCGCGCCTGGAAACCAGCGGTGATTGTTTGATTCAAGTGTGATCGCCTCCTTTGGGCAGCCTGCAGGTAAAGATCAGCTGGCCGCCTTCCATGGCAGCGGAGATGCTGCCGCTGTGTTTTTCCACAATGGCCGCGGCGATGGCCAGGCCGATGCCGAAGCCGTTTTGCTTCTCCTTGCTGCGGGAGAGGTCGGCGCGGTAGAAGCGGTCAAACAGCTGCCGGCACTGTTCCCCGGTCAACGGCTGGGAAACGCTGTTGGAGACCGTCAGCAGGATGTACCTTCCCTCGCCGCGGGCACGCACCTGAATGATTCCTTCCGCCGGCGCGTATTTGACGGCGTTGTCCAGCAGGATCGACAGCAGCCGCTGGATGGAAGTCCGGTCGCCCCGAAGGGTCAGGCCTGCTTCAGCTTCTGCGGTCATGCTTTTGCCCTGGAATTCCGCCATGGCCTGGAAGGGCTCCGCCGCTTCCTCCAGCAATGCTGACAGGGGGAGATTCTCCATGGTCAGCGGCGCGTTTTCCTCCTCCATCCGGGACAGGTATACCAGTTCTTCCACCAGATGCCGCAGCTGCGCGGTCTGTTTTTGCGTGCTCTTCACCCATGGATTGTCCGGGTCTTCCATCTGCAGGAGATCCATGTTGGTGGAGATGACCGTCAGCGGGGTCTTGAGCTCATGGCTGGCGTTGGTGATGAACTGCTTTTGCTGCTCCATGTTCCGGATGGTGGGCGCGATGGCCCTCCGGCTGGCCAGGGACGCGATCAGCCAGGCCAGCAGGATCCCGCCCAGGCAGGCCAGCGCTGAGATCAGCGCCAGGGCGCGCACGGTGGCCAATTTCGTTTCACAGTTCAGGAACACCACCGTCTGCCCGCCGCGGGAATCATCCCGGATCAGGAACAGATAATCCTGCAGAAAGCCGGTGCGCGCGCCGCTCTGGGACAGGGCCCGCAGCGCCAGATCGGAGGCCGCCTGCTCGTCCAGGTCGGAGATGTTGAAAAGGTTCACATTGTTCTGCGAAAGATCCGCGCTGAAGGAGACGCAAAACCAGCCGGATTCGCTGAGCAGGTTGCGCACATGCCTGCTTTTCCCCGTCAGATGCCTGCCCTGGACATCGTCCCGGGAAGGACTGGCGCTGTCGGCCAGCAGTGAAAGCGTCTCGCCGAGCTCATTCCGGACGCTGATCCAGTTGGCCACGTTGACCGCCAGCACCGCCAGCACCATGGCTACCGCCAGTGAAACCAGTGCGATCCGGATGAACCGGCGCTGCATTTTCTTGATCATGCTTTCTTCTCCAGGGAATACCCCATGCCCCGGTGAACCCGGATTTCCGCTTCGGTGCCCAGCTCCGCCAGCTTTTTGCGCAGGCTGGAGATGTTCACCCACACCACGTTGATTTCTGCCTCCGCATCCCAGCCCCACACCTTATCCATCAGCTGCTGCACGGAAAAGAGGATGCGGGGGTTTTCCATGAGCAGCGCCATGAGCTGAAAGGTTTTTCCGGTGAGGCGCAAGCTTTTCTCTCCGCAGCGCAATTCACCGGTGCCCTTGTCCAGGGAAAGATCGCCGAAAACCATCACATCCGGCACATAGGTTTCCCGCCTGCGCAGCATCGCCCGCACCCGCGCCAGCAGTTCCCGGGCATTGAAGGGCTTGGGCAGATAATCGTCCGCGCCGGCGTCCAGCCCGGTCACCCGGTCCTCAATGGCGTCCCGGGCGGTCAGGAGCAGGCAGGGGGTGTTGACGCCCTCCGCGCGCATCTTCCGCAGCGCTTCCACGCCGTCCATCCCGGGCATCATCCAGTCTAAGATGATGCCGTCATAGGCTTCGGCCTTCGCGTAATCCAGTGCCTCCCCGCCGTCGAACACAGCGTCCACCTGATAGCCCGAACGGGTCAGCAGCGTTTTCACCGCCATGTTCAGGTCCCGGTCATCCTCGGCAAACAGAATCCGCATCCTTTTTCCACCGCACTTTCTTATGCGCAGGGCGTTACATATCGTGATGACTGTCGGTCACTCTGGACAGAACCACGGGCAGGTTGCCGTTCCGCTCCCGGACTTCATCCAGGAAGCGCCTGCCTGATCCCGCGTCGCGGAGCGTGCCCCGATAAACCAGCTGATAGGCCGCGCCCATCTCCACGGTGCGCATCCGGATCAGCTCATAAGGCGCAAAATGCTTCTCCAGCACATCGTCGAACAGGCCTTCATCGTTCAGGCTTTCCGGCAGGGTGATGCGCACCTCCCGCTGATTCTCGCCCTTCTGGCCGAACCTGCAGGCCGACAGAACGGCGTGGAAGAGCAGGCACAGGACCATCAGCAGGCACGCGACGGCGACATACCCCGCCCCCAGGCACAGGCCCACAGCCGCCGCCAGGAACACGGCTAAGATTTCCTGCCCGCTGCCCTGAACCGAGCGGAAGCGGATGAGGCTGAAGGAGCCCGCCACCGCGATGCCGGCGCCGAGATTTCCGTTGACCACCATGATGACCGTGGCAGTGATCAGGGGCAGCAAGGCCAGGGTAAAGGCAAAGGATCGGGTCGCATCGGCGTTCTTTTTTGTGTAATACCACGCGCCCGCAAACCCCAGGAGCATCGCAAGCCCCAGCGTGAGCAGCACAGAGCCGGCTGTCAGGCTCCCTTTGGCAATGATACTGTTGAACAATTCGCTCCGCTCCTTTCATTTCCCTCTTTGCCTGGCTGAATATACTGCTGATAGGCCAGGCCGTACTTGGAAAAATGCACTCGCTTCGCCTTCGTTTCCGCCAGCAGGCGGCTGAGCCACAGGGGATATGCGCCGCCTGTTTTGATTTCCATCAGCCGCTGCCCGCCCGGCAGCAGGGAAAGACCGGGCGCGGACGCATCCAGATCCAGCGTCTGATCCCGGAAGATCAGGTTCCGGTCAAGGGTGACGCGCACCCCGGGTTCGTCCTCACAGAACCAGGCGTCCCGGTCATAGGCGATCACCGCCGCGGGCATCAGGCCGTACCGGCGCGCCATCCACGCGGCTTCCCGGCCCACCTGGCCCGACGCTTCCGGAAGCTTCCCCCGCAGGAGGCCATCGGCGGCTTCCTGCAGGGGCATGGCGACGCGCCGCTTGTACACGACGCCCCGGTATTTTTTCTTGATTTCCAGGAAGGAGCCCGTGAGCGCCCCGGGTTCGCCATAGGCGCGAAGCCGCAGCTTTTCCTTGTAGATGGGGCGCTCCAGGGAGGCGCGGATCAGCGCGTGATCCTCCGTATCGTAGTACAGGCTCTGCACCTTTGGGCTGCCGAAGACCATTTTCACGAAGCCCTGCTGCCTGAGACCCATTTCGATCTGCGCCGCCTGGGTAAGGGACAGCAGATACTTGGTTTCCACCCTGGCGAAGTTCTCTCCCATGTTACCAGCCCCTCCGGTTGCGGCCCCTGCCGTTGCCAAAGCCGTCATTGCCGTTCGTTGTGGTCGTGCTGTTGGTCATGGTGCCGCTGTACAGCGTGCGGCTGCCGGTCTGCACGGTGAAGGCGCTGCCGGTCTGCAGCTGCGGAGAGGAAATCATCAGGGTGTCAAAGGCGCTTTCCGGCGTGAAGGAGCCCAGTACGGTGCCATTTGCATCCAGCACCTGCACGGCTTCCCCGGCACTGCCGGAGGCGGAGAAGGCCATGATGCTCTGTCCGGTGAGGCCCGCGGTGTCCCGCATCACGCCGCCGGTGCTGGCCACGATGAGCGTGCCGCCGGAAACGGTTCCGCTGCCGTTGAAGTCGATGGCGCCTTCGCCGGTGGTGGTGGCAGCCCACACACCGGTGACGCCGCCCGTGATGCTGATGCTGCCGTTGCTGTCCAGGCCGTCGCCGCCCGCCGTCACGGCAAGCTGACCGCCGGAGATGGTCAGCATGCCGCCGCTGCCGCTGGCCGTGAAGCCGCCGCTCCGGCCCCAGCCGCCGAAGCCCGAGCCGTCGCTGCCGCCGGAAGCGTTGATGCCGTCGTCGGAGGAGACGATGCGGATCGTTCCGCCGTTCACGGTGACGTTCTCGCCTTCCAGGCCCTCATAGCCCTGGGAGATATCGATCGTCCCGGCGTTCACCGTCATTTCCTTGTCGGCGTGCATGCCATCGTCGCCGGACTGGATGGAGAGAGTGCCGCCGCTCACGGTGACGTTCACGCCGTGCAGGCCGTCATCCGCACAGTCGAAGACATAGGTGCCGACCAGCACGGTCAGATCAGTTGCGGCCTTCACGGCCTTCTGGGACACGCCGCTGTCAGATGAACCGGAAGCGCTGCCCCAGTCGTCCCATCCGCCGCGGCCGCCGAAGCCACCCTTGCTGTTGGCGGAAACGCGCACCGCGCCGGCGCCTTCCCCGGTCCTGACCGTGATACTGCCGCCCGCCAGCACGATCCAGCCCTTGCCCTCCGCGTCCGTGCGGGTCGTGGTCAGGCCGTCGCCTCCCGCGGTCACACGGATGTCGCCGTCCAGCACCAGCAGGGAATTGCGGGCCCGGATGCCATCGCTGACGGCGGTCACCGTGATGCTTCCGCTGGCGAGGATCAGATCAGCCTTGCTCTGGATGCCGTGCTTCTGGGTGCCGTTCACGGTGAGGCTGCCTGTGCCGTTGATGGACAGGTCATCCTCCGCGTACAGCGCCGCGCCGATGGTGTCGTCCGCATCAATGATGGGAGTGCCGTCGGTCAGGGCGTTTTCCGCGCCCGCCGCCAGGGTGACAATCAGCTTGTCCGCCTGCTTTTCGTAGATGGCGGGGCCCTGGGGGCTTTCGATGGCCACGCCGTTCAGGATCAGGCGCACCTTGTCCTCCTCGGACGCCTCAATGACGATCTGGCCGTTCAGCGTGCCCTGCAGCACGTAGTCGCCCTTCTCCGAGATGGTCACCACACCGCCCTGCACGGCGTTCAGGTCGATCAACTGGGCGTCGGATAAGCTCCAGGTGTCATCCACGTCTTTGTTCTTGTACAGGGTGGTCACATCGGTCTCCGCCGCGGCGGGCAGGGTCAGGGAACTCAGCATGATCACCAGCGCGGTCAGCATGAGACAAACAGGCTTATTTTTCATATGCTTGAACTCCTTCCTTCCAGTACAGGACGCTTTGGGCGATCCCGCTCAGGCACAGGGCGGCCAGAAGCCACCGGGACATCCCGTTGTCAACGAAATTCATCATGGGGTTGAACTGGTCCAGAATCAGGAACACCACAAACATGAAGGACAGGATCACCGTCAGGTGGCTGAGAACCGCGCGGAGCTTACTCATGGCGCTTCACCTCCGTGATCAGCAGCGCGTCGCTGCTCTCCCTTCCGCCGCCGGAGGGTTCATTGATGATTTCATTCTGCCACACCATGATGGAGGAGTTGCCGCCGTCCAGATTGTAAGCGGCGGCGCAGCCCAGATCATGGAACAGCTGGCTCAGATCCGGCAGCGTGATGCCCGCGGACTCGCCGCGGCCGTCCACCACCACCATGCAGTAATGCCCGGGCTCATAATAGCCGATGGCTGTGCGGGGATTGGCGGAAATGATGCGGCCGGTGCTGGCAAAGCTGGTCAGCACGCTGCCGTCGGTATCCAGCAGGGCGGGCCCGAAGGTCCAGGCCTGCCAGGCGCCGTCGCTGACGGCGTCCTCCACCGAGAAAGCGGAGCCGGGCATCACCCGCATGGTGCCGTCATAGTAGAGCACGCAGACGTCGCAGCTGGTTTTGTTGGCCCGGTAGATGACCCCGTTGCGGATCACCACGCCCTCGCTGGTGTTGCCGTAATAATCCCCGTTGATGGCCAGCAGTGCGTTGTTCAGCAGCGCCATGTCCTCAATGCTGTCCCGGAAGCCGGAGCCGTAGGTATTGTTGGCCAGGGCGGACTGGAAGCAGGTGATGTCCCGCACGTATATGTCCGCCAGATAATAGGTGGTGCGGCCTAAGGTCTCCTCCGTGACGGTGATAGCAATGTCCGGGCTGGAATAGCTGTTTTCCGTCACCACCACGGTATCGGTATACTTTTCGGCAAACTTTTCGCTGATGGGCGTATCGTCCGCGGTTTCATCGGCGCCCGATCCGTCGTCCGTCAGCGCGCTGCCGCCCTTGCCGTTTGAGCCGCTTTGGCCGCCCCTTCCGCCGCCGTTCTGCCTGCCGCCCTTCGCGGACAGGGTTGGCACGTCGCTCACCCCGGCGGAAGCCAGCAGCAGCGTTCCCTCCGGAAGCTTCGCACCGGCGCTGTCGTCCGTGGCGTCCGTCTGGTAAGGATTGCTGATCACGATGCCCAGGCTCTGCTGGGGCTGCGGCAGCACATGATGAAACAGGGCGAACACCGCCAGCGCCGCCCCGGCGCACACAATGTCTATCAGAAGATTCAGCAATACGCGATGCTTTCTCATGGTATTTCCTCCTTTGCCGGAGCGGTTTCTCTCTCCGACAGACACAGCATAACGCCGCTGCTTAAAACGAACTTAAAAAGCAGCGGCGGGAAATGTGAAGAATTTGTTAAGAGGGGATAGAGGTGCCCGCGGATGTCGAAGACAGTGACGGTCTGATGAGCGGCAAACCGCTCAGTCTGCAGCCTGCCTTCCGCGTCCAGCAGCGCTGTCACAGCAGCAATAAAATGCTTGATTTCGGCTTCGTATGGGTCATCGCCGGACAAGGGCAGGCAGCTGAAGGTACAACCGATCCTCCGAAACGATCGCGCCAAATTATCAGCCGTCAAAGCGGTCAACCCCACAACCCCCCGACATCAAAAAGCATCCCGCAGCCCTGGCCGCAAGCCAAAACTGCAGGATGCCTTTATACCTTCAACCTTCAACCTTCAACCTCAGCCCACAAACTCAGCTAACAGCTAACAGCTAAAGGCTAAAAGCTCCCCTTCCTCAGCCTGGCCGCGATCCCCCGCAGACCGCTTTCCGGCGGCGCGGGTTCGGGGGCGGGCTCGGGTACAGGCTCGGGAGGCGGGGCTTTCTTGCCCTTGGCGGGTTTGTCATCCTTGTCCGGCCTGGCGGGCTTGTCCGGCTTGGCGGGCTCGGGTCTGGCGGGTGTTTCGCGGGCCTGGCGGGCGCGGGCTTCGGCCTTTTTGTCCGCCTTGTCCAGCTTGACCTTCTTCTCGGGCTTCGGCTTGGCTGGCGCGGGTTCGGGCTCTTTTTTCGCGGTTTTCACCTTGTCGGGCGCGGGCGGGGGCTCGGCCTTGCCGCCCTTGCGCTTGCGGGCGGGCTCGGGCTCGGGGCGCCTGGCATCCTCCGGGCGGTCTGTCGGGGGCGGGAGAGGCGGCGCCTGGGTTCCCGGGCGGATGGCTCCGGCCAGGGTCAGGGCGCGCTTGGCGCTGACCGGGCCGATCATCTCATAGAGCACGGAGGAGGAGAGAATGATGGTGCTCAGCAGGGTGCCGGTCTCCGCGGGCAGGATGCGCTGGGCCAGCACTGCCAGGCCGATGCTAACGCCCGCCTGGGGGATCAGCGCCAGGCCCAGGTAGCGGCGCACCTCCTGGGGCGCCTGGATCAGCCTTCCGCCGAACCACGCGCCCAGCATCTTGCCGACAATGCGCACGGCGAAGTACACCAGGCCGATGATGCCCGCTGTGGCCAGAGCGTCGATATTCAGCCGCATGCCGGAGAGCACAAAGAAGATCATGCTGATGGGCGGAAGCACCCGGTTCACCTGCTTGAAAAGCACCTTGTCCCGGGTGACGTTGGCGTAGGTGGCGCCCATGACCATGCAGCCCAGCAGAGGCGACACGTTGACGCAGGCGCAGCCGCCCGCCAGCAGCAGGATGAAGGCGAGGGTGAGGCTGATGCGGTGGTCGGTGGAGCGGTTGGCCACGGTGACGCACAGCAGCCGCCCCAGCAGGTAGGCCACCAGCAGAATGCCCAGGTTGATGAGCAGGGGCTGCACAGCGGAGGCGAGGGTGCCGCCGGCCTCGGTCTGGGCGGCGATGGCGGCGCAGAGGCTGAAGGCTAAGAGGGAGACCGCGTCATCCAGCGCCACCACCTGAATCAGGGTGTTGACAAACACGCCCTTGGCCTTGTACTGGCGGATGGTCATCAGGCTGGAGGCCGGGGCGGTGGCCGAGGCGATGGCGCCCAGCAGCAGGGAGAAGGAGAGGGGCAGACGGAAAACGCCCAGCATGATGAGGGTCACGAGGACGGCCGCCACCAGCGCCTCCATCAGCGTCAGCAGGATGATCTTGCCGCCCTGGCCCCAGAGCCGGTCTAAGGTGAGATACCGGCCCACGCCAAAGGCGATCAGCGCCAGCGCGGCGTCGGTCATGAAGGACATGCCTTCCACCAGGGAGGTGGGCAGCAGGTTGAGGCAGTAGGGCCCGATGACCACGCCCGCCAGGATGTAGCCCGTCACGTTGGGCAGGCTGAAGGCCTTGGTCGCCCGGGAGCCCAGGAAGCCCGCCAGCCAGATGAGGGAAATCCCCAGCAATGCCCGTCCCTCGGGGCTGATGGATGTGAAAAAAGCGTTCATCACCCAACCCCCTTCTGTTATGATGATTCATTATACACGATCAGCAGTAAAAATGCAAATGTCCTTCATCTGTATGAAACCTCAGGCTGCCATCTGCACGATCCCGCTGCAAGGACATGATCCATACCTAATCGATAAAAGTCTTTTGAAGATAGGATGGGGTTCTGGGGGAAGGGAACGGAACTTTTCTTCAGAAAAGTTCCTTCCCTTCCCCCAGGATCCTTAAGCGATTGCCCTCAGCACCCGCAACTGACGGTAGCGGGAAAGCGGAAGATGTGGTATCATAGGAGGCGGCGCAAAGCCCAGGGAGGAAACGATGGAGTACAGGATGATCGGCGCGGCGCAGATGGACGCGCTCTGGGAGCTGCACAAGGCGTACAAGGCGGCCATCGGGGAGGACACGCCTTCCGCTGAAGATTGCGGGCGGCTGGCCCGGGCGATGGATGAGGGGCTGATCCGCTTCTATGGCGCCTTTGACGGGGAGAAGCTGGCGGGCTGCTGCTCAGTGACCCGCGGCTTTTCGACCTTCAACTATCAGCCCAGCGGCGTATTTGAGGACTTTTACATCGACCCGGCGTACCGACACCGGGGGATTGCCCGGGTGCTGGTGCTTTTCGCCCGCCGGGAGAGCGGGGTCGGCTCGCTGACCGTGGGCTGTGCGGACTGCGACAGGGCCATGTATGAGGCGCTGGGCTTTGCTGTTCCGCTGGGGAATCTGCTGGCCTTTGACTGAAGAGAGAGGGGGATGACGATGAGAGGCGCGAACATGGCGGACTGGGACTTCGCGGAGGTGCTGGAGCGGCTGAAGCCGGGCTTTTTCGCCTCGGAAACCGTCCGGGGGCTGGCCCCGGGGGAAAGCTATGACGACCTGGCCCTGCCGCTGGCGGACTGGGACGCGGCCGCTTACCCCTGTGCCGCGCCTGAAGGCATCCGCTTCGGCCTGTACGAAGGAGACCGGACAGCCCTGCGGGAGGCCGTCCAACAGGTAGAGGAGGACTGGCCCCAGTACTTCACCGATGAGGCGGAGGTCTACTGCGCCTTTGCGGGAGACAGGCCTGTCAGCTTTGCCATCGTCAGTGACATGGGCTGCCTGGAGGGGGTGCGAATCGGCGGGCCGGGCTGTGTGGGCACCCTGCCGGAGTGGCGGGAAAAGGGCCTGGGCCGGCGGGTGGTCCGGGATGTGACAGCGCTGCTGCAGGCCCGCGGCTACGGCCTCAGCTACATCTTCTACACCTCATACACAGACTGGTACAAAAAGCTGGGCTATCAGCATGTGCTGAAATGGGGGCGGGAGGGCGTGATCGCCGCCTGGCCCCTGACCGGCACCGGAAGAGGCTGAGCTTCCGAAAATACATCAGCAGACAACGTTTTCCGCGTGCGCGGAGGCAGGCTGAACAGGCCGCAGGAGGCAGGAGCATGAACAGGACACAGGGAGAGCAGCCGGGCCGGGCGGCGCAGATCGTGCGCACCTCGGCGCTGGTCATCGGCGCCAACATCGCCCTCGCGGGCACCAAGGCGGCGGTGGGGCTGCTGTCCAATTCCATCGCCATCGTGATGGACGCGGTCAACAACCTATCGGACGCCCTTTCCTCGGTCATCACCATTCTGGGCACGCGGCTTTCCGCCAAGCCCGCCGACCACAAGCATCCCTACGGGCACGGGCGCATCGAGTACCTGACGGCGGCCATCATCTCCCTGCTGGTGCTCTACGCGGGCGGGGCGGCCCTGGTGGAGTCCGTCAAGAAGATCATCACCCCCGAGACCCCGGATTACAGCCCGGTGTCCATCGCGCTGATCGCCGCGGCGGTGGCGGTAAAGCTGCTGCTGGGCCGCCATGTGAAGAAGCGGGGCCGGGAGCTGCGCTCGGAGGCGCTGGTGGATTCCGGCGAGGACGCCCGGCTGGACGCGGTCATTTCCGCCTCCACCCTGGCGGCGGCGGTGATTTACCTGATCTGGGGGCTTTCGCTGGAGGCCTGGCTCGGCGCGGCCATCGCCCTGATCATCGTCTGGAGCGGCGTCAAAATGCTGCGCGGCACCCTCTCCGAAGTGCTGGGCGAGCGGGTGGGCGGCGAAATCAGCACGGCCATCAAGCAGACCATCGGCGAACACGGCGAGGTGCTGGGCGCATACGACCTCATCATCCACGATTATGGGCCGGAGCTGAAGCTGGGCTCGGTGCACATCGAGGTGCGGGACACCATGACCGCCGCCGAGATTGACGCCCTGACCCGCGCCATTCAGGAGGAAGTGCTGACGCGGCATCAGGTAATCCTGACCGCCGTGGGCATCTATGCCCAGAACACCTCCCAGGACGAGGCCGCCCTGATCCGCGACGACGTCCGCCACATCGTGATGGGGCACGAGTGGCTGCTGCAGCTCCACGGCTTTTACCTCAACCGGGAGGAGCGCACCATGCGCTTTGACATCATTGTGGACTTCGCCGCCCCGGACCGGCGCGCGGTGTACCTGCACATCCTGCAGGAGATTCAGGAGAAGTACCCGGACTACCGGGTGTGCATCACCTTAGACGAAGACGTTTCGGACTGACGCGGAGGGTCGGCGGCGAACCATTGGTGTGACGGATTGTTTTCAGGAAGGACGGGACAGCCATTGCGCTACGCGGAGGTAAGCCCGGCAGTGTTCGGGGAGCGGCTGAACCGCTTCACGGCACGGGTAGAGGCGGAGGGCCGGACAGAACTGGTTCATGTGAAGAACACGGGCCGGCTGGGCGAGCTGCTGCGGCACGGCGCTCAGGTCTGGCTGAGCCGGGCGGACAGCCCCGGGCGGCGCACCGCCTATGACCTGGTGACCGTCCGCCGGGAGGACGGCCTGCTCTTCAACGTGGACAGCCAGGCGCCCAACCGGATCGTACAGGACTGGCTCCAAACCCTTGCTTTTGACGAGCTTCATCCTGAATACCGCTATGGCGCGTCCCGGATGGACTTCTTCATGCGGCGGGGCGAAACCTGCTGGCTGATGGAGGTCAAGGGCTGCACCCTCCTCAGGGACGGCATCGGCCTCTTCCCGGACGCGCCCACCGAACGCGGCGTCCGGCATCTGCGGGAACTGACCGCCGCCGTCCGGGACGGATACCGGGCGATTCTGGCCTTTGTGATCCAGATGGACGGCGTCGCGGAGGTGAGGGCCAACCGCGCCGCCGATCCCGCCTTTGCCAACGCCTTAGCCGAGGCCGCTGACCGCGGGGTTCGCATCCTCAGCCTGCCCTGCCATGTCACCCCGGACAGTCTGACCCTTCAGCCTCAGGAGGCGCTGTATGACACCTTTGCAAACTGAATCACCGCCCGCACCCGCGAGCGGGGGAATGCGCTCCCGCCTGCGGCCCTGGGTCTGGCCCGCGCTGATCACCGCCGTGATCTGGCTGCTCTGGGGGCCGCTGGCGTGCAGCGCCAACCTGCGCTTTGACAGCGACCTGATGCTCACCCGCCCGGAGGAAACCCTGAGCCGCTACGTCAGCGAGGGGCGCTTTGGGCTGGCGCTGCTGCTGCGCCTTTTCGGGCTGAACACCCTGAACCCCCTGCGGAGCGGCCTCCTCTTCCTGCTGTTCTTCACCGGGGCGGCCTGGCTGCTGGCGGGCCTGCTGAAGCGCTTCAGCGGCAGGAGCGATCCCCGGGCCCTCTGCGGCTTCGTGCTGCTCTACGCTACCTCGCCCGTCTGGGCTTACCAGGTGTATTTCACCCTGCAGATCGCCCCGGTGGGACTGGGCCTGCTGCTGACTGCCGCCCTGGCCGGGCTGGACGCGCGCTGGCACACGGACGGGCAGCCGGTGAGCCTCCGGCGGGGGCTGGGTCTGGCGGCTTCCACCGCGCTGCTCTGCCTGAGCCTGTCCATCTATCAGGCGCTGATTCTCCACTATCTGGCGGCGGCGGCCATGCTGACCCTCTGCGCCCTGCTGAAGGGCAAACGGCTGAGGGGCCGGGACAGCGCCCTCTGGGGGCTGCGCGTCCTCCTGTCGGTGGGGGGCTACCTCCTTTTGGCGCGGCTGATCCGGGGCGGGGGCAGCGCTTACCTGCAGCAGCAGATCGCCTGGGGACGCGAGCCGCTGGGCGTCTGCCTCCGGGAACTGGTTTTCGCGGCGGGCAAGACCGCCCTGCCGATCCACTCCGCCTGCTTTTCGGCCTGGAGCCCCGGGGCGGCGCTGCTGCTCCTCCTGCTGGGGCGGCGGCGGAGGGAGGGGGAGAAACCCTCCGCCATGCTGATCCTCGTCAGCCTGGCGCTGCTGATCCTGCCTCTGGCAATGAATCTGGCGCTGGGCGGCAAGACCGTGCCCCGCACCCAGATGGCCTTGCAGATGACGGCGGCCTTCCTGCCCGCCTGCTATCTGCTCTTTGCCCCCGGGGAGCACCGTCCCCTGCGCGTCCTCTGCCTGCTTTTGGCCGCACTCCAGGCCGCGCTGGTCGTGAGGCTCTGGCACACGGACAATGTGCGCGCCGCGGAGGACCTGGCCGCCGCCCGGGCCCTTTCAGCCGACATCGAAACACTGGACGCGGCGGACAAGCCCCTGCTGTTCATCGGGGAGCGGGCCTTCATTGACGATTCCCTCCTCATGGAGAAAAAGGACGTGTACGGCCGCTCCTTCCTCGAATGGGCCGCGGATTCCGGTGCGCCGGGACGGGTGACGCCGGACGCGGTGCGCCTGCTGGAGGCGGCCTCGGGCCGGGAGTTCCGGGCTTACGCCGGCTGGGAAGAACCACCGGAGGAGCTGCTAGCCCTGGCTGAGGCCATGCCCCTGTGGCCGGCGGATGGCAGCGTGCTGGCGGCGGAGGACGCGGTGATCATCCGGCTGGGAGAGTGAGCGGGAAAACGGTTGACAGCCGCCGCCGGCATGGTGTAGAATGAAACCGAGGGAGGTGCTTATATGCGCTATCATATTCAGGGAGAACCGATGCCTGTGGTCATTTGCGACCTGCAGCCCAACGAGACCATGATCTGCGAATCCGGCGCCATGAGCTGGATGACCACCAACATGCAGATGGAGACTTCGGGCGGCGGCCTGGGCAAGATGTTCGGAAGGATGTTCTCCGGGGAGAGCATGTTCCAGAACCGCTATACCGCGAAGAACGGTGAGGGCCAGATCGCCTTCGCGTCCAGCTTCCCGGGCTCCATCCGGGCTTACGAAATCACGCCGTCCACCCCCATTATCTGCCAGAAGAAGGCTTTCCTGGCGTCCACCGAAGGCGTGGAGCTCAGCGTCCACTTCCAGAAAAAGCTGGGCGGCGGCTTCTTCGGCGGCGAGGGCTTCATCATGCAGAAGATCTCCGGCCAGGGCACGGTTTTCCTGGAGATCGACGGCTCCACGGTGGAGTATGAGCTGGACAAGGGCGATCAGATGCTGATCGACACCGGCTATCTGGCCATGATGGACGCCACCGTCACCATGGAGGTCCAGCAGATCAAGGGCGTCAAGAACGTGCTCTTCGGCGGCGAAGGCCTGTTCAACACTCTGGTGACCGGCCCCGGCCGCGTGGTGATCCAGACCATGCCCATGAACAACTTCGCGGCGCTGATCGCCAGCATGATTCCGAGCAAGAGCTGAGACCCCGCATTCCCGGACGGGACTGCGGCCCAAAGACCCGGAACCGTGGAGGTTTCCCATTGCCTGTCCGCCCCTCATCCGGCGGCTGAAGATGGAAAAACCCGCGGCCGGGTCTTTTCCTGTCCATTGACACACCCGGAAAATCACGGTATAATCATGAAAGACATAAGGAACCGGCCCGGATCACGTGAGCGGAACAAACAGGAATGGAGGGATCCATTTGACCATCCAGGATATGGTGCGGGTGCTGAACGCCCGGGTGCTGATCGGGGAGGAGAAGCTGGACATGCCGGTGTACACGGCCTGCTGCTCCGACCTGATGAGCGATGTTTTGGCCTTTGTGGATGAAAAGACGGTGCTGATTACCGGGCTGACCAACCCGCACGTGGTGCGCACCAGCGAAATGCTGGATCTGAAATGCCTGGTGTTTGTGCGGGGCAAGGTGCCCTCGGAAGAGATTCTGGACAGCGCGGAGGAGCAGGGGCTGGTGGTCATCACCACCAAGGCGACGGCCTTCACCGCCTGCGGCCTGCTGTACGCCGAAGGCCTGCGGGGCGTGCCGGTGCCGCTGGAATGGGATATGGAGGGAAAGAAATGACGGAACTGATCCGGTCCTCTTATCCGGTGGAAACGGCGGACTACGCCAGCGCCGGTTCGGCCAGCGCGGACATCAAGCGCAAGCTGAAGCAGCTGGGCATCACCGGCGACGTGCTGCGGCGGGTGTCCGTGGCCAGCTATGAGGTGGAGCTCAACCTGGTGATCCATTCCTTAGGCGGGGAGCTGACCCTGTCCGTGTTCCCGGAATACGTGCAGCTGGTCTCCGCTGACCGGGGCCCGGGCATTCCCGACCTGAGCCTGGCCATGCGCGAGGGCTGGTCCACCGCCAACGACGAGGCCCGCTCCCTGGGCTTTGGCGCGGGCATGGGCCTGCCCAACATGAAGCGCAACGCGGACGATTTCGACATCCAGTCCGAGGTGGGCGTGGGCACCACCATCACGATGAAGTTCAAGCTGGCATAACCGCCGGGAGGGTTTGTTAAGTGAAGCTGAAACGGCTGGACTGCCCCTACTGCGGCGCTGACCTGGTGCTGAGCAGCGAGGAGAGCACCTTTTTCTGCAGCCACTGCGGGAGACGCATCGCGCTGGAGGAAGATGAGGAGATCAAGGCAAAGATCAGGATTCGGGAGATGGAGCTGGAATACGAGGATAAGGAACAGGAAAGAAAACTGGCAGAGGACGCTGAGCATGATAAACACAGGAGAAGAGCATCCTTGCTTATATCTTTATTCTGGGCGGGCTGCATTATTGCAATCGGCAGCTGGATGGTATTCGGTGATCATTCCTTGAGATTTGCATTAGGCGGTTTTGGTCTGATTCTTGCTTTATGCGGGTGGCCGTGTTCAATGGTGTTCTTACCAGAAAGCGCAGATGACAGACGAGCCAGTGAAGAACGTGCGAAGAAACTCGAAAATAATGTACGCAAGGAAACAGAAAAATTAGAAAACAAGGAAAAAGAAATCCTTAATGATATACAGAACAAGCATTACGACGTTGCATTGGTCAAGGCGCAGACGCTGGTGTACTCTCTTGGTGACACAACCGGCAAAAATGTATGGCAGCAGAAGCAGAAAGACCTCATCAAAACCATTGAGCGGCTAATGAAGGGCAAATAAACCGGCAGCCGTGGAGAGCCAATATCCGAAAAACACAAAATAAAAGTGACGAAAAAACCAAAATGAAAGTGCCGAAAAACGAAAACGGCAGCTCCGGCAATAGACAAACCAACGCATTCGGCAAAAGTTCTTTCGGAAGAGGAGAGGGGGTCTGGGGGAGAGGGGGAAACCCTTTCTTTCAAGAAAGGGTTTCCCCTCTCCCCCAGGAGTGCAAAATATGTTGGAAGAGAAGCGTTACCACAGTGTCCGGTTGGACAAGGAGCGGTGCAGGGGCTGCACCAACTGCCTGACGCGGTGTCCGACGGAGGCGATCCGGGTGCGGGGCGGCCGGGCGCACATCGTGGACACGCTGTGCATTGACTGCGGCGAGTGCATCCGCATCTGCGACTATCACGCGAAGGTCGCGGTGACGGATCAGCTGGAGGACATCAAGCGGTTCAAGTACAGCATCGCGCTGCCCGCGCCCTCCCTGTACGGGCAGTTCCGCGGGCTGAAGAAGCCGGTATATGTGCTGGAAGCGCTCAAAAGCATCGGCTTCACGGACGTGTTTGAGGTAGCCCGGGGCGCGGACGTGGTGACGCGGGCCATCCGGGAACGGCTGCGGGACACCTCCCTGCCGCGGCCGGTCATTTCGTCCGCCTGTCCGGCGGTGGTGCGGCTGATTCAGGTGCGCTTCCCCGAGCTGCTGGACCACGTGATCGACATCCGCCAGCCCATGGAGGTGGCGGCGTCCATTGCCCGGGCGGAGTTCTGCCGCAAGCATGAGTGCGCGCCCCACGAGGTGGGCTGCTTCTTCATCACCCCCTGCCCGGCCAAGATGACGGCCATCCGCCGGCCTATCGGCCAGAAGAAGTCCGAGCTGGACGGCGCGATCTCCATGATGGAGCTCTACGGGCTGCTGCTGCCGCACATCGAGAAAATGCAGGCAGACCCGAACTTCGTGCCTGCCACGGGATACGGCGTGGCCTGGGCGACCTCCGACGGGGAGGCCAACGCGGTCTGCCCCGGCTCCTCCCTGTCCGTGGACGGCATTCCCAATGTCATCCGCGTGCTGGAGGAGGTGGAGAATCTGAAGCTCACCGACCTGGAATACCTGGAGGGCAACGCCTGCATGGGCGGCTGTGTGGGCGGGCCCATGGCCTTCGAAAACAATTATGTGGCCAAGGCGGCCATCCGCAAGCTGGTGGCCGAAATGCCCAAGACCCATCCCGACGCGGACGTGCCCGTGTCCATGCTGACCAAGTACCCCATCAAGAACGACATGCCCTTTGAGCCCAACGACGCCATGCGCTTGGACGACAACCTGATTGTGGCCATGCAGATGATGAACAGGGTGAACGAGATCATGGAGCGCCTGCCCGGCTACGACTGCGGCTCCTGCGGCTCGCCCACCTGCCGCACCTTCGCTGAGGACATCGTGCACGGCTACTGCTCCGAGATGGACTGCATCCACCTGATGAAGGAGCGCCTGCGGGTCATGGCGGAAGAAATGGTGACGCTGGCCCAGACCAGGCGGGAGTGAGGGGAAGACTGGCCGGGCGGCAGGTGAAACAGGGAAGGGCTCCGGCAGGCCGCCGGGGCTTTCTCTGTGGGAGAGACTTGAAAGAATTGCATTGACAGATGCGTGAAAAACTGTGTATACTGACGCTGAAAATGCTGCGTGGAGGTTGACGCGATGAAGCTTGTGGAACTGGAATGCCCGAAATGCGGGGCTGTGAGGAAGGTGGAGATCAAGGATCAAACAAAGTACTTTAAATGTCCCAATTGTGGCAATACCATAATGCTTGATGAGAGTGATATCATCAAACTGGAGCAGATGCGAATCGATGAAGGACGGGAAATACGGAAAGGAAAGAGTAGTGATGATGATAAGGAATTTAAGAGGATTATTCTATTGGTCTTAATCCCCGTTCTCCTTTATTTCGGTGTTTTTGGTTTCTATCAAATAAGAGAGTGGGTTCGTGACGCACAAGAGAAAGCATATAAGGCTCAACGGGTAGTCATGACAGTAGATGCATCTGCTCTGGTAAACCAAGACTATCGGGTAGTCCAGCGTATGCTGCGGGATATGGGATTCGTTGATATTGAATGCATCCCTGATGCGGATTTGAGAAGTCACCTCTTTTACAACGCAGAGAACGATGTTGGAAAAGTTAAGAAGGTTACAATAAGGGGGAACAGCGATTTCAAAAAATCGGCTTTTCTCCGAGATGCTGATGTTTTCCTGAAAAGCGATAAAGTCCGCATCTACTACCACGTCATGGCCAAGTAGCCCCTCCGCACCTGCAGAAGTCTGGATTTCGGATTTCGGCCGCTTCTGCCGCCGCAGAAACCGCGCTTCAGCCTATTGAAAACCCCGCCCAAATATGCCATATTATTCGGGAATCAGACCGGACACAAATCACATCTCGACAGATGAACAGGGAGGTATACCATGACGATCTTGAAAAAGCTGGATGGGGATCAGCTGAACATCGCGCTGGAGGGAAGACTGGACACCGCTTCCTCTACAAGGAGCTGAAGGGCAGCCTGACCGGCGTGAAGCGGCTGGTGTTTGACTTCAGAGGGCTGGAGTACATCTCGTCCGCCGGCCTGCGGGTGCTGCTGGCCGCTGCTCAGCAGCTGGGCGACGGCGAGATGGTCGTCATCGGGGCGAACGAAATCGTGCTGGAAGTGTTCGATGTGACCGGATTCAACGAGATCGTCACGATCGAATAAGGCTTCACGCCGGAGGGCGGAGCGGACAACACAGACGACAAGGAAAACGCATATGAAGTCCAACATCATCAGGATTGACAATATGGGCAAAGGCTTCCACAAGGCCATTGCCGAGACCCGGAAGGTCTGCGTGTACAACGAGCTGGATCACAGGAGCGCCCTGCGGCTGCAGCTGTGCGCGGAAGAGCAGCTGAGCCTGGCCCGCAGCGTGACGCGGGAGATGGACGCCTCCTTCTGGATTGAGACCGAAGGCCCGGAGTACACCCTCCACATGTCGACGAACACGGACATCGACAAGGAGAAGCGCTCCATGCTGCTGAAGACGGCTTCCTCCGGAAAGAACGAAGCCGCGAACAGCTTCATCGGCAAGCTGCGCGATCTGTTCGAGACCGCCATCGACGCGGAACCGAACTACAACAGCGACCTGCCCTCCGACGTCCTGGAGGACCTGGCCAACCGCACCATCCAGTGCTCCGACGCCGAATGGAACGGCTATGAGCAGTCCACCCTGAAGCGCCTGGCCGACACCATCAAGATCAGCATCATCGGCAATGTGGTCGAGGTGACGGTGATCAAGACCTTCGCCTGAGCGAGCGCAGGGACGGCGGGGAACATAGCCGCCTCATCGCAGTACGCTGTCCTGCAGGGAGGCGATTCGATGGCTTTTTCCATCAGACTTACAGAAGATGAAAGAAATCTGGCGGAGAGCTATGCCAAACTGCATTCCTTCTCTTTATCTGAGGCATTCAAAAGGGCGCTATCACCATAGAGCCAAAACCGGTCGCGGCCTGGCTCAGGAAAGCCCCCTTTTGACATCCGAATCGGCAATGCAAACCGGCCTGGCGCAGAAATCGGGATCTGCGGAAAGGGAAACATGATCATTCGAGACTTTGAACCGAAACATACAGAAGAAGCAGCGGAAATTGCCCTTGGCGCATACAATGATGAGAGAGCATATACACAGGAGCTTCCCGAAATATCAGGCATTCCCATCCTGAAACAATTATCCGGAAACGGCTTCGGCGCTGCAGCGTTTGAAGGCGACAGAATGGTCGGATTTCTTTGCGGTGTGGAACCCTTTGAGCATGCTTTCCGCTCTACTGATGTGAGAGGCGTTTTTTCGCCCATGGGCGCGAATGGCGCAGTCAGGGACAATCACGGCAGGATTTATGCGGCCCTGTATCAGGCGGCTGCAAAAAAGTGGGTGAAAGCCGGAGCGGTGTCCCATGCCATTTGTTTGTATGACCATGATGAGGAAGCAAAACAGCAGCTTTTTCGGTATGGATTTGGCATGAGGTGCGCAGATGCCATTCGGCCGATGGAACCCATCGACTGCGCTGCATGCGATGGATATGCGTTTCTGGAATTGCCCAGGGCGGATTACAAATATGTTTATCCGCTGCATCTGGCGCTCAATGAGCATTACTGCTCCAGCCCTTTCTTTATGAATCGAAAGCCTGATACACTGGAAGCGTTTTTGACTTTTTCCGATAGGAAAAAGGAACGTTACTTTGCAGCGAAGAAAGGCGGAGAGCTGTGCGCCTATTTGGAAGTGTCAGATGAGGGTGAAACGTTTGCTGCATCCGGGAGCGGTTACCGTCATATCATGGGGGCATACTGTTTGCCGGAACACAGGGGCAGGGGAGTCTATCAGAAACTGTTGGATTTTGCTGTCAGTACTTTGAAAGCGGAGGGATATACCAGACTTGGCGTGGATTTTGAAAGCGTCAATCCGTCAGGCAGCGGATTCTGGCTGAAGCATTTTCACGCCTATACCAACAGTGTTGTGCGCAGGATAGATGAGCGGATTCTGCAGAGAGCTTCTCTGATCTGATCTCACAGGACGTCTGAAACTCGCGGAGGCCATGCAGTGAAGCACGGCCTCGTTTTTTCGCCTGAAGATATGCTTCGCTCCCGGAATCCCTCATCTGAACCGCCTTTGCGCCGGGGGTTTTCTTTGTGTGCCGGATGTAAATGCGCTGAATCGGGAAAACGGCCTGTGTGGCGCAGACCATCATCAGCGTCATCCCAACTCAAGATTCGGATGTCAAAAGGCCGCTTTCATGAACTGAGCCACGACTGGTTGTGGAAGACAGCGGAAATCACCACAACCAGTCGTGGCTCCAAGGTTGAAAGCGCCCTTTTGTCACCCTTACCAACTCAAGGAATTTTTGCGTATTTCCGCAAAAAAACCGCACGTCACCTTCAATCTCCAACCCCCAACCTTCAACCTTGGCTAACAGCTAAAGGCTAACAGCTACAAAGTACCCCACCGCAGCAACAGCCCCCGCCCCCATCATCACCCTGTTCACCCAGCCGTCAGCGCGGCACAGCTTCAGGCAGAAGCCTTTGCGGGAGAGGGGCCAGAGGGGGTGGATGGGGCGGTGGTTCAGGAGATCGAGGAGGAGATGGGAGAGGGCGGCGGCGAGAAAGGGGAGGGCGAGGGGCGGCAGGATCAGCCAGACGCAGGCGGTCAGGGGGAGGACATAGCAGAGGGAGTGGCTGAAGGCGCGGTGGCCGGAGCGGCGGCCCAGCATCAGCAGGGCGAGGATGCCAAGGCCCGCGACGATGGCCTGACCGGCTTGCCGCTGGAGGAGGTCGGTGAGCAGACCGGCTTGCAGGAGGCGGTCAGCGCAGAGGGCGAAGGCCAGCACCACAGCGGCGAGGCCCCAGGCCACCTGCCTGTCCCGGGCGTGGAGGCTGGCGCGGCACTCGATATCGCAGACCATGCCGCCGATGGCGCCGCCCGCCGTGGCCGCCAGCAGGCCCGCCGGGGTGGAGGGATGGCAGGCCAGGAGCGCCGCGGCAACGCCCACCGCCAGGTGTGTCTTGCCCATCATGGAAGGTTTGGCTCCCTCCTTTGCGCGGGGCTCACCGGGTGGCCGCGACCTGATCGCGCAGGCCTGTGAGGGTGTTTGTCAGCTCAGACTGGAGGTTGGCGGTCATGGCGCCCACCAGCAGGTTGGCGTTGTAGCTCTCCACGATGGTGTACACCGCGTCGAAGGCGGACTGATCCACCACCTGCCTTCCGCCCAGGGAGACGCAGGTCTGGTTGAGAATGTCCGCCGCGTAAACCCGGCTGCGGATCTCCGAGAGCACCGTGTAGGAGCTGCCGGAGGCCGTGCGGCTCAGCTTGTTCAGCTGGCCCACTGCCGCGTCGCATTCCGTGAGCATCCGTGCGCCGAAGTAATCCTCGGCCTCCTGCCGGTAGCGCAGGGCGGGCAGGCTGAGGATCAGCACCGTCACAGCGGCCGCCAGCACGGCGAGGATCAGGATGCCGCGCAGCCGCGAGCCCACACTGCGGCGGACCGGGCGGCGGTTCCGGGCGGGGGTGTATCTGCCATCCATAAGGGACACCTCTTCTTGAACGTTATTCCTTCGGCAGGCGGTGGCGGCGCAGGGTGAGGAAGCGGCCAAAGCGGAGGCCGCCGCGGGCCGCCAGCAGGATCAGGAGGCCGGAAGCGGCGCCGAAGACCGTGCCGAGAGGGGAGAGAACGCAGAGCAGAATGAGAATCACCGCGAGGGCCGCGCCGCCCAGCTGCATCACCCGGGTCATCAGCCGGGGCCAGGGCCGGAGAACCAGACGGGCCAGGAAGCCGGCGGAGGCGGCACCCATGCCCAGGCAGAGGGCTGCTCCGGCCGCGGCGGCGTCATCCGGGGTGAAGGCGGAGATGAAATACTTTACGGCTCCGGCGGCGGCGAGCCCTGAGACGAAGGTCAGGATCCGGGCGCGGCGGTCCGGCATGGTCAGCTCCCGGCCCGGGGCGCTCCCCATGCACCACAGCCCCAGCGCCAGCAGCGCGAAGCCCGCCAGGGGCAGCCACTGCATGGCCGGGGCGCAGTTCAGCAGGGCGGAGATGAAGAGCAGCAGGCTGTCCATCAGCGCGACGCAGCGGAAGGTCCGGACGCTCTCCTGCCAGGCCGCCACCCCGGTCAGAGCCTTGTCCGCGTCCCGGGGAATGGGGGGCTGGTCAGAGACGGGGCGGAGGCGGAGGGCAGGCGCTTCGCCGTCCCAGCTTTCGTAGGGAAGGCCCAGCTCCCGCACGGGATTCGGCTGACCCCTGAGGGGCGGCAGCCAGCGAAGGTCAAAACCGTAGGCGCGGATGCGATCCGCCGCGGCAATGGCTTCAAGACTGGGCTTCACCGCCTGCCTTGGGCGGATGCAGCCCAGCAGGAGCAGCTTGCCCAGGCCATCGCCGGTGATTTCAGCCGTGGCATAGTAGATCGCGTCCTCGGGCAGGCGCTCGAGGCGTTCCCGGTCGCCCTGGACGATGGGCCGCCACCGGCCCCGGTCCACCAGGCGGGTGCAGCGGCTGATGAGCCGGCTGTCCCCGGTGAAATAGGCCCGCTGACCCGCGCCGTCCTTGACCGCCACGCCGTGGAAGCCTTCGTAGAGGGTTTCGTCCGCCACGGGGAAGCGCTGATGGTAGCGCTCCACCCGCACGCCGAGGGAGGACAGCCATTCGCCGCTGATCGCCCGGTCTTCCTCTGGGAGCTGCTCCACGGTCAGGGCTGCGGCGGCGGAGAGCATCAGCGCCTGGGTGCTGCCCCGGAAATCCGTGTGGGACAGCTTTTCCAGGGGCGTCCAGACATCGGCGACCCACTGGAAGCCCTCGGCAAAGAGGGAGGTCTCCAGACAGACCGTCCGGGGCAGGGGATCTTCGGAGAGGGGGTCGGCCAGCCAGTTTCCGGCCAGGGGCGGCTGGCGCTGATAGGCCAGAAGCAGGGCCAGGAACAGGCCGGCGAGGGTCAGCGGCAGGAAAGCATTAGCGCCGACCAGCAGGGCGATGGCCGCCCAGAGCAGGGCAATGCCCATGGGAACCTTGCACAGCCAGGCGCGCCAGTGCCAGCACCAGGCCGAGAAGTGCCGCCAGCGCTTCATCATCCGCCAGCGGTAGCGGGTCTTGGGCTGATTCTTTCGCTGAAGCTTGCGCTCGGCCCGCTCCTGCCTGCGCTCTTCTTTCGTTTTGCGCGCTTTCTTCGGCCGGGGCGACTCCCGCTTACTGCGCAGGTAAGCCTTGAAATCATTCCACTTCAGCACGACAGAGCCGGCGACCATGGCGAAAAAGCCCGTGTTGGTCTCGGGCACAGGCCGTCCCTTGTACGCCTCTTCCTCCCCGGGCAGAGGCGGTTTCGGCAGGGTCATGGTTTCACCCCCTGTTCTCCTCGGTCAGGGCACGGTTGTACAGGAATTCGCCTCCCCACCACAGGCTTCCCCCCAGGCTCTCGACGACCTCCCCGTTGAAATAAAAGCGCACACGGGTCAGGCCGAGGGCTTCGCAGAGGGTGTCCACCATGGCGTAGCAGGCCAGCTGTTCATCCACCTCCCCGGCGGAAAGCCGCTGGGCGAAGCGGGCCGACAGGTTGACGCGCAGGGTGTCGCCCTCGGCGCTGAGCCCCAGAATGTCGTGATCGTTGAGGCCGGTGGGAAGCACCGCGTCCAGCTCTTCCCCGGACAGCGGGCCGGCCATCAGCAGGGTCAGGGGCATGCGCGGGCTGAAGGCGCGGGCGGCGGGCACGGCCCGCTGGGCGAGGGTCAGCAGGCCGTCCCGGGCCAGGTAGATGTCCGCCAGATCCCGCAGACCGGAGGCGAAGTGCCGCCGCCGCAGGAAGCCGTTTTCAAAGACCGGGTCGCCGTAGATGCTGTCCTCCAGGCTCATCACCATGCTCTCGCCCTGATAGACGCGCACCGCGCCCACGGCCGGGATGAAGGTGGTCATGGTGTAGGTCAGCGCGCCCACAAAGCTGTCCCAGCCCACTCCGGCCCGCCTGAGCCGCGCCGCCATGTCCCCCGGAAAGAAGAAGGTGACCAGCCGGCCGCCGTCGGGCATCTCGGACACGTCGGGCTCGCGCATGCTCAGGGACACCAGGTCGGGCAGGGCGGCCGCGCCGCTGACGTACATGGGGCCGGCGCTCAGCGCCCTCAGCAGGGTCTGGGCCATGACCTGGGGCGTCTGGCCGGAGAAATACAGGTTGCGGGTCTCCGGGGTGAAGCCCCCGGTGTCCTTCAGCGGGAAATAGAGGGTGGCGGTGGCGTTGATGGACACGGTGGCCGCGTCCACGCCCACGGGTGTCCGCCGCATGGCCATCTGATCCCAGAGCACGGAGAGCTCCTCCCCGGGATGGGCGGTGAGGGTGCCCGCCGGCAGGTTGCCCGCCACGTCCAGGCCCACCGCCTGATCCGCGGTCAGCACGTTCACATAGCGGATGCCGTCCACGCCGTCCAAGGTGGCGGCCACGGCCAGGCCCAGGCGGTAGTAATCCTCATAATCCAGGCCCAGGGCGGAGGAAGCCAGGTTGACGGTGCACACGTCCCCGGCGGTTTCCACCTGGGTCGCGCCGCCGGAGAGCTGCAGGCTGATGTCCCGGCCCAGGTTCAGGGTCTGCTCGTCCTCCCGGGCGCTGAGCAGGGAGAGCACCACCGACCGGGCCACGCTTCCGCCTCTCTCGCCCTCCAGCAGCACCTGCCGCGCCACCAGCCGCTGGCCGTCCCGGGAGGGCAGGTAGAGGGGCTGATAGAACTGGTAGCTCATGCCCTCGTCGCCCACGGGCGCGTCACCGGTCTGTCGGGCGGGGGGCAGGGTGGGGGAGACCTTCTGCGGGGAGCCGCCGGTCAGGGAGGTCAGCGAAGCGCAACCGCAGAGGGAAAAAACCAGCGCAAGGGTCAGGAGGAAGGACAGGATACGCTTCAACGACGCTCACCTCCTCGGTTCATTCTCCCAGCCAGCCGGTGAGCTGTTCCAGGCTGATGGTCCACAGGTCGTTGGTTCTGCGCAGGTGGAGGATGCGGTTCTCGGAGGTGCGCAGTCTGCCGCGGCGGTCGGTCCACTCGGCGGTGAGGGAGAGGGTGGCGGTATCGCCGCTGAGGCTGACGCTGGCGCGGGAGACCTGGCAGCGGTTCAGGGCCGGCAGGGATTCCATGCGGAAGACAAAGTCCGTGAATGCCGGTCGGGCTGTGCCGGTGGAAGCGTCGGTGGCGGCGAGATAGCGGTAGAGCCGCTGCCAGTCCCGGCTGATCCACATCGAGAGCACCGCTTCGAGAGTGTTGGCGGGGGTCAGCAGCAGGCTTTCATCCCGGGTCAGGGCCGGGGAGAGCACCTCATCCTCCGAGTCGTCCAGGAAGTAATTCTGCCGCAGGCGCTCGCCGCTTATGGCCTCCGCGCCGATGAGCACCTGCACCTCGTCCGCGTCGCAGTTTTCGGTCACCGTGGCGGTGAGGCTCTGCATGCACAGCCGCCGCCGCAGGGGGGCTTCCACCCGCCAGCTGTCATATTCCTGCCAGTCCACGGGCTCATCCGCTAAGGCGTTCAGCGCCTCCTGGCTCAGGGTCACAAAGAGTGTCCGCCCCTCCAGAGAGCAGGACAGCACCCGGGTGCCCGGGGGGAAGACCGCCGTCAGCTGGCTGGACTGAGTGCCCGGCCCGGAGAGCAGCTCCGTCAGCAGCGCCATCTCCCAGCTCTGGGAGGGCGTCTGGCTGATGACCCGGGTTTCGGGGGCGAGGTAGGGTTCATCCAGATAGCGGTAATACAGGGTGGCCGCGCCCCGCACCCGCACCGGGGAGGAGTCCACCGCGTCGGGCAGCTGGGCGTCCGTGCCGGGGACCAGGGTGGTCTCGGGCAGGGCGCTGCGCACGGCGGGGGCGCAGGAGGAGAGCAGCAGACAGGCGGTCAGCAGGAGGACCAAAGCCAGGCGGCGGAAAGAATGTTTTCTCATGACACACGCTTCTCCTTTCCGTCCACCGGCAGGGTCACTGTAAAGACGGAGCCCTGGCCTTCCTCGCTCTCGACTGTCACCTGGCCGCCGCTGAGCTGCACCATCTGCCGCACGATGGACAGACCCAGGCCTGTGCCGCCGGACTCCCGGCTGCGGGCCTTGTCCACCCGGTAGAAGCGGTCGAAGATGCGCGGCAGGTCGGCCTTGGGGATGCCGATGCCGTTGTCCCGCACGGTGACGACGGCCGTCCGCCCGCGCCGGGCTAAGGTCACGGTGATGACGCCGCCCTCGGGGGTGTACTTGATGGCGTTCTCGGTCAGGTTGTACACCACCTGCTTGAGGCGGTCGGGGTCGCCCGTGATGGTCACGCCCTGCTGAATGCGCCCGGTGACGGTCTGATGCTTCTTCTCAGCCACGGGGGTCAGCAGACGGATGGTCTCCTCGCAGGTGGCCGTCAGGGACATGGTGACCGGATGCAGCTCCAGCTTCTGGTTGTCCATGCGGGAGAGCAGCAGCAGGTCGGAAACGATATTGGCCAGCCGGTCGATTTCCCCGTCCACATCCGTCAGGAACTCGGTGCGGATCTCCGCGGGCATGTCTGGCTGATAGAGCACATTCTCCAGCAGCACCTTCATGGAGGCCAGAGGCGTGCGCAGCTCGTGGGAGGCGTTGGACACGAACTGGCTGCGGCTCTGATCCAGCGTCTCCAGCTGTTCGGCCATCCAGTTGTAGCTGCGGGCCAGGTTTTTCAGCTCGCCGGAGCCCTTTTCCGGCACGCGCACAGTCAGGTCGCCCTTGCCCATGCGCCGGGTGGCCTGGGTGAGGGTGTTGACGGGTCTGGTCAGCACGCCCGAGAAAACCAGGGCCGCGATGACCGCCACCAGCGCCACCAGCGCGAAGACCATGGTCAGCCGGAAGATGACCGCGTTGAGGCTCTCCACCATCTCGCCCACCTGGGCCACATAGAGCAGCACGCCCAGGCTGCCCCGGGGGCCCACCAGGCGGGAGGCGTAGACCGCCACGGGTTCCTCCCCGCTGACGCCGCCGGAGCCGCTCAGGTGGATGCCGTAGCTCCCGGCTTCGCCGCCGGTCAGCACATCCAGCACCTCCGGCAGCTGCAAGCGGGTGCCCAAGGCGCGGCTGAAGGAATCAAACTGCACCTTGCCGTCCGGATCAATCACCAAAAAGCGGCCCCCCAGCTCTCCGCCCGCTGAAATGAGCGTGTCGTTCAGGCTGTCGCTGGCCGCGGATTGAAAAAGAGGCGCAACAGTCGTAGCCAGCCGCTCTGCGGAGAGACTGTCCTGACGGATGCGCTGCTGATACAGGTAGTTGCTGACATAACCAGTCAGCAGAAGGTACATCACGGCGAAGGAGAATCCGATCACCAGCAGGAACGCCAGGACGATCCGCCAGCGGATGCTGTCGAGCGGCAGGCGCTCAGTCCTTGTCCGTGAAATAATAACCAACCCCCCACTTGGTGATGATAAACTCCGGCTGGGAGGTATCGTGCTCAATCTTTTCCCGCAGGCGGCGGATGTGCACGTCCACCGTGCGGTCATCGCCCGTGTAGTCGTACTTCCACACGGTTTCCAGCATCTGCTTGCGGGTGAAGACCTTGCCCCTGTTGGTGATGAACATCTGCAGCAGGTCAAACTCCTTGGCCGTCAGCTTGATGTCCTCGCCGCCCAGGGTCACGGTGCGCTTGATGGGGTTGACCTCCAGGTCCCGCACCCGGATCACGCGCTTTTCCTCCACAGGGGCCGTCACCGTGCCGGTGCGCCGCATGATGGCCTTGATGCGCGCCCGGACCTCCAGCAGGTTGAAGGGCTTGGCGATATAGTCGTCCGCGCCGTACTCCAGCCCCAGCACCTTGTCCATATCATCGCCCTTGGCGGTGAGCATGATAATCGGCACATTGCTGTGCTCCCGGATGCGCTGGCACACTTCCGTCCCGTCCAGCTTGGGCAGCATAATGTCCAGCAGGATCAGATCGTAGGGGTCAGCAAAAAACTTGGAGAGCGCCTCCTCGCCGTCCTCGGCGCTGTCCGTTTCGTAGCCCTCCTGCTCCAGGGTATACTTCAGGCCTTTGAGAATATTCTGCTCATCATCCACCAGCAGAATCCGCTTCGCCATTCCATCACCTTCCGCTGCCGCAGTCAGCCGCCCGGCGGTCTATGACCGCAGCCTATCAAGCGTCGTTTCAATTGTAATATAATTGGGCAGAAAAATCAAGGGTCTCTGACAAAAATATTACGAATCTTTGAAATTTGCTGGCATCCTGGAAAGAGGAGGGCGGGGACGCGGCGTTCCGCCCCTTGACAGGACTGCCGTAATCCGCTATGATGGCGGCAGAGGAAGCGCGGCCGGCTGCGGCCGGGGACATAGGAGGTGCGGTATGCTGTTTATCGGAATCTGCGGGGCCAGCGGCAGCGGCAAATCAACCCTGGCGGAGGCGCTGAGGCGGCGGCTGGGGGAGCGCAGCTATGTGCTGCAGCAGGACGCCTACTACCTGGATCACTCTGATCTGCCCTTTGAGGAGCGCAAGCTGGTGAACTATGACGAGCCCGGCGTGTTCGACCATGAGCTGCTGCTGCGGGACGTCCGGGCGCTGATGGACGGAAAGGCCATCACCCGCAAGCGCTATGACTACGCGAACCACTGCCGGGTGGACAGCGAGGAGCTGATTCAGCCGCGGGATGTGCTGATCTTAGAGGGCATCCACTGCTTCCACGACGAGCGGCTGAGGGATCTGATGTTCCTGAAGCTGTACATGAAGGTGGAGCCGGACATCTGCCTGCTGCGGCGCATTCAGCGGGACATCAAGGAGCGCGGCCGGGATATCGACGGCATTGCCGCCCAGTACCTGACCACGGTCAAACCCATGTACGACAAGTATATCCGCAATTATGTGTCCTACGCGGACGTGATCGTGGCCGGGGGCGGGCACAACGCCCGGATCGTGGATATCTTGGCCGGCTACGTGAAGGATGAGCTGGGCGGGAAGTGAGCGCTGATGACCTGCGTTGTGCGTGAAGCCCCGGCGGAGGAAAGACCCCTGATCCTCGCCATGAGCGCGGATTTTGCGGCGGAGGGCTGCTGCAACGGTGTGGTGCCCTTCACCCCTGAGCAGCTGGAGGGGCAGGATCTGTTCATCGCCTGGGCCGGCGCTGAGGCGATCGGCTACGCGGTGGGGCACGTGAGCGAGGACGCGCGCTTCATCGGGCGCAAGACCCGGGGCCGGTGCTACGAGGCGGAGGAAATCTATGTGAAGCCCGCCTGGCGCGGCCGCTCCGCCGGCGCCGACCTGATGGCCGCCCTCCGCCGCCGCGCCGAAGCCGCCCGCTGCGAGCAGCTCCAGCTGACCGCTGTGGGCAAGGACTGGCCCAGGCTCCTGCGCTTTTATACAGACAGGGCGGGCCTGCGGTTCTGGTGCGCGACGATGTATCAGGAGATCGCGGAGGCGCCGGAAAGGGGAGAGACGGAACATGAGGGTGTATCTTGATAACTGCTGCTACACTCGGATCTTCCCTTCGCTCTCTGCTGCCTAATGTGTAACCTATGTTTGACTACTCAGCACTGGCAGTCGGTCTGGCTGAAAAAACCCACTTGACATCCGCCTGCATTCGCGCTATAATGAGGCTGTCAGAGGGAAACCTTTGATGCCTGGGTGTGGCGCAGTTTGGTAGCGTGCCTGAATGGGGTTCAGGAGGCCGGAAGTTCAAGTCTTCTCACCCAGACCAGCAAAAGCCTCGCAAACCGAGAGAAATCAAGGGTTGCGGGGCTTTTCCTGTGCATGGAAGATCCCCGAAGCTTTTGCTCGCTCTGCCCCTGCTTATGTGATGTATATGAATGCCGGTCATATGGTTGCAATTGAAAACCGCCCGGGGTGGGCGGCTTGAGGAAACCCGTGCGGCGACAGCGGCTACTCGTCCTCCTCCTCGTCCTCATAAGAATACTCGATTTCAAACGTCGTCCGGGCAAACTGCTCCGGGCCAACCATGTCCATGTACTCCTGCAGGTCTTTCACCTGGCGCTCATAGTATTGGTAAGGGTGACAAAAGGGCGCTTTCAACCTTAGAGCCACGACTGGTTGTGGTGATTTCCGCTGTCTTCCACAACCAGTCGTGGCTCAGTTCATGAAAGCGGCCTTTTGACATCCGAATCAGTATTCCCGTTTCTCGTCCGTATCGAAATCTTCTTCCGGCGGGTCGATCCCGTCCTTGACCTTGTCGATCGCCATCTGCAGCAAACCGCAGCGGACGCCTTCTCTCAGTGCCATATGGTGAACCACCTCCCTGTAACAATTATATCATCCCATCGCGGTAATTTCAAGCGCTCTGTCGGCGCTGCGCCTCGTTTGCTGCGCGTACCTGCCTTGCCGGAAATGCCATGCGCATGCACTCCGCTGATCAATGCCTTCCTCCGCTCTCCTTCTTGTGCTTTCCCCTATCCCGTCCTTGACAAGGCGCAGGCGCTGTGTTATGCTTTGTATGGTGGGGAAGCAGGCAAATGTATGCCCTGCCAGGGAAGGACGCCTGGAAACAGGAGCCAGGCGGGACAAGCCCGGAACCGGACGGAAGGATTGGGGGTTGCGGCTGCGGAAGCGGCGAACAGACCATGATCCATATCATCATTGACAGCATGTCTGACATCACGCCGGAGGAAGCCCGGGAGATGGGCGCGGAACTGCTGGTTCTGCCGGTGCGGTTCGGCGGCGAGGAATTCTACGAGGGGCTGAACCTGAGCCGGAAGGACTTTTACGCCCGGCTGCAGACCTGCACCACGGAGCTGCCCAAGACCAGTCAGATCACGCCGGATACCTATCTGCAGGCTTTCCGGGAGGCGCTGGCGGAGGACGGGGCGGAGGCGCTGTATCTCTGCGGCTCCAGCGCGCTTTCGGGCTGCTGGCAGAGCGCCTGCATGGCCTGCAAGAAGCTGGAGCATCCTGAGCGGGTGACGCTGGTGGACAGCCTTGGCGTGGTCTCGGCCAGCGGTCAGCTGGCGCGCATGGCCTGCCGCCGCAAGGACGAGTTCGCCTCCGCCGAAGCGCTGGGCGAATGGCTGATCAGCCTGCGGGACCATCAGCGCACTTACGGGCAGGCGGGGGACATGAAGTACCTGGTTATCGGCGGGCGGATCAATCCCGCGGTGGGCAAGGTGGGCAGCGCCCTGCACCTGAAGCCCATGCTGAAGCTCCAGGACGGCGTCCTGCATCAGGCGGGACTGGTGCGGGGCCGGGAAAAGACCCTGAACTGGTACCGGGAGCGGCTGGAGGAATGCCCGCCGCGCATGGACATCCCAATGGTCATCGCCGGGGCCGAGTGCCCGGAGGCGGTGCAGCAGCTGGCGGATTATGTGCGCAGCCTGCCCATCGAATTGCCGCCCATCGAGACCATGGGCATCGGAACGATTGTGGGAACCTACGGGGGACAGGGATCCATCTCCATCACCTGGGTCGCCCGGGACTGAAACCAGAGAGATCACCGAACGGAGGTGTGCTGATATGAAGAAACGACTGCTCGCGCTGCTCTGCGCCCTGCTGCTGCTGACACAGTGCGTCAGCGCCATCGCGGCGGAGGGTTCCACGCCGGTGTCCATGCGCCAGGAGGACGGCACCATCCGCAAAAATGTGCAGGTGCGCTTCCTGGGTTCGGTGCTCACCACCATCTGGGACGGCGGACAGAACCTGATCATCCCCTCCTCCCGGCTGATCTGGGATCGCACCGCGCCGCTGGATCAGCACTTCGCCTACCTGTATTACAAGAACAAGACCGTCAACCTGCGGCTGACCGAGAAGCCCAAGAGCGCCATCCTCGCCAAGGCCACTGTGGGCAAGATCGTGATGGTGGCCGAGGTGGGGGAGAAGTACAGCAAGATCGTCTACGGCGACACCGTCGGCTGGGTGGCCACGTCCGTGCTGCGCTTCCTGGGCCCGCTGGAGGAGACCCCCGTCAGCGCCCAGATCAGCTACAAGGATTCCGTCACCAGCACCCACAAGGTCAACCTGCGCCAGGGCCCCAGCAAGGGCAGCAAGGTGCTGACCGGTCTGCAGCCCGGCATGACCGCCGTGGTGCGCTCCCAGAAGGACGACTGGGCGGAGATCGAGGTCAACGGCTGGCACGGCTGGATTCAGACCCAGTTCCTGACCGTCACGGGCCCGGTGAGCTTAGAGCCCGAGGTGGCGGAACCCGATGCCAGATCCACGGAGCCGGAAGCCACTCCCGAGCCTGAGACGCCGGAGGCCACCCCGGAACCTGTCGCCGAGCCGGAACCGGTTGAAGAGCCGGAAGCCGAGCCGGAACCGGAGGAGGTTGACCACGAGCCGGTCGACGAGATCGACGAGCCGGATGAACCCGAGGAGGAGACCCCCGAAACCGTGGTGGATCTCTATCAGCCGCTGCCGGACGACCTGTTTGAACCGATCTGAGAAGAACATACGAAAAGCGCGGAGAAGCGATTCAGCCTCCCCGCGCTTTTGACTTGCCGTGATCAGTACACATCCACCCAGCCGGTGTTGATGGTCACCGAGGTGACGCCGTCGGAGACGGTGACATAGACGCAGAAGCGGCCGGGATAGCCGGGCGTCATGGCGGTGCGGTTGGCGGTGGAATAGTAGTAGTTGACGGAATTGCTGTGGTCGTCATAGCAGACGTAGGCGATCTTGTAGCTGCCTGAGCCGCCGCTGATGGTGGGCTTGTCGATGAAGATGGAGTGCTTGTCCGGGGAGAGCGTCCAGGAGGCGCTGGTCTCGCTGACCTGGAGCGCGCCGCCGCCGTAGCCCGTCAGCTTCACCCAGCCGGTGGCGATGGTCACACTGGTGTGGCCGTCGTTCACCACGCAGTACACGTTGAAGCGGCCGTTCCGGCCCGGGCTCATGGCGGTGCGGTTCGCGCCGGAATAGTAGTAGTTCACCGCACTGCCGCCGTCGTCATAGCAGTTGTAGGCGAAGGTGCAGGGCCCCTCGGAGGTGAGGACGGTGGGCTGGTTCATGAAGATGGACTTGCCGTCCGGGGAGACCGAGTACACAAGGCTCGTCTCCAGAAGGGTCAGCATGGAGGGCGGGGAAGGCGGGGCGGGCGTCCACTGGGCGAAGAGGGTGGTGTCCGCGTCCAGACTGAAGACCGCGCCCGGGAGGAAGTCCGTGCCGGCGCCGCCCTTGTCCGTGCACCAGGTGACGAAATCATAGCCGGTGCGCTCGGGCTTCTGGGAGGACAGGGTGATGGACGCGCCGTGGAGCTTCTGCTGGTCGGCGGGGGCGTTGGTGCCGCCGTTGGCGTCAAAGTGGATGGTGTACAGCTGAGGATCCCAGATGGCGAAGAGGGTGGTGTCCTTGTTGAGGGTGAAGCCCTGGCCCGGGTGGAAGCTGATGCCGGAGCCGTCCGGGGAGGTGGCCCAGCGGGCGAAGGTGCAGCCGGCGCGGGTGGGCTCCACGGTGGACAGGTAGAGGGTCACCCCGTGGGACTTGGTCTGGGGGGCAGGCGCGCCCGTGCCGCCGTTGGCGTCATAGGTGATGGTGTACTGGTGGGGATTCCAGACCGCGTAGAGGGTCACGTCCGCGTCAGCCGCATAGGCGCCGCCGGGGAAATAGCTGGTGCCGGTGCCCGCCGGGGAGGTGTTCCAGCAGACGAAGCTGTGGCCTTCCCACAGGGGCAGGGCGTCGGTGAGGGTCAGCGGCACGCCGAGGGCCTTCTCCTGATCCGGCGGGGCGTTGGTGCCGCCGTTGGCGTCGTAGCTCACCCGGAACAGGCTCTTGGTCCAGATGGCAAAGAGGGTCAGGTCGGTGTTCAGGGTGAAGGACGCGCCGGGAGCGTAGCTGGCGCCGGTGCCGTCGTGCTCCGTGTTCCAGTGGCTGAAGACATAGCCGTTCCGGGTGGGGATCATGGTGGACAGGACGACGGTGTCGCCCTCTGCCACGGTCACCGGGTCGGGCGTGTTGTCCGCGCCGAAGGTCTCATAAATCAGGGTGACCTTGTGGGTCTTCCAGATGGCGAAGAGGGTCAGGCTGTCGTTCAGCACCAGGGTGTCCCCGGGCATATAGCTGGCCCCGGAGCCGTCCGAGCGGGTGTTCCAGCGCACGAAGGTGGAGCCGGTGAGGTGGGGCGTTTCGTAGCTGACGGTGACGGTGGTCCCGGCTGAAACGGTGAGGGCGGGCGGCGCGCCGGTTCCGCCGTTGGCGTTGTAGGTCAGGGTGACCGTCCGGTCGTTCCAGATGGCGTAGAGGGTGACATCCGCCTCGGTGGTATAGCTGCCGCCGGGCATATAGGATGTGCCGGAGCCGTCGGAGCGGGTGTTCCAGCTGGCGAAGGTCCAGCCGGTGCGCGTGGGCAGGTCGGAGGTCAGGGTCAGGGCTGTGCCGTGGATCTTCTTCTGGGCCATGGGGGCGGTTTCGCCGCCGTTGGCGTCATAGCTGACGATGTACTCGCGGGCCTGCCAGATGGCGAAGAGGGTGACGCTGGCGTCCGCAGTGTAGACATCGCCCGGCTGATAGCTGGTGCCGCCGCCCGTGGCCACGGTGTTCCACTCCACAAACACATAGCCCACCCGGGTGGGGATGGCTGTGCTGAGGATCAGGGTTTCTCCGGGGGAGCGGTGCTGCTGGGGCGGCGCGCCGGTGCCGCCGTTGGCGTTGTAGGTCACCGTGTACTGGATCTTCGACCAGACGGCGAAGAGGGTGACGGACTCATCGACGGTGTAGGACGCGCCGGGGGCGTAATTCGTGCCGGAGCCGTCGGCGCGGGTGTTCCAGTTCTGGAAGGAGTAGCCGTTGCGCTGGGGAGTCTCGGAGGAGAGGGTCAGGGCCACGCCCCACTCCTTGGTCTGGCTGACGGGCGCGCCGGTTCCGCCGTTGGCGTTATAATACACGGTGTAGGTCAGCCGCTTCCAAATGGCGAAGAGGTTCAGGTTCGCGTCGTCAAAGTAGAGTTCACCCGGCTCATAGCTGGTGCCGGTGCCGGCGGCGGAGGTGTTCCAGCACACAAAGGTGAAGCCGTTGCGCGTGGGCTTGTCCTCGCTGAGCTTCAGCGGAACGCCGGCCTCCTTGACCTGAACCGTGGGGCCGCCGGAGCCTGCGCCGGGATTATAGGTCACCAGGTAGGTGATCCGCTGCCACTGGGCGTAGAGGGTCACGGCCTCCTCCCGGGTATAGGCCGCGCCGGGGGCATAGCTGGCGCCGGAGCCGTCCTCCGCGGTGTTCCACTCCACAAAGGTGAAGCCGCTGCGGGTGGGGATATCCGAGGAGAGGATCAGGGTCACGCCCCACTCCTTGGTCTGGTCCGCCGGCGCGCCGGTGCCGCCGTTGGCGTTGTAGCGCACCGCCCAGGTCAGCCGCTGCCAGATGGCGAAGAGGGTGACGTTAGCGTCTGCCGTATAGGTTCCGCCGGGCTTGTAGGTGGTGCCGGAGCCGTCCATGGCGGTGTTCCAGCTCACAAAGGTATAGCCGTTGCGGGTGGGCACCTCGGCGGTGAGGATCAGGGGCACGCCGTGGGTCTTGGTCTGGGTGAGGGCCGGGAAGGTGCCGCCGTTGGCGTTGTAGCTGACGGTGTAGGTGATGGGCTGCCAGATGGCGTAGAGCAGGGTGTCCGCGTTGACAGTGAAGCTGGCGCCCGGGGCCCAGCTGGCGCCGGAGCCGTCCGCCGCGGTGTTCCAGTGCAGGAAGGTGTACCCCTCCCGGTGGGGAATCACAGAGGTCAGGGTCAGGGGCGTGCCGTGCTGCTTCTGCTGATCCGGGGGCGCGCCGAAGCCGCCGTTGGCGTCATAGCGGATGGTGTAGGTGCGGGGCTGCCAGATGGCGAAGAGGGTGACGCTGGCCTCATCCTCATACAGCGCGCCGGGCATATAGACCTTTCCCGAGCCGGTGGAGGTGGTGTTCCAGTGCAGGAAGGCGTACCCGTTGCGCGTGGGAATGACGGTGGAGAGGTTGACGGCCTCCCCGGCGTTTTTCGTCTGCGGAACCGGCGCGCCCGTGCCGCCGTTGGCGTTATAGGTGATGGTATAGGTCACCCGCGACCAGATGGCGTAGAGGGTCAGGTTCGCGTTGGCGGTATAGGTCGCGCCCGGGGCCCAGGAAGTACCCGAGCCGTCCGCCACGGTGTTCCAGCTGACGAAGGTATAGCCCTCGCGCACCGGCTGCTGGCTGGACAGGGTCAGGGGCACGCCGTGCTGCTTGATCTGATCCGCCGGAGCGTTGGTTCCGCCGTTGGCCATGTACCGCACCGCATAAGGCCCCGCCTTGAACAGGGGGCTATCCTCCGCGAAAACCGCCCCCGCAATACAAAGCGCCAGCGCTAAGGCAAGCGCCGCAAATCCCCATTTCCTGCGCATAAACCCGCCTCCGTTTCTCACAGTGCCGAAACAGAATCGTAACACATTTGTATTATAGAAGGAAGAGATTGGTTTGTCAAGGCGGGAGATGTAACAGAACGGGACAGCTGTTAGCTGTTAGCTTTTAGCTTTTAGCTTGGTTTGACCGCCTTTGACATGGCACTGTCTAATAATTGTCGCATAGGCTCTCATTTGTATCATATGCTTAATCTTACACACAAAATGTTAAGCGGGAAAACCTCTCATGGAGTCTTTACAATGATGGTATAATATGATATAGTGATCGTGACAGATGGGACATATTTGTACACCTGAAGTGTGTTCCATGAATCGAAAAAGGTTGACGGCTCGTTCGTCAAAAAGGAGGCAGACCATGAAGATTACCATGAGAAAAGCCGTTGCGCTTTTCGCCGCACTGCTGCTTGTCCAGTTCGCAATTCTTGGACTGACCGAAACGGCATATGCAACTTCTCAGAGGACACCAAGACCGGCGAAGACATCAACATCAACCAGGACACCTAAGCCGACTGCAACACCTGCACCTGATGGATGGTTTGACCATACACAATTTGAAAACAAACCGGGTTACAAGTATCAAAAGATTACAAAGGAATACCGCTTTGAAGCGGATACAGATGAGACTTATAGCGATGCATACTTTGCATGGGGGTTAGTTGCAGAAGGAAAGAAGAACGAAGCAGGGTCTTTGTGAATGCATGTTACGTTAAAGTTCTATGATGAAGGAGCGAAAAAAGTCAACGGAATATGGGTGCTCATTGACGATGTGTTATATCAATTTGACAATTTGGCTATCTCTGATGGGTATTCTACTGCAACCTTAGGGTTCATTGGATACGACATGATTGAAGCGATAGCAAAGGCTAAGGAAATTACAATTAGGGTCTTCTATGGCGACTACCATGCGGACATTGATAGAACATCAGCCGACATAAAGGAGATTGTAGCTTGGGCAAAAGCCATTGTGAAATCGAAATATATCGATTACCTTGATGAGGCTTGGCTGGCTGTTTATGACAGCTATTACGAGGCATCAAAAGAGTAAACACCTATTTGGGAATAACCGGAGATAACCATCTGTTCTTTGCAACCTCGCTTGCCAACGCAGGATGCCCTGAACACGCACAGGGAGAACGCTTTCCCGCGGAACTCCCACCTGTCTGGTGGGGACTCACTTGGAAAAAAGCCACCGCGTAATGGCGATACGCGATGGCTTTTCTTGACCTTACTTCTTCCTGAGCAGCGCCAGGATCAGGGGGAGCGGTAACGTCAGGGCGGTCAGCGTAACCATGAGAATCCCGCTGCCGTCATGCGCGTCCTGCTTTACAAGCGCCGCACGGCTGTGCTATAGTAGGCGGGCAGGCCGTCCCTGGCGGCTGCGCGGACCGCCTCCCGGCAAAGGGGAGAAGGCAAATACAAAACCTGTCAAAGGAACCGCTATGCAGAAAAACTACCGCAGAACCCTGCTGGCCTGCTATCTGGCCTTTATCACCCAGGCCATCACGGCCAATTTCGCGCCGCTGCTCTTCCTGAAATTCCACACGGATTACGGCATTCCCCTGGGGCAGATCGCCCTGATCCCCACGGCCTTTTTCCTGACCCAGCTGCTGATCGATGTGTTCTGCGCCCGGTTTGTGGACGCGATCGGCTACCGGCGCAGCGTGGTCGCCTCGGAGATCGCCTGCGGGCTCGGCCTGGCGGGCCTGGCGGTGCTGCCCGGGCTTTTGGCCGACCCCTTCGCGGGCATCATGGTCTGTGTGGTGGTCTACGCGGTGGGCAGCGGGCTCATCGAGGTGCTGGCGAGCCCCATCGTCGAGGCCTGTCCCTTTGAGCACAAGGACGCGGTGATGAGCCTGCTGCACTCCTTTTACTGCTGGGGCTCGGTGGGCGTGATCCTGCTCTCGAACCTGTTTTTCGCCGTCTTCGGCATTGAGAACTGGCGGATTCTGGCCTGCGTCTGGGCGTTGGTGCCCCTGTACAATATCTACAACTTCGCCACCTGCCCCATCGAGCGGCTGACCGGGGAGGGCCAGGCCATGACCATCGGCGGCCTGTTCCGGAAGCCGCTGTTCTGGCTGGCCATCCTGCTGATGGTCTGCGCCGGGGCCTCCGAGCTGGCCATGGCCCAGTGGGCTTCGGCCTTCACCGAGGCAGCGCTGGGCTTTACCAAGACAGTGGGCGACCTGGCCGGGCCCTGCCTCTTCGCGGTGACCATGGGCATCAGCCGGGTGATTTACGGCAAGTACGGCGCGAAGATGAACCTGCTGAAGTTCATGATCGGCTCGGGTGTGCTCTGCCTGTGCTGCTATTTGCTGGCCTCCCTCTCCTCCAGCCCGGTGCTGGGCCTTATCGGCTGCGTGTGCTGCGGTTTCTCGGTGGGCATCATGTGGCCGGGCACCATCAGCATCACCTCGCCCCGCCTGCCCCAGGGCGGCACGGCGCTCTTTGCCATGTTAGCCATGGCGGGCGACCTGGGCGGGGCCTTCGGGCCGAGCCTGGTGGGCGCGGTGACCCAGCAGGCGGGGGAGAACCTTCAGGCCGGCATGCTGGTGGGCTGCCTCTTCCCGCTGGTGATGGTGGCGGCGCTGGTTCTGCTGCGCCGGAAAACCGCGGGAGGAAAGCGGGACCCTCAGGACTGACGCAGGATTTTCTCCATGGGCTGGCCGCCGGCCAGCTCGTCCACCAGCTTGTCCAGCCAGCGGATGCGCTGCATCAGCGGGTCCTCGATCTCCTCCACCCTGATCCCGCAGACCTTTCCGCGGATCTCCCCGGCCCGGGGATTGATGGCCGGCGCGTTCCGGAAGAAGTCGCCATAGGTCATCTCCTGGTCGACTTCGGCCATGCCGTAGCCGGTCAGCCAGAAGATGATCTCGTCCACCTCCGCCCGGGTGCGGCCCTTGCGCTCCGCCTTCTGCACCAGCAGGGGATATACCTTTGAAACCTTCATGTCGAATACGGACTGGCGCGGCATGCCTGGCTCCCTCCCGGATCAGAGAATGTACGCGTCCGCGATCTCCGCGATATAGGCGGTGTGGAAATCTTCGGCGCCGCCGCCGTAGTAGCGGTCCCTGAGGGCCTGCGGCAGGGTCTCCGGGGCCTGGTCCTGGCGGTACAGCACCCGGCACTCGAGGGTCAGCGGATATTCGACGATGGCCGGCGTGCGGATGGTCCGGCCCGGCGCCAGCGTCACGAAGTCCGCCTTGTTCACGTCGCGGCCGGACTGGGAGCCAAAGACCCGCATGATCTCCGGGCTCAGGAGACCGTCGCCCGCCGGGACGGACAGGCTGAACTCCCCGGTGGCGTCCAGCTGAGGCTTGGTGTACCGGCTCTGGCGGACATAGACCGTGAAGGTCGGAAGGCCCCAGATGAAGCCCAGGTGGCCCCAGCCGATCACCATGCTGTTGAACTTTTCACCGCAGGTGTTGAGCAGGATGCCGCGGGGGAGGGCTTTGCCGATCTGTTCCGCGTAATCAAAGACGCTGATGGGAGTCATTATGCTGTCCTCACTTTCTGATCATAGCTGTGCGCAAATCCCGTTATGGATGGCGCGGAGACCACCGCGTCTTTTTTGTGTCAGATCATGCTGAACTGCTTGAGCAGGGTGATCCATATGAAGAGCGAGGGCACCGCCGCGGCGGTGGTCAGGGCGACGGCCTCTCCCGCCAGATCGGCGTCGCCGCCGAGCATCTGGGCCATGGGAAAGGAGGAGACCGCGGTGGGGGCGGCGGCCATGATCATCAGGGGTACAAGGGTGTCTCCGCGGAAGCCCGCGAGGATGGCCGCGCCGATGATCAGCAGCGGGCAGAAGAGCACCTTGCACAGGAGGATGATGGTCAGCGGGCGCCTGTTCCGGGAGATGCTGGCTGGCTTGAGGCTTGCGCCCAGCGCCACCAGGGACAGGGGCGTGGCCACCCGGCCCAGGTCGGTGACGGGCTTCGAAAGGGCGGTAGGGAGCACCAGGCCGCAAGCCCGGCAGAGGGCGCCTAAGGCCAGGGCGACGATCAGCGGGTTGGTGACGATGTTCTTCAGCACCCTTTTCACCTGCACCTTGCCGCCCCGGAAGAACTCCAGGCAGAACACCGCCAGGATATTGTACATGGGAACATTGATGCCCAGCAGCAGGGAGGCCAGGCCGCTGTTGGCTTCGCCGCAGAGGCTGATGGCCAGCGGCAGGCCGAAGAGGGCGTAATTGCTGCGGAAGATGGCCTGCACCATTGACCCGCGCCGGGGGTTGTCCTTTTCCATCAGCGGGATGATGACCATCAGCAGGCCGAAGAGGCCGAGGATCGCGGCGGCCGAGAAGAGGATCGCCCCCGGCACGGCGGCCTCGGACAGGTCGGTGTTGTACATGTTCTGGAAGAGGTAGATCGGCAGGAAGATCCGGAAGCACAGCCGGTTCAGCTCTTTGGCCAGCTCGGTGGATATGGTGCCCCTCGCCCGCAGAAAAAAGCCCAGCGCCATACAGATAAACAGGGGAATGACCGCCTCGCTGGCGATCCGCAGGCTCTCCAACATCGCGCCGCCTCCTTGCTCGCCGGCCTGCCCCCTGAATGCAAAGGAGCTTCGGCGTATGAGAGCAGTATAGCACAAAGCGGGCAAGAATTGCGAATAAATCACAAAAATTGCTGAGAGAGGGCTTGACAAAAGGAATGGGCTGGTTTATAATGGGTTCAGCGTTAAGTTAACAAGTAACTTAACAAACAACAAAGGAGGAACCATCCATGAAGAAGATCCTGTCTCTGGTTCTGGCGCTGTGCATGCTGCTGGGCATGACGGCCTTCTCCGCGGCGGACGAGCTGCCCACCCTGGATCAGATTGTGCTGGGCGAGAACACCGAGCTGGCCGCTGACCTGGTGTTCGCCTATCACCGCACCGACCGGCGCGAAGTGCTGGACGGCTATGTGGCCGAGTTCCAGAAGATTTATCCCAACATCAACATCACCTATGATCTGGTGACGGACTATGCCGAGAACGCCCTGTTGCGCGTCGGCACCGACAACTGGACCATCATGGGCATCCCCACCGTGGACAAGGACGAGCTCTCCAAGTACTTTGTGCCGCTGGGCAGCCTGGAAGTCCTGGACGGCCTGTACAACTTCATGAGCGACAAGGCTTATGACGGCGTGTGCTACGGCCTGCCCTCCACGGGCAACGCCAACGGCGTGCTGTACAACAAGGCTGTGTTCGCGGCTGCCGGCATCACCGAGCTGCCCAAGACCCCCGATGAGTTCATCGCCGCCCTGAAGGCTGTGAAGGAAAAGACCGACGCCATCCCGCTGTACACCAACTACGCGGCTGGCTGGACCATGGGCGCCTGGGACGCCTACATCGGCGTGGCCGCCACCGGCGACGCGGCTTACATGAGCCAGACCCTGCTGCATGCCAAGGATCCCTTTGCGGACCGCGGCGATGGCACCGGCCCCTACGCGGTGTACAAGATCCTGTATGACGCCGTGAAGGAAGGCCTCATCGAGGAAGACTACACCACCACCGACTGGGAAGGCTGCAAGGGCATGATGAACCGCGGCGAGATCGCCACCATGGTGCTGGGCTCCTGGGCTTTCACCCAGATGCAGGAAGCCGGCGATCATCCCGAGGACATCGGCTACATGGCGTTCCCCATCACCGTGAACGGCAAGCAGTATGCCCCCGCCGGCGGCGACTACAACTTCGGCATCAACGTGCAGGCGACCGACGACCAGAAGCTGGCGGCCCTGTACTACATCAAGTGGCTGACCCATGAGAGCGGCTTCGCCTACAGTGAGGGCGGCGTGCCGATCGACAAGAACGGCCAGTATCCCGACCTGTATTCCGCCTTCGCCGGCATTGACATGCTGGCGGACGAGCCCGCCCTGCCCGGCGAGGAGACCCTCCTCAATGAGCTGAACAGCGAGAGCGAACTGGCCCTGAACGCTGGCGGCAACACCAAGGTGCAGGAAATCATCGAGCACGCCTTCAACGGCGACAAGGATTTCGACGCCATCATGGCTGAATGGAACGAGGCTTGGTCCGAGGCTCAGGCAGCCCTGAACGTGGAAATCAAGTAAGACACCTGCTCAGCCGGGGCCACAGGAGCATATCCCGTGGCCCCTTTTTCCTTAGAAAGGCCTCGAGGCCACTCTGTCCGGAGGTGAACCGCATGACCGCTGCCGCCGCGCCTGACCTGCGCCAGCGCCGGAAAAGGATCAACTGGCAGAAGGCGCTTCTGATCGTGACCTTCGCCGTGGTGCCGCTGTTCCTGCTGGCCCTGTTTACCTACGTGCCCTTCATCAAGATGATCAAGTTCAGCTTTTATGACATGAGCTACACCAAGAACAAGGGTTACGTGGGCTTCAACAACTACCTGAAGATCTTCAAAAAGGATGAATACATCGGCGCAATGCTGCTGAGCCTGTACTACATGGCGGGCGCGGTGGTGCAGCTGGCCCTGGCGCTGTTCTTCGCCACCCTCCTGTCCTCGGGCCTGAGGGGCGGCGGCATCTTCAAGGGCATCATCTTCTTCCCCTTCCTGGTCAACGGCATCGCCATCGGCTATATCTTCAAGTTCTTCTACACCCGGGGCTTTGTGCTGGACACGGTGCTGCAGGCCATCGGCATTCCCCTGGACAAGCTGCCCTACTGGCTGCGGGATCAGAGCGTCAACAACTGGTCGCTGGTGTTCACCTCGGTTTGGAAGTACTGCGGGCAGAACATGGTGCTCTTCATCGGCGCCATCGCCTCCATCGATCCCACCCTGTACGAGGCGGCCACCATCGACGGGGCCAACAAGTGGCAGCAGTTCCGCTCCATCATCCTGCCGGGCATCAAGACCGTGTTCATGCTGAACCTGATCCTATCCATCACCGGCTCCCTCTCCGCCTTTGAGCCGGCCTACGTGGTGGGCAGCATGGGCGCCAACGGCACAGCCACCTTCTTCATCAAGATTCACCAGATGGCCCATGTGAACAACAAGGTGGGCATGGCCTGCGCCATGGCCATGGTGCTGATGGCCCTGATCATCCTGTTCACCATCGCCCAGCGGCTCTTCTTCCGCTATGTGATGAAGGACTCGGACAACACCTTCAACAGCAAGGCCAACAAGGCCAAGACGCTCTGGTAAGGGAGGGTTGAGCAAATGAGTGTGAAACAGCAAGCCCTGCCCCGCAGCGCCTCCCGGGAGAACAGCCGGGCCCTGGCGCGGAAAATCTCCCTGCGCACCTTAGCCTACCTTTCCCTGCTCCTGGCCTGCTTCATCGCGCTGCTGCCCATCGTGTCCGCCTTCACCGTGTCCTTCAAGACGGCGGAGGAATACAGCACCACCAACGCGATGTCCCTGCCCCAGAACTGGGCGAACTTTGAGAACTACCTGCAGGTGTGGCGCGGCAACCAGCCCAGCCAGAGCCTGCTGCGCGCCTTCGCCACCTCCGGGCTGGTGGTGGTGGTGGTCGTGGTGCTGTCGGTGATGATGGGTTCCATGCTGGGCTACGTCCTCAACCGCTTCAGCTTCCCCGGCAACGGCCTGATCCGCAACCTCTTCCTGGTGGCCACGCTGATTCCCGGCATCGCCATGCAGGTGACCACCTACCAGATCATGACCGACCTGGGGCTGGTGAACACCCTGGTGGGCTACATGATCCTCATGTCCGGCACGGATGTCATCTCCATCTACATCTTCCTGCAGTTCTTCGAGAACCTGGACGTGGCGCTGGATGAGTCGGCGGTGCTGGAGGGCTGCACCTACTTCGGCGTGTTCTTCAAGATCCTCCTGCCCCTGACCAGGCCGGCCATCATCACGGTGGCGGTCCTCAAGGGCGTGGGCGTGTACAACGAGTATTACAACGCCAATCTCTACCTCAACGCCGGCAAGTATTACACCGTCTCCACCGCCCTGTACTCCTTCTCGGGCCCGTACAAATCCCAGTTCAACATCATCTGCGCGGGCGTGCTGCTGACGCTCCTGCCGCCGCTGATCATCTTCCTGGTCTTCCAGAAGCAGGTCTACGCGGGGCTGGCCAGCGGCTCGGTGAAAGGCTGAGGACGGAGGCGAGGACACATGCTCAGAGATGAGGCAAGGGCCCATCTGACAGAAAAGATTCTCCCGTTCTGGGAGAGGCTGAAGGATCCCGGAGGCGGGTTCTGCGGCTATGTGGACAAGGAGCTGAACATCGACTGGGGCGCGGACAGGGGCTGCATCCTCAACAGCCGCATCCTGTGGGTCTTTTCCACCGCGGCCCGCGCCTTAGCCGACGAGGGCCTCCGGGCGTATGCCGATCACGCCTACGCCTTTCTCGCCCGCTTCGAGGACGCCGAAAACGGCGGCGTGTACTGGAGCGTCAGCCATGACGGGCGTCCCGTGGACACCACCAAGCACACCTACTGCCAGGCCTTCGCCATCTACGGGCTGGCCGCCTATTACCGGCTGACCGGCAGGGAGGAGGCGCTTGAGAAGGCTATCCGCCTGTACCGGCTGATCGAGGAGAAATGCCGGGACGAGGGCGGCTACGGCGAGGCCTTCCGGGCGGACTTTTCCCCGGAGAGCAATGAAAAGCTCAGCGAAAACGGCGTGATGGCCGGGCGGACGATGAACACCCTGCTCCATGTGTTGGAGGCCTACGCGGAGCTGTACCGCGTCTGGCCCGACGAAGGCCTGCGGGCGAAGGGGGAGGAGGCGCTCGGCTGCTTCCTCCACACTATCTACAATCCGGGAAAGCACCGGCTGGAGGTATTCTTCGACCGGGATTTCCACCCACTGCTGGACATGCAGTCCTACGGCCACGACATCGAGGCCGGCTGGCTGCTCTGGGACGCGGTCGTCACCCTGCTGCCCCGCGAGGATTGGCCGCCGTACAGGGCGATGTGCCTGGACCTGACCGGGAGCGTCTGCTGCCGGGCCTTCACCGACCACGGGCTGAAAAACGAGTGCGTGGACGGCCGGGACGACGAGCTGCGCATCTGGTGGGTGCAGGCGGAAACGATGCTGGGTTTTGCCAACGCATATGCTCTGACCGGGGACGCGGCGTGGCTGGACAGGCTGCGGGTGCAGTGGGCCGCCATTCAGCGCCTGATGGTGGACAAACGGCCCGGGGGCGAGTGGTACTGGTCTGTGTATGAAGACGGCGCGCTGACGGAGCGGCCCATGGTGGAGGAGTGGAAGTGCCCCTACCACAACGGGCGGATGTGCCTGCGGCTCATGGAGGCCGATCTGCCGGTCTGAGCCGGAATCATTTCCCTTTTGTTTCAGCGCCGGGCTCAGGAGGTCAGCTATGGCAGGAAAGAAAGTGACCATGCGGGATATCGGCAAAATGGCGGGCGTCAGCGCCGTCACGGTGTCGAAAGCGCTGGCGGGCAAGCCGGGGATGAGCGATGAGATGCGCAGGCGGGTGATGGAAATCGCGGATGAGATGAACTATCAGTATCCCGATCCGGACACCCTGCGCATCCGCACGAACCTGGACATCGGCATCCTGATTCCGGAGCCGTACTTTGAGTCCAACTCCTTCTACTCGGCCCTGTACCGGAAGCTGGTGACCCGGCTCAGCGGCGATGGGCATTTCGGCCTGCTGGAGCTGCTGACCCCCGAGAATGAGGCGGCCATGCGCCTGCCGAACCTGATCAGCGCCCGGCACGTGGACGGGCTGATTCTCCTGGGCCAGCCCGGCAAGGAGTACTACCGGATGATCGCGGGGGCCGGCACGCCCACCGTTTTCCTGGATTTCTACGACGAGCAGGGCAGCGCGGACGCCGTGGTGGGAGACAATACCTACGGCTGCTACCGCCTCACCAGCCACCTGATCAAGAACGGCCACCGGAAGATCGGCTTTGTGGGCAATGTGCGGGCCACCAGCAGCATCATGGACCGCTTCCTCGGCTATTTCCGGGCCATGCTCCTGCACGACCTGTCGATCCGCGAGGAGTGGATCATCCGCGATCGGGACAGCCGCAACAACATGATTCTCCTGGCCCTGCCGGAGCAGCTGCCCACCGCCTTTGTGTGCAACTGCGATGTGGTGGCCGTGAAGCTGATCGCCGCCCTGCGGGAGCGCGGCCTGCGGGTGCCGGAGGACATCTCCGTGACCGGCTTTGACGATTTCACCGAGGCTGTGCAGTCGGATGTGCCCCTCAGCACCTTCCGGGTGGACACGGACGGCATGATCGAGCTGGCGGTGAAGGCCGTCACGGAGCGCTGTTCCGGCTCCCGCAAACCCTTCGGCCGCATGGTTGTCAGCGGCCAGCCGGTGTACCGGGAGTCGGAAACCCTGCTGAAGCAGGAGGACAATGCTTCCGATGAGCCCTCCAGCCGGGCCGGAAAATTCTTCACACATTTTTAATGGATTCTGCGCCGCGATGTGGTATAATGTCTCTGCTGAGGGAAAGGAGGCGAGCGGATGCCGCATCAGCGGGGCACCAAAACCATTGCGCAGAACCGCAAGGCGTTCCACGATTATTTCGTGGAGGAGCGCTACGAGTGCGGGCTTGCGCTCTTCGGCACGGAGGTCAAGTCCATGCGGGCCGGCCGGGTTTCCCTCAAGGAGAGCTGGGCGGTGGTGCGCGGCGGCGAGCTCTGGGTGGAGGGCATGCACATCAGCCCCTTTGACCAGGGCAGCTACTTCAACCGCGATCCCCTTCGCCCAAAGAAGCTGCTGATGCACAAGCGCGAGATCCTCAAGCTCGCCGGCGCCGCCGCCCGGGACGGCTACACGCTGATCCCCCTGGAGATTTACCTCAAGGACGGGCGGATGAAGCTGGAGCTGGGTCTGTGCAAGGGCAAGCATCTGCACGACAAACGCGACGCCGCCGCCAAGCGGGACGCTGACCGCCAGATTCAGCGGGCGATGCGCGACCACAGCAAGTGATCCGGCTGCCGTCAGTCGGCCGGGACATGGGGATGATACGGTTTCGACGGGGGTGTCGGGATCGGGATAAGCGAGCCGCGGCCCTGTACCGCGCAACAACGGGAAATAAAAACGAACTGACAACAGCGAATACGCTTTCGCGGCCTAATTAGGCTGCGCGTCAGCCCGGAAGGCCCGCACGGCCGGTCACTGACGCCATGAGTGCGGGGAACGAGCGTGCCTAAGCTTTGCCGCACGTCCGTAACATGAAGCTACTGAGGCTGGCAGCCCGTCTGTGGGCTGTCCGCTGAGGGAATGTCAAAACGCAGACTGCGCTCGGAGAAAATCCCGGTTTGGAGCCTTCGGACAGGGGTTCGACTCCCCTCATCTCCACCACAATTTCGCTGGACGAACTCAGGAGCCCATGATTTACATGGTCAACGGCCTGTTTGTCCTCGAAATCTCAATCGCCGATCTTGAGTGACCGGCAATGAAAAAGGGGTTATGCTTCAGGAATGAAGCGTACCCTTTTTTTTCGACCCCGTGCTCCTCCGCTTCTAACAGAATCCGATATGTTATCACTCATTGCGTGAAATGATAACAAATCCAAGCGAAGTCTGTGAAAGAATGTTAGAATCTCCCTTGAAGGAGCATGGTGTTGATGATTAAGATCGTTCTCTCCCGGAAGCTTGGCGAGCTCCGGCGCAATCAGGCGGACCTGGCAAGAGCCACCGGAATCCGTCCCACCACGATCAGCGAACTCTACAACGAGATCGCCGAGAGGATCAGCTTTGAGCATCTCGATCTGATCTGTGAGGCATTGGACTGCGATATCACAGACATCATTGTGAGGGTGCCCAATAAGGAGCCAAAGGTCACACACGACTTTGCAGGCAATCCCAAGAAGCTGTGATCCTCACTCCCCGGCCTCGGATGTTGACGCATCCGGGGTTTCTTTTATTTCCTCGTGGTCGATATAGATGATCTGACCGTCTGGGTAGACAAAGGCCAGCTTCCCGCCGGTAAACTCGGCAACTCTTGTCAGGTCTTTCCCGAACCAGCTCCCACGGGTGAATTTTGTTGACATGCTCTGCTTTGTCCATCCGTAAAGCCTGGCCAGGTCGATCTGCTTTTTCCCTGCTTTCGTCAGGGCCATTTTCACGCTGTTCGTGATCGACATAAAACCACCTCCGGCGGTAGTATACAACAGGCCTCTCGAAAAGTCAAACAAATTATTTGACTATATTATCAAAAAGTATGATTTGCCTATTGACAGGTACTACAAAATGTTGTACTATATGGTTGTAAGCGATACCAACTAAGACATCAACGAAGGGAGACAGCACCATGAAGTCCACAGAAATCAACGCCATCTACGCCGCCAAAGTCGCCGAATACCTGAATGCCGGATACCAGATCAACACCAGCACGATGAACGGCTCCCAGGGCGAAATCGCCAAGATCGACTTCCGGAAGGGCGACGAAGTGATCCGGGTGCTGCTCCAGCAGGAAACGATCTGGGGCGATAGCTTCAGGACCGCGGAAGCGATCGTCATGACCGTTGGCCGGTGCGACGACGAGTGGGTTATCAACGCCCGCGGATTTGGCCGGGACGCCATCATCTGGAACGAGCGCCTGGATGCCATCGAAAAGCGCGTCTTCTTCAGAATCGGCAGCCGCCGTGACGCGGACTGGTTCCTGGAAGGCGCAGAGGGCGAAGCCGCCGTTGAAAAGCATTACAACCGCCTCCACGCCAAATACGATTTGAAGCGGATTGATGAAGCCCGGATCAGCCCGAAGGACATCACTTCTGATGAAATCCGGAAGATCCTGATCCCCGCTGTCCGCCGCCATCTGGGAAAGCCGAACATGAAGATGAACCGGATCGCGAAGGTCACCCGCAGCTGGAACAGCAACCGTTTTGAATACACCGTGACCACCGTCGGAAAGAACCGCGTCGTGCTTCACTGACCAGCAAGGACGGATTGAACAGGAGATGCTGACATGATCACCATCCAGAATCAGAACTTCGGCGTAGAAATCGAACTGACCGGCATCACCCGCGAGAAGGCCGCGCAGGTCATCTCCGGATACTACGGCGGAACCGCCACCGGCCGCCTGTGCGACGGTTACGACACCCGGACAGCGAAGGACAGCAAAGGCCGCGTCTGGAAGTGCATGCGGGATATCTCCATCAGCCCGGAAATCAACGTCCGCGGGCATCGTCGCTCCATCAGCGAAGGCCGCTCCTCAGACGATCACCGCTGCGAAGTGGTGACGCCGATCCTCCAGTACGAGGATCTGGGGGACCTGCAGGAGATCATCCGGAAGCTGAGGGGAGCCGGCGCTGTCGCCAACAGCAGCTGCGGCATCCATGTCCACGTGGACGGCGCGAACCACACACCGGATTCCCTGACCAGGCTGATCAACTTCGCCGTCGGCCGTCAGGATCTGTTCTATGAAGCGCTGGAGATCGGCGACCGGGAAAACCGCTGGTGCAAGAAGATCAACGCCAATCTCCTGAAGGCCATGAAGCATGACCGCGTCCGTTCCCGCGAATCCATGGAGCGCATCTGGTACAGCTCCGTCAATGACGGCCATACCGGCGGGATCTGCCACGCCCATTACGACAGCTCCCGTTATCACGGCGTGAACCTCCACGCCTTCTTCACCAAGGGCACCGTGGAGTTCCGGCTGTTCAACGGGACGACCCACGCCGGCAAGATCAAGGCTTACGTCCAGTTCTGCCTGGCCATGAGCGCCTGGGCGATCAACGCCAAGGACAACCTGCATTTCATGAAGAGCGCCCACTATGAGAGCAGGGAACAGCGCGGGAAGCTGATGCTGGCCGTCCTGAAGAACCGGCTCCATATGCGGGGCCCGGAATTCAAAACGGCCAGACTCCATCTGACCGCAGCGTTTACAGGCAGCGAAAACGCCGCCTGAAAGACGGCATGCCCGTACATGCGCGTATTCTGCGTTCTGACGGCTTTTGTGCCGGGGGCTGTCTGTTAATCACCCCAGGCCGCCGGACGCGAAATCGGGCTGGTGCAACGCGTAAAATCGGCATCCCCGACGGACTGAATGAAAAAGGCCGGAGGTTTTACTCTCCGGCTCCCTTGACCGATTCAGTTTGCTTAGGGTCAATGAACATCATCTGACCGTCCGGATATACGAATGCCAGCTTGCCTCCTGTCATCTCCGCGACCAATGCCAGATCGTTGGCAAACCATCTGTCCAGTCTGACTTTGTTGTTGATGCTCTGTAAAGATCGAGATTCACCAAACAGCGGGATCAGATCCTTTTGCTTCATGTCCGCCTTTGCAAGCGCCATCTTCACCACCTGGGAAGCTGTGGACATTGCAATCACCTCCGGAGACCATAATAAACCATACTGATTTAGTTGTCAATAAAAACTTTCAATTATTCACCAAAATAATCATTTTTACTATTGACTTCTAAACGAAAAAGGTGTATTATACAGATGTACCGAGGCGGTACACAGACCGAGAAAGGAGGGATGCGGATGGAGGAAAAGGAAAAAGCCCTGCACGAGCTGCTGAAGCTTCTCGCTGATCACCCGGACCTGGCAGAACGGATCACGATCACGATTAAGCCCAGCAAGATCGTACAGGACAAGGCCGAACCCAAGGAACCCAAGTGATCGACCGAGGGGGAGCGGGAGCTCCCCTCCCCCTCACTTTATCACACAGGATGATAAATAGCAAGGAGGAAAACATGAACAGAGATCGCAGGAAGGCTCTGAAAGACCTGATGGAACAGCTGGAAGAGCTGAAGGATAACGTACAGGAGCTGCTCGAAGAGGAAGAAGATTACCGCGACAACATCCCCGAAAACCTTCAGAACAGCGAAAAATACGAAATGGCGGAACAGGCCGCTGATAACCTGTCCACAGCGGTGGATGACATTGAGGACGCGCTTTCCTGCATTGAGGAAGCCATCGGATAAAGGAGGAAAACAGCATGATGCTTCACGAATTCACCGATCTGACCGGCTTCGAGCCGTCCGTAGAGGAATACGCCGAGATCGAGGAGCAGTACTACGCCTTCGACGGCGACAAGAAAGCCTTCTGCAGCCACTTCGTCCGGAACGGCGGCGTCCAGAAAGTGTATGACAAGCGCCTGGAAACCATCGAGCGCCTGCGCTCCGAGCAGATGGAAGTCGAGAAGAATCTGATGCAGACCATCAAAGAGAAGGACGCTCGGATCGCCCGGCTGGAAGCCGCTCTGGAGAGGGAGCAGGAATGGCAGCCCTTCGAGGATGAGCACAACGTCAGCCAGGCGGAATACGAGAAGCTGGAAGCCGCTCACGCCCGGGTGCTGTCCGACGAGGAAGCCGCCGACATGATCGCCGGTGAGTTCGGCTTCGACCGCTCGAAGATCGTGATCGTCCACGAGGTGGCCAGAACCGAGATCAGCCGCCACCGCCGCGTCCGGAAGGTTGGCACCTACGAACGCAAGGCGCTCTTCGAGGCCTGGGACTGGAACTACATCGTCTTCAACGTCCGGGGCAACGTCACCCACGGCTACGAGATGCACAACGGCGAACTGCAGCAGTACTGGTCCTGAACGATCCGCCCCGCCGGTCGGGCCAAAGGCCGGCAGAAAGGATTGAACATGAGAGATTACCGTGATTATATCGCTGACATGAAGCGGAAATGGACCGGCAAGCGCGTCCTCTTTGAAGGCGTGGCTTACACCGTTGTTGATGTTGACTATAACGGCGGGCTGCTGATCGACAAGCCGGCGCGGTTCACGGAAACCACATCCGTTCCCGAGACAATGATCAGCGTGATAGGGGAGGAATCCGCATGAAATACTATCTGGCCTACGGATCGAACCTGAACAGGAAGCAGATGAAAAGCCGGTGCCCGGACGCCGTGCCGGTGGGCAGCTGCGTCGTGAACGATTACGAGCTGGTTTTCCGCGGCGTTGCCACGATCGAGCCGAAGCCCGGCGCTTCCGTCCAGTGCGGGGTCTGGAAGATCAGCAAGGCGGATGAAGTGAGCCTGGATCGTTACGAGGGCTATCCCAGGCTGTATGTGAAGCAGGATTTCCGGGTGACCGTGAACGGGAAGACGGTCCGGGCCATGGCCTACGTGATGACTGACGGGATCCGGCGTCTGTCCCCGCCGTCCACCGGATACCTGCTGACGATCGCCGAAGGGTATGACGACTTCGGCCTGGATGACAAGCCGCTGACCATCGCGGCTATAAGGAGGGATTGACCTGTGAAGTACGCTGTAAAGCTCAGCGTGAACGGAACCGCCGACATCATCGCTGTCCCGGATCAGCGGGACTGGCGGTGGTATCCGGGTCAGATCGGATGCGAGTATTTTGAAAACGTGTATCCCCACGGCCTGGAGGATCCGTACATGATGATCGTCGACGAAGAGGGCCTGCTCAAGGAAAAGCCGGTCGTCAATTTCTTCGCCTCCTGGCTGTACGAAACCCACAGGCACGGGCATCCGATCGTGGGGGACGCCCTGATTATGAAGCAGATCGAAACGGACGATGGGCCGGAAATCGGCGGGATGGAGAAGGCTGAAGCGGAAGCCATCCAGCTGACTGCGCACAGCAGATTCCCCGAAGCTTCAGCCGCCGTTGAAAAGGCGCTTGCCGGAAAGCTGGTGAGATCATGACGGAAATCCATTTCCGCAGCCGTCACGAGTCCGGCAACATCTTCGTGATCCTCGCCATGGTCCGGCAGGAGCTGCGGCGCCAGCACCGGATCACAGAGTACAACGAGCTGTGGGAAAACGTGCAGAAGGGCGATTACGAAAACGCCCTCCGCCTGATCCGGCAGAAGGTGAACCTGATCGACGACGACGGGATCTTCTGAAACATATCCGCCCTTCGGGGCGGTTTTCTGATGCCCGGACCGGCATATGCGCGTAAACGCGCCTGAGCGGCGTTTTAAGGCGCCCCGGACTTTTCCCTATCTGAAACCTGTCCTGAGCCCATCGGAGGCAGGACGGGCCGTTGCAACGCGCGAAATCGGCGCTCACGCCCAAAAATAAAAATCACCCTCCGGTGGAGCGTCCATCGGAGGGTGTATCTTCAGGCGGATGGTTGCAGACTTCACAGCCGGCGCGCTTCAGGGCGGCTCATCGCGCCACGGTTCCTCATAGCTGAGAGCGCGTTCGGAATCGCCGATGCCTTCGGTCGTGGGGTCAACGATGATCCCCAGCAGGGTAAGCAGCGACAGCACGTCGGCGGCGATCTCCAGCAGGAAATCCTGAGAGAAAGGCGGTATAACTTCCGCCGCGTCAAGCATCCTGTATGAGATGCTGACCACAAGACAGATGATCGACCAGAGCGTCGCCTTGTTCTGCAGCCTCAGTTTCCAGTTGATCATGGTATCCCTCCGTTCTATCTGCGTGATGTCATGTAGGTGTCCAGCTCGTTCTTCACGGCCTTCAGCCGGTCATGATCGTTGCCGCTGATAAAGTGCATCAGCATCGCGTTGAGCACCATCAGAGTATGGCGGCTGTCCTCTTCAATGCTTCCGAACTTCGCATCGCCCTGCTCAAGCCGGGTCTCGCATCTGGCCAGCCGGTTCTCGATCGTGGTGAACCGGCGCTCTTCCGCCTGCTCGCGCTCCTGACGGGCTTTGACGCCTCGCCACTTCTGCACCACCTCGATGCCCTTGTCGATGGACACGATCACGGCGGCCAGCCCGATCAGCACGAGGATGAAGGTTCTCAGGCTCTCGACGGTCAGGTCAGCCATGGGAGTCACCCCCAAGCGCCAGCTTCAGCGCGTTGAGCAGCGCCTCGCCGGTCTGCCGGTCCACCGTCAGGCTGATGGTGTCCTCCTGCGCCTGCAGGAACGCCGACAGGACATATCCGTTTCGGCCGTTGTAGCTGACCGTGCTCCAGGTTCCGTCCTCTTCGGATATGATGACTTCCGCGTTTTCCGGAATGGTGCAGACACGGACAGATGTCGTCGCCTTCTGCGTGCGGAGGTTCACGCCCGCTCCGTTATACGTCTTCACGACTGCCTTTTTCATTTGAATCACCACCTCATTCTGATCGTTCTGTGTGCCGCTCAGCTCGTTGTTGACCTTCTCGCCGTAGTCAAACCTGTCCCACAGGCCCACCCGGTTCCAGCCGCCATGAATGCTCTTTCCGGCGAACTTCGAGTAGCACACGAAGCCCCGGGACTGGCTGGAATGGATTGCCCCGTCCTTCCGGCCGATATAAATGCCGATGTGCGAGGCGTTGCCGATGCCGTCATCCCGGTACTTCGCCGGCTCTCTCCCGTCCTGCTTCAGGATGTAGAGCAGCGCCCCCCTGGGGATGCAGCCAAACTTCGCCCTGCATTCCTCCGGCGTGCCCACCCAGGTCATCTTCCTGTACCAGGCGTTGCTCCCCGGCAGGTTGTCTCGGATGCCCACCTTTTTCATGCAGGCTTCCACAAAGGCCTGACAGTCCATCTCGCTGTACGGACGGCCAAGGAACTGGTCTCCCTCCATGGAGAATGTCAGGGCAGATACCTTTGCCATTCGGATCACCTCCGTCAGCTGCCGTAGCTGTACGTCCTGTCACTGCCCGCGCCGAAGCGCACCAGATTGACCACCCTGCTCCCCGGCTTGATGACCACAATATCCCACAAATCCTCCGTCACGGTCTCGGGCTCCCTGGCGGGCCGGGTGCCGAGCTCATCCGTGGCCTCGGTAACGCTGTCGTTGCACACGCTGCACCCGGTGGCGCACTCGTGGAAGCTGTTGCCGCTCACCACCGACAGCTTGTCCCGGTGGGTGTGCCCGTGGAACCAGCCCACGAACGTCCCGCCGCCGCTGACAAAGCTGTTGACCGCCGCGCACACGTCCGCGCTGCCGGTCAGGGTGCCGTTCATCAGGCTCCCGGAGGCGGGCATATGACTGAAGACGGCCACCTGCAGCCCGAGGCTTTTCGCCGTGGCCAGCGTCTCCGTCAGCCAGGCGATCTCGTCAGGCGAATACCCCCAGCAGCCCGTGTTCCCGGTGATGCCGTTGTTTCCGTACTTGCCGGGGATCACCGCGTCCAGGCAGATGATCCTCAGGCCAAGCCCTTCCACATCCCACCAGCAGGCGTTATAGCCGTCCAGGTACCGCGCGCCCGCCGACGGCATCCGCCCGTAGAGCGCGAACTGCGCCTCCTTGTCCAGCCAGTCCGCGCTCGCGTCAAAGCTGCTCTTGTAGCTGTTGTCGTCGTGGTTGCCGGTCAACATGGCGATCCGGCTGAAGTGATCGGTCAGGCTTTTGCGCACCGTCCTGGTGTCCCGCACGGTTGAGGCCTTTGCCAGGTTGCCCGTGGTGATGTCCCCGCCGTGAATCACGCAGTCGAAGGGGTACAGGCTGGCCGTGTAGGCCATGTTCTGCGCCGTCCTCGGCCAGTTGTTCCCGCCGCTGTAGCCGTAGTAGTGCGAGTCCGTCACAAAGCCGACCACGTAGCAGGGCTCCGTGCAGGCCGCCTCCAGCGCGTCCCGGCAGGTCAGGGCCTCCCCGGCGAAGTAGTCCGCCATGCCCTTGTCCGGCGCGTCCGCCTTGCCTTCTTCCAGCGCGGCGATGGCCCGCGTGTTACTGTCTGCCTGACTGCGGATGCTCGCGGCGGTGTTGAGCACGGTGTTGTGGATCATCCCGGCCAGATCGTCCACGTCGGTCACGGTCTCGGAAGGGTCATAGCAGGCGACAAGCCGCACATAGCTCGCGGTGGTGTGCGACGCGAACTTGCTCTGGATGTCAACCGCTGAAGTGTACCAATCCGATGTCCACACAAAGCTCGACGGGTCTTCCGCCGAATACAGCCGCAGCGAGACCTTCGCGCCCTCGTCCGGGGTGACGGTCGCCAGCATTTCCTTCCGGTAGTATCCCGTGCGGATTCTGTCGGTGACGTATGTGTCCGCGCCGGTGGTCTTGATGCCGCCCAGCTCCCACTTCAGCACCGTTCCCCAGCCAACCGCGCCGCTCAGGTAGCCAGTCAGGGTCGCCGTGTTGTTGCTGGCCTCCGCCGTCACCGCCCGCATCTGCGCGTCCAGCCCGGGGATGGTCAGCAGGCCGCGGCAGGGGAGGTTGTCGTAGCTGTGCGCGAACAGGATCGTGTACCTCGCGTTCGTCCGCGCCGTGGAATAGGCGATCAGCTTCAGCGGCGTGGCGCTGTCCTTTGCGTCGTACACCAGCGCGAAGCCCCGGCCCTGCAGCTCGCTGGAATCATTCGGGTTGACGCGCACCACGTCCCGGTCGTTGATGACCGCCGCCTGCGCGTACAGCGCCTCAGCGGTCAGGGTGGCGGACACGTTCTCGGCCCAGTAGGAGACGGTGCCGGTGATCTTCAGGTAGCAGTCGTTCGTGTCGGTCGAGTACCGCCAAGAAATGCCGTTGTCGGTCACCTGCGCCGAGCCCTTGCCCTTGCGCAGCAGGCCGTCCACCTCCCGCAGCTCGGACGTGTGCCCGATACCGGTGATGTGGATCATCCCGCCGACTGTGCTCACGCTATCCGCCGCAATGGTGGAGTCATCCGTCAGCGCGCCCATGACCCGGATATAGTTAGCTGTCGGGTGATCCGCGAAAAGCTCCTGCGCGTTCACGCTGTCCGTGTGCCAGTTCGAGTCTGACCACACGAACGCGCCCGTGGTCTCCGCCGCCGAATACAGCCGGAAGGTCACCTTGACCCCGCTGTCCGGCGTCACGTCCCAGGCGTCCCCCTTGGCGATAAAGCCCGTGCGGATGCGGGTGTTCGCGCTTGTCTCATTGCCCGAGGTGTTCAGCCCGCCCCGCGTCCACGCTGGCGACATTTCATAGTCGTTCACCGCGTCGATGAAGGCCTCCACCTTGGCCGCCGCCTCATTCGCGTCATCCGTGGCCTGCTGCACATCCACCACCGCCGCCAGCAGGTCGCTCAGGTCGGGCACCGCCTCGCCGGAGTCGATCAGCGCGCCGCTCTGGGTCTGCAGCACGGTGCCGCGGCAGGCCCAGATCACGGTGGTGGCCCCGCTCAGCGTGTGGTAGATCACCAGCCCGAAGCGCCCGGGAATGTTGTAGCAGTCCTGGGGCAGCACCACCAGGGCCCGCCCCTCGTCCAGGCTGCCCTGAATCAGGATCGTGTTCCCGTCGTCCCGGCGGAAGTACGCGGTGACATTGCCCGTCAGGGTCGTCAGGCCGCCCGCGTCCTCGCACACGATCCGGAAAGCGTGCGCCAGCTTTTCCGCCGTGTACAGGTAGCCGATTTCCTCGGGCTTCACAGTCCGGCCGCCCAGCACCGCCCGGCGCTCAATCAGTATGTGATCCATATGCTCCCCTCCGTCTGTCATGCGCCGATGATCTCAGTCACGCGGCTCTCGAAGTCCGTGTTCGCGTTTTCAATGGCCATCTGGTTTTCCCGCGACAGCAGCGCCCCAGCCTTGGCGTTCTTGGCCGCCGAGGCGATGCTGTCCTCCGCGGTCTCCCGCCGGTTGCTCAGGGACAGCTTGACCACCTGGGGCTGGTGGATCGCGTCCGGATAGCTGACCTCCACCACACGCTGCAGCAGGGTCTCCCCGTAATCCGGCAGGGCCACCCGGCACACGCGCCCCAGATGCGCCTCATCCAGGCTGACGCCCGTGGTCTCCTTCAGGTCGAGGCCGTCCAGGTCGATCTGCACCGCCGGGTTCCGGTGCTGCTCAAAGTATTCCTGCACCCACCAGGTGATGAAGCTCTCCCAGTCGCTGCTCCCCGGCTTGTAGCTGCTCTCCAGGCCCGCCGTTTTCACGATGTCGCCCCAGTTGTACTGCCCGGTGGGGTCGTTGTAGCGGTAGTAGCGCTGCTCGTTGCGGCTCTTGCCGTCTTTTTCGTCGATCCATGTGGCGCTCAGGTAGAGCACCGTGCACATGTCCTGATCGTCCAGGTTCACCGTCAGGCTGGAGATGTTGCGCCTCAGCCGGAACTCGCTCATTACGGTATCGTCGCGCCGGACAAAGTTCAGCGTCCAGGGAAAGGTCGTGAAGTCAAAGGTGAACCAGTAGTCCTCGTACTCCTTCGCGATGCCGCTGACCACTTCGAGGATGTTGTTGAAGCGCATCTTCTTGTGCACCTTCGCGTCGGTCTGGGTGTTCCCGATCTTCACGCTGCAGCTGCCCAGCTGCCAGAAGGGCGTCAGCACACCGCCGGAAAGCACCCCCTGCGTCTGAAAGGTCAGCGCCCTGGTCAGGTAGGCCTCCACCGTGTCGTTGAATTCCTCTTCCTTCTCGATGCCCGAGCTTCCCCCGGACCCGCCGCCGGACCCGCCGCCGGACCCGCCGCTGCCGCCGTCTCCGCCGGTGCCTTCGCCTCCGGTTCCGTCTCCACCTTCGCCCCCGGTGCCGTCACCGCCCGTCCCGTCGCTGCTGTTCCCGCCAGGGCCGTCGTAGTCCACCTCAGCCGCGCCCTGGGACACGCCGGAGGAGGAGGCCGCGCCGGGTATCCACACCGCGTCGTTCAGCGTGTCCAGCGCGTGGTTCAGGTTCAGCTTGATCTCCCCGTTGTACCCACTTTCGATGGAGGTCACCTGAAAGATGCCGACGGAGCCGTGCTGGTTGTACAGCTCCACAAAATCGTGCACCTTCATGCCGCCGTCCCGCTCCGGCAGCGTCATGGTCGCCGTGGAAAGCGGGTACAGGCTCAGGTCAATGGACAGCGCGGACGGGTGCAGCCTCCGCACCTCCGGAAAGGTCACCCCGTCCCCGGCCAGCTCGTACCGGTTCAGGTGCCTGGGAAGTCTGACCCTCGGCAGTTCGCTCATCGCCACATCCCCCTTGCAGTCACTTCCATATCGCAGCTCACGTCCGTGGTCAGGGTGAAGCTGTTGGACACGCCCGGGGTCAGCAGGATGTCGTCCGCGCTCGCCGCTGTCCTGTAGCTCACCAGGGGCGTCTGCATGGTCGCGCCCGTCAGGATGTACAGGAAATGGTGCTGGTCATAGTGCAGCCACACCTTGCCGCCCTGCGCCACCGTGATGCCCGTCACGGCGATGGTGTACCCGTTCGCCGTGGCCGTGACCGAGGTCAGGTTCGCGGACGCCTTGTTGGTCACCAGGTACTCCAGATAACAGGAGCGCGTGCCGCCCGGTTTGATCGTCCCCGTCCAGGCCGTCTGGTTCTCGGCAGTAACCGTAGCAGGGTAAATCTCCTCCCAGCAGGCGTCGCCATAGCCAGACAGTACAATTTCAAGTCGCTCTGTCCAGTCAAACGCGGCCACAGACGGCGGCTGCGTGCAGATCACATACAATCGCAGTCCTGGCCGCGTGCTTACAGTCAGGTAGCCGGAGGTCGCCCAGCCCATGATCTTCTCGATCACGTCCATGCGCTCCTCGGGCTGCCGTGCCTTGATCATCAGCGTGATCTTTACTTCAAGCTCATCATGGTCAGGAGCGCTTACAAGCCACTGACCGTTCCGAGCGCGTTTCATGGTTTCAACAGCCAACTTGATGTTCTCGCTAATATCCTCAATGTAAATCCGGCTGTCAAGTTCATCAAGCTGTGCACCGTCTAAAGCAGCCCGAAATGTTTCTCTGACCATGACAATCACCTCATATTCTAAACAATCGTCGCAGACCTCTTACGTGTCGCCCGTCCGGCAATGGCCCTTGACACCGTCGGAGCCGTCATCTGGCCCACCGGCTGGCTGTCCATGTTCACCTGCACCCCGCTCAGGGCGCTGCTCAGCACGCCCGCCACCTCCTGGATGGCGTAGGGGTCAAATCTGTCGGGCACAGAGCCCATGGCCTGCCGTCCACCTGCAGCGGGAAGCTGCGTCTGGCTGACCGCCATGTCGCCCATGCGCTCGCCGGCGCGGCTCAGGCTGTCCAGAGAGTTCAAGCCCAGCGCCTCCGCCGCGTCCTCCGCGTATCCGTTCAGGTTCTCAATGCCGGTGATGAAGCCCTGGTCAAAGAACTCGCCGATGGCAAAGGTCTCCTTTGACGGTGACGCGATGCCCAGCGCGGCCCTCAGCGCCGCCGCAGCCGCAGCGCCCAGCCCGGATGCCGCCGTTGTCACAATGCTTGTCATGGCGGAAATGCCGTTGGCCAGGCCGGTGCCGAAGCTGTTGCCAGCCGTACTGCCCACATCGCTCAGGCCAGAAATAGCGGTGGTGATATTGATCTTGAGTGTCGCGGCTTCTGTCACAGCGTCCACGCCGCCGGCCTGGATGCCAATGCCCATCATGGCGGCAAAGCTCTGCCCCGCCGTGAAGGCCGCGTAATCCCAGCCCTGCAGGCCCTCCACGATTCCAGTCATGAAGTTCACGCCAATGGTCGCGCCGTTGCCAGCGCTCATGGTCAGCAGGAAGGTCTTTACCGCCGCGTCTCCGGCCTCAGCCGCCGCGCCTTCCACCTTGGGCAGCTCGTTCTTGACCGCCGTCTCAAACCCGGCCTGCCCCGACTCGGACGCATTGTTCAGGCTTTCGACAAAGGTTTCGCCCGCGGTGTCGCCCGCCTCAGCGGCAGGGGTCTCCGGGTTTTCGCCGAACAGGCGCTTGTAGACCTCCTGCATCCCGTCGCCTTCAGGTATGTCGTTCGGATCAATGCTGAAGAAGTTGGTCAGCAGGTAGCTCATGAAGTCCGCGTTGCCCTGGTTCTTGTCTTCCGCGTTCCAGCTGTTGGCAAGGCTCTCCCAGAAAAGGTCAGGCAGTCCTTCAATGGATTTCTCAAATCCAGCTTCTTTGAACCAGCTCTTCAGGTTGTCGGACGTTACCTCTTCGCCGAAACTGAAATGGCTCCATACAGACTCCCACGCATTGTTCAGCTCGGTGTTGCCGGTCTTTTCAATGAGGTCAGCGTTGCCAAACAGGCCGAGAATGGCAGCGTTGAATCCTTCCTCCGAATCAGCAGCGACATTGCTCCAGTCTTTCCCGTCAGGAAAGACGCTCTGCGTCAGCAGTTTGTTCAGGTTGTGGATTTCCTTGCGCTTGTCCAGATCAATGATGCCCAGTTCGTCCAGGATGCCGTCAATGATGCCGGTAATCAGGCCGCTCAGGCCATTCAGCCCGGCAAAAATGGCCTCTTGGATGAAAGCTCCGACATTCTTTGCCGTATCCCACAGCTGCGTCAGCCCTTCCGGGGTGAACAGCAGATTGATCAGCCCACCGATAAAGCTCCCGAGACCTTCGCCCACGAAGGAAAGCCCGTCGTGCAGCGCCGTGCCCAGGTTGCGCAGGAAGCCCTGCACATCCGCGTTGCCGGTCAGGTCGCCCACCGCCTGGAACAGGGTTTGCGGCAGCCTGCCCGCGAAGTCGTTGAAGGCCGTGCTGGCGTCAGAGTTCAGCAATTCGGTCAGCCCGTTGGCGATGCTCTCAATGATCGCGTTGGCAATGGCCGCTCCGCCCTCGATCGCGCCGGTGGCCGCGTCAATCACGCTCGGCAGGGTCCTGAAAACGCCCGCGATAGCGTCGATCAGCGCTTCTCCGATGCCGGTTTCAGCGAGCGCGTCCGCGTTGTCCCGGATGCCCTGCGCCAGCGCCTGCCCCAGGTCACGGGCCAGGTCGCCAGCGCCCTCCAGCGCCTCCGCCGTCAGCGTCTTTTCGCCCTCTCCCGTCCTGAACAGCGCTTCTCCGATTCCCTTCAGCAGCCGCGTTCCGATCTTCCCCAGGCTGGTCAGCAGCGCGCCGCCCGCTTCCAGCAGCCCCGGCAGCGCGTCCGCCAGCGCCTGCATGGTGTTCTCAAAGATGCCCTTGAGGCCGTCCAGGGCCTCCGTGGTCAGGCCGGTTTCGCCCTCTCCGGTCTCGAACAGCGCGTCGCCGATGGCCGTCAGCAGGTTCACCGCCAGCTTGCCAAGGCTGCCCAGCAGCTTGCCGCCGGAGGCTACCAGCTTGGGCAGGGTGGTGGCCACGGCTTCCATGATCCGCTCCATAAAGGCGCTCAGGCCGCTCTTGACAGCGCCCACGGGGCCGTCATCTTTGCCCAGGTCCTCCGCCGCCTGATCCGCCAGATCGGCCACGGTCTCAAAGATGGAGGCGATGGCGTCCCCGATGCCCGTGATGATGGACGCGCCCAGACCGCCCCAGCTCAGCCCGAGGGCCGTCATGTTTTCCTTGGTCAGCACCCCGGAGATGGCCGTCATGATGGGGGAGAGCACGTCCGTCCCGAGGCCGCTGATGATGCCCGGCAGCTCGCCCAGCACATCCGTGACCAGCTTGCTGATGCTGTCCAGCGCGTCCGCGGACTTGATCTTGCCCTCCTGATCCTTGCCGAACACCGCGTCGATCAGCGCCTGGAAGACCTTGAGCCCTTCCGCGCCCAGCCCGGTCACCAGCTCTGCGCTTTTGGTCAGCACGGTTCTCAGCAGGTCGGACAGGGCCGTGGTGCCCTGGGTGATGGCCCCGCCCTCCTCGCCGGTGCCGAACAGCACCTCGCCGATCTTGGCGATAAGCCCCGCTGCCTCATTGCCCATGGAAGGCAGCACGTCGTTGATGAGCCCGTCGAACACCTTGCCGACGAGCGTCTTCAGCGCGGTCACGCCCTGGCTGAGGCCCGTGTTCCCGTTGGCATCAGGCTTGAACAGCGTATTGGTGATGGCGTCCAGCACATCCTTGGCCGCCGTCCCCATGCCGGGGATGATCTGCGTGGACAGGGAGGTGAAGACTCGTTCCATGATGTCGCCCAGGAACTGCGCCATATAGGTGACGGTGGACTCTCCGTTCTCATCGGTGGAGAACAGCGCTTCACCCAGCGCCGTAAGGATGCCCGAGGCGCTCTTGCCCATGCCCCGGATGACCGAGTCCATGAGGATGAAGACCTGGCTGATCAGCGCGTTCAGGTGCGGCTTCAGCTCGTCCAGGTGCTTCAGGTCGAACCAGGTAGCGATGGCGTTGATGAGACCCACCGCGCCTTCGGTCATGGAGGGCAGCAGGGTGTTGACGCCCCGCATCAGCTCCAGCACAACGCCCCTGAGCGCGGCCAGAGCCGTGGCGGTCAGGGACTGCTCCTCGCCTTCGCCCGGCTCGAACAGGGCCGCGCCGATGGCCGTGATGAGGTTGGCCGCTTCGCCGGTCAGTCCAGGAATGACGGTGGCCAGCCCGCCGAACACCGCCTTCATCAGGTCGGTGAGGGAGCCGGTCAGTTTCCTGACGTTCTTTTCGCTGAAGGCGTCCTGGATCACGGCCAGCAGCTTCTTGCCGATGGTCTCGCCCTCAGCGCCAAGCCCGCCGCCGCTCAGAGCCGTGGCCAGAGCCTCAAAAATGCCCTGCGCCAGCGTGGTCGCCCCGTCAATGGTCGAGGACAGCAGGCCGCCCTGCCCGTCCCTGCCCATGATCAGCTCGCCCAGCTTCCCGAGAATCTGCCCGGCATAGCCCTCCAGCTTCGGAATCTCCTCGATGGTCCGGGTGACGATCCGCTCAAGAATGCCCTTCAGAGACTCCGCCGCGCCCTCGATGTTCGCCGCCGAAAAGACCTCGCCCAGGCCGTCCAGGATGCCGCTGACAAAGTCCGCCGCCCCGCTCAGGCCCTCGTCGCCGCCGTCGAACAGCTTGTCCACCAGCTTCTTTCCGAAGGTGGCGAAGTCGTCCTCAGCCTTGTACTCATTGCCCAGCAGCAGGCCGCCTACCCAGTCGCGCAGGCCCTTGCCCGCGGTCTGTATCCCGCCCCAGACGGCCTCCACCAGCTTCTGGCCGATTTCGCCCCAGGTGGGGTCGGGGTCGGTGTTCTCGTCGCCGAAGAGCATTCTGGTCAGCTCGGTCTTTGTCTTGGTCAGGGCCTTGCGCAGGTTCAGGTTCAGGCTCTTCCCGTACTTCTCCCAGTTGATCTTGCTCAGGCCCTGCAGCAGGGAGCTGGCGATCATCGCGCCGCCTTTCACCAGGGTCGGCACGCTCTTGATCAGCTCCACCAGCAGCTTGTGCACCAGCTTGGCGGCGCTGGCCGTGATGTCGTCCGCGTTGTCGGAGATGTGGGTGGCTAAGGTGGTCACCAGCTGCCGTCCCACCGCCCCCGCGCCCGGCAGGCCGCTGGTGATGGCGTCAATGAACGTCTGCAGGATTTCGTGGGCGCTCTGCAGGATGCCCGGCAGGTTGTCCCGGATCACCGTGCGCAGGGAGTCCAGGAAGTTCGCCATGTCCTTGCGGAACTCGCCCCGCCGCTTCTTGAAGTCCTCCGCGAAGGTCTTCAGCTTGTCCTCCACCATGGCCAGCGTCTTTTCGGTCAGGTGTCCGATGGTGTTTTCCGTGTCCATCATGGCCGCGCCCAGGGCCAAAGCGCTCACCGCCAGCAGGCCCATGGGGCTCGCCGCGAAGGTCAGCGCCTTGCCCAGGTAGGGAAGCAGCTTGATGCCCAGGCCCACGCCGGTCAGGGCAGGACCCAAGGCCGCCGCCAGCTTGGCCGTGTTGTATACGCCCTTCTTGGTCTCGTCGTCCGCCGTGCGCAGCGCCTCAGACCAATTCTTGATCTGGTCGATCGCGCCTCTCACGCTGTCCTTTGAGAGCTTCCAGAACTCGTAGGACAGACCGGACAGGGAGGACTTCATCAGAGTGTAAGCGCCTTCCACGTTGTCCAGCATGGTCTCCGCCATGGTGTCAGCGGTGCCGTTCGCGTTGTCGATGGCGCTGGCCAGCTTGTTGAAGTCGTCGTCCGAGGCGTTCATGATGGCCAGCAGGCCCGGCAGGCCGCGCGCGCCGGCGATCTTGGAGACCATCTTCATGAAGTCGCCCGCGCCGCCGGTCAGCTCGCTCAGGGAGGCCTCGTACTGCGCCTCGGTGATCTGCCCGGCATCGTACTGCGCCGTCAGGTCAGCCACCGAGGCCGTCATGGCGTCGGTCTCCGCCCTGTGGGCGCTGGCCGCGGAGCGGAAGTCGGTCATGACCTCCCGGAAGGACTTGTACTCGCCCCTGTCGTTCATCAGGGACACGCCCAAGGCGTCCATGGCCGCCGCCGCGTCCTCGGTGGCGGGGTTCATCATGTTCTGGATGATCCGGCTGACCGAGGTGCCCGCCATGGAGGCCTTCACGCCCGAATTGGCCATCAGGCCCAGCGCCAGGGCCACGTCGTCCACCGAGTAGCCCAGTGACCCCGCCAGAGGCGCGGCGTACTTGAAGGACTCGCCCATCATGGCCACGTTGGTGTTGGAGTTGGAGGACGCCGCCGCCAGCACGTCCGTGAAGTGCTCCACGTTGTTGATGCCGGTGTCCACCCACTGGCCGTCGCTGAGGACCTTCCAGTTGTCCTTGGCGGACATGCCGAAGGCCGTCATGGCGTCGGTCACGATGTCGGATGTGGTGCCCAGGTTTTCGCCGGAAGCCGCCGCCAGGTTCATCAGCGGCGCGACGCCCTTCATGATGTCCTTCACGTCCCAGCCCGCCATAGCCATGTACTGCATGGCCTCGCCGGCCTCGGTCATGGTGAACTTGGTGGTCGCGCCCATGTCCTGCGCCTTGTCGATCAGGCCCTGCATGACCTCTTCGCTGCCGGTCGCCTCGTCGCCGATGATGGCGAAGACCTTGGACATCTGCGCGTCGAACTCCGTGCCGTTGCGGTAGACCGCCTTGGCCGCGTTGATGAGCGGCCTGGTGATGGCCGCGGTCAGCGCCGCGCCGGTCATCATCATGCCGCTGCCGATGCCGCTCAGCTGCTTCTCAATGCCCTTGATGCTGCCGCCCAGCCCCTTGGTGTCCAGATTGAAAGAGGCGAAGAGCTCGCCCACCTGCAGTGCCATCTCTGTTTCCCCCGATCTCTCCGTCTCCCGCCGTCAGCGCGCGGTTGACAGCATGTCCGCGAAGAACGCCTCCGCGCCGCGCTTCCTCTCCGTATCCGTTTCCTCGCCGTCCTCCGGCGGCCGCTTTCTCAGTTCCTCCACTCGGCTGGCCGTCGCGCCGAAGCCGGACAGGTTGCGGTACAGCGCCGTAAACCGCCGCCAGGACATGGTGTCCATCTGCTCTATCAGGCTGATGCCGTAATCCCTCTGGAAGTCAGCCTCCACCGCGTCCCACACATAGAGCAGGTTTACTTTTTTGCCTTGCCGCCGGCCGCTTCAAGCCCGCTCTCGTCGTCGAGCTCCTCGCTCTCGTCGCCGTCCACGCTGGTGCCGTTCACCAGCTCAAACAGCTTCATGATCAGCGCGCCCAGGTCGGCCGTGGAAAGGCCCTTCGCGCAGATTTCGTCCATGGCCTCCCGGCCCAGCATGATGTCCCCGGCCCGGATCAGGTTCATGGCCGAATCGCCCTCGGACACGTCGTCCGACGCCTTCAGCCCCGCCCGGGCCAGCTGCACCGGCACGATCGCCGGAATCTCGGGCCTGACCGGGTATTCCTTGCCGAAAACCGTCACGTACACCGGTTCCCTGTCCTTTTCCATGATGAAGTTGTCGAAATTCAGCGTTCTCCTGTTCGCCATGCGCTGTTCTCCTTTCGTCCGCGCTCTCTGTGTTCTCAGATACTGGCGGGCAGCGGCTCACTGTCCACTGCCCGCCGCGCCGGATCAGGAGCCGGCGCTGACCGTCACGGCCAGGGTGGCGCTGTAAGCGCCGTTGACCGTGGTCACCTTGATGTTGCAGGTGCCGACGGAAATCGGCGACACCGTGAAGCTGGTCTCCGTCACATTGCTGACGGCGGCGACGCGCTTGTTGCCCACGCTGATGCGGAAGCGCTTGTTGCTGGCCCCCTCAGGCGCGAACACGATGGTGATGACCGTCGGAGTGCCGCCCATGGTCAGCGCCAGGGTGGTGGCGGCGGTATCGCCGTTCTTGAAGGACACGCCGGTCATGGCCACGTAGGGGATGATCTCCGCCTCGCCGACCTGCTCCAGGTCCCAGCTCTTCTCCTCGCCGTCCTCGTCGGCGGAAACCTCCGTGCCGGTCACGATGGCGTCGAACTTCAATCCGTTGCCCCAGGGGTCGAACATCCTGATGGTCGCGTCGCCCTCGCAGCGCACCTCGCCGGCGTAGTCGTCCAGCAGCGCCTGACCCTTGTCCTGCGCGCCGGTGCTCGCGGTCACCAGCGGCTTGCCCTCCAGGCTGATGGAAGCGCTGCGCTTGGTCACATAGGGCTCTTCCCAGGCGTCGGTGGCCGCGCTGCCGTCGGAGGTGTCGCTGTCGATGGAGCGGCTCATGCTCTCAAGGCCGTGAATCCGCTCAAAGGTCTCGGTCGCCTGGCTCTTGTCCTCGATCTCAATGACCCAGTCCCGGACATTCACCGGGCAGCCGTTCTTGCGTCCCTTTGCCATAATAGAAACTCTCCTTTCATACTCCCAGAGTCAGAGCAGCTGAATCTCAACTCTCAACTCTGTCTCACATCTGTTCCCTGAACGCCTGCGCGATGAGCTGCTGCATGGCGTCGGCCACGGCGGGATCGTTCGCCGGGTCCTCCAGGTACTTGGCCTTGCGGCCCCGCTGGTGGTTGAATGAGGTCTTCTCGTGCTGAATGATGGCGTAGGGCGTGTCATAGGACACCGTGCCCGACGTCCCGTCGGAGGCCACGTCCACCTGGCACGAGTTTTTCAGCGGCCCCTGGTCAAGGGGCACCTGCGCCTTGCTCTCCGTCGCCAGATAGTCCAGCGCGCTCCAGGTGCCCTTGCGGGAGCACTGGGCGGTCACCGCCTTGATCTTCGCCTTGTCCAGCTTCACCGTCACCTTGAGGCCCATGCTCTCACTCCTCCGCGCAGTACCTGACTGAGATGTTGTCCACGTAGAGCTCGCGCTTTTTCGTGTCCTCGCCCAGGCCCGTGCCCGCGTTCATCACGCGGATGTGCGCCAGGCGTCCGTCCCCGTGCAGGTACCCGTCAAAACGGTCGAGCGCCCCGGCGATGGCGCAGGCCCTTTCGTAGGCCGCACGGGGGCTTCTGGCCCTGCACATGATCTGGATCCGCGCCACCGAGTCCGCGCCGCCCACGCCCGTGTCCGTGGAAAACACGCACACGCAGTCGTCAGGGCTGTCCGGCATCCGCGCCCAGTGGATGTCCCCATCCGTCTGCGCGTCCGCCGCCGTCCCGAAGCCGCACCACTCCAGATGCGCCGCGATCTCCTCCAGCAAGTTCAAGCCATCACCCCCAGTTCACTTTACTCCAGCAGCATTTCCAGGTGATCCTCCCCGAACCCGCAGGCGCGGTAGCAGCGGATCACCGTATAGCTGAGGCCGTCCACCGTCACCACCGAGCGCTCCGGCACCGGTTCGCCCGTGCAGAACATTTTCGCGTGGGCCGTCACCTGGTCGATCTCACCGTCAGGATTCTTGTAGGTCGTCGCCAGGATGCGCGAGCGCTGAAGCCTGCACGCCCTGGTTTCGGTCTCTCCGTATATGTCCTCCCCGTTGGCCGTGCGCACATAGGGAGTTATGTCCGCGCTCTGCCGCAGCAGGAATCCGATCAGGCTCATTCGCTCACCGCCCTTGGCAGTCCGCGGTACAGCAGTCCCGCGCAAAGCAGCACGGAATAGGCGGCCTGGCAGATCGTCTTCCGGCTGAGCCCGGAACCGTTCACGCCTTCCTCAAAGCTCATCTGGAAATCCCCGATCCTGAAAGAGGCGGTTCCGTCCGGAATCATCGCGTTCCCGTACTGTTCCCGCTGGCTCTTCTCATGGGCGATCTGGTAGGATACGGCTTTGCTGAAGGCTTCCGTCTCCTCCTCGGTCCTGGCCTCGTTCGGGAAGATGAACAGCTTCATCCGGTCCGCCATCAGGGCGGTCTCCGCTTCCGTCGGCGTCCCGGTCCAGGTATGGAGATCAGGCATTGCGCTTCCTCCTCCTTCCGGCGGGCTTGTCCTGATGCCTTGTTTCCGGCGTTGCAACGGCGCTTCCTGGCGCTTCTCCGCCCGGGACAGGTTTCCCTATGCCCAGACGGAGAAGGCGCGCGGCGAGCGCGGGAGGCGCGTCTATGACGACGCCTGCCGGGATCACTCTGCCGTATTCAGGCTGAGGCAGAGGCTTGGTCAGTCGAAGTTTCACAGCCGCGCCCCCTTTGCGTCATCAGGAAGCGGTCGCCACGTACTTGACCTCGATGGTGACCTTGGAGGCGCTGTCACGGGTGACAGTGACCTTGGAAGCGGTCGCGCCGCCGCCGGAAGTGGCGGGCAGGCCGGTGATGTCAGCCTTGCCGAAGTCGTTGGAGAAGGCGTAGCCGTCCGCGGCGGTCAGGACCACCTTGGCGGTGTAGACCTTGTTCGCGCCGAAGGTGTCATCATCGGGCGTCCAGGTGATGGCCGCGGTGTAGCCGGTGCCGCTGTCATGGGTGGCCTGCGGCGTGCCGTTCTTCGCGGGCTGGGTCACGTTGTAGTTGGCGGATTCGATCACCGTCAGAGCGCTGGGCTTCAGCACGGCGAAGGGATACCGGGTCGCCTTGGTCGGGTTCACGCGGTTGACGGGATTGGGCAGCGCCCAGCCGGCGCGGAACACCACGCGGAGGGCGACCATCATTTTGTTATCGCAGCGGCTCTTTATCCGCTGCCTCAACAGCTTCGTTTCGACTGTTGTTCAGACTATATCATCACCCGGCAGAAAAGCGCCTGACCATTGTCAGACGCTCCGCCGGGGCCGGGCACTCGTGTCGGGCTTATCGGTTTGGCTCCTCACCCGTTAGTCGTTGCACCTTCCGCACTACTCACTGCCATTCGTGCGGCTTGGCTCATGGTTGCCGTCTCAGGTTTTCCATGAATTCACCCGGTTTATAAAGCAGGACGTGGTTAAGCTGCCATGCGTTCATCCTGCTGCGCGAGGTTGTACACGATTTCCTTGGTGGTGGGATCCTGGATGACCGCTTCGGTCAGCAGCTTGGTGGTGATGTCGGTGCGCATGGCCCAGACAGCCTGCTTCCAGTCGCCGCCGAGCAGCAGGACCTCGTCCGGATCCATGATCTCGCTCTGGGGGAACAGCGCCTCGGCGCCGTCCAGCTCATAGACGCCCTTGCCCTGTACGCCGTCACGGTACACGGCGCGGCCGAAGATCGGCAGGCCGTTGTTGTCCACGGCGCCGCGGAGGATGGAGCGCATCTTGATCGCGCCGACGTAGGCGGAAGGCACATAGCCGTCTTCCTCGATCATGGCCAGCAGGCCGTTTTCGCCCATCAGCTCCTGATACAGGTTGCCGCCGTTCAGGTGGGTCAGGTAGTTGCCCGCGTCCACCGCGCCGGGGATGATGCCGGCGGGGAAGTTGGAGGGCTTGTTGGTGCCCAGCAGCACCGCCTTGTCGAAAGCGGCGCCGATGGCCTCGCGCATGCGGGGGCTCACGTTGCCCCAGATATCGTAGTCGCTGTCATCGAGCACGTTCTCGGGGATCGGCACGATGCAGGCGATTTCCTCGGCGTACAGCTTCACGTTTTCCCAGGCCATGCTGGTGGTCTGCTTGTGGCCGGTGTCGCCGTCCACGAAATACGCCATGGGCAGGGAGCCCAGGACGGGGAGAACGCGGGTCTTGGAGCTCATGTCGGGCAGACGCCGCATGAGCTGCATCGCGATGGAGTTCTGGGGGATCGACTGAAGGATCTCCCTGGACTTCTCTTCCGGAATCAGGACTTCAGCGCCGCTGCGATCGATGATTGCCATGATGAATCACTTTCCTTTCTTTGAGTTGAACCGGTTATTCTGCGTTGCGGCCGGCCGCGGCCCGGATCAGCGCGTTGATTTCGCCGTTGCCGCCGATGCCGCCGCCGCTTCCGGAGTCGGGATTCTTCCCGCCGCCGAATCCGGCGCGCCCGCCCTTCTCTTCCTCGAAGAGGTAGCCTGAACTTGCTTTCAGGGCCTTCACCTGTTCGTCAAGGCCGGTCAGGTTGCCCTTGTCGTCCTCGCCGATCCTGGAGGCGTCCAGCAGCTTCTCCACCACGGAGGCGTCGCGGACCCTGGCCTTGGTCAGGGCTTCCCGTATCTTGCCGGAGCGCTTCATGCCGGTGATGGTGGCGTCGCGGTCCTTGACCTGCTGGGTCAGGGACTCGACAGTCGCCTGCAGAGCGGCCGCGCTTTCCCCGGCCTTCTTGGCCTCCGCCAGCTGCTGGGTCAGGGTGGCGACGGTGCCCTTGAGGGTCTTCTGCTTGCCGAGCTCCTCGTCAAGCCGCGCCTTGGGCAGCCAGCTCCCGTCGTTGGTCGGGATGATGGCCAGGCCGTCCAGGTCCCGGAGCTTCTCCTCCACCTGGGTGAAGAGCTCCTCGCCGAGATGGGCTTTGAGCGTCGAAATGTCCATGTGTCCATACCTCCTTCGGTTTTTTAGGCAGGTCCCTTCCTGCTCTGAAGTCCGGGGTAAAGCCTCCCCGGCGGGCGTCAAAAAAGCAGGCTGTGCGAGCGCAGTCTGCTGATTTGTCCGTGATGCGCGGTTAAAGGCCGGTGCAATGGCCGGAAACGGGGCTGCGCGTCCGGGGACAGGTTTATACCTGTCCGGAAGTCCGGCCCGTCTGAGCGCCGTTTCCGGCCAAAACAGCGCCGCTACTCCTCGAGCGCTTCCCTGGCCTGGGCGACAGCGGTCCTGACGTTGGCCGCGTGGATCGCGTCCCGGGCGTAGTTCCGGAACAGCGGCGCCTGGCACGCCATGTAGGCTTTGTCGGCCTGTTCCAGCCCCTCCGCGAGACTGACGAGCTGCCGGAGCGCGCTGCGGGGGACGGTGACGTCGGTGGGCGGCACGGCTGCCGCCTTGG
>JAFXVR010000012.1 GCA_017534885.1 Clostridia bacterium | reverse complement strand
TCGACCTTCGGGAAGAGGTCGAAGAGATCCGGAAGCTTGTTCAGCAGGCGGATGCCTCGGCGATCAACGCAACGGCGGCGCAGTACAACGTTACGCCTGAGCAGCTGGCTGAGATCATGAAGAAGCTGTACGGCGACAAAAGCAAACCCGTGCCGGAGCTTCCTCAGAGTGTGACGGACGCGGGCAGGCAGCCCGCTGAAAAGGAGGATTCCATTGATGATGAGAACGCATAAGCGCGGGATGCGGCTGATTCTGCTGCTCCTGATCGCTTCCATGCTGGCGGGCATCTGCCCCGGCATGGCGGAAACCGTAAGTGATCCCGTGGCAGCAGAAACGGAAACGCCGGTGCTGCCCGGCAATCCGTACCGGATTGTGCTGATCGCACCCGGCGGCTGGACAAACAATAACGGCGCTGAGATCAAGGCCACGGTGACGGATAAGAACAGCATCGGCTGGCAGAAGATTGAGTACCGTATGAACGGCGGGGCCTGGACGGACTGCGAGGATCTGTTCGACCAGGGCAAGGCGGAAATCACCGTTCATGAGAACGGCACCTTCATGCTGCGAGTGACCGATCCCTATGACCGGACGTTTGATGAAACGGCACAGGTCAGTACCATTGATCTGGCCGCTCCACTGGTGAGCGCGAACATTGCAAACTCTGTCCTGCACATTGATGTGCGGGACGAGCTTTCCGGGATTGCCGGTGTTCAGATCAACAGCATGCTGTTTACGACCGTGGAAGGCAATCAGCTGGACGTCGAGCTGGATGACAACATGAACAAGTTTGAGAAGCTGGCTGTCCGCGCCTTTGACTTTGCCGGAAACTTCTCCGATCCGATCACGCTGGACAATCCGGACTATGTGAAGCCGGTTGACCCGACTCCGGAACCGACCGCGACGCCGAAGCCCAGCAAAAAGCCGGGCGGCAGCACTTCCGCGACAGATGCTCCGGCCTCTGCGGAACCCGAACCCGATCCAACGCCCACTGCTGTGGCTGTTCCGGCTGCCACGGAGAAGCCGCACGGTCTGGGCAGCTCTCTGATCTATGTTTCCGACGAGGACTGGATGGAGCCCACGCAGGCTCCGACTGCAGTGCCCACGGCAGAGCCGACCGCAGCTCCGACACCGGAGCCCATCATCCAGACCGAGTACATTACCATCGGTCCGGGCATGCCGTATCAGGCGGATGGCAATTCCCATACGCTGGATGTGCTGTACAGCGCGGCCACCAACAAGCAGTTCATCACCCTTCAGTCCAAGGCCGGCAACACCTTCTACCTCGTCATTGACTATGACAAGCCGATTGACGAGGAAGCCGAGATGTATGAGACCTACTTCCTGAACCTGGTGGACGAGCGGGACCTGCTGGCTCTGATGTCCGATGAGGAGAAGGAAGAGGTTCCGACGCCTACGCCGGAAATCATCTACGTCACGCCCGAACCGACTGCTGTCCCTGCGCCGACGCCGGTGGTCACTGAGCCTGAACCGGAGAAAAAGCCGGATCAGATGACAGCGATCATCGCGCTGGCGGCCATCGTGCTGCTGGGCGGCGGCGGTGCGATCTTCATGCTGAAGAACAAGGGCAAGGGCGGTAAGAACCGCGCTGACAATGACTTTGTTCTGGATGATGACGACGACGAATCGGACGAGGAAGAACCGAATCAGGAGTAATAACACGAGCCCTGCGGACTGAACCCGCAGGGCCGTTTGCATGGAGGGAAACATGGAATTATTCATTGCTGAAAAGCCGAGCGTCGGCAAAGCCATTGCTGCCGCAATCGGAGCGACGGAATCAAAGAATGGCTACATGGAAGGCCATGGCTTTATGGTTACCTGGTGCCTTGGACATCTGGTCGAGCTGGCCATGCCCGAGGACTACAACAAGGATTTTGCCACCTGGCGCTATAAGGATCTGCCCATTATCCCGGACAAGTGGAAATACAACGTATCCGCTGATGGCGCGAAGCAGTTCAACATTGTCTGCTCCCTGATGAACGATGACAAGGTGAATGGGATCATCTGTGCGACAGACGCAGGACGCGAGGGTGAGCTGATCTTCCGTCTGGTCTACGAAAAGGCAGGCTGCCGGAAGCCGGTGAGGCGTTTATGGATTTCCTCCATGGAAGAAAGCGCGATCCGGGAAGGCATCCATGTTATGAAGAACCAGTCCGCCTATGACAACCTCTATCAGGCGGCGCTGTGCCGGGCACAGGCTGACTGGATCATCGGGATGAACGCTACACGGCTGTATTCGCTCCTGTATGGGCCTACGCTGCCCATTGGTCGGGTTATGACGCCGACCCTGGCAATGCTCAGTGAGCGCGAGGACGCCATCGAGCATTTTGAGCCGGAGACCTTCTACACTGTCAAGCTTGATCTGGGCAACGGCCTGATCGGGCACTCCGAACGCATTCATGATCTGAGTGAGGCCCGCAGCCTGACGGAGGCCTGCAACAGGGACAGCGCTGTGGTCAGACAGGTCGAGCACAAGGAAAAGAAAGAGAATCCTCCGCTGCTCTATGACCTGACCACGCTCCAGAGGGATGCCAACCGCATCTTCGGCTAT
>JAFXVR010000011.1 GCA_017534885.1 Clostridia bacterium | reverse complement strand
GATCTGGACTTCGGTGACGGTGTAGGTATACTCGTAGCCGTCGTCGTCATACTTGTCCAGGCCGGTATAGGTGTAGGTGTTCCCGTTCCAGGTCGGGGTGGCTTCAACGGTCTCCGTCTTGCCGTTGGCGGTGCGGGTCAGGGTCAGGGTGATCTCAGTGGCGTTGTCGTGGGTTCTGCCGCCGTCGATCCAGGTCTTGGTGCCGGTAATTTCAACGTCCTCGGGATCAGTGATCGTATTCTCGATGATAACGGTGTCTCCGTCAATGGTATAGCCGGTCTGCTCGTAATCCGGGACAGCGACTTCCTGCCAGCTGTATTCGATTTCAACGCCGTTGTCATACTTGGGCAGGTTATCGATGGTGGCAGTCCAGTTGTTGTCCTCATTCAGCACCACGGGCGTGCCGTTGGACAGCGTCACAGTGATTTTCTCCGGACGGGTTTTACCGCCGTTTTCGCCGTCCACCCATTTCTTTTGGATGGTACGGCTGACGGTCTCGGGAACATGGCGGTTCGTGAAAATGGTAATGTTGGCGATCTGTTCGGTCTTGATCAGCTCATACTTTTCAGGTACGACTTCCGTCCAGGTATACTCGATCAGTTCGCCGTCGGCATACTTGGGCAGATCATCAATGGAGGCTGACCAGCGGTTGTCCTTGTTCAGCACCACAGTCATGCCGTTGGACAGGGTGGCAGTCAGGCTGTCCGGGCGGACGCCGTCCTGATTGCTGTTGTCATCCCAGACCTTCGTGACTATAACCACGGTCTCCTCGGTCTCGTGGGTATTGGTCAGGGTGGTGTGGTAGTTGACGGTCACCTGGCTGGTCAGTCTATAGTCGTTAAGGTTCTCCTCAGTCCAGGAGTATTCGATTTCCACCCCGTTCTCATACTTCGGCAGATTGGTGATGGTCGCGGTCCAGTGGTTCTCCTCGCTGAGGATAACAGAATCGCCGTTGCTCAGGAAGACTTCCAGGGTTTCGGGCCGGACGCCGTCCTGATTGCCCGCGTCGTCCCAGACCTTGGAGACGCTGACTTCGATGAGCTCCGGTTCATGGGTGTTGGTCACCACAAAACCGTCCTCGGGATTGCCTTCGATGGTGACAGTGTAAGGGGCGCCGTTCATGGTGATCATCAGCGCGCCATCGCGTTCGACCGCGCCGACTTCCTCAACCGTGTAGATGATCTTGAGGCCTTTGTAATAAACGGGCAGGCCGGTCCAGCTGACGGTCCGGTTCTCGGCGTCCGCTTCAATGAACCGCTCGGGATCCTTCACCGCCACGGCCTGGTTCTTTCCGTCCTTGTCCACGTAAGCCCGGAGCGCTAAGGTCACGCCCTCGCGCTTGCCGTCCTGGTTGTCAGCGTCGTTCCAGACCTTTTCGGCGGTGATGGTCATCTCCGCGTACTCATTGATGAAGACGATCTCTTCCACCTTGGTCTTCTGGTCTCTGTAAATGACAATCGCCGGATCGCTGCTGTTGGTCGCGAAAACCCGGACGGTATAAACCGTGTCGTCATAGGATGTGGCGGAGGGATGACTGCCGGCAGTCTGCCACACCTCATACTCGTACTGGCCCAGGGCGGTGAAGGTCAGCTCCGGGAAGGACAGTGTGCCCGCGCCTTCGCGCTGCTGGGTGAAAACACCATCCACCGAACCTTCCGGCATCGGAGCGCCATTCAGGCCCTTCAGGCAAACGGTATAGGTATCCGTCTCAAGGGTGGCCGTCCCTGTGGTTTCAATGCGCAGGCTGATCACAGCCTTGCCGGAATAATCCGCGATGGCTGTGGTGACCAGCAGCAGCATCACCAGCGCGGCCGCAAGCGCCGCAATTCTCTTGAGATGATTCGTCATAACGGCTCCCTCCTTGAACGGGGGTAAGTAATCTCGGTGAAACCGCCCCGGGGGCGGCGCTATCTTATAACCCAGACGCTCAGGGATCCATGAGCGTCAGCAGGATTGTTCTCGCATCCGTAAACTCGTTGGAGCAGGTGCTCAGCGCCAGGATCTGCACGGGCTCGCCGGCGTCGATCTTGGCCTGAAGGGCTTCCATGCCTTCTTCACTGAGGAAGAGGGCGTTTTTCTGGATGACTTCGAGCGCTTTCTCGTCATCGTATTCGTACCAGGGGGTGGGATTGAAGATGCTGCTGTCGTTGGCGTTGGTCAGGATAATGGACAGCGACTGCAGTTTGTGTGAGCCCGTGGGCAGGTACAGGGTGCCTGTCTGGTGCTCGTTGAAGAAGGTTTCTTCCTTAAACAGGTTGATGTCACTGAACATGCGGTGTTCAGACATGTTGTGGCCGTACAGCAGATTGTACCGGTCTGCATAGTTCGGGCTGTTGCGGCTGTCCAGAAAGATGCTTCCGACAATGTCGAAATTGCCGTAGATATTGGTGCTGAGGTAGCTGAAGTTCGTGATACCCTGCACGACAGGGTAATCAATCGTTGTGTCCGGAATCGTCACCCATGCGCCGATGTCCGGATTCACTCCCCAGAGCTGGCGGAACATGGCCATCAGCGGGGTTTCCGGCTCTTCGGTCGGCTCTACGGTCGGTTCTGCGGTGATCTGAGGGTCAGGCAATGCTTCGGTAGTCATTTCTTCATCCGGTTCGCTGAGGTCAGATGCTTCGTCCGGCGCTGCTGTTTCATCGGCTGGTGCTTCTGTTGCGCCGGTGTCAGACACTGGTGCGGCAACAGGTTCACCGCTGATGTCGCCCGCGTTTGCCAGCGCCTGATTCCTGAGCTGCTGCATATCGCTCGCCGCCTGATCCGCGGAAGCGCTGATCTGGCTGTTATCCCACAGGGCGTAGCCCGCAAAAAACATTGCAGCCACCAGAACAAGGGAGACTGTGGTGGTGAGTAGACCATTGCAGAGGCGCAGCAGCTGTTTGGACATACCATTCTCCTTCAGCAAAGCAATAGGGGAGGCCCGGAGAGCCGGGCACAGGCTCAGCTCTCCGGGCTTGTGCGCGTATTAATCCGCGCGGTCGGTCGTTTCAGCTCAGAAAGAGCGGCGCTTCTTGGACACCAGCATCGCAGCGCCAGCCAGAGCGATCATCATGATCAGCATGTAAGGCGCAGACTCGAGGGAGATACCGGTCGGAACATTGATGTCCTTGTTGTTGGTAATGCTCTCAGTAGCAGCGGTGGTCGAGATCGTTCCGGACTCTTTGGTTTCGCCCGCCTTAACTTCACCGGTTACATAGTAAGCATTCGGGTCATTGGCAGCAGCCATCTGGGTCGCGGCTTCATTATCCGCCAGATGCGTGGTATTCTCAGCGATGGTGTAGGTCACACCGGCGGGAATGTCTTCGATGGTGAAGCTCTCACCGTTCGCAAGCTCGAACTTGAGCGTACGGGAGGTCCAGCCCAGACCGGTCACATTGTCAGACTTGGGCGTGGGGCTGATGGTCAGCGCAGAATTTACGGGCAGAGCAGACGTCAGGGTAACTTCGATCTCGAACTTTTTCGTCGTATCGCCCAGAGAGCCGGTGACCGTCTTGTCAACAGTCAGGCTTCCGACAGAGTAAGTGTTGTCGATCTCGTCCGTCTTGTTGGTAGTGGTGGATGACGAATCGGCAGGATCATCGCCAGAATAGACGACAATGTACTGGGACAGGTCGGTGGAGTAAGTACCATCAGCATTCTTCGTATACGTGATATACACGTCCACATTGAAGACGGTGGTGGTGTCATACTCGACGCCCTGGGACTGGGTTTCAGGGTCATCTTCCTGAATGGTGTAATGATACTTGCCGACAGCACCGTACTCAGATGCGCCAGGGATGGTCAGCGGAATATCATAGCTCGCCTGACCGTTGGTTGTAAAGGTGTTGTTGGTACCGATGGTAATGGTAGGATAGGAGTCATCCGCCTTTGTTACCTTGAATTTCAGGGTTTCAGTCGGGAAGACGTCGTCGGCGGTACCGCTGGTTGTGTACTTCTTGGTGATGTTGGGGGTCGTGCCGGTAGTCTCGTTGCCGGCAGTCTTTTCAATGATGTCGCTGATGTCCGGCAGACCATCCTCAGCCATCGCGGCCACGTTCGCCAGCACCAGAACCAGCGCCAGCATGATCGCAAGAATCTTCTTCATGTGTGTTCCTCCAATTTTCTGTTGTATTATGTGTTCCCTTTCCGGGATCAACATCGGGGTCAGAGTCCGCGCCGGCGCAGGATGGAGATCACCTTGCCTCCGACGCTGGAGAGGGGTACAGGTCCAAAGTCGCGGCTGTCGTGGGTGTCCGTGCGGTAGTCGCCCAGCACGTACACACAGCCATCGGGTACGGTAAAGGGGTAACTCAGGTCGCCCCGGACATAGGTGGGGTAGAGGATTTCACCGCTCTGGCTGACGCTGTTCACGGTGACGCTGCCGCTCTCGGTCAGGTTCACCACGTCCCCGGCTACTGCGGCCACGCGGGAGATCCGCAGGCTGCCGTCCGCCGTGTAGACGATGATGTCGCCTTTCACGAGCCGCTCCCCCAGAAGGGTACGCAATCCATTGCGGTAGACTACGCAGAGATCGCCGTCTTTCAGCGCGGGATACATGTCCTGCCCGGAATAGCGGGTGAAGGTGAAGCAGAAGGTCAGCAGCAGCCATGCCGCTATGGCGATGGTCGCGATCCGACCCAGCAGGCTCAGCCACCCGGCTTGCAGCAGGGCTTTTTCCCGGCGCCGGACGATTACCTCGTCAATGCCCGGGCTTGATTGCTGCGTGATGCGGCACACCTCCCTTCATTGGGCCCGCGAATCCATACGCAATTCGTGATCATGCCGTACCCCCTCCTTCGTGCCGCTCCTGAAGCAGAGCCTCATACCGGGCCCGCTCCTCGAGCAGCGCTTTTTTGTATGCCTCGTTCAGCTCGCTGATCTTCTGCCAGACGTCGCGTTCGTCGACGCCCAGGAAAACCCGCTTGCGGAACCTCATGGTGCGGAGCTGTTCGGCGATGCGCTCCTCAGCCCCGTTGGAGAACCGGCTGCCTTCGTCCACAGGCCTCACCTGCGCTTTCTGCGTCCAACCGCGAGGGCACCGAAGCCCAGCAGGGCCAGCAGCGCCAGCAGGCGATAGGGGAGAGTGGAGGTCGGGATGCCGGTGTTGATGAGCTCATCGTAGACGTTGTTGACGGTCACGAGGGTGTCATCCGCTTCCACAGCCGTGAAGGAGATGACATTCGTGCCGGTCACCGTGGTCATGCCCGTGGCTTCCGCCTTGGAGTCGGTCGTGTAGAGGGCGGCGCTGCCGTAAGTCTTGTCCTCGGTGATGGTCACGGTCGCGCCCACGGGGATGTTACTGAAGGTGACCGTCTGGCCGTGGCTGAGGTAATGGGCGGTGCCGGTAACGCCGGTGACTGTCAGGTTGGTATTGCCGTCCTTGATGGTGACGGTGAACTTGAACTTGTTGGTCTCCCTGCGGTCACCCATGTTGCCGTCCACCAGCTTCTTCAGCTCAATGGAGGTGAGCTTGCGGGTGTAATTGTTGGTGATCTTGATGGTGCCGGTAACGTTGGTGGTGACGTCGACATATCCGCTGCCATCAGTGGTTTCATCCTGGGCCGCGGGGTCGTAGGTTACCTCCAGCGTATAGTTGTCCAACTGTGCGCCGTCTGTCAACTCAATGGCGTGGTAGCTGCCGGTCGGAATATTGTTCAGTGTCAGCTTGCCGGTCAGGGCTGCGCCTTTGCGAATCTCGAAGGTGTAGGCTTCCTCAATGTTATCAGTCAGCGTCAGATCCTCTGTCAGCCACAGGCCGTTGCTGTTCTGGATCATGACATAGTAGGGGAATTTCCCGCTCGGAGAATCGCCGGTGACCGACTTTTCGACGACCAGATTGCCCAGGGGCTCGTTGGGAATGGTGATGGTGTACTTCACCGCGCCGGTGCCGCTGTCGTCTTCCGTCAGCGTGACGCCATTCGGAGCTGACAGGAGCGTGACAGCGCCCTTGTCGCTGACCGTGAATTCGATGTAGCCGGTCAGCGCCTTGTATCCGTCGATGGTCCCGATTTCACGCAGCTGGTACTTGCCGGGCTTCAGCGTGTTGTCCAGCTTCGGGACTTTGCCGTCAGACCCTGTCACCAACTGTTCGTATCCCGTCTCCGGAACGAGGGGGAAGGCGGTCGAAGTGCCGTCGGTCCTTTCCTTGTGCAGCGCGAAGGTGATTCCGGCCACAGGAATGGTCTGATCCTTCGCGTCCACCTTGAAGACCTCGAATTCATAGGGCCGGTCCTTGATGACCAGGACGGGCAGCTCCGTATCCGGGTCTGTCTCGGTATAGTAGTAATCACTATCGGAATAACCGATCTGGAGAGCACCGTTTTCCAGCTGGATGGTCATCGGCTCCTGCAGTCCGTGGTAGGCAGCGGGCGTGCCCGTCTCATCCAGGGTGTACTCGACGCCGCTGCGCAGGAAGGCCTCGGTGATGATGCCGGTCGTTTCGGCTGAAGTGAACTCGCTGGAGTGAACCGTTCCATTGCCGTCCGTCATTTTCAGCGTGAACTTGGCGCCGGACAGGGGATTGCCGCTCCAGTCTTCCTTCCGGATGATGATGCCGGCGCGGATGTTGGACACATCGAACACGCGGATGTTCGGCGCCGCACCTTCAGCGTTCTCCACATAATAGGGATCAGCATACAGCACGGTGTACTCAAACTCGGTTGCGGCGGACGCGCCTTTTTCCGTTGCGGCCAGCGACAGGGAACCGTACTCGCTGATGGGCGTCACGGTGCCGTAATTGGTCACCACGCCATTGGTCACGGTCGGGCTTTCCGCTGAGAGCGTGACCTCGCGGATCACATAGTCAGCCAGCCCGCCGCCGTCGGGCAGCGTCAGGTAGTTCCAGTAAAGCGTCTGGGGCTTTGTGTTATAGGGCAGCTGGCGCACGGCGTCCGGAGCGCTGCACAGCGTCAGGTTTCCGTGGCCGTCGTCCTTGAACACCGCGAAGTAGGAAGGCGCGCGGTTCTCCAGGTAGTCGGCGTCGGACCAGGTCTTGTTCAGGATCAGGCTGATGCCCTTCTCATTGAAGACCTCGACCAGCACGTCCTCGGTGTCGATTTCGCCGTCGGCGTACTGCACATTGGTCAGCGCAGGAGCATTGGGTGAATATCCTGCGGGCGGCGCGTCCGGGGTTGTATATCCCCACAGGTTGTAGCCATTCGGGATCTCATCTTCCCGTTCGTTCACCCTGAACTTGGTGCCGGGCAGCACATCCGTGATTTCCACCGTGAAACCGGCGGGAATCTTGGTGATGGAGCCCCAGATACCGGAGTGGAAGGTGGCGCTGCCTTTCTCGTCGCTTGTCAGTTCGCTGAAATCGGTTTTCCCGTAGGACACAAACTGCTGAATAGTGTCATCAAAGTAACAGTATTCAAGGTTTGTATCCAGCACATGGTAAGAGTACATGTAGGTCGGCGATGTTTCGTCTTCATACTCGGTGCCCAAAGCCAGGCGCATGTTGAAGATGGTGTTGTCACCGTCGTAGCCGAACAGCTCAGTCTGGTGGTCCGCCGTGAAGAGCCGCTTTTTGATGAGCAGCCTGGGCCGTTCCTTCACCGTGTTGACATACTCGACCGTCGCCCGCTGTTTGGTCAGGTCGTAACCGATCCCATAGTCACTGGTATTGACCGCGTAGGTATCATCGAACAGGGGAATCGTATCGTCGCCGTTGGCGGTGACAGGGCCGTAGATGTTCTTATTGATTCCGCATTCCACGATCCTGTAATAGATATCCTCGCCGACACCTATCAGTTCATTGAAATCGATTTCCGCCACCTCGCCGGGCTTGAGCAGGAAGACGTTGTGATAGGTGACGCCGTCGATTTCCAGCTCGTCCAAAAATTTGACAGGCCGGCCGTTGTCCTTGTGGGTGACATAGTAATAGTTGGTGTCGGGCTCACCGATCTTGTGATAGGTCTGGCCCAGCAGCACCTCCTTGCTCTCATCATTCGGATCCAGCGTGTAGTAGATATTGAAGGGGAATTCCGCCGACACGGAATCGTAGGATTCGACGCCGGCCAGTTCCTTGCTGAGCAGCACGGTGCCGGGTTTCACGGAGGCCAGGTTGAAGCGCATTTTCAGGTTGGACGCACCGGCGCCGCGCTCCATGTAGAAGATGCGCATGGTGTGCGGAGTGTCGTCCTGGAAGACCGAGGTGCCCGGCTTGAAGATGCCGTCCAGGTATTCGGTGACTTGCGCATCCGTCTTGCCGGGATTGCTTGTGCGGTAATGCCGTTCAAACAGGGCTCTCAGGGTAGTGTTAGTGCCGTTCACGTTCACCGCGCCGGTTTTGAAGTTGACACTGCCGGGCACAGCGCTGTGAATGCCGCCCAGGTCGATGATCAGCTCGCCGTCCACATAGAGCCAGAAGTCGTCGTCACCGGTGAACTCGTAGATGATGTCGTGGCCCCAGGCGTCTTTGCCGTCAGGCGTCTGGACGAAGTTGGCTTCCAGCTCCATGGCGAAGTAATAGTCTGGTATTTTATTTTTGACATGATAAAGTCTCTCATACTTCCGCGGATTGCTGTCCGGCAGAAGCTGAGCCGTATTGCTGTACAGGTTCTCGCCGTTCGTCTCGGCAAAGAGGCCCGGCTCAATGTCGTCGAAGGGGAAGAACTGACCGTGCTTGAGCGTTTCTCTGGACATCGGTTTATTATCTGTGTTATAATCGGTGGTTCCAAGCTCCTTATAGATCTTGAAGTTGTTGTCCGCCTGCAGGGTGGCAAAGTTCTGTGTGCTGTCATAGGTGAAGTAACCGGAGCTGGCGTAGGTGCTCTCGATGAAGAGATGGTTGACCTGCCTGGCGCCGCTGTACATGTTCCCGAGGGAAGCGCCGGATTTGTTGGTCGGGTAACCGTCATCGCCCAGGTAAGTGGACAGCAGACCCTGATGCAGTACATTGCCTATACCGCCATCGTTGTTGCCCAGGAAGTCGCTCATCTCTTTCCGGGTTTCGATGTCGATGATCTTCATTGTGATGCCGTACTGCTCATGATCGACTGTGCTGACCGTGTGCAGTTCGTCATTTACCGGCAGATCCTGGATGATGGCAAAGCCGAAGTCCACGGCATCGGGGGTCAGATTGGCGTCGGTATAATTGATGGAAACAATCTTGCCAAGCGCCGGGTCGGCCTTCAGGCAGGCGTAAACGTACTTAATATCATCCCATGCGACGATGGTTGTGTAGAAGGAGCCGCTCCGGCGCCCGTTCAGGTTGATGCCGATGGTGCTGCCGGAGAAGACTTGTCCGTTGGTTACCTGAGGAGCAATATAATTCCCGGAGTAAGGGTTCTTCAGCTCGTAATAATAGGTAGGATTGCCTTGGCCATCAAGGTAATCCGTGAACTTCCACAGCATATTGTTGAGCTGCGGGCCTACCCACTCGATCATGTTGCCGCTTTCAAAGCAGGGAACCAGTTTGCCTTCATGGTCAACCGCGTAGAACTGGTAGGCAGCCTTTGTCTCATCCCATACGCGGCAGTAGATGATCACATTGTCGTTGTTCTGGGGAACGGTAGAGTTGACTTCCATGGCGGAATAGGTCCGGAAATACTCGTTTGTCAGCTCAGAAGGCGTAACCATGTACAGCCACTCACTGCCTGCCGAGCCGGTGATAGAGAAGCCTTCGCTGAAATTGCCACTGTAGGTCAGGGTATTGTTGCCGGCTTTCAGGCAAACCTGGCCGGCGTGGGCGCCTGTTCCGGGCACGACCTTGATCTTGCAGCTGTCGTCCTTCGTGTCAACGAGGGAGAGGCCGCTGGAAGAGATCTTGAGGTACTTTGTTGCATTGCCGACAGTCGCTTTCAGGTAATACTGATCCGAATTGCTCCATTCGAAGCTCCACATGGTGATGTCAGCGTCATTGGGAACGTACAGCCTGTCCCCGTGGTCGGTCTCGTTGTACATGACCGTCAGAGCCTTGGCGTCCAGATTGTTGGCGTTGGAAGAAACCGCCATCATGGCTTTGCCGGTGACGCCGCCGTTCCAGTTCATAAGACCGTAATTCTGGCCATCCAGTCCGTAGGGATCGACTCCGCTGAATTCCTGGAACCAGATGCAAACCTTGCTGTCATCGTTGTTTTCATTCCAGATGCAGAAACGCTGGTTTGCAGCCTGGTTATTATTGACCTTTGTGTTTACGTACCAGCCATTATTCGAGATGGAAACCCTGCTGTTGGACTCCGCTGATACAGTAAACGCTGTTTTGTCGGCGTCGCTGTCCGCAAAAACCAGGCTCTTGCTGCCAGAAACGGCCTTGAGATACTTATTGTTGGAGGTGCAGAGAATGTAGAACTGATTGGTTGTGCCATCTACCAGCTCAAAGCTGTACAGGACAGCACCGTTGTCCGGTGAGGTAGCAGCGGGTGTCGATCTGGTGATACCGGTACGGCCACTGCTGGTCAGATACCCGTCTTTCATATAGTAGCCGCTGGTGCTGCCGATATACACGCCCTGGCCGTTCAGCGCTGCCAGTTCATCCGCATTAGTAATCTTGATCCAGCCGGTTGAGACCGGATCAGGCCCTTGAATGATGGCATAGGCCGAGAAGCTGTCCGTGCTGAAGGAAACCGTGTTGCCGTGGGTCACAGACGCCATGGTTTCGGCGATCTCAGACTCGTCCGCCTGCTCCGCGAAGTGAATAACCGAGAAGCTGTCATTAGCATTCGTCGCGTCCATGAGCTTGACGCTCACCTGGACAGATGCGTTGGGCTGGACCTCCTGACCCTTGCCGTCCACGATGGAGATGTCGAAGACGCGCCCGTAGGCAAAACCGCCGGCATTCATCTCGGAGGCAGCGCGGCCCAGATAATCCTCGTAGATCTCTCCGCTGAGCTCTTCGACTTTCAGGGAGGCGTCGTCGGGAAGAACCGCGTCTTCCTGGAAGGTCACGGTGATCTTATAGGTATTGCCGTCGCTGGCGTCAATCATGCGCTCCAGCGAATAGCCGGCTACCACGTACACGGAGAAGCTGTCGGTAGTGAAGTCCACGGATTCGCCCCTGATGCTGGGCGCAATCTCCTGAACAGAGTAGCTGTCAGCGCTTCTGGCCGGCACAAAGTGGAGCACGTCGAGGCCGTCGTAGGCGTCCAGCGCTTCGCCCACCAGGCGGATGGACACGTCCACCTTGCCCTGGGGCTCATAAACGATGCTGTTGTCCGCGGCGTCGACGATCCTGATGTCGAAGACCCTGGCCATCTCCACGCGGTCGGTTTTGACGCCCACGGCCTCGGCGGAGGCTGCGATATATTCATTGTAAGCTTCGTTGCCCCGGAGGATCTCGGTGACAAGAAGCTGCGTGCCTTCCACGGGAATGCCGGAGGTGCTCTTGTAGGTCACCTGGATATCGTAGGTCAGGCCATCGCTGGTGGTGACCGTCTTGTTGAGCGTCACGTCCACCACGGCATAAGTCGAAAAACCGTCCGCCAGGAAGGTGAAGCCGGTCATCAGGCCTTCTTCCTCAACCAGGCTGAAGCTGCGGACGCGCTCGATTTCGCCGTCGGCGCGCTGGTGCAGCAGGGAGAGGCCCGCGGCGGCGGAATAGGGCAGGGGAGTGCCCAGCTTGACCGTCACGCGCACCGGGTTTTCATCGGGCTGCCATTCCTCTCCCTCGGCTGTGGTGAGGGTGATGTCGAACATGGCCAGCACCTTGCGCTCGGTATCCAGCTCGTTCAGATCCAGTTCGATACCGTCCAGCAGACTGTCGGGATCGTCCTTAACCAGGAAATCGCTCTCTTCAGCCAGCCAGTCCAGGAAAGCGTTCTCCTGCTCCTGCCCTTCCTCGCGGGTGGCGGTCAGCTGAATGTCCTCGGGAAGGTCGGGGCTGGCAATGTTGACCTCGGTGCCGTCATCAATGACGGTGGTCAGCGTGTCGTCGATATAGCGGGCGGCAAGCTTTGTATCACCCTCCACAAAGAAGGGCAGCGAAGCCAGCGTGTCTCCCATATACCAGCCCACAAAAGACAGGCCTTCGCGTTCCGGCGCGTCCGGGAACGCATCCAGAGGCTTGCCGGCCTCCACAAGGAGCGTATCAACAGTCTCCTCGGGCGTTTCCCCGGTTCCGGGCAGCACAAAGGTGAGCACAAAATACTCACTGCCCATCATTTCGCCTGAGGCGCCCTCATCCGCAAAGGCAGCGGAAACAAGCTGAAGCATCATCGCGACGCTCAGCAGCAGGGCAATCAGGCGGCGGCCATTCAGGTTGTGTTTCATCATCAGTCATTCCTCCCCGGAGAGGGCGGTGGGGGTTTGCTTATCCGAATATTGTTGATCTATCCAGTTTCTTCCGGGCTCGGCCGCGGGGATTATTCGCCGGCTTTCTCGGAGGTGACGGTCAGCCGCCAGTTCCAGCTGAGGCTGTCCACAGAGGCCGGGAAGCTGTGGCTGATGCCGGTCGCGCCTTCCACGGGCTCGTAGCCGCTGCCCTTGTCGCACTCCCACTGATAAGTGAGGTTCTCTCCCTCAAATCCTTCGGTCACAGCCGTCATGGTGATGGTCTCGCCCAGCCGCATGACTTCGCCCCTGTTGGAGGTGATGTACACCGTCGGCTCGGAGATCATGTTGACCTCGTCGGGGATCAGCTCTTCAATCTGGCTGAACAGATCTTCGATCTCGGTTTCAGGCTCAGCGACAGGTTCAGGCTTCAAGACTTCGGTATGATTATTCGTTATTTCGGTCTGTTCTTCTGTGCCGCCCAGTTTGGCCATCACGTCAATCGCGTGCATGTCGGAGATATGCTCGGCACCGTCAGCGGTAACCAGAACGGCACGGAAATAGAAGCTGCCTTCTTCCTCAGGCGCAGTCAGGGTGAAGGAAGAGCCGGTGCCAACCTGGCGCCAGACGGGTTCGCCGGTGCTTTTGCTGTATCCGCTGAGACGCTCCCAGCGGATCTCGCCAGCAGCCTTTTCCGGAATCTCCGCCTGCAATGTCACATGATCGCCGGTGTAGACATCGGAATCCGAAGTCATCCGCACGGTGATCAGGTGGCCTTCAGCCGCCAGGCGTTCTGCCTCGGCGTTCCCCTCGATGTCCGTCATGATCCGGTCGATCAGAGAGCCGTCCTTGAGGGAGGCCGCATAGCGGCGGATGCCGCTGGCCTGGGCGCAGGTCACCAGGAACAGAAGAACGAGGATCAGAAGGAGCGCGGTGGTCTTTTTCATCATGTATTATCCTCCCGTCATCAGATCACGGATCAGATGTACACTTCCGCTCACATTGTTTTTGTTATGTTTTGCGGAAGAAGGCTCAGCTTGGTCAAGACATGAATTGGTACCAAAAATCGGTGGACAGCTTTGTCCTCTGTAATTATACAATAGTAACAACAAAAAAGCAAGTGATTTCTTCAATTATATACAGCATTTTTGGGCGTGATTGGAACAGGATTGCGTGGAATCGCTAAACCTGAGAAAAAGTTTAACAATCCGTAAAAAAGTTGTATTGCTGTAATAATACAACTTTGGTGGATATTTTGGATACAATGAAAAGAAAAACTGCCAGACAGGACATCTCTGCTCCGCCTGACAGCTGAATATGTTATATCATACGTTATTAAGCGATCTCCAGGGCGATTTCCATCATGCCTGTGAAGGTGTTCTGGCGGTCCTCGGCGGAGAGTTCCTCGCCTGTTTTCGGGTTGTCGGAGATTGTCAGCAGCGCGAGGGCGTCCTTTCCGGCGCGGGCTGCGTTGAGGTAGAGCGAAACAGCTTCCATTTCCACACAGAGCACACCCATCTTCTCGAGGACATCCAGGTGGCTCACTTCGCTGTAGAACACATCCGATGAGAACACGACGCCGGGCACAGGCTTGTGACCCAGCCGCTCACCGGCCTCCATGGCGGCGGAGAGCAGCTTATAGGAGCAGCAGGGGGCGAGACTGCCGTCAAAACCGAAGGAGCGGGCATAATTCGAGGTGGTGCAGGCGGTCATGGCCGCGACGATGTCCCGCAGATGCAGCGACTGATTGAGCATGCCCGCGGAGCCCACCCGGATGATGTTCTGCACATCGAAGTAATTGAACAGCTCATAGCTGTAGATACCAATGGATGGCATGCCCATGCCGGAGGCCATCACGGAAACACGCTTGCCTTTGTATTCTCCGGTGTAGCCCTGCACGCCGCGCACATTGTTGACGAGCCGGGCGTTGGTCAGGTAGTTCTCAGCGATAAAGCGGGAGCGGAGCGGATCGCCGGGCATGATGACAGTCGGCGCGAAATCCTCTTTGCTGGCGTTGATGTGCGGGGTTCGAATCATAGGAAAACCTCCTTCAGCGATCTGATCTATCCTGTTGGCTGCGTCTGTTCAGTCCGCAGTGTTCTGTGCAACATCATAAAGGCGTTTGTTCTTTTTGTCAAGGCAATCGCCTTCAGGCAGTCAAGAGGACGTCATTACCATCAATCATGTTGAAATGCAGACCGAGTTCTGTTCTAAAGAATATTCAAACAGACCGGAGTATGTTCTACAGCTCGCCTCGTGTTGTTCAGCAGTCCAAAGTCTGTATGGTATTAATGCCTGCGTTTCACTCTCTGTGCTGCATTTGCGACGAATCAGACTTCGTCGATCGTGCAGCCGCCGATAAATTCCCGCAGCAGGGAAAGCGGCGGAATCTCACCGAGCAGCTCCGGGGTGATATCCGGCACATAGTTGAGGATCTTCCGCAGCATCGCCCCCTGATGGTATCCGGAGCTATCTTTGGGAAGGGACATCAGGAGCGGATAGGCGAAGTGGGCCAGAACGGGCAGTTCATAGACCAGGGCGGTGTTGAACATGCTGTCCGCCTGCTCCTGGAAGGGGAAGATCCACCGCTCTTCGCCGCGCCGCACGCTGGGCCACATGGCAAGGGTTTTCGCGGGTGTAGTTCCGCGAAACTGATGATCCCGCACAATGCGCCTGAGCAGGCGGGCGTCGGTGGTGCGGATGCGGTTGTGATCGTCCAGATTCAGGCAGGTCAGGGCGCTGACGAAAACCCGGTGCACAAGGGCCGCGTTCACCCCGCGCAGAAGCTCCGGGTTCAGCGCGTGTATGCCTTCAAGTATCACCGCTTCTCCGGGCGCAAGCCTGAAAAGCTCCCCCTGCGGCTCACGCCGCCCTGTCAGGAAGCTGTACTTGGGCAGCAGCACTTCCCGGCCTTCCAGCAGCGCGCCGATCTGCTCAGAGATCAGCTGAAGATCCAGCGTCCGCAGGTGCTCCAGGTCAATACTGCCGTCCGGTTCACGCGGAAGGGTATCCCGGTCCAGGTAGTAGTCATCCAGACTGATGCGGCGGGCGCGGCAGCCCAGCACCCGCAGGTGTACGGCGAGGCGTCCCGCAAAGGTGGTTTTGCCGGAGGAGGACGGCCCGGCCACCAGAATCACTTGCTTGCCCGCAGCCACGATCTCCCGGGCCACATCGGAGATGGCCTGCTCATGCAGGGCTTCGTTGACGCGAATGATGCCGCGCAGCTCCTTCTGACGGATCATGGCTTCCAGGTCAGCCACATTGTTGATGCCCAGAATCGCGCTCCAGTCGGCGCTCTGGCGGAATACCTTTAGCAGCTTGGGGCTGTCCCGGAAGGAGGAGACAGTATCGGGACGGTCGGGTTCTGGCCAGCGCATCACAAAGCCGTCATCCAGAAGGGACAGGCCAAAGCGGCTGACACAGCCGGTCGTCGGCGCCATGACACCGTAGAAGTATTCCCACATGCCCGCGCAGGTGTACATGTCGAAATAATCCTTCTTGCGGAGGCGCAGCAGGGCCACTTTGTCCGCCTGGCCGTCTTCGGCAAAGTACCGCAGGGCGTCGCTGAGCTTCCACCGCTTTTTCACAAAAGGCAGATTCTGAGCGCAGTAATCGCGCATGGTGTCTTCCAGGGCGCGGACTTCCGCCTCATCCATCTGCCGGCCCGGCAGGCGCACGAGCACACCCCGCCCGACAGAGTACTCCACCCTGACCCGCTGACCCGGCCAGCGCCTGCGCACCGCCATCAGCATCACAAAGCGCAGGGAGCGCTCATAGATGCGCCGCCCCTCCTCGTCCTGATAGGTCAGCGGCTCGATCACGGTGTCCTGAAAGAGCGGCTGCGTTAGGGATATGGTCTCGGTGCCGGAACGGGCCGCGAGGACCTCAGCCGTATCCACGCCGAAAAGGCGCAGACAGGCTTCTGCGCTCAGGCCTTCCGGAGCCTCGGTTTCCCGGTCTTGGTATGTAATTCTCATCTCTGTCACCTGCCCGTATCAGGCGGCCTGTCACTCGAAGGGCACATTGGCCCAGTCGGCTTTCTCCAGGGCGAGCTCGGGATCGGGCACGCGCCCTGCCGCCTTTTTCTGGTTGTACTGGAACTGCTTGGTGTGCACATAGGCGATGTTGGGCTGGGTCGCTTTGGCCACGGATACCCCCATCCAGCGCTGACGCTGAGCCCGGGGACGGAACCTCAGCCGAACGAGCATCACGCCGTGGCGGCTGCATTTGGCCAGCCCCACATACTGATCCGCCGTCTGGGGCACATAGCCCGCCTCCTCCACCGCGCAGGGCTTGCCGCAGACCGCACATCGGGGGTTCTGGGCCAGCTCACCCTCAAGCGCCTCCCGGATGGACGCAAACTCATCCCCTTTGTAATTCCGGTCAGGCTCCTCCTGGGGATGAATCAGCTGCTTGGGCTGATTGGGATAGTTCAGCACCCGCTCCGGCTCCTTGAGCGTCTGGAAAACCAGGGCGGTATAGTATGCGTCGTTGACCGCGTTGTGGAAGGACTTTTCCTCGTCCGGGTCGATGTGGAGCATGTCCATGGCTGGCTTCAGACCCATGCGGTTTTTGAGCTCATACACATCGCTGAAAAAGTGCTGAATGTCACACAGCGGCGGCAGGTCAGGATGGACATCGAAGAAATCCATGTTCTGCTGCAGCACACTCACGTCATCGCAGCCCCAGGTCAGCAGGCAGTAATCTTCCCCGCACCAGTCCACAAACCGCTCAATGGCTTCCTCAAAGCGCGGAGCCTCGTCGAGGATCTCCGGCGTCAGGCCGGTCATGCGGCGGATTCGCGGATGAATGCGGGTATACCAGGTGGGCTGAATCGGAACAGAGAGGCTGTCCACAATCTCCCTGTCCGCGTTCAGCTTCACCGCGCCGATCTGTATCATCTCAAAGATGAGCCGATCCCCCACGCGCCTGTAGGTGCTCTCCTGATGAGAAACCGGCTGATTCCATTCCAGGTCAAGAATCACATAATTCATGGGATGAGGCGCTCTCCTTGTCCATTACAGTCGTTTATAATCCCATTGCGGCGCTCTGGCCGGCCAGCTGGCCCGTGCTCCAGGCGATGTGCAGGTTGTAACCGCCGGTATGGGCGTCCACATCCAGCAGCTCTCCCGCGAAATACAGGCCTTTCACCTTTGTGGAAGCCATGTTGGAGGCATTGACACAACGGGTGCTGACACCGCCCCGGGTCACGATGGCTTCCTCGATGGGGCGGAAGCGGCTGAGGCGCAGGGGCAGGCTGTGCAGCCCGTCCATCAGCCGGATCCGTTCTTCCCGGGTGACCTGGGCGCATTGTCTGGTTCCGTCTACCCCCACAATGTCCGGGTAGAGGTCTGCCATCCGCGAGGGAAGAAAGGCGTGCATCGCGTTGGCGATGGTCCGGCGGTTCTGCTCCCGGAGGACTTCCTGCACCCGCATTTCAATCAGCTCCGGGCTCATGGCAGGCTTCATGCAGAGGCTTACCTTTGCATCCTGAGGGTCGCCCTCCAGATGACAGCTCATCTCCAGCACCAGGGGGCCTGAGATGCCAAAGTGGGTGAAGAGCAATTCCCCTTGCTCTTCATAGCGGAGGCGGTGGCCTTCCTTCAGCGTGAGGCGCACATTTTTGAGCGTCAGCCCCTGCAGCCGCTCTGGCCATTCGTCCGCCGTGTCAAAGGCGGAGAGGGAAGGCTTTGGCTGAACCAGCGTGTGACTGGTCTCCTCTGCCATCCGATAGCCGTCGCCTGTGGAGCCGGTGGCCGGATAGCTGACGCCGCCGGTGCACAGGATCACCGCGTCCGCCGGAAATGACTCGCCGTTTTCCGCCTTAACGCCGATGACGGCGCCGTTTTCCGTCAGAAGTTTTGTGACCCGGGTGTTCAGCAGGATGGTCACACCGAGCCGGCGCAGCTCCCGCTCCAGCGCCCGGGTGACGTCGCTGGCCTTGTCGCTGACGGGGAAGACGCGGCGGCCGCGCTCCACCTTCACCGGGCAGCCCAGCTCCGTGAGCAGCGCCATCATATCCTGCGGCATCAGACCGTGCAGGGCGCTGTACAGAAAGCGCGGATTCCGCGGCACCTCGTCAAGGAACTCATCGCGGGTACAGTCATTAGTGCAGTTGCAGCGGCCCTTGCCGGTGATGTAGATCTTCCTGCCCAGCTTGGCGTTCCTTTCAACCAGCGTGACTTTCGCGCCGCACCGGGCTGCGCTCAGCGCCGCCATCATTCCGGCCGCGCCGCCGCCCACCACAGCAACCTCACGCATGGCGGCCCTCCTCGCCGAGATAGACCTTGTAAGTATCCCAGATATCCTCCAGCTGGCGGAAATGCTGGCTCAGCGCCTCCTTGCGGTGGAGGCCCAGGGCCACCAGCAGCGCATTGATGACCGACATGGGCGCGGCCAGGGAATCCACGAAGGAAGCCATATCCGTCCGGGCGATGAGGGTGAGATCAGCGATGTCCCGCAGGGGAGACATGGGGCCGTCGGTGATGGCGATGACCTGCGCGCCTGTCCGCTTGGCAAAGCGCATGGCCTCCAGCGTACGGCTGGAATACCGGGGAAAGCTGATGCCGATGATCACATCGCCGGGCTGGAGTTTGATGATCTCCTCGAACACGTCCGTGGAGCCCGAGGACACCAGATGCACATGGTCGAATATATAATGAAGATAGTAATCCATAAACTGGGCCAGGGGCGCGGCGGAGCGCAGGCCCACCACATAGATTGCCTTGGCTTCCAGGAGCCTCGCCACCACCTCGTTGAAGGTCTCATTGTCAATGGATTCCGCGGTGGCCCGCAGGTTCTGGGCGTCGCTCTTGAGCACCAGCGGCAGGGCCTGGCGGGGGTCAATTTCCGTGGCCATCTCCACCCGCTGGTTGGCCGTCAGGCGATGGCTGACCAGCTCCTGCATGGCCCGCTGAAGCTGGGGATAGCCCTCGTAACCCAGGGCGGAGGCAAAGCGCACCACAGTGGACTCGCTGACGCCCACTGCTTCACCCAGGCGGGCGGCTGTCATAAACACCGCCTTGTCGTAGTGTTCGGCGATATACTGTCCAATCCGGCGGTGGCCCTTGCTGAGCCGTTTGCCGGACTGGTTGAGCCTGCTGATCAGGTCTTCCATCTCCTGCATAGCTGAATCCATCCCTCCGTTCAGTCGGCCCGCGGGTGTCACAGGACGCGCAGGCGACACTTCATTATACTGTTATTGCAGGATTTTTGCAAGACAGGATTCATTTTTATGCAGAATTGGTCAAACCGGCAATTCCAGCCTTGACAATCTTCGGCTTTTGTTCTATCATTGTATCCAATGTGCATACAAAATGCATTTGCACATGAATCCCACCCAGGGAGAGGATCAGGATGAACGGTCAGATCACCTTTCAGCCCATGATGGAATCCAGGCCTATCCGCGAAATCGCCTACGAAGTGCTGAAGCACGCGATCATTACCGGCGATATCCCGGCCGGGGAGCGGATTGTGGAGACGGACTACGCCGAACGCCTGCATATCAGCCGGACACCGCTGCGGGAAGCCCTGCGCAAGCTGGAGCGCGACGGTCTGGTGGAGTATGTGCTGCGCCGCGGCGTGGTGGTGCGGGCTTTCACCATCGCTGATGTGGAAGAGATCTATACCATACGCAACGCTTTGGAAATGCTGACACTGCCGGCGATCATTGAGAAGGCGACGCCGGAGCAGATCGCGTCCCTGCGGCGCAAGCTGCACGAGATGGACGGCCTGATGGCCAGGGGTGACATCGAGCAGCTCTCTCCACTGACGAGGGACTTCCACTCGGAGCTGACCGCCATCAGCCATCAAAATCGCATCCTGCGGGTCATCGAAGGGCAGGACGAGTACATCAAGCGCTTTTCCGCCATGGCCATCCGCCAGTACAGCGACCTGAACGAGGCGCATCAGGAGCACTACGAGCTGGTCAACCTGATTGAAAAGCGCGATCTGGAAGGCCTCCGCGCCCTGATGCAGCACCATATCGACGCCAGCAAGGAACACTGCCTGGCCGCGCTGCGGATCCAGATGGCGCAGCAGAACCGCTGAGCCGGTCAGGAGGCGCGCTTGAAAGCCAATTATCATTGCCATACGCCCCGCTGTCACCACGCGGTGGGGAGCGAAGAGGAATACGTACAGGCGGCCATAGATGCCGGTTTTGACGTGCTCGGCTTTTCCGACCACGCGCCCTGGCCTTACCGGAGCGGCTATCAAAGCGGCATCCGCATGGGCATGGACGAGCTGTCCGGCTATCTGGACGCGGTGAGGCGGGTGAAGGATCAGTTCCGGGATGACATTGTGATCCATGTGGGCCTGGAAGCCGAGTACTTCCCGCGCTACCGGGATCACCTGCACGCCCTGCTGGATCAGGTGGTGGGCTATTACCTGCTGGGCCAGCACTCCATCGAATGCGACGAGGACGAAGACCCGCTCTGGACAGCCAGGAGCTGTGAAGCCGACGACGAGATGGTGCTGCGCTTCGCGGAAAGGCTGACGGAAGGGATGCGCACAGGCCTTTATGCCTGTGTGGCTCATCCGGATATCTATATGCGGCGGCGTCTCCCCGGCGATTTCAGCAAGGCCTGCGAACAGGCGGCGGAGATGATCGCCCAGTGCGCCATGGAGATGGACATTCCGCTGGAATACAACCTGCTGGGGCGCAAGTACCAGCTGGAGGGCGAGCAGGGCGGCTATCCCAATATGGATTTCTGGCTGCATATCAGCCGGTATCCTGTCAGGACGATCGTCGGCGTGGACGCCCACCATCCGCAGCTGCTGAGGGAGGCTTCTCTCTGGGAGGAAGGCCATCAAGCGCTGAGAAGCCTGGGCTTCACGGTGATGGATCGCCTGCCCATGGATGCCTGAACCCTCAGCCGTCCGTAACGCCGGGCCATCGAATGCCCGGCGTTCGCTGTTGACAGCGGAATCGGCTGCGAACGCTCATTGCCTTATGAAATCTATGCGGGGAGGACTGCCGCGCCATGCCGATGCTCACAGCAGGGGAGACGAGAGTGCGGGTGCTGAGCGGGAAGGGCATTGGCGCGCCTGCCCTGAAGCGGGATCAGCGCAGACGGGTCACGCTGCTGATGCCTGAGGGCTGTGAAGCGGACGCCGCCGCCTTTCTGGAGGGCTGGCGGGAGGCGGAACGCCTGCCATTCCCGGAACCGCTGACCGAGACGGTGATGACCTCCGCCATGCCTGTCGATCGCTTCGCCGCGGCGCTGGGTATCAGCCCGCCCACGCTGTACTGGGACGAGCGGAAAGGCCTGTGGGGCTGGCTGAACCACGACAAAGGCGTTATCGGCCTGAACCGGACGCTGCTGCGGCTGCCGCCCTGCTGTGCCGAGGCGGTGCTGGCGCACGAGTGCTGCCATTTGCTTTACAAAGATCACAGCCCGGCCTTCTGGGCGCTGCTCAGGGAGCTGATGCCTGGCTGGGCCTGGCGGGAAGGGCTGATGCGCGGGCTGTACCAGCGAATCAGGAGGCAGAATGGACACGCTGCATTACTTGAATTATGATTTCCGCCTGACCCGCCGGAAGGGCTGCAAGCGCCTGATTGTGAAAGTGCCGAAGGGGGAGGGCTGCTTTGTGCTGACCGTGCCTTACGGCACAGCGCTGGATCAGGTGAAGGCTTTTCTGACCGCGAACAGGGACTGGCTGGATCAGCACGCCAGCTGGCTGCAGACCTGGACACCCGCCTTCGCGCTCGGGGAAAGGCACTGGGCGCAGGGGCTGCTGGTCACCCTGGGTCAGGACGGCGTCCCCTCGGGCAAAGCCTTCCTGGTTTGGCGGCAGCGGCGGCTGGAGGCGATCATCAGCCAGTATGCACCTGTCCTTTCGGGCCGCCTGGGACGCTGTCCGACGGAAATCACTTTCCGGAACATGAACTCCCGCTGGGGCAGCTGCACCAGCTCCACCGGGCGCATCCGCCTGTCCACCAACCTGGGCTGTGTGCCGGAAAAGCTGGCGGTGTATGTGCTGGCCCATGAGCTCTGTCATCTGGTGGAGGCCAACCATTCCGCCGCCTTTTACGGTCATCTGGCCCAGCTTTTTCCGGACTGGCAGCGCTGCAGGGAGGAGCTGAAGGCTTTCCGCTGTGATCCGCTGCCGCCGCTTGAATAACGCACTGAATGGAGACAAGCAACATGATTAAGCTGATTCGGGCAAGGAAACAAGTCCACCGCGCGATGCCGCCCAGGGAGATCGCGCTGAGCTGGATTCAGATTATCGTCGGTTGCGTGCTGGGCGGCGCGGCCTATCCGCTTTTCCTCACACCGAGAAGCATCGCGCCCGGCGGCCTCACCGGCGTGGCCATGATCCTGAATCATTACTTTTTTTGGCCTGTGGGTCTGGTGTCCCTGGCGATGAACATCCCGCTGTTCCTGATCGGCTATCTGCGCATCGGCGGCCGTTTTGTCATCCGCTCCTTGGGCGCAACCGTGCTCTTCTCGCTGGCCATCGACCTGCTCCCCTTTCAGCCGCTGTCGGATGATGTGCTGCTCTGCGCTATCTGCGGCGGCGCGCTGCTGGGCATTGGTCTGGGGCTGATTCTGCGGGGCGGCGCCACCACCGGCGGCACAGACATGATCGCCAAACTGGTGCACCGCCGTTTCCCAACCATCACCGTGGCGGCCTTCCTGTTCGCGCTGGACTTCATGGTGGTCATCGCGGTCTGGGTGACCATTGGCGGCAGCGAGGCCCTCTATGCCCTGATCTGCATTTATGTCTCCTCGAAGGTCATCGACGTGGTCATGGTGGGCTTCACCGCGCACAAGGCCTGCTATATTATGAGCTCGGCTTGGGAGACGATCTCGAAAAAGATCCTCAGCGACATGAACCGGGGCTGCACGCAGGTGAAAGCCCGGGGTGCGTACACCATGGAGGAGCGACCGCTGCTGCTCTGCGTCATCTCCAGACAGGAGCTGCCGGAGCTCAAGACCATCGTGCGCGAGGCCGATCCCAGCGCCTTCATGTTCATCACCGAAGCCTTTGAAGCCCTGGGCGAGGGCTTTACACGCCTGGATGCGGATGAGTAAAGCGGACAAGTAAAGCGCCGTTTGAAGCGCCCGCGGCAGGGCGGTTGACAACTGAAATGAAAGATGATAGGATTGACAAACGTAGTGAAGCGGGTATAACCATCCTATGCCTGATTCACCGGAGGTGGGGAGCATCATGCGTTATCAGCGGGAGGACGGCTGCCGGGCCTGGCTGACCAGCACGATGATCAGGCCGGAGACGCTCTGCACCCTGATGCGGGAAGCCGGAAGCGCGGAGTCCGTATACATCCGGTTTCTGGAAGACCGGGGCGAGAGCCTGCGGGAATGGCTGACCGAGCGTCAGCTGAACATCCTTCGCAAGGCGTCAGCGCCCGATGCAATGCACCGGATGATGCTGCGCATGCAGGAACTGGAGATCGGCATCCTCAGCATCGACGATCCCTTTTATCCGGCCGCCCTGACGGAGATCAACAGCGCGCCGGCCCTGCTCTTTTACCGGGGCAGCCTGAGCGCGCTGCAGGAGCGAAGCCTGACCATTGTCGGCACGCGCAAAGCCACCCCTTCCTGCGCAGCTGAGACAGAAAGCCTGGCCAAGGCACTGAGCAAAAGCGGCGTGTGCGTCGTCAGCGGCCTGGCGGTGGGGATTGACGGCGCGGCTCACGAGGGCTGTCTGCAGGGCGGAAGCCCGACCATCGGCGTGTGCGGCTGCGGGATCGACATCGACTATCCCTCGGACAACAGCCAGCTCAGAGAGCGGATTCTCTCCGGCGGCGGACTGCTGCTGAGCGAATTTCCCCTGGGCATGAAGCCAACCCCCTGGAGCTTCAGCAGCCGCAACCGCATTCTCTCCGGCTTAAGCCGCGCCGTTGTCATGATGCAGGGATACATCAAGTCCGGCGCGATGGTGACCGTGGGGTACGCGCTGGATCAGGGACGGGAGGTTTTCGCCTACCCGGGCATTCCCAATCTGCCGCTGTCCGAAGGCCCTCACCAGCTGCTGCGGGAGGGAGCGCGGTACTTCACCACCGCCGCGGACATTCTGGAAGACCTGGGCTGGGACGAGCATCCGCTGCCCACCCGCGAACAGCGGGAGCAGCTCCCGGAGCTCACACCCGAGCAGAAAAAGGTCTACTCAGCCCTGAGCGGCGGTGAGCTCTCCATGGATGAAATTGCGGAAGCCACCGGTCTGAGCGCGTCGGAAATCAGCGTGGCCCTCACCATGCTGCAGATGATGGGTAGGGTCAAATCCCTGCCCGGCAAGTACTTCGCCCGGATCTGAGCGGCGTATACCTATAATGATTGTTTCCGTGAATGCGGTGACATACACAAAGGACGGAGGCCATCTTCATGGCAGGAAAAACGACGAAATCCAAGCTCATCATTGTGGAATCGCCGGCCAAGGCGCGCACCATTGCCAAGTATCTGGGGAGAGGCTATCACGTGGAAGCCTCCCAGGGGCATGTGCGCGATCTGCCGAAGTCCCAGCTGGGCGTGGAGCCTGAAAACGACTTCGAGATGAAGTATATCACCATCCGCGGCCGGGGGGACATCCTGAGCGCTATCCGCAAGGAAGCCAAGAACGCTTCCGCGGTCTATCTGGCGACAGACCCTGACCGGGAGGGCGAGGCCATCTCCTGGCACCTGGCCCAGGTGCTGGGGATCGATCCGGCCAAAGCCTGCCGGGTGGAATTCCACGAGGTGACCAAAAAGGCCGTTCAGCAGGCCATGAAAAAGCCCCGGGCTGTGAATATGTCCCTGGTGGACGCCCAGCAGGCCCGGCGCGCGCTGGACCGGCTGGTGGGCTACAAGATCAGCCCGCTGCTCTGGGCCAAGGTGCGCAAAGGCCTTTCCGCCGGGCGCGTGCAGTCAGTGGCGACCCGCTTGGTGGTGAGCCGGGAGCAGGAAATCAACAGCTTCATTCCGGAGGAATACTGGGAGATCAGCGCCGCGGGCCAGGTGGGCAAAAAAGGTCAGCCCTTCAGCGTGCGGCTGAGCGCCATCGACGGCGCCAAGGCCGAGATCTCCAGCGGGGAGGAGGCGGAAAAGGCGGCGGAGCGCATCCGTAGGACGGATTTCACCGTTACCTCCGTCAAGCGCAGCGAAAAGCGCAAGCTGCCCTCGGCCCCCTTTACCACCTCCAGCCTGCAGCAGGAGGCCAGCCGGAAGCTGAACTTCTCCACCGCCAAGACCATGCAGGTGGTGCAGCAGCTCTATGAAGGCGTCGATCTGAAAAACGAGGGCACCCAGGGTCTGGTGACCTACATCCGTACCGACTCGGTTCGGGTCAGCGATGAAGCCCTGGCGGCCGTCCGGGACTTTATTCCCAAGCGTTTCGGCCAGGATTATCTGCCGGAGACACCCAATGTGTACAAGGGCCGCTCCAATGCCCAGGACGCTCACGAGGCCATCCGCCCCACCGTGGTCACCCGTCTGCCCGAGGATGTCAAGGATTCCCTGACACGGGATCAGTACAACCTGTACCGCCTGATTTACAACCGCTTCATGGCCAGCCAGATGAAGGCGGCCGTCTACACGACCCTGACGGCTGAGCTGACTGGCGATGGCATCACCCTGCGCTTTTACGGGGAAAACAAGACCTTCCCCGGTTTTACTGCGCTGTACGAAGAGAGCACGGATGAAGCGGTGGAGAGCGCCGAGACGGCTATCCCCGCGCTGAAGGAAGGGGACAAGGCTCGGATTGCCGATGTGCGGTGCGATCAGCACTTCACCCAGCCGCCGCCCCGCTACACCGAGGCCTCCCTGGTGCGCGCATTGGAGGAAAACGGCATCGGCCGTCCCTCCACCTATGCGCCGACCATCACCACCATCATCTCCCGGGGCTATGTCAGCCGGGAGAAAAAGCGGCTCTACGCCACCGAGCTCGGCCACATGGTGACCAGCCTGATGGAGCAGTATTTCAGCGACATTGTGGACACGGAGTTCACGGCGGACATGGAGAGCCGGCTGGATCAGGTGGAGGCCGGACAGATCTACTGGAAGGACGTGCTCCGCGATTTCTTCCCGCCCTTCGAGAAAGAGCTGGAGGTGGCTGAAAAGGCCATCGACAAGGTGGAAATTAAGGACGAGGTCAGCGATGTGCCCTGCGACAAGTGCGGCGCCATGATGACCTACAAGATGGGCCGCTATGGCCGTTTTCTGGCCTGCCCCAATTTCCCCGAGTGCCGCAATACCAAGCCGATCGTCACCTACCTGGAGGCCGCCTGCCCCAAGTGCGGCGCAAGGCTCCAGGAGAAGATCAGCAAGAAAAACCGCCGCTTCTATGGCTGTGAGCGCTACCCGGATTGTGATTTCGTCAGCTGGGACAAGGTGGTGCCGGACAAGTGCCCCCAGTGCGGCGGCTATATGACCGAAAAGACCACCCGCAAGGGGGAGACCTGGCATCTCTGCGCCAATGACGCCTGCCGCTACAAGGTGGAAGTGCAACGCACCGAGGAGGACGGCGATGAATGAGCTGCGGGCGACAGTCGTCGGCGCGGGTCTGGCCGGGAGCGAAGCCGCCTGGCAGCTGGCGAAGCGCGGTATCCGCGTCCGGCTGATCGAGATGAAGCCGCAGAAGATGACGCCTGCGCACTCCCGCCCGGACTTTGCCGAGCTGGTCTGCTCCAACAGCCTGCGCTCTGACCGGCTGACCAATGCCGTAGGCCTGCTGAAAGAGGAAATGCGCCTGCTGGACTCCCTGATCATGCGGGCAGCGGACGCCACGCGGGTACCCGCCGGCGGCGCGCTGGCCGTGGACAGGGAAGGCTTTTCCGCCTATGTCACAAATGCGCTCCGCACGCATCCTCTGGCCGAGATCGTGTCAGAGGAAGTGACGGACATCCCCGAAGCGCCGGTCATCATCGCCACAGGCCCGCTGACGTCGGACGCGCTGGCTGAGAAGATCGCGGCCCTGCCCGGCCTGGGCACCCTGCATTTCTACGACGCCGCCGCGCCCATCGTCACCCTGGAATCCATCGATATGGACAGGGTCTTCCGCCAGTCGCGGTACGGGCGGGGAGAGGATTATCTCAACTGTCCCATGGACAAGGCCGAGTATGAGGCCTTTGTGGACGCCCTGCTGGAAGCGGAGACCGCGGAAGTGCACGGCTTCGAGGAGAAAAAGGTCTTCGAGGGCTGCATGCCCGTGGAATCCATGGCGCGGCGCGGCCGGATGGCGCTGGCCTTCGGGCCCCTGAAGCCTGTCGGCTTGACGGATCCGCGCACGGGCAAAGAACCCTATGCCGTGGTTCAGCTCCGCCAGGACAACGCCGAGGGCAGTCTGTACAACCTGGTGGGCTTTCAGACGCGGCTGAAGTTCCCGGAGCAGAGGCGGGTTTTCGGGATGATCCCCGGGCTGGAACACGCGGAGTTTGCCCGCTATGGGGTGATGCACCGCAACACCTTCCTCCAGTCCCCAGGCTTCCTGAACGCGCATTTTGAAATGATCAGCCGTCCGCTGACCTATTTTGCGGGCCAGATGACCGGGGTGGAGGGCTATGTGGAGAGCGCCGCCAGCGGCCTGCTCTGCGGCCTTTCCTTAGCCAGCCAGCTGAAAGGCGGACCGCCTGTGGAACTGCCGGGCTTCACCGCCATCGGTGCGATGGGGCGCTATATCTCCACACCCATCAAGCACTTCCAGCCCATGAACTGCGCCTTCGGCCTGCTCGATCCCCTGCCTCAGGAGGGCCGGAAGCGCCGCATGCCCAAGGTGCAGCGGTATGAGTCCATTAGCCAGCGCGCTCTGGACTGGATGAAAGGTTTTGCGCAAGAGCAAACGGAGGACAATACATGAGCAGCGTTTTCAAAGGAACAACGATCTGCGCGGTGCGGCGCAACGGCCAGACGGCTGTGGCGGGCGACGGCCAGATTACCATGGGTGAGAACGTCGTCTTCAAGTCCACGGCCCGCAAGGTGCGCCGGCTCTTTGGCGGCAAAGTGGTAGCGGGCTTTGCGGGCAATGTGTCCGATGCCTTCGCCCTCTGTGACCGCTTTGAGGAAAAGCTGACCCAGTACGGCGGCAACCTCGAGAGAGCCGCGGTGTCCCTGGCCCAGATGTGGCGCTCCGAACAGGGCATGCGCCAGCTGGAATCCCTGCTGATTGTAGCGGACAAGGACACCCTGCTGATGATCTCCGGCACCGGCGAGGTGATCGACCCGGACGGCGGCGTGGTGGCCATCGGTTCCGGCGGCAATTACGCGCTGGCGGCGGCCCGGGCCCTGGTGGACAACACCGACCTGAGCGCTCATGAGATCGCGGAAAAGGCGCTGCACATTGCGGCTTCCATCTGCGTGTATACCAATGACAACATCATCGTTGAGGATGTGTAAGGGGGGAGAAGCATGTCTGAAAAAACGCCCCGTGAAATCGTCCGAGAACTGGATCGCTATATCGTCGGCCAGGACGAAGCCAAGAAAATGGTGGCCATCGCCCTGCGCAACCGCTATCGCCGTTCCCGCGTAGAGGAAGGCATGCGGGAGGAAATCACCCCCAAGAACATTTTGATGATCGGCCCCACCGGCGTGGGCAAGACGGAGATTGCCCGCCGGCTGGCTAAGCTGGCCTCCGCGCCCTTCCTGAAAGTGGAAGCCACCAAGTTCACCGAGGTGGGCTATGTGGGCCGCGATGTGGAGTCCATTGTGCGCGACCTGGTGGAAAACGCCGTGCGCATGGTGAAGGAGGAGTATCAGAAGCGCGTCCAGACCCGGGCCCAGGTGCTGGCCGAAGACCGGCTGGTCAGCCTGCTGCTCAGCCCCCAGAAAAAGCAGAATGCCAACCCGCTGGACTTCCTGCTGGGCAAAAAGCAGCCCGTGGCGGAGCCCAGCGCCGAGGAGCAGCAGGCTTTGAGCGGCAAGCGCGAGGAGCTCCGCCGGCAGCTGATGCGCGGCGAACTGGAGGACCGAGAGCTGGATGTGGAGGTGGAAGAGGCCGCCCCTCAGCTGGAGGTGGGCGGCAACGCCATCTCCCTGGGCGACATGATGGGCGATATGATGCCCCGCCGCACGAAGATCCGGCGGATGAAGGTCAGGGAAGCCCGGAAGATCCTCATGCAGCAGGAGAGCGACAAGCTGATTGACATGGACGCCGTGCACGAGGAGGCTGTCCGCAGGGCTGAGCAGCACGGCATCGTGTTCATCGACGAGATTGACAAGATCGCCGGAAAGCACGCCTCCGGCGGCCCGGATGTCAGCCGGGAAGGTGTGCAGCGGGATATCCTGCCCATCGTGGAGGGTTCTACCGTCAACACCAAGTACGGCCCAGTCAAGACCGACTACATGCTCTTCATCGCGGCTGGCGCCTTCCATGTCAGCAAGGTCAGCGACCTGATCCCCGAGCTTCAGGGCCGCTTCCCCGTGCATGTGCAGCTCAAGAGCCTGACGAGAGAGGATTTCCAGCGCATCCTGACCCAGCCGGAAAACGCGCTGACCCGCCAGTATCAGGCGCTGCTGGCCGTGGATCGGGTCATGCTCAAATTCGAGGACTCCGCCATCGAGGCCATCGCCAACGCGGCGTTCAACGCCAACGAGAACAGCGAGGACATCGGCGCGAGGCGGCTGCACGCGGTATTTGAGCAGCTGCTGGAGGACATCTCCTACAACGCCGGGGACGAGAGCATGCCGCCCTTTGAGCTGAAGATCGACGGCGACTATGTGCGCGCTCACCTGAGCGGCGAAAACGCGCCGGCTGACATCCACCGCTATATCATCTGACCAGCCTGACAGCATTGGACGCGAGGTGTGACACATGAAACAGATCGGCATCATCGGAGCGGGCAATATGGGCAGCGCCATCCTTCGGGGCGCGCTGGCTGACGGCTTTTTGAAGCCTCAGCAGGTCACGGTCTGCGACAAGAGCCGCCGCCGCATGTCTGAGCTCAGCCAGGAGCAGCCGGGCGTCACTTTCTGTGAGCTGGCCGAGGAAGCCGCCGAGCAGTGCGACATCCTCCTGCTGGCGGTGAAGCCCAACGTGCTCGCCGATGTGGTGGAAAGCATGCGCAGAATGCTGGACGGAAAAGCGGTCATCAGCATAGCCGCCGGCTGGTCTGTGGACAGGCTGACCCGCCTGCTGGACGGCACAGGCGCGACCATCCTCCGCGTCATGCCCAATACCCCCGCCATGGTGGGAGAGGGGATGACCGCCATCTGCGCCGAGACCACCTTCAGCGATGAGGACTTTGCCTTTGCCAAGGGGCTGTTTGAAGCCGTGGGGCGGACGGTGGTTCTTCCGGAGCGCCTCTTTGACGGCGTGACCGCCCTGAGCGGTTCAAGCCCGGCCTATATCTATATGCTGATCGAGGCCATGGCGGACGCGGGCGTGCGGGAGGGCATTCCCCGGGCCACCGCCTATGAGATGGCGGCCCAGTCCGTGCTGGGCAGCGCGCTGATGGTGCTGCACTCCGGGGAGCATCCCGGCGCGCTGAAGGACGCCGTCTGCTCTCCCGGCGGCACCACCATCGACGCGGTGGCCGAGCTGGAGCGCACGGGCTTCCGCAGCGCGGTCATGTCCGCCATGAAGGTCTGCGCGGACAAATCCAGGGAAATGTCAAAAGCCTGATCGCATCTGAAGGGAGGAGCGTCATATGCCCGAGGGACAGAGGAAGCACGTGGTCATCTATACGGACGGCGCGTGCTCAGGCAATCCGGGGCCGGGCGGCTGGGGCGCCATACTGGAATACGGGAAACACCGCAAGGAAATGAGCGGCCATATGCCCTCCACCACCAACAACCGCATGGAGCTCTTCGCGGCCATCAGTGCCCTGGGCGCCCTCAAGGAGCCCTGTGACGTCACCCTGTATACAGACTCGCAATACATGGTGAAGGCCTTCAACGATCACTGGCTGGAGGGCTGGAAGAAGAAGGGCTGGAAGACCTCCGCCGGGACGCCGGTGGAGAACCAGGATCTCTGGTTCATTCTGCTGAAGCTGACCGAAAAGCACAGCGTGCAGTTTGTCTGGGTCAAGGGACACGCGTCAAATCCCGGCAACAACCGCTGCGATGAGCTGGCGACAGAGGCCATCGCGGAGTGGAAGCGCATCAACGGAATCAAGGATTGACCGGAAACGATGGAAGAATCGCTTGCGTCTGTTCGTTATGTGGTGGGAGGTGAAGCGCGGTGAAAAGGCTGCTGACGGCCCTGCTTGCGCTGCTGCTGCTGACGGCCCCCGCGATGGCGGAGGAACAGACGCTTTTTGCTTTGGTCAGCGCGGAAACGCTTACCCTGCGCGGCGCTCCCGGTGAGGAAGCCGAAGCGGTGGGGGAGTGCGCGCGCGGCGACTGGCTGACGGCGAAGGAGGCCGGGAACGGCTGGCTCCTGGTCGGCACAGGCTCAGGCCAGACAGGATATGTGCCCGGCGACGGGGTTACGCTGGCGGTCTGGGAGACGGCGGTCATGGGCGTGGTCGGCGGCATGGCTGACGACGCCTTCCTGAATCTTCGCGAACAGCCCGGCTATCAGGCGCGGGTGCTGGGCGTTTACTACAACGGCGCGCCCTGCAGTATCCTCAGCCATGAAAACGGCTGGTATCATGTGCGGATCGATGGCGAGACAGGTTATTTCAGGGAAGATTTCATCACAGAGCAAACCCTGCCTGCCAGTGACAGGCCGGTGACGGTGCGCACAGGCAGCGGCACCCTGCTCCGCCGCCAGCCATCCCCGAAGGGCGCTGTTCACTGCCGCCTGGAGGAAGGGCGCTATCTGCTGCTGCTGTACAAGGGCCGCGAATGGAGCATGATGGGCTGCGCTGAGGGCGTGGGCTTTGTGCGCAATACGGACGTGGCGGAGGGCCTTCAGCCGCCGGAAGCCGTGGTATTGTCCGCGTCGGAAGAACCCTCGGCCATCGTGAGCAACCCGAAGCCCACCCAGGTGCTCAACCTCCGGGAATACCCCGATACCGACAGCCGTTCCCTGGCCCAGTACGCCAACGGCGCCAAGGTCCGTGTGCTGGAGCAGGGCACCGAGTGGTGCGAAGTGGAAACCCAGGGCGGCCAGCGCGGCTATATGATGACCGCTTTTCTGCGCCTTTCCAACCTGCCGGAAGTTCCGCGCAGGCAGGTGCGCCATCCGGAGCACAGCTTTGTCAACCTGCGCGCCCTGCCCTCCGTGACGCTGGGCATGGTGCTGGCTGAGGTTTCCGATGGGGAAGAAGTGACCGTTGTGGCCCCGGGCGAGCTGTGGTACAAGGTTTCCTACCAGGGGCAGACCGGATATATCTCCGCTGAATTCCTGCGCGGCAAATGAACCGCGCTTTTTGTCACCCGGCGGGAACAAATCATCTCCATATGCGTCTGATCAATGGGAGCCGAAAAAAACGTCATTGGAAGGGGAGAGGATTCCATGCTGAGACGACTGATTGCCATTCTGCTGCTTTTGACCCTGTGCGCCGGTCCGGCCGCGGCGGAAAGCGGCGCCCCAGGCTTTGCCGAACTGACCGGGCTGGACAGCCTGCAGCGAAAGCTTGACAGCGGCGTGACCATCACGCATGTGTATTACACCGAGGGCTATGGCTTTTCCGTCAGCGAGTTTACCACCTGGGACGCAGGCGAGATCGACAGGCTCTGGAATACCCTCAGCCAGATTGAGATCGTCGGCGAAGTCCAGCAGAGCATCACGGACTGGTATCCGCAGATCATCTTTTATCTGTCCGACGGCACCAGCCACAGCGTCCATTTTGAATCCCGCTGGCTGGAGGTCAACGGCCGAACGAATTACGAGCTGACCAACGCCGCCGCCTTCTGGCAGACGACCGCCTATCTCGTCTCCCTGCACAAGGAGGATGAACCGGCGGCCCCTGAGCCGGAAAACAGGGCGAACAGCCTGGAGCTGTACCTGCCGCTGGAGCTGTATACGGGTGAAGATGATGCATACTGGGATTACTGGGTCACCGATGAAGACGTTGTGTCCATCATGGACAGCATCGACGACCATGGGCCGGACGCGGACACGGAAGCGGTGCAGTGGGTGCTGATTGAAGGCGAGCAGAGCGGCTCTGCCACCATCACGCTGGAATACGTGAAGGGTGGAGTTGCGTGGAAGACGCTGATTCTTGATGTGACGGTGGACGAGGAACTGAATGTGCTGGTTCGCAGCATGAACCTGCTGGAGGAAAAAGTGCTGAAAACCAACGATGCGCCTTTCGTCACAGCAATTCCCATTACCCAGCCACCTCAGCCCGTCGTCATCGTAAATGAAAACACTATCCTGTACTACAATCCCAACGGCGGCAAGTATTACCACCTGGACGCCAACTGCCAATCCATCAGTCAGCAGCTGCTGCCCCTGACAAGCTGGTTCACCTACCGCCAGATCAACGAGGAAGCCTATCAATCCCTGCTGCCCTGTTACTACTGCGATGCGCCATTCAGGCCGGAAGATTGACAAAAGCATACACATTACAGGAGCTGAAGCAAAAACACCTGCCGCGGCTGACCGGTTGATGATCCGGATGGCTGCGGCAGGCGTTTTCCTTCTTTATCGCCCGTAAGCGGTTTTCAGGGTGAAGGGAATGCCCCAGAGGTAATAAGTCACCGTCAGCTCGCGGACAGGGTGCATCGCGATTCCTGTCAGCATGGTTACACTGATGTCCCCCTCGGAGCGCCCCTGCAGCGCCATAGCCCGGGTACTGCCGATCTGGCAGATGTCGCCGGCCATGGGCGTGATCTGTACCTCCACCATGTCCGCATTGACGGCGGTGCTGTTCATCAGCCGCACGGTATAGGTGATGAACTGATAATCCGCCGCGTCGCCGGGCACGGTGTCTGAGAATACCGTGCCGACCAGGGCGTGTTCCTCCAGCTGCAGCTTGGTGGAGGCGAAGAACTGCGGCTGGGCCGAGGCCTCCAGCGCCTCACAGGTGACCTGGGACACGCTGAAGGTGCTGCTGACATAGAGATAGCCGATGCCGGCCAGGGAGGCCAGCAGGAGGAAAACCAGCAACAGGGCGATGTACTTCATGCTTGCTCCGGTCAGTTGTCATTGTTTTCGGTCAGGATGCGGTTCATCTCGGCGATCATCTCCGCATCCTTCAGGGAGAACTTGAACTCCACGCGGCGGGAGGCGGCCTTGTCTTCCACCCATTCACCCGAGGCGGTCTGTTTGTAGACCAGGTCGTTGTAGCTGCGGCCCTTGGCGGTGAGGATCTGCTGCAGCATATATTTCTGGCTGTCAGGCACAATGCTCAGGCAGTACTCGGTCACCGCCAGCGCTCGGTTCTGGCTCAGCTTCAGGTTGCTGATATATCCGTCGGGCTTGTCCGAGCCGGAAGAGTCCGTATGCCCCTCGATGATGATCTCGCCCACATAGTCCCTGTATTCATCGCTCAGCAGCACGCTCAGGTAAACCGGCAGGAAGGTGTTCAGCATCCGCTGGCCGCTCTTTTTGATCTCATACTTGTTGGTGTCAAAGAAGATGGCGCTTTCGAGGATGATGTCGCCGGTGGTTGGATCCACCGTCGCGTTGATGTTGTTGGCCCTGAGCTCCACGGACAGGGACTGAATGATGCGGGTCCGCAGGCCCACCAGGGAGTCGATGCGCGCCGCCTGGTTGCGGAACTCCTCTTCCTGCTGATCCAGACGCAGCTGCATCGCGGCAATCTCCGTCTCTCTCGCGGCCAAGGTGGCCCGGGCGTCCTCCAGATCCTGCTGGGCGCCGATCAGGATGATGGTCTGCTGGTCATACTCGGTCTTCTTGGCGTCCAGATCCAGCTGCAGAGCGGCCAGTTCTTCCGTGCGTGTGGCCAGCAGGGCTTCCTGCTCGTCCAGACGGCCCTGCTGAATGATCAGGATGCCGTTGTACTCATCCAGCTGGGTCTGTTGGGTGTCCAGCTGAATCTGCAGCTGACGCTGCTCCTCGGCCTTCTGTTCGATCAGCAGATTGTACTGGTAGAGGTTGAAGACCAGAAAGAGCACGAACACCAGCACCAGGGCTGCCATGATGTCCGAATAACTGATCCAGTAAGAGCCGCCTCCGCCCCGGCCGGCCCGTCGGTTATGCACATGCTGTCTGGCCATGTTCAGCCCTCCACGGTGCGCAGGCGTGCCGTCGCGGTCTCAATCGCTTCCCTCATGTCCGCCATCGCCTCCTGCAAGCCGCTGAGCTGGGCCGCTGTCGCGCCGTTGGTGCCAGCCGCGTTCAGCTGATCCAGCTTTTCCGAGAAGGCGGAGAGCATGCCGGACATATTTTCCTCGAACATGCCCAGGCTGCGGGAGAGGCCTTCCACGACATTCTGCACAAAGGACTGATAGCTGCCGGAGAGCGTGTCGCCGGCCTCGCGCATGGTCTGGCTGACCTCAGTCAGGTGGCTGCTGCTGTCCCGCACGGCATCCGCCGCGCCCCGCAGCGCTGTGCCGCCGGAGGACGCGAAGGATGAAACGGAGTCATTCAGCTTCTTCTGTGCCTGCTGCATGTCGCCCAGCAGCCGCGTGCTGTTTTCATTGGCCTGGCGCATGGCGTTCAGCAAGTCAGCGGAGGTTTTCTCAAAGCTGCCGTCCCGGGTGCGCGCGTCAGCCAGCTCGCGCACATACTGCTCGAAACGGTTCATGATCTCCTGAGAGACGCCGTGGAGCTGCGCCGCGTCCTGGCCGATGGCGGAGGCCGCGCCCATGGACTTGTTCAGCTGCTCCATGGTCATGGCCTCGTGCTGGGAGATGCTGGAGAGGGTCTGGCCCAGCAGCAGGAACTCGTTGTTCAGGGAGCTGTTCATCTCCTGGATGAAGCTGTTGACAATCCGGTGGACGCCTTCCACCTGACCGCGGGTCGCGCCCACCAGGAAGTGATCCATGGACTGCGCCACCGGCGCCATGGCCCGGCCGATGGCGTGCTCGATGGAGGAAGCCATCTGAGTGGAAACAGTCTGGGTGACGGTGCCCAGCAGCTGGTTGCGATCCTGATTCTGGCAAATCAACTGCACATCGTTGTCCAGCGGACGGCGCATGGCCAACTGCGTGAAGGACTCCACAAAGTCATCAATGGCGCGGTAGGAGGAGCCCTGGGCGATGCGGTTGAGCATATTGAACACCAGGGAGCAGCTGACGCCCGCCACAGACGTGCCGAAGGCGAAGGTCATGCCGGAGAGCAGCTGCTGGATGCCCGTCATCATGGCGTCGGTGGAGGTGACGTCGAGATTCCGCAGACCCTGGGTCATGCCGATAAAGGTGCCGAGGATGCCGAGGGAGGTCAGCAGGCTGGGGATCAGTTCGGCCAGCTGCGCGTTGCCGGGGCCATGGGTGACCGTATCGTCATTGATATAATCTTCCACATTGCAGGGGAGGCCGCGATGATCCAGCTGTTCCGCGTTCTGCAAAAACCGCAGCCAGGAGCCGCGCAGCCGCTTGCCCATAAAGCGGGATTCCTGCCAGACGGGGCGTTCCAGAATCTCTCCGGCAGAGGCTTGCAGTTTGCGGATGGCTGATCGCAGCGCGCTGGTGGTCCGCCAGAGCGGCAACAGGCACTTGATCACGCCGATCAGGGTTACCACAGCGATCGCGCCATAGATCAGCCAGTCGGTGAGATTCGGCAGGGTTTTGCTGAAATCGGTCAGGATTTCGGGCATCATACCGGAAAATCCCCCCTTTCAGAAGCTTTGACTTTCCTATTATATACGATAAATTGTAAAAAGTAAACAATAGAAATGTAACACTTGCCCCGCTGAAAATCTCGCGCCGCATCTTGACTTTAAGCGGAACCTTCGCTATAATATCACCGTTGCCCGGAAACGCGGCAATACACATCATGCAGAGTTGGCTGAGTGGTCTAAGGCGCACGACTGGAAATCGTGTGAGGGCCGAAACCCTCCCAGGGTTCGAATCCCTGACTCTGCGCCAGCAGCAGAACCCCTGAGTTTTCAGGGGTTTTGTTGTATTCAGCCGCCATAGAAGGCAGATAGGATGGATTGGTGGGATGATCTTCGTCCGGACAGTATCTCTTGCTGGCAGAAAGTCTGTTGACAAATCTCAGAGTTGTTGATGGCCAGAACGGACAGACAAACAGAACAGAAGATGATGCGGCTGATGAAAACGAATTCAAAGAGTTTGTTACCAGAAAACTGATTGATTTGAAATGAACGGCAAGTATGCGGAAGATGATTCGATGAATCTCTGGTAGCATCAGAATGCCGCGCAGATCAAATTCGGCTGAATTCGCCTTGAAAACCACACTATCTATTCGTGAAACTATGGTTTAGCGAATAGTTAAATCAAGGCGTATATCCTCACCCGTTTGACGCTGCTGCTCTCTCCTTCCTTTCAGACCTGCTTTCTCCCCGATTGTTTGCGACGTATCCTCATTCCTTAACCCTCTTCTCCAATGTTACTTGCCTCTGGGTGCGGCTATTTGCTTTCTGAACAAGGACACGGCGCGCTGCGTTCAATGCTGTCGGTTTTCCAAATCCATTCTCTGGCCCATTTGCCGCGCTGATTCCATCGGTCAGCTGCATACCATCTGAGTCACAGCGTGTTCAAATGACCAGCAAGCCATAGTGGAGATTAGCTATCTGAATCTCCCCTTATCATGCAAGCCGAGTTCCTCTTTACTCTGACGTATCCCCTGGAATTGACCCTTTATTGCTTTCAAATATGCTGCCTTGGCCTTTCATGTGGACACATCTTACTGTGCTGATGCAAAGCTCAAATAAATTCGCCTCAATTGTTCAACTATTCGTATTATACAGAAAAACGATAAGATAAACTGAGTATGTCATCCCCTATCCCTTTGAATTCTCCCTTGAAAAACCCTGCTGTTGTGGTACAATAGACAGTGGTTTTTCAGTATGAAAGACCAGGAGGTTAGTCATTATGCGCATTATGATCGTGGGCGTTGGCAAAGTTGGCTTTACCCTGGCTGAGCATCTGACCACGGAAGGTCACGATGTGGTCGTGGTGGATCAGAGCGACGCGGCGCTGAGAAAGTGTGAGGACACGTTGGATGTGCTTTGCGTCAGCGGCAACGGCGCAGTAGCCCAGACCCTTCAAAAGGGCGAGATCGACCATACGGATATCCTGATCGCCGCCACCGCTACTGACGAAATCAACATGCTCTGCTGCCTCATCGGCAAGCGGCTTGGCGCCAAATACACCATCGCCCGCATTCGGGATCCTCAGTATAACGAGAATCTTTCCCTGTTCGAGCATGAGCTGGGCATTGATCTCACCATCAACCCTGAGCGGGCCACCGCCATTGAAATCGGACGCCTGCTGCGCCTGCCCTTTGCCAGCTCTGTGGAGACCTTTGCCCACGGACTGGTGGAGATGGTGGGCTTCCGGGCACAGATCGGCGACGCTTTCGTGGGCATCCCGCTGAAGGAAGTCAGAAACCTGAACCTCCCCCAGGTGCTCTATGCCGCCGTGGAGCGCGACGGCCAGGCCCTGATTCCCAACGGTGATTTCGTGATTGAACCCAGCGACCATGTGTTTGTCATCAGCACGCCTGAAACCATTTCCGCCTTCTTCCGGGTGCTGGGCAAAAACACCAAGCCCGTCAAGCGCGCCATGATTCTGGGCGGCGGCCGGGTGAGCTACTACCTGGCCCGGCGCATCACCTCCGGCGGCACCAGCGTCAGTCTGATTGAAATCAATCCCGACAAGGCGCGCCGGCTGAAGGAAGACCTGAGCAATGTGAACGTGATCCAGGGCGATGGCACCAGCCAGGAGCTGCTGGAGCAGGAAGGCCTCCGCGACATGGACGCCTTCATCTGCCTGAGCGATCGGGACGAGGAAAACCTGATGACCGGCCTGTTCGCCATCAAGCAGGGCGTCAAGAAGGTTGTCGTAAAAAACAACCATATCAGCTACGCGGACATCATGAATGATCTGGGCCTGGACAATATCGTCAGCCCGCGCCAGATCACCAGCTCTACCATCCTGCGCTATGTCCGCGCCGTCATCAACAGCCACGGCACCAAGATCGACAAGCTGTACCGCATCCTGGGCGGCAAGGCGGAAGCCATGGAGTTTGAAGCCCGGCCCGGCGCCTCCTATATCGGGATTCCGCTGCACGCGCTTAAAAAGCGCCCCAACACCTTGGTCGGCATGATCGTGCGCAAGCGCAAGCCCATCGTTCCCTTCGGCGATGACACCATTGAAGCCGGGGATCGGGTGGTCATCTTGGCCTGCGAAAGCGGTATCAGCGACCTGAACGAGGTTATCAGCAAATGAACAAGCGACTGGTTTTCCGCACCCTCGGCACGCTGCTGATTGTCGAGGCCCTGTGCATGCTGCCCTCCCTGCTGATCGGGCTGTTCCACCGGGACGGCGACGCGGTTTTCATGCTGGAATCCATGGCGGCGGCGCTGGCTGTCGGCCTCCCCTGCCATCTGCTGATCAAGCCGGATCCCACCCGCAACATGAAGCCCAAGGACGGCTATATCATCGTCTCCCTGGCCTGGGTGGTGCTGAGTCTCTTCGGCGCCTTGCCCCTTTACCTCAGCGGTCTGTTCAGCAATCCCGCGGACGCCTTCTTTGAGTCCGTGTCCGGCTTTACCACAACGGGCTCGACGGTGCTCACGGATTTCAGCCAGAAGATGCACGGCGTCATGTTCTGGCGCAGCTTCACCCACTGGATCGGCGGCATGGGCGTGCTGGTGCTGACGCTGGCGCTGCTGCCCAAGCTGACAGGCCGCACCTCCTGGCTGGTGAAGGCGGAAAGCCCCGGCCCAACCCTCAGCAAAATCGTGCCCAAGATGGGCGACAGCGCGAAGATCCTCTATGTCATCTACGGCGCGCTGACCCTGATGCTCTTCATCTCGCTGCTCTTCGCCGGCCTGAGTCCCTATGACGCGGCCATCCATGCGGTGGGCACGGCGGGCACCGGCGGCTTCAGCAACCTGGGCGAGAGCGTCGGCGGCTTCCATTCTGCGGCGGTGGACATCATCATCACTGTGTTCATGGTGCTCTTCGGCCTCAACTTCGGCCTGTATTTCCGTCTGATCACCGGCGGTTGGCGGGATTGCCTGAAGAACGAGGAGCTGCGCTTCTTCATGAGCCTTTTCGTCGTCTGCACCTTAGTGCTGGCCTTCATGATTCTGCCGATCTACGGAACCTTCGGCGACGCCCTGCGCTACGCCTCTTTCCAGACCGCCAGCATTGTTTCCACCACCGGCTTTGGCACAGCGGACTTCGACCGATGGCCAGAGGCGGCAAAGGGGCTCATCTTTGTGCTGATGTTCACCGGCGCCTGTGTGGGATCCACCGCCGGCGGCATGAAGATTCAGCGGGTGATGCTGCTCTTCAAGGCGGCCAAGCGCGAGGTCAAGAAGACCTTCTCCCCCAGGAGCGTGCAGATCGTCCGGCTGGAAGGCCAGACGGTGGACGAGGGCATCATTCATCAGACCATGGTTTTCGTGGTGGTCTATCTGCTGCTGATCATCCTGGGCACCTTTGTGGTGGCTCTGGACAACACCCACACGCTGATTGAGAACATGACAGCCGCTCTGACCTGTGTGAGCAATGTGGGCCCCGGCTTCGGCGCGGTCGGCCCGGCGGGCAATTTCACCAGCTACAGCGCTTTCTCAAAAGTGGTGCTGAGCTTCCTGATGCTTGCCGGCCGCCTGGAGCTCTTCCCCATCCTCGTCCTGTTCACGCCCTCCGCCTGGCGCAGGTAAACCGGTTCGCTCTCTGACGCATAAGGAGAACCTGTGTCCTCAGTCTTTCAATAATCAGGTGAATCCGGATGACAAAAAAGGCAAAGTCCATTGTGGGCGGCATGACCATTCTCAGCGTGTCAGGCATCATCTGCAAGCTGATCGGCATGCTGTACAACGTGCCCCTGGCCCATGTGCTGGATGACAACGGCATGGGCATCTACCAGGGCGTATATCCCACCTACAATATGCTGCTGACCATCTCCTCCGCGGGCCTGCCGGTGGCTGTTTCGCGCATGGTGGCCCACTATATCGCCGTGGACGATCCCCGCAACGCCCGGCGCACTTTTCACGCGGCGATTGGTCTGCTGGCCTTTTTGGGCTGCCTCTGCACCCTGCTGGTCTTCCTCTTCCGCTACCCGCTGGCGGATATGGTGCATCAGCCGGAGGCGAGATACGGCTTTGTAGCCATTGCGCCCTGTATCACGGTGGTCTGTCTGCTCTCCGCTTTCCGCGGTTACATTCAGGGACAGCAGAACATGGTGCCCACCGCCATATCCCAGCTCATTGAGCAGCTGGGCAAGGTCTTCATCGCCCTGCCGCTGGCCATGCTCGGCGCAAGACAGTCCCAGGCCCTGGGCGCGGCCGGCGCATTGCTGGGCATCACCCTGGTGGAAGGCTGCGCGCTCATCTACATGGTCATCCTCTATCTGAGAAAGCGGAATACGTTGGGCAACTACCAGCAGGATCTCGAAGCCGCGCCCCGCTCCAAGCGCGGTCTGGCCCGGGAGCTGCTCCACATCTCCATCCCCATCACCATCGGCGCCTGCATCGTGCCCCTCTCCCAGTTCGTGGATTCCGCCATGCTGGTGGAGCGCATGGTGGTCTCCGGCCTGGATCGGGTTCAGGCGCAGGCCTATTACGGGCTCTATCAGGGCCTGGTTATCCGGCTCATCAACATCCCCACCGCCCTGGCCCTGTCCATCTCCATGAGCCTCATGCCCGCCATCTCCACCGCTGTCGCCCTGCATGACGCGGATGGCATCCGGCGGCAAAGCGGCCTCGGCCTGCGCTTCGCCTTCTTGATCGGCCTCCCCTGCTCCATCGGCATGAGTCTGCTGTCCACACAGATTCTCCACTTCTTCTACGGGACCGCCCGCACCGCGGAACAGCTTCAAAAGGCCAGCGAGCTGCTGAGCATTTCCAGCCTGACCATTGTGCTCTTCACCGTGGTGCAGACTACCAGCGCCATCCTTCAGGGCCTGCATCGTCAGCGGCTGCCCATGTACACACTGGTGTTAGGCGTGGGCATGAAGATCCTGGCGAATTATTTCCTGGTCGCTCTGCCCGGCATGAACATCCACGGGAGCCCCATCTCCTCCATCGTCTGCTACACGGCTTCGATGCTGCCGAACCTGTATTTCTGCATGCGCTATGGGGATATGCGCTTTGACTGGGTCAACTGGCTGATCCGCCCGGGTCTGGCCACGGCAGTCATGACCGGCGTATTGCTGCTGCTGCGCGGCCTCTTCCCCATCAACCATCTCACCACCATTCTGCTCATCGCCATCGGCATAGCCGTCTTTGTCGCCAGCGCCATTCTCTTCCGCGCTGTCACCAAGGAGGACTTCGCGGTGTTCCGCCGCAGGAAGGGGCGCATATGAGCAAAAAGATCATCGTGGTGGGACTTGGTCAGCGCGATGCCAGCCACCTGACGCTGACAGCCGAGGCGCAATTGCGTGCCGCAGAATGCCTGGTTCTCCGCACCGCGAGGCATCCCGTCGCCGAGTGGCTGAACGCGGAAGGCCTCCCCTATGAATCCCTGGACGACTATTACGGACGCTTTGACGATTTTGACGCAATGCACACCGCGATGGCCAATGACCTCTGGCGGAAGGCGGCGCGCCGGACAGTAACCTTTGCGGTGAGCGATCCTTCAGCGGATCAGGCTGTGCGATGTCTCCGCCAGCTGAAGCCCGCCGGAGCCGCGCTGCAGATCGTCCCCGGTCTCTCCGCGCTGGATGAGGCTGATGCCCGCCTCGGCGGCCTGCTGGACGCCTCCGCCGGCCTGTGTGTGATTCCGGCCAGCGCGCTCTCCCCCACCGCTCTCATGGGCGGAATGCCAGCGCTCATCACCGAGATTGACAATCCCCACCTGGCGGGAGACGTCAAGCTGACGCTGTGCGATGCCATCGGAGATGAAACCGCTGTGTTCCTCCTCCCCTCCCTGCTGGCCACCTCCGGACGGCCCAAGGAGATTCAGGCCTGCGAGCTGGATCGCCAGAAGCATTACGACCACACGGTCAGCGTCTACATCCCTGCGCTGTCACTCCAGGAGAGGAGCCGCTACGGCTTTGCGGAGCTCCTGCGCCTGGTGGAAGTGCTGCGGGGCGAAGACGGCTGTCCCTGGGATCGGAAGCAGACCCATGAGAGCATGCGAACCTGTCTGGTGGAGGAAGCCTATGAAGCGGCCGGAGCCATCGACGAGGAAGACGACGCGCACCTCTTTGACGAGCTGGGAGATGTGCTCTTTCAGGTGGTGTTCCACGCCTCCATCGGTCAGCAGCAGGCTTCCTTTGACATACAGGACGTGTGTACCGCCATCTGCCGGAAGATGATTGCCCGCCACCCCCATGTGTTCCCGCCTGTGGATGGACAGGACGCCGCCGCGGAAACCTGGGAGGAGCGCAAGCGCCGCGAAAAAGGGCTGACGACGCAGGCCTCCGTGCTCTCGGACGTGTCCCGGGCGCTGCCTGCCCTGACCCGTGCGGACAAGGTACAGAAGAAGGCGGCGCAGGTGGGCTTTGACTGGCCCAATGCGGAGGAGGCCCTTCCCAAGGTGGCCGAGGAAGCGGAGGAAGTGCGCTCCGAACTCCCGGAGGGCGCGCACCTGGCGGAGGAGCTGGGTGATCTGCTCTTCTCCTGCGTGAACGTGATCCGGTTGGCCGGCTGTGATCCTGAGCAGGTTTTAACCCACGCCACCGACAAATTTGTCAGCCGCTTTACAGAAATGGAAAATCTGATAAAATCGGACGGAAAATCGTTGAAGGCCTTGACTTTGCAGGAAATGGATGTATACTGGAATGCAGTGAAATCGCGGCGGAACAGCGGCGGTTGAGCTGAGGACGGACACCGTCCGCCATAAGCTGATCGAGAATCAGCAGATCAGACAAGGAGGAGTATTTTATGAACAAGATGGAGCTCGTTGCGAAGCTGGCCGAGAAGGCTGAAGTTTCCAAGAAGGATGCCGAGAAGGCGCTGAACGCGTTTGTTGAGGTCGTGACCGATGAGCTTGCCGGCAAGGGCAAGGTGCAGGTTGTGGGCTTCGGCACTTTTGAGGTCAAGGAGCGCGGCGAGCGCGTTGGCCGCAATCCTCAGACCGGCGAGCAGATCACCATTTCCGCCTCCAAGGCCCCCGTCTTCAAGGCTGGCAAGGCGCTGAAGGATGCCGTCAACAAGTAATTGATCATTCAAGAGCCCGCAGTGCCTGAGCGCCTGCGGGCTTTTTCAAACGCTGTGTCATGGTATGCAGGAGGTTCTATGCGTTTAGACAAGTATCTGAAGGTCAGCCGCATCATCAAGCGCCGCACAGTGGCCAATGAGGCCTGCGCGGGCGGGCGGGTGACCCTCAACGGCAAGGTGGCCAAGCCCGGCGCTGAAGTCAAGGCAGGTGATGAGATGACGATCCGCTTTGGCGATAAGCTCGGCCGGTACGAGATTCTCTCCGTGGCTGAAACCGCCAGGAAGGACGCGGCTTCCCAGATGTACCGTGTGCTCTCTGAGGATGCCGGCATGGCGGAGGAACGTGCCTGATGGCTATCGAAAAAGCGGTTTGGGGCGGCATTTTGCTGGCCGGCGGCGCTGGAAAGCGGATGGGCGCCGGCGTCAACAAGGTGCTGCTTTCACTGGGCGGAACACCGGTGTTCCTGCGCTCCCTGTGGGCGCTTCTCCCCTGGTGCGCGCATCTGGTGCTGGTCGTCAGGCCGGATGAAAGGGAAGCCTTTCAGGCACTGCTGCCATCTGAGCTTGCTGGCCGCGTGCGCTTTGCGGACGGCGGAAAAGAGCGGCAGGACTCGGTGCGCAGCGGCCTGGAAGCGCTCCCCGCTGTATGCACCCATGTGATGATTCACGATGGGGCGCGCTGTATGGTGGAGGACGAGGTGATAAGCGCCGTGGCGGAGGCCGCGCTGGTTGACGGCGCCGCGGCAGCAGCCCTGCCTGTGTCGGACACCATCCGCCGGATCAGCGCGGAGGGCTTTGCCGACGGCGTGCTGGACCGGGAGATGCTACGCGCCATGCAGACGCCCCAGGCCTTCGCGGTGGACCTGATTCACCAGGCCCACTTACAGGCGCTGAAAGACGGCTATCTGGGCACGGACGACGCGGCGCTGGTGGAACGCCTCGGGCAGAAAGTGCGCCTGGTGCCCGGCAGCAGGCGGAACATCAAACTGACGACAATGGAGGACCTGCAAATGGCGGAGGACAGCCTGCGCGGGCGGGAGACGCTGCGCATCGGCCAGGGCTATGACGTGCATGCGCTGACGCCCGGAAGGAAGCTCATCCTCTGCGGGGTGGACATCTCCCACGACCTGGGTCTGCTGGGTCACAGCGACGCTGACGTAGCCCTGCACGCGCTGATGGACGCGCTCCTTGGCGCGCTGGCATTGGGCGATATCGGCCGGCATTTCCCGGACACCGATGAGCGCTACAGAGGCATCTCTTCCCTGCTGCTGCTTCAGCACGTGAGCGGCTTGCTCCGGGAAAACAGGGCGGAGGTCGTCAACGCGGATGTGACCATCGTCGCCCAGCGCCCCAAGCTCATGCCCTACATCCCGCAGATGCGCCAGAACATCGCGGAGGCGCTGGGTGTGCCCGTGGATGCGATCAGCGTCAAGGCCACCACCACCGAGCGCCTCGGCTTTGAGGGCCGGATGGAGGGCATCAGCGCCCAGGCGGTCGCGCTGGTGCGGGTCAGCGGAGCATAAGCCAGACAAAACCCATCAGAAAAGGGACAGGGAACCGATATTTCCCCATCCCTTTTTTGTGTGGATCATCCGCGCTACTTCCGCGTCTGTGTGCCCTGATAGACCGTCTTCTGCTTGGGCTTGTAGATATCTGTGTACAGTTTCTCCCGGCTGACCTCCACACCGCCTTCGTACCTGACCCGGAAGCTGTCCACCGACGCGCCCTTGGCCGCCTCCTGCACCACCTTTTCTTCGCCGATGTAGGTGACGTACTCGCCCTTCCTGTCCTTGACGTACTTGGTTTCAGAGGGCGGGTCAATGGGCGTTTCCTCAGTCAGGATGTCATAGCTGACATCACCCAGGCTCTGGCCGTAGATGTACACGTTGCACACCAGGCGTTTGCGGTTGTTCGGATCGGACTGGACGGCGGCCTTGATGTAGATCGGCTGATCGGTATTGTTGCGGAACACCAGGTCAATCTTGTGGTTGGAGTACCAGTAGACCGTGGCGTCCTTGCCGTAGGAGGTGTAACGCACCGCCATGGAGTGGGGCTCCCGGCTGACAATCTTGAGTCCGGCCCGCACCGCCGCCACATAGACGGTGCTGCTGGCCTGGCAGACGCCTCCGCCGATGCCCGGCTGCACAGCCTCATAGACGTATTCATCCGCCTCTAAGAAGCCGTTGCTGATGGTGCGCTCGCCCACAATGCGGTTGAAGCTGAAGTCCCGTCCCGGCTGGATCACCGTGCCGCTGATGAGCTCAAAGGCGCGCTTGATGTTGCTGTTGCGGTTCTCGGTGGAGGTGTTGGAAATCGGCGTGGTGGCAGAGCCCCGCAGGGTGGCGAACTGTTCCGTGAGCTGGGCCACCGTCACCGACGGTGCGATCTCCGTGGGCTGAAGCTCGATGGTGCCGGACTGGGAGGAGGAAACCATCTCATAGAGCCGCGTCTTGATTTCGTCCGTGTCCAGCACCAGCCCGGTCACTTCCTGCTGGAAACTGAAGGGGTTGGTCAGCTGGGCGTTGAAGGAGAGGAAGACCGCGTCCTGGGGCGCCCGGTAAATCCGTTCAGCCACCATGGAGAGAATGGCGTCCAGCTGGGCTGTATTGGTCGCCGGCGCGGTGGTGTACAGCTGCAGCGGTTCTGCCTGAAGCGCCAGCATGGTCTCGTAGCGGGCGTCGTTGTCGCCCGTGTGCCCCGCGTTCCATGCCTCGCGCAGGGTGCTTTCCACATCCACCCGCATGTTCAGGTCACTCGCGGAAATCTCCTGGATGGTCTCTCCCTGGTAGGTCAGTTTCACCGACCAGGCTGAATGCAGGGAGCTCGCGTTGGCGGACACCGTCTGCCAGGCTTCCTCCTGCGTCATGCCGCCTAAGGCGATGCCGTCCACAAAGACGTTTTCACAGTAGAGGCTGTTATATGGTGTGATGGTCGCCTCCACCAGCAGGTCGTGCTGTCTTTCCTGCCAGAGCTGCCAGCCAAGGTATCCGCCGACAGCCAGCACCGCCACAATGCCGGTGATGAGCAGCGCCATCAGCCAGACGTGGCGCACCCGCTCTTTTCGCCCCACATCCTCCACGCCGCGCTGTTCATTGGGAGTCACGGGGTTGACCGGCTGATAGACCGGCGGGGTATACTGCTGGGGTTCAGCCGCCTGCCATCCGCCCTGCTGGTAGCCCTGCTGCCAGTTTTGCTGCGCAGGCATTTCCTGCTGCTGATAGGGCTGCTGAACGGGAGGATAGGCATAGCCCTGCTGCGGGTCGGCGGCATAAGGAACAGCAGCGCTTTGCTGAACCTCGGGCGGCTGTGCGGCCGCATAGCCTGCCTGCTGATTCGGATCGAAGGGCTGCTCGTATCCGGGCGTTACCTGCCAGGAGCGGTTGTTCGCTTCCCGGGCGGCTTCCTCCCGCTGCTGCGCAAAGCGCTCAGCCCGGCGTCTTCTTCCACCTGACTGTTCAGACACGCAGTCCCCTCCTTTCAGCCATAGTCTCTGTTCTGTTTCTCTTCATTGTCCGCCAATCTGTTCTCCGGCTGATGCGCTCATGGCTGCCTTCAGCCGCTCGACGTCTTCACCGGCGCTGTGCCAGTTTTTCAGCATACAGCCCATTGTCCCGTGCTTTGTGTCGTTCCGCTCGTGGAAATCGCTGCCGCCGGTCACCAGCAGACCGCGCTCCCTCGCCATCCGCTCCAGCACACGGAAAGCACCGCCTGCCGAGGACGGGTGGTAGGCCTCCACCCCCATGAGTCCCATTTCCATCCACCGATCCAGCAGCTGGGACAGAAGTGCTTCGCTCACCTTCAGCTCACAGGGGTGGGCGAGCACCGGCACAAAACCGCACCGGCGGATCAGGGGCAAAGCCTCGGCGATGGACATCCGCTCGCTGGCCACATAGGCCGGGCCGTCGTTTCCGATATACCGGGCAAAGGCCTCCGCCACGGTGCGCACATAGCCCTTCTCAATCATGGCCCGGGCGATCTGCATCCGGCCGATCGTCATGCCCGGCACAGGGTCAAAGTCCAGGGGCAGGCCCAGGGCTTCCAGCTTTTCGCACATGCGCTCCGCCCGGCGGAGGCGTTTTTCAGCCAGGTCGGTGACCCGCTGGCGCAGGCTCTCCGCCCGGGTCAGCCCATAGCACAGGATGTGCAGCCCGTCCATATCGCCCATGCTCAGTTCAATGCCCGGAATCAGTTCTATGCCTGCTGTTTCCTTCACCGCGTCATACCCGGCAAAGGTATCGTGATCCGTCAGGGAGATGACCGTCAGTCCGGCCTCCCCCGCCGCCTTCACCAGCTCAGCGGGACTGAGCGTTCCGTCCGACGCGGTGGAATGCAGGTGCAGGTCAGGCCGGATCATTCACTTTCTCCAGGCTGAATACCGCCTTGCTATCAGCCGTCTCCCCCATCAGGCGCAGGAAGTCTTCCCGCTGCACGGTCTCTTCCCGCAGCAGCGCGCTGATCAGGGCTTCCATCTGGGCGCGGTGGGCTTCAATGGTTTTCTTGGCCCGGGTGTAGGCCTCGCCCATCATCTGCCTGATTTCCATGTCCACGGCTTCTGCCGTCTTCTCAGCGTACTCCTGTTTGGCGGAGAAGTCGCGGCCCACAAAGATTTCCTGACCGCCGCCCAGGAACATCGTGCCGATGCTCTCCCCCATACCGAATTCGGTGATCATCCGCCGGCACACCCGGGTGGCCTGCTCCAGATCGGAGGAGGAGCCCGTGTAGACTTCGCCGAGAATGACTTCCTCCGCCGCGTGGCCGCCGAGCATCATGCAGATTTTGTCCAGCAGCTCCGACCGGCTGACGCTGTCGTGCTCCTCCTCGGGCAGGGAGAGGGTGTGGCCGCCGGAGATGCCCCGGGGCACGATGGTCACCAGATGAACCTCCTCGCAGCCCTTCAGGAAGTGCCCGATCACCGCGTGGCCGCTCTCGTGCACAGCCACCATGCGGCGCTCTTTCTCGATGACCTGATGGGAACGCTTTTCCGGCCCCATCTGCACCCGGTAGACCGCCTCGATCAGCATCTGCTGCGTGATCTCCGCCGCCCGGGCCTTGGCGGCAAGAATGGCCGCCTCGTTCATGACGTTTTCCAGATCAGCGCCGGTGGCGTAGGGCATGCGCTTGGCGATATTGTCCAGATCAACGCCCTCCGCCAGAGGTTTGCCCTTGGTGTAGATATTCAGGATCTCCACCCGGCTGCGGTGATCCGGATAGTTCACGCGCACCTGGCGGTCAAAGCGGCCGGGGCGCATCAGCGCCGGATCCAGGATATCGGCCCGGTTGGTGGCAGCCATCACAATGACGCCCTGATTGGCCTCAAAGCCGTCCATTTCCACCAGCAGCTGATTCAGGGTCTGTTCCCTTTCATCACTGCCGCCGCCCAGGCCCGCGCCCCGCTGGCGGCCCACCGCGTCGATCTCATCGATAAAGACGATGGCCGGCGCGGATTTCTTGGCCTGATCAAAGAGATCCCGGACGCGGCTCGCGCCGACGCCCACAAACATCTCCACAAAGTCTGAGCCGGAAATCGAGAAGAAGGGAACGCCAGCCTCCCCCGCCACTGCCTTGGCCAGTAGGGTTTTGCCTGTTCCTGGCGGGCCTACCAGCAGCACGCCCTTGGGAATCCGCGCGCCCAGAGAGCGGTAGGTATCCGGCGTGCGCAGGAAGTCCACCATCTCTTGCAGGGCTTCCTTTTCCTCCACCATGCCGGCCACATCCGAAAAACGCACCTGATTGCCACTGGCTGCGGTCTGGCGGACGTTGGAACGCACCTTTCCGAAGCCCATCGCCCGGTCATTCCTGGCCGGATTCATGACCCGCATCAGAATCCAGAGCATCACGCCGATCAGCGCCAGGTTGGCCACCGTAGGCAGGAAGGCGACCCACCAGGGCGCTTCGTCCGAGCGGACATAGCTGATGGTAAAGCCCAGCTCGCTGTCCGGCACCTCCGACCAGCTGACTTCCTGACCGGTCTTCTGGGTGAGCTGTCTGGCTCTGAGCTGGCGGACAGAAGTCAGGAAGTCGCTTCCGACAGTGGTCTCAAAGTCGTAATAGGCCGGGAACGAGGTCAGCGGCACCGCGGAGTCCTTCACAATGCCCTTCAGCTCATTGCCGTTCAGGGAAACCGCCTGAACCTTTTCTTCTGAAATCAGCTGCAGCAGTTCCGTATACTCAATCCGCCTGTTCTGCCTCGCTGCGGCGGTGCTCTGGCTGGAGAAATAGCTGTAGCCCAGAAGCAGGGCCGCCATCAGGCAAAGGTAGACCGTCAGGTTCAAAGAAGATCGTCTCAAAATGGACCTCCAGAAAGCCTTGCCGTTGAAGCAGGCGGATCAGTTTTCTTTTTCGTAGATATGCCGCGCGAGGATGCCGATGTCCGGGAGATTACGGTACTTCTCGTTATAGTCCAGGCCGTAGCCCACCACAAAGCCGTCCGGTATGGTGAAGCAGGCGTAGTCCGGCTCCAGGTCAGACTGGCGGCCGCCCGGTTTGTCCAGCAGGGTGACAATCTTCAGGGAGGCTGGCTTCCGCTTCAGCAGCTCTGTTTTCAGATTGTTGAGGGTGATGCCCGTGTCGATGATGTCCTCCACAATCAGCACATCCCGCCCGGCAATGTCTGCGTCCACATCCTTGCGGATGTTCACCTTGCCGGTGGATTCCGTACCCTTGTAGCTGGAGGCCGCGATAAAGTCGACGGCCAGCGGTAGATCAATCTCCCGGATCAGGTCGGCAAAGAAGTTCACCGCGCCCTTGAGGGTACACACCAGCAGCGGTTCCTTGCCCGCGTAATCCCGGGTGATGGTCTCGCCCAGCCGGCGGATGCCCGCTTTCAGCTCCTCCTCTGTCAGCAGGATGCATTCCAGGTCTGCGTACATACCGGATTTCCTGATCATACCGCTTACCTCCCATTTACCGATCCAAAGTCCAGGGCAGCTTTCCTTCCCAGCGGAGGCTCAGCCTGGGGCCTTCCGCACAAAGCGTTTTGAGGCCTCTATCATACAGACCCGGAATGGCCAGCACCTCGCTGTCCATACACAGCAGGGGCAGGATGTCCCGCCAGGGCGCGTCCATATGCCGGTCCACCAGTTCATCCTGCAGCGACCGGTGATGGCGGCCATCCCCGGTGCGAACCCAGTCGCCGGGCTGCCGTGACCGCAGTACACAGCGGCTGACACAGGCGGAAGGCAGGGCGCCCTGATCGCTGTCATCCGCCGGCGAGAGCGTCAGCGTGATCCCGAAGAGCTCCCCGCCTGTCTCTGTCAGCGGCACAGCGCAATGGGGCTGTTCTGCCTTACCACTGACCAGATGCAGGGCATGCCAGCCGCGATATAGCCTGACGCCGCCGGGCAGGTTCAGGCTGTCCCCGGCCCGTCCGCCGCAGAGCAGGCGCAGGGCGGCTTCCGTCTGTTTCCGGCTGAGGGCGCGCTCGTCCAAGCGCTCCCCGCCCAAACGCTGCCACCAGCCTCGCACAGCGCGCCGCCTCAACGCCTCCGGCGCGTTCAGCACAGGCCTGAGCAGCAGCGCGTTTCCGCAGGAAGCCTCTTTCAGCAGTTCCTGCGTTTCCGCTTCAAGCAGCTCCTCGTCCGTCCTGAGCAGGGCGGCCGTCTCGGCGATTTTGTCCACCGCCCCGGGCTGAAGCGCTTCCATCAGGGGCAGCAGCTCGTGCCGCACACGGTTGCGCAGGTATCGGTCTTCGCTGTTGCTCGCGTCTTCCCGCCAGGTCTGTCCGCGGGATGTCAGCTCATCGCAGAGTTCCCGATGGGTGCATCCCAGCAAAGGCCGGAGCACCCGCATGCCCATAATGACCGCATCCTCCGGCATGCCGCACAGTCCCGGCAGTCCGGCGCCTCTCATCAGATGGAGCAGCAGCGTTTCCGCCTGATCATCCCGGTGATGGGCGAGCACCAGGGCTTCTGCGCCGCACGCCTCCATTGCGCGGCGGAAGCTCTCCCACCGCGCCTGCCGCGCCCAGCCTTCCCCGGGATTCCCGCCGGGGGTCAGCCGCTCGATCATCAGCGGAATACCGCGCTCCAGGCAGAAATCCGCAGCGAAGGCTTCGTCCGCGTCCGCTTCGGCGCCGCGCAGGCCGTGGTTGACATGCACCGCATACAGGCCTTTTGTGCCCCGGGCGCCGAGAAGCAGGCACATCAGCGCCGTGGAGTCAGCGCCTCCCGAAAAGCCCACCAGCAGGCGCTCAGGCAAAGCGCGCAGCCTGTCCGCCAGCGTTTTCATCATGTGCCGGGGCGGAGCGGCGCGTCACAGTAAGAACAGGGCTCAAGGTTCTTGTACTTGTCCTCGTTCAGCTGGCCATAGGTCAGTTTTCCCTTGAAGGGCAGATTCCTGACGTTGGCGGACTTGCACTCCGGATCCAGGTGGTAGAACTTGCCGCCATCCGGATTGTAGTACAGGGGCGTGTTGGCGTCTGCGCTGGTCGCCGGCTGGGGCGGCTGGGTGATGTAGCTGCTCGCCGGGGTCGCGGTGGCTTCCACATTGGACTGCAGCGACCGGGGATCCACATACCAGCTGCCGTCCTCCTTGAGCATCAGCACATTGAAGATGTATGTCTGCGGCGAATCGCTTCTGTTATTGTTGCGGTTGAGTGAGACCGTCATGGTGACGGTGGAGGACACGTCCGCGTCCGAGCCGCTGACCTTGTTGATCTGGAAGGTATCGAGGATTGGGATGCGCAGCGCCAGAATCTGATACAGGCTGTTGACCGCCGTCGTGCTGGCGGAAATGCCCCGGGCCCAGCTGGGCGCGCAGTAGTTGAGCATCTGATCCAGATTGTTGGAGGACCAGAAGTACATGAAGGATTGCAGCCGCTCTTCGATATCGCTGCTGGTGCTGGACTGTACATACGTCTGACTGACAGGCGCTTCGGTGACCTCCGCCTGCAGACTGCCGAGGCTGTCCTGAGAGGCGTTGTTTTGCGAGGTGCCTGCGTTGGCGGTGGGCTGCGCCGCGGGCTGACTGGGATTGACGCTGTCCACGCCGCTGCCGGACACCAGGCGGATCGCCGTGACCACCAGCGCAATCAGCAGGAGAATCGTCAGGGTCAGGCGGGTGCTGTGCCCCATGTCCTGCGGTTTCAGCCAGAGATAGCCCAAGGTCAGGAAGGCTGCGCCCGCGAAGCACCAGCTCAGCACCACCTGCCCGGTCAGCATGGCGGCGGCAAAGAGAATCAGGCTGACGCCCACGGCCACAAACTGCCAGGGCACCGCGCTGAGGAGGGCCCCCAGGTCAATGTTCGGGCGCTGCTTGTTTGGGTCGACCGGATTCACCACATAGCCCTGCTGCCCGCCCTGGCCTGGCCCCGGATAACCCGGGCCGTAAGGGCCGGACTGGCCGTTCTGCGGATAGGCCTGCGGCCCATAGCCCTGCTGCCCGTTCTGCGGATAGCCCTGGGGATAGGGCTGGCCGCCCTGCGGATACCCCTGGGGCACGTAGGGGTTGGATTGGCCGCGCTGGGGATAGGGCTGGGGCGTCTGCGTGTAGGGATTGGACTGACCCTGAGGCGGGTAGCCCTGATAGCCGTAAGGATTGGATTGGCCGTTCTGCGGATAGGGCTGGGGAGGCTGCGCGTAGGGCTGGCCATTGGGCCCATAGCCCTGCCGGGGATAGCCCTGCTGGGGCGGATAAGCGCCCTGTGGATAAGCCTGCTGCGGGACCTGCTGACCGTTCTGGGGATAACCCTGCGGCTGCGCGTAACCACCCTGCCGATAGTACCCATTCTGCTGATAGCCGGCATAGGGTTGCTGCCCCTTCTGCTGATTTCCCGGCCCCGGGTACTGTCCATTCGGATAACCGTTGTTCATTCCAGCCGTACCTCTCTGCAGACCCGTGTCTGCCTGTCTATTCCGGTCTGTGCCGGAAGCGCTTGCTGACGCTGACTGCGCTGATTTCGCCGGAGTCCGCCGAAACCGTACACCAAAACAGCCCGTGCGGACGCATCATTAGTATACCACACTTTGGCCAGATAGCAATCATGAATTTTGTAACTGTTTTGTGAAGCGGCTGTCATTTCATAAGGAATCAGCCGGCCGCATCCGGTGCCCATAATCCGCCTGAAAAAAGTGAAAAACCCCCTTGCAATTCGCCAAGCGATATGTTACACTATGCGGCGTGACAACGGGCGGTCCGCTGTCCGGATGCTGTGGTGACCACATGCCGGATACGAACGTCTATGAGGGAAGGAGGAGTTCCGATGAGCGAAATCATCCGTTCCATCGAGGAGCAGCAGCTCCGCAACGATCGGCCCGAGATTGCCGTGGGCGACACTGTCCGCGTCTGGGTGAAGGTTGTGGAGGGCACGCACGAGCGTCTGCAGGCTTTCGAGGGCACTGTCATCGCTATGCGCAACGGTGGCGTCCGTGAGACGTTCACTGTCCGCCGTGTGTCCTATGGCATTGGTGTGGAGCGTGTTTTCCCGATTCACTCGCCGCGTGTTGACCGCATTGAGGTCATCCGCCACGGCAAGGTGCGGCGGGCCAAGCTGTACTACCTGCGCAAGCTGCAGGGCAAGGCCGCCAAGATCGCCGAGGTTCGTCGGTAAGCGATGCAATGAAGAGAGCGCCATGTGCGTTCTCTTTTCTTATGCTCTACAAAACCAAAAACAGGCGGGAGGCCGACTGGGCTTCCCGTCTGTTCTGTATTGGCCTGTCAGCGTTCCTCCCGGAAATAGGGCAGTCCCAGGTGCTGGGGCGGCTGGTTCTCCCGCTTGTTGCGCAGGCTGGAGAGGATCAGCACAATCAGCGTCACGACATATGGCGCCATCTTGTACAGTTCCTTCACCGCCAGGTTCATGCCGGTGGGAATGTACATGTGCAGGATATAGAGTCCGCCGAAGAGGAAGGAAGCCAGCACGCCCACGTTGGGCCGCCAGATGGTGAAGATCACCAGGGCGATGGCCAGCCAGCCCCGGTCGCCGAAAGCATTGTTGCTCCACACGCCGCTGGCGTAGTCCATCACGTAATAGAGCCCGCCAAGGCCGGCAATCATGCTGCCAATGCAGGTCGAGGCATACTTGTACCTGTTCACGCTGATGCCCGCCGCGTCCGCTGTGGCAGGGTTCTCCCCCACCGCGCGCAGGTGCAGCCCCACCCGGGTGCGCTTGAGCACATAGGCCGCCGCCAGCGCGATGATGACCGCTGTATAGGCCAGGAAACCATAGGAGAGGAAGACCTGGCCGAACCAGCCCAGGCTGTCGGCAAAGGGCAGGGAGGCGTGGAAGTAGGTGCTGATGCGGGTCAGGGCGATGGAAGGCACATCCGAGCCGGACAGCTTGATCAGCGAGCCGCCGAAGAAGTTGCCGATGCCCACGCCGAAGGTCGTCAGCGCCAGGCCGGTCACGTTCTGGTTGGCCCGCAGGGTAACAGTCAGGAAGCAGTACAGCAGTCCCATCAGGAGCGCGCCCAGCAGACAGGAGAGCACCGGAACCGTGATGGCCAGGAAGCCGTTCATGTTCGCGGCGTAGCGGGCGGTGTCCAGCACTCCGTCCACCATGGCCCCGGCCCGGACCGACTGGTCATAGTAGAAGGCGCCGACCACGCCGCTGATGCCGCCCACGTACATCACACCGGGGATGCCTAAGTTCAGGTTGCCGCTCTTTTCCGTGAGGGTCTCACCGGTGGAGCCCAGGAGCAGCGGCACTCCCTGCACAACGGCCCGGGGAATGAAGGCCGCCACGCCCACCAGGAAGGCGCCCAGCGCCGCGAAGAAGCCCGTGTCGCTCATTTGACCGCCTCCTTATCACTCAGATGACGGTGGCGAAGGTGGAGCCGATAATGGATGAAGAACTCGCTGCCGATGATGAAGAACAGGATGATGCCCGTCAGGATGTCCGAGAAGGATTCGTTGAGGCCGAAATTGGTGGAGATGTCCCCCGCGCCCTTCTGCAGGAATACCAGCAGGAAGGAGGTCAGGATCATCCACAGGGGATTGAACTTGGCCAGCCAGGACACCATGACCGCGGTAAAGCCCCGGCCGCCCACCAGCGTTGTGGTGAGGGTGTGGTCATTGCCGCCGGTCAGCAGCAGGCCTGTCAGCCCGCAGAGCGCGCCGGAGAGGATCATCGTGCGGATGATGACCCGCTTGACCTTGATGCCCAGATAGTGGGCGGTTTTCTCGCTCTCCCCCACCACGGACAGCTCGAAGCCCTGCTTGGAGTAATACAGGTAGAAGAACATCGCCGCGCAGATGACCGCCACAATGATGATGTTCAGCAGATATTTCTGCCCGCCGACCACCGGCAGCCAGCCCAGCCCCTTGTAGGGATCGCGCTGGTTGATGATGCCGATCTGCCCCGAGCCCTTGGGGTTTTCCCACACCACGCAGAAGTAGGCCACCAGCTGCGTGGCAATGTAGTTCATCATCAGGGTGAAGAGGGTTTCGTTGGTGTTCCAGTTGGCCTTGAAGAATGCCGGAATGAGGCCCCAGATGGCGCCGGCCGTGATGGACGCAAACACCATGCAGACGATCATCAGCCAGTGGGGCACCGCGTCCCGCAGGAGGATCATGCAGGCCGCCGAAGCCAGACAGCCCATCAGCGCCTGACCTTCCCCGCCCACATTCCAGAACCGCATCCGGAAGGCCGGGGTCACCGCGAGGGACACGCAGAGCAGGATGGCAGTGGAGTGCAGCATCACCCAGAACTTGCGCTCCGTCTTGAATGAGGCCTCAAACATGGTGCGGAAGATGTCCAGGGGGTTGGTGCGGGTCACCAGGATGCAGAGCAGCGCGCAGACCATCATAGCCAGCGCCACCGCGGCGGCCCGGATGCCCCAGGCGCCCCACCAGGGCAGGTTCCCGCGCCTGGAGATATGGATCAGCGGCTCCCGCTGTTTCGCTTCACTCATGCCTGCCGCCTCCCACGCTCGTCATCATCAGGCCGATTTCGTCTTTGACGGCATCCTTTCCGGCCACCTCACCGCTGACTTTTCCGGCGCAGAGCACCAGAATCCGGTCAGCCAGCTCCAGCAGCACGTCCAGATCTTCGCCCACGTAGATCACGGCCACGCCCTTCTTCTTCTGCTGATTCAGCAGATCGTAGATCACATAGGATGAGTTGATGTCCAGGCCGCGCACCGCGTAAGCGGTCAAAAGCACCTTGGGCGCAGAGGTGATTTCCCGGCCCACCAGAATCTTCTGCACGTTGCCGCCGGACAGGTTTCTCACAGGCGTATGCAGGTTCGGGGTGACCACATCCAGGTCATGCACCACGCGCTCAGCCAGCTCGTGCGGCGTTTTCCTGTCCGTCACGGGAGACGCGCCGGTCCGGTATGTCCGCAGCATCATGTTCTCATTCAGATCCATGCTGCCCACCAGGCCCATGCCCAGGCGATCTTCCGGCACAAAGGACAGCGCAACGCCCATCTTCTGGATTTCCAGCGGGTCTTTCCCGATGAGCTCCTCGGGCGTGCCGTCGTCCTCCAGATACCTGATGGAGCCGCTCTCCACCGGCTGAAGGCCTGCGATGGCTTCCAGCAGCTCTTTCTGGCCGGAGCCCGCGATGCCCGCGATGCCGAGAATCTCCCCTGAGCGCGCGGTGAAGGACACATCGTCCAGGCGGATGACACCGGCCTCGTTGCGCACGGTCAGGTGGCTGACCTCAATGCGGGGAATCGGGTTGACGGGCTGAGGCCGCTCGATGTTCAGGGACACCGCATGCCCCACCATCTGGTTCGTCATGTCCTGGGCGGAGGTCTCAGCCGTGGCCATGTCGCCCACATACTCGCCCTTGCGCAACACCGCCACCCGGTCGCTGAGCTCCAGCACTTCGTTCATCTTGTGGGTGATGATGACGATGGCCTTGCCGTCGTTGCGCATGTTCCGCAGCACCTGGAACAGCTTTTCCGTTTCCTGAGGCGTGAGCACGGCGGTGGGCTCGTCCAGAATCAGGATATCCGCGCCCCGGTACAGCACCTTCAGAATCTCCACCGTCTGCTTCTGGGACACAGACATGTCGTAGACCTTCTGGGCGGGGTCGATCTCAAAGCCATAGGCCTCGGAGATTTCCCGGATGCGCTTTGAGGCTGCGGGAATGTCCAGTTTGCCTTTCAGCCCCAGCTCGATGTTTTCCGCGGCCGAAAGCAGATCCACCAGTTTGAAGTGCTGGTGAATCATGCCAATGCCCAGCTCGATGGCCTTGCGGGGTGAGTCGATGACCACCTCGTGTCCGTCGATGGCGATGCTGCCTTCATCCGGGAAATAGATGCCGGAAAGCATGTTCATCAGCGTGGTTTTCCCGCTGCCGTTTTCACCCAGAAGCGCCAGCACTTCACCCCGGTAGATATCGAGGCTGACGTGATCATTGGCCAGCGTCTGGCCAAAGCGCTTGGTGATATTCCGGATGCTGACTGCCGGTATTCTCTGTTCCATGTGCGTATGTTTCCCCCATGCGCGTTACGCAGGCCTGTTCCATGAATGAAACGAATACTGCAAGGGTCGGTCTCGCACAGCCCTTGCAGTATCGTTGTTCCATTATTCCGTCAGTTTGCCTGATCAGTTGCCCAGCACGGTGATGCCGTCAATGTTCATGGCGAAGTACGGCGCGGAGCGGAAATAGCTCTCCATCAGGATGCCGTCGATGACGGTCTCGGTCTCGGGCACATAGTCGCCCATGTCGTCCACGTCAGCCACGTAGCTGGTCACGGCCTGGCCGTCCACGGTGAAGGTGGCGGTGTCGAAAACCTTGATGGAGCCGTCCAGCAGACCGGCGCGGATCTCTTCCAGCTTTTCCACGGTGCCTTCAGCGGCAGCGGCGGTGTTCACCTCAGACAGCTCCACGGAGCCGGTCTCGATGGTGCCGGTCCAGTCGGCGTCAATGGCCTTGCCTTCGACGACCTGGTTGATCATGTACTCCATGTAGGGCACCCAGTTGATGCGGGAGGACACGATGAAGGTGTTGGGGCAGGCAGCCACGGTGGAGCCATTGTAGGACACGTTAGGCACACCGGCGGTCTCGCAGGCGGTGGGGGCGCCCATGGAGTCAGCATGCTGGCTGATGAGCACGCAGCCGTCCTGGATCAGCTTGGTGGCGCCTTCCTTTTCCAGGGCTTCGTCATACCAGGAGTTGGTGAAGGTCACTTCCATGGTCACAGAGGGGCAGGCATAGCGGACACCCAGATAGAAGCTGGTGTAGCCGCTGACCACCTCGGCGTAGGGGAAAGCGCCCACATAGCCGATCTTGGTCTGCTCTTCTGTGATCTTGCCGTTCGCGATCATCTCGTTCAGCTTCAGGCCAGCGGCGACACCCGCCATGAAGCGGCCTTCATAGATGGAAGCGAAAGCGTTGTGGTAGTTGGGCAGGTTTTCGGTGTGCGCGCGGGTGCCGGTGGCGTGGCAGAATTCCACGTTCTCGAACTCCAGCGCAGCCTGAATCATGTAAGACTCATGGCCGAAGCTGTCGGCAAAGATGATGTTGCAGCCTTCGTCCACCAGGTCAGCGGCCGCCTCGTAGCAGGCCTCGCCCTCGTCGATGTTGGTCTTCAGAACGTAAGCGACGCCCAGCTTTTCGCAGGCTTCCTTCGCGGCGTTCATGAAGTTGAGGTCATAGGTGGAGTTCTCGTCGTGCAGGAAGATGAAGCCAACCTTCACGTTCTCCTTGGCCACAGGCTGACCCTCGAGAGCAAAGGCGGCGGTGCCGGCGAGGCACAGAGCCAGGACGAGCAGCAGAGCAACGAGCTTCTTCATGGTAATGTTCTCCTCCGATTCTTGAGGTCAAAGTGTCCGGAAGGCCCTCCGCCTTCCTGCCTTCCGTCAAAACACGAACTTTCCGGCGGAAAGTATGTCTATCGTACACCAATTTGCCGAAATAATCAAGCTTTTCAATTGTGAATTTTCGTCTATTGTTCCGTAACACTCTCTTCTTGTCCGTTCCGGCAAGAGAATTGGACGGATGGCATGGTCTGAATGATAGGGCCAGGATTGCTGATACAAGCCTGCTATCAGGATGTTGAGGTACAATACAAAGGTAACACAAAGGGGTAGCAAAAAAGGGAGCCAAGTGGTAAGATAAAGCTGCAACACAAAACCACGTACCAGGAGGCTCTCTCAATGAAGAAGATAACACAAGAAGCGCGGTGGCGTCAACACGTACTTGAGTATTTAGACAAGCACGGGAATGTCACGGCAACAGCACGGCGGTATCACATCAGCCGGAAGACGCTGCACAAGTGGAAGAAG
>JAFXVR010000044.1 GCA_017534885.1 Clostridia bacterium | reverse complement strand
GTACTCGCGCTCAAGGGCCACATAGGTGTTGGCCGGGGCTACAGGCTGGCCGTTCACGTCATACCACTCGGCGCGGATGACCTTCTTCTGGTCGTTCCACACCTGCTTGACGGAGGCGTACTTGGCCTTGCAGTTGACGGGATTGCCATCGGCGTCAAAGTAGGCTTCCTCGGCAATGTTCTTGTTCTCGTCATAGGCGCGGGTCATCCGGGCGTAGGTTTCTTTGGCCAGGCCGGGGGTGCCGTCCGGCTGGAAGAAGGCGAAGGTCACCGGCTGCTTCAGCTCGTTGTAGGTGCGGTGCCACTCGGCGTAGCCGGCCTTGCAGTTCACGGGTTCGTTGGCCGTGTTATAGAAGCGCTCCACGGCGATGTTGCCGTCCGCGTCATACTCCATCTCGCGGGCCGCGTAGGTGTTGTTGACGGGGGCGGGCTTGAGCTCCTCGTTCAGCCAGGCCTCCCGGATCAGGTGGCCGCTGAGGTCATAGGTGCGCAGGATGCGGGCGTAGCCGGCCTTGCAGGCGATGGGCTTCTCGTCCGCACCGTAGTAGGTTTCCTGCACCACCCGGCCCTCAGAGTCGTACACCCTCGCCACATGGCTGTAGGTGTCGCCGCTGGTGGCGGGCTGGTCGGCGGTGTCCAGGTAGCGCTCCTCGGTCACCTGCTTCAGGCTGTTCACCACCCGCTGGATCACCGCGTAGCCCTTCTTGCAGGCGATGGGCTCGCCGTCCGCGCCGTAATAGCGCTCCTCGATCCAGTTCTTGTACTTGTCGTACACCCGGGTGTAGCGCACATAGGTGTTGCCGTTGGTCATGGGCTGACCCTCGGTGTCGAACCAGCCCTCGGAGGTCAGCAGCTTGTTCTCATAGGTGCGGCGAACCTCGGCGAAGCCCTTCAGGCAGGCGATGGGCTGGCCGGCGGCGTCCAGGTAGCGCTCCCGGATGACGCTGCCGTTCTCGTCCCGCTCCCGCTCCCGGGCGACATAGGTATCGCCGACGGTCACCGGCGTGCCGTTTTCGTCCAGCCAGGCCTCATAGTTCACCTGACCGGCCTCGTCATAGCCCTTCAGCAGGGTCTGATAGCCCGCCGCGCAGTCCAAAGGCGCGCCGGCAGCGTAATAGCGCTCGGCGATCACCTGATTCGCGTCGTTGTACTCCCGGCGGACGGAGGTGTAGGTGTCGCCCTTGCCGGTGGGCTGGAGGCTCGCGTCCAGCCAGCTCTCCTCGATGGCCCGACCCGCCTCGTCATAGGCGCTGCGCACCACGGCGTACCCGGCGCTGGAGGCGATCAGGCGGCCTTCGGCGTCCAGGTAGCTCTCCTCGGTCACATGCCCGGCTTCGTCATAGGCCCGGCGCAGGGCGACATAGGTGTCCCCGGCGGTGACGGGATCGCCCCGGAAGTCGAACCAGCTCTGCAGGATGCGGTTGCCCCGCTCGTCGTACTCGTTGCGGATCTCGGCATAGCCCGCCTTGCAGTTGACCGGGATGCCGCCCCGGCCCAGGTAGCGGATGGCCGTCTGGCGGCCCTCGCTGTCCAGGTCGATGGCCCGGGCCACATAGTTGTCCTTGGCGATGGTCTCATCGCCGTCGGCGTCAAACCAGCCCTCCCAGGTCAGCAGCTTGGGCCCGGCGTAGACCCGGCGAACCTCGGCGTAGCCCACCTTGTTGTCGATGGGCTGACCGGCGGCGTTCAGGTAGCGCTCGCTGATGACGTTGTTCCACTCGTCGTAGTCCCGCAGGCGGGTGACGTAATCGTCTCCGCTGCCGCAGGGCTGGCCCTTCAGGTCGAACCAGCTCTCGGAGGCCACCTTGCCGGCCTCGTTGTAGCCGTAGCGCACCTCGGCATAGCCCTTCGAGGTCAGGGTCAGGTGGTTGTAGGCGTCATAATAGGTCTCCCGGGCGACGCGGCCCTCGCTGTCGTACTCCCGGGCGCGGGAGGTGTACACGTCGCCGGTAGCGGTGGGCAGGCCCTCGGCATCAAACCAGGCCTCGTAAATCATCTGGCCCAGGTCATTCCAGATCCGCCGCACCCGGGCATAGCCGGCCTTGCAGAGGATCGGCACCTGCTCGGTGTCCAGGTACTTCTCCACCAGGATGCGCCCCTCGCTGTCCAGGGTGCGGCTGAGGATGGCGTAGGTGTCGGTGCCGCAGGGGGTCAGGGCGCCGTTGGTGCCCAGCCAGGCCCGCTGGATCATCTGCCCGTTCTCGTTGTACCAGGTGCGGATGGTGGCGTAGCCGTTGGCGCAGAGGATGGGCTGGCTGTCCGGCCCGTAATAGTTCTCAAACACCACCCGGCCTTCCGCGTCGTACTCATAGGTCACGGAGGTGTAGGTATTGCCGCCGGTGGTCAGGCCGCCCTGCTCGTCCGTCCACCACATGACCGTCACCTTTTTGAGGTCGTTGTACATGCGGTGCACGGCGTGGTAGCCCTTGACGCGGGTGGGCTGGCCGTCCGCGCCGAAGTAGGCCTCCTGAATCACATTGCCCTGCTCGTCATAGTCGCGGCTGACGGAGGCGTAGCCGGAGGACATGACCAGGGGCTGGTCGTCGGTGTCGAAGTAAGCCTCGGTGGCCACCTTCTTGTTGTCCGTATAGGTGCGGCGGATGACCGCGTAGCCCTTGGCCCCGGCCACCAGCTGGCCGTCCGCGCCGTAGTAAGCCTCGGAGGTCATGTTGCCGCGCTCGTCCCAGGTGCGGGCCAGGCCGGTGTAGGTGCCGCCCTTGGTCACGGGCTCGCCGCTGAGGTCATAGTAGTTTTCGGTCAGCAGGTGCTTGGCGCTGTCGAAGGTGCGGCGCACCAGGCCCACGCCGTTCACCTCCGTGGGCTCGCCGTCCGCGCCCAGGTAGGTCTCGGAGAGGATGCAGCCGCGGGCGTCGACTTCAGCCACCAGGGCCGCGTACCCGGCGGAGATGACCACAGGGTTCTCCTCCGCGTCATAGTAGGTCAGGGTGTAGCCGTCGCCCTCCTCGTTGTACTCCTGGCGGGAGTAGGCGTAATCCTTGCCCTCCAGCACGGCGACGCTGCCGTCCGCCAGATAGTAGCGGGCGCAGCCGACCTTGCCGTTGGGCATGTATTCGTTCAGTACCTTCGCGTAGCCCAGGGCCGTGTCCACCGGGTTGCCTTCCGCGTCAAAATACTCGGCGGAAGCGATCTTGCCCGCGCCGGTGTAGGTCCAGCGCACCTCGTGGTAGCCGTCCGGGCAGGCGATGGCCTCCCCGTTCAGGAAGTAGCTCTCGCTGGCCTTGCGCTCGCCCTTCCAGGTCCAGTGGATCTCATTGGCGCCCTTTTCGCCCGCCTTGGGCTGGTCGTTTTCATCCACATAGACCGCGCTGATGCAGTTGCCGTCCGCGTCGTTGACATAGGTGGCCAGGCTCCAGCCCTCGGGGCCGGGCACGCGCTGGCCGCGGGTGTCCACGTATTTTTCGCTGATCAGATTGCCGCCCGCGTCATAGTTGAAGTCGATCTGCGCCCAGCCCTCCGTGCCGTTGACGGGCTGGCTGCGGGTGTCCAGCAGGTGGGTGTGGGTGATGCGCCCCGCGTACAGGTCGTTGCGAAGCTGCGCGTAGCCCAGGGAGGGCACGACCACGGGACGGTCGTTCTCGTCGTACCAGACCCGGTTCATGATGGTGCCCAGCTTGTTGTAGTTGGTGGCCACCCGGGAATAGCCGGCTTCCAGGGTCATGCGCTTGCCGTCCGGGCCGAAGTAGCTCTCGTCGGTCACCCGGTTCTTCTGGCCCAGCACCTGGCGGATGCCGCAGTAGCCTTCCTCGGTCATCCAGTAGCTGCCGTCCGCGTTGTACCAGAAGGTGGTGATGTCCTGCGCGCCGCGATAGGTGTAGACCACCCGGGCAAAGCCTTCCGGGCCGGGGCAGCTTTCGCCCGCTTCGTCGTACCAGCTCTCCTCCATCAGCAGGTTGCCGTTGTAGGAGCGCCGGCGCGAGGCGTAGCCCTGCTTCGGGTTGACCACCGGCTGGCCCTCCGTGTCAAAGTACTCGCGCAGGGTCTCGTTGTAGCGGTCGTACTCAAAGGTCGCCCAGGAATAGCCGTCCGCGCACAGCACCGGATTGCCGTCCGCGTCCAGGTATTCCTCCTTCAGCAGGTTGCCCACGGGATTGTTGACGTCGTTCGTCCTGGCGTAGGTCAGGATCTGCTGCGCCCAGGCCGGGTTTTCGCTCCGCAGCAGCTCCCCGTCCGCCCCGTAAAGCATGGTGGACTGCATCTTGGCGTAATACCAGGTGCTGAGAGACTTGGCGTAGCCCTCCTTGCCGATGACCAGCTCGCCGGCGGCGTTGTAATAGCTCTTTTCCACCAGCTTGCCGTTGCTGTCATAGAAGGTGTTGACCACGCTCCAGCCCTCGCGGCTGTCCACGGGCTCGCCCTCGGCGTCCAGATACTCGGTCTTCTCGACCTTTTTGCCCCGGTAGGTATAGCGGATCGTGGCGTAGCCCTTGTCGTCCGCCACCACCACATTGCCCTCGGCGTCCACATAGCTCTGCGTGGCCACCTTTTTGTTGGGCCCATAAGTGCGCTGAATCTGCAGGTTGGTGGAAATCTCCGCCATCGCCGCCGCGCACAGCAGCGCCGCCGCCATCAGCGTCATCCAGAAGGCCAGAAACTTTTTCATCAGTATCCTTCCTTTCATATGGGTATAAGTTCACAAATGCATTATAGCAAAAAGGAGGGGGGATGTAAATGAGGTTTTGAGGATAGCTGATTACGCTTCAGGTTGAAGGTTGGAGGTTGAAGGTGGAACTGTAGCGGCGCCGTCTACGGCGTCACGTCCCGTCCGCCAACGGCGGGGGGACGGGAATGAATAATGAATACTGGTAAGGGTGACAAAAGGGCGCTTTCAACCTTGGAGCCACGACTGGTTGTGGTGATTTCCGCCGTCTTCCACAACCAGTCGTGGCTCAGTTCATGAAAGCGGCCTTTTGACATCCGAATCAATACTGAAGAATGAATAATAAGGTAAGACTCCTGTAAAGATTTACAATTCGTCATAAAGAATCGTATATTCATGCATCATGCGGTTGAAGGCAAAAGGCATATGAAAACCCGCGGGAAGCTACCGATCTCCTCCCGTGGGTGGTTGTTTTCTCTCACGTATCGTCCGGCTCCCCTGTATAGATGGTGCCGTTGCGGCAATGGATGGTCACGCCGCGGGGAATGGCCAGCTCATGGAAGAAGATGGCCTGCCACTGGGCCTTGGTTCCGGCGTAATGGATGTCCTTCAGGCCAGTCTCGCTGAAGGCGACGTAGCCGATTTCGGTCACGGTGATGGGGATGGTGACCTCGGTCAGGTTTCGGCAGTACAGGAAGGATCCGTGGCCGATGATGGTTACACCATCGGGGATGGTCACCGTCTGAAGGTTCAGGTGATCCTGAATGGCGTTGGAGCAGATCCAGGTGACCCCCTCGGGAATGACAAGGTTCACCGCGTCGCCCCTGTGCCCGTGCAGAGCGCCGCGCACGATCACAAAGCCGTCGCTGTCGGCCAGCCCCCAGCAGTAATTGAAGGCCGCGTCGCCGATCTCCGTGTCGGGAGACATTTCGATGCGCTTCAGGTTCGCGCAGCCGTAGAAAACGGTTTCGCCGATGGAAGCGACAGAGTCCGCCAGGAAGACTTCGGTCAGGTTGGGGTGGGACTCGAACACATGATGGCCAATGCGGGTGACGCCCTCCTGAATCACCAGCTTCTGAACCTCGTCCTGCACGCTCTTCCAGGGCCTGTCCTCCCACATCGCGGGAATCTCGCCCTGCCCGCCGATGGTCAGCGTGCCGTCCCGGAAGGCCCAGAACACGCCCTCGCCGCAGGTGCCGTCCCAGTCCTCCTCTTCTGTCGGCCCTTCGCCCAGCACCTGCCAGCCGATGTCCTGCACGTCCTGCTCCCCGGTCTCCGTGTCCGTCACCACAACGAACACGTTGAACTTCCCGTCATAGCCCGGCGTAGCGGCAACACGCTTCTGAGAAGAATAGAAATAGTTGACCGGCTGAGAGCCGTCGTCATAAATGTTGTACGCGATGGTCACGCTGCCGGACTTGCACTTGATGGATGGTCTGTCCACAAAGACAGACTTGTTGTCCGGGCTGATGGTAAAGGTTGCTTTACCCACCGTCAGCTTACTGGCATACGGCCAGTTCAGTGCTGTCCAGCCAATATCTGTTACCGCCTGCTCGTGCGTCGCCTGATCCGTCACGACCACAAACACATTGAAAAGCCCGCCGTACCCCGGCGTGGCCGCCACCCGTTTTTCCAGCGAATAGAAATAGTTCACAGGATTGGAATCCGAATCGTAGATATTATACGCGATCGTATAATCGTCCGATCCGGTAACCTCCGGCCTGTTCAGGTAGATGGACTGTTTGTCCTTGCTGACTTCAAAGGTCACAGCCCCAACGGCCAGTGCTTTGTCAAGTTCAGCCTCTTCCTCAATCTCCTCCATCAGGCTGTCCAGGCTGACATCCTCTGCCCCGGCAACCGTCAGGGTCAGCAGCAGCGCCAGCGTCACCATAAGCCAGAATACGCGCTTCATCCAGTATTACCCCCTTGGATTTTTCGGTATGACTACTGCTATTGATATCCTTTCACACCTATTATATCCATTTTCATGCCGATTGCAATCCCCCGCATATTCCGCTTTAGTGTCAGAAATAGCACACCACGGCTTCGAATCTCATCCTCAATCACATTTTTCCCGCTCAATAACATTCCCAATGTTATCGAGCCAAAATCCTGTTACCATCCCTCACCCCTCCCCCGGCAGCGCCCATACATCCTCCTCGGTCACGCCCCCGGCGGTCACCGGCTGGTCAAAGAGGGCGCGCTTCTTTTCGCAGAAAGAAACCCTCAGGGAAAGGGAATGCTCCAACAAACTGTAGGAGTTTGAGAACAGCAGACGTATGACAAGTTTTCCGCAAGCCGCTCACTGATCAATGACTGGCAAAACGAGTATATCTTCTATTGATTCATTAGCCCCAGATAGGGGTGAATGATGGCCGGGCCTTGAACGAATTGTACCGCATTGCCGTTTCTGAGAATGAATTTGCCGCTCTTTGCCGCAGAGGCGAACTCGGAATAGCCGATGTTATAAGCTTCTTGGATTTCATTAAGTGTCCCCATTTTGTCGATGGAAGTATACACGTGAATTGACGTTGTAAACCTTCCCTCCACACCCTCAAAATAGTAGTTGCCTTCTGGAATGTCTTCACCGACAATGTAAAGCCCAGGTTCAATCATTATACCATCAATTCTCTCATAACGAGTCATGATTTCATTGTCAATCTGTGCTTTCATACTGAGTAATTCGTTCAAGTCATACTCTGACAGCGGTTGCGAAAACCATAGGTTCTCACCCAGGGCATAAGAAAGCAGCATCAGCATGATGAACAGAATTGAAACCGAAATCCTTTTTTTCATTTCTCTTCCTCCCATAAAGCCACCTGCTCATACTTCTCCGGCAGCGTCTGCATATACTGAAAACAGTCCTCCGGCCGGTGCAGGATGCCGTGCTCGCGGCAGAAGGCGCGGAAGAGGGTCATCAGCTCCTGGCTGCGGGGGCTGGGGAGCTCGTAGGCGTTGCCGTAGGCGGCGGCGTAGCGCTGCTTCAGGCCGGGGAAGTGCCGGTCCAGGGCGGCGTAGAAGTACTCCCGGTCGCCCTCCCGGAGGGTCAGGCCCATGCCGAAGCAGACGATGCCCTTCACCTGCGCCCGGACGCAGGCTTCCAGGATCGCCCGGATGTTCTCCGGCGTATCGTTCAGGAAGGGCAGCACCGGCGACAGCCAGACCACGGTGGGAATGCCTTTCTCCCGCATGGCTTCCAGCACCTCGACGCGCCGCCGGGTGCCGCAGACGTTGGGCTCCACGATCCGGCACAGGCTTTCGTCCCAGGTGGTCAGGGTCATCTGCACCACGCACCTGGCCTTCCGGTTGATTTCCGCCAGCAGGTCGATGTCCCGCAGGATCCGGTCCGACTTGGTCTGCACCGCCGCGCCGAAGCCGTACCGGCAGATGATTTCGAGACACTTCCGGGTCAGACCAAGCTGCTCCTCGCAGTGCATGTAGGGGTCCGACATGGAGCCGGTGCCGATCACGGCCTTCTGCCGCTTGGCCTTCAGCGCCTTTTCCAGCAGCTCGGGCGCGTTTTGCTTCACCTCGATGTCCTCAAAGGGGTGGGTGAAACGGTAGCAGGCGCTGCGGCTGTCGCAGTAGATGCAGCCGTGGGTGCAGCCCCGGTAGACGTTCATCCCCCAATGGCCCTTCCCGCCGGTGAGCAGGCTTTTCGCTTCCACAAAATGCATGGTCTCACACCCGCTTCCGGCAGATGTACAGGAGGTGATTGGTGCTCCCCAGCAGCTCCCGCTTCTCGGCGAAGGCCAGGTACCAGTCCGCGAAGGCGTCGAAGTCCTCCTCCGGGATGCTGAAGTCCGCTCGCTTCTCGATGGCCTCCAGCGAGCCGTCCACGCCCGCCGTGGTGATCCACTCCACCGGCTTGTCCGCAAAGAGCGCTTCAAACTCAGCCACGTCATAGCCCGTGAACAGCTGCTCCTTGAAGTGCCGCACCCGGTAATCCGCGGTGAAGTTCTCCTCCTGCCCCGCCGCCCAGTTTCCGGAGAGGTAATTGGCGTACATGATGGCGTACACCGGGATGAAGGCAAAGAAGAGCACGCCGCCGGGCCGGGTCACCCGGATCGCCTCGTCGATGGCGCGGTGCACCTCCTCCGGCTCGTAGAGGTGATACATGGGCCCCAGGACGAGGGTCAGGTCAAAAAGGCCGTCGGCAAAGGGCTCCAGGCGGGTGGCGTCCCCCTGGAAGGCGTGCAGATGGTCCAGCCCCCTGCCGTTTTCCTTCAGCTGGGCCAGATGGCGCTCCACCAGCTCCACCGCCGTCACGTCCAGCCCTTCCCGGGCCAGCGCCACGGAATACCGGCCGGTCCCCGCCCCCACCTCCAGCACCCTGTCGCCCGGGCGCGCGAAGCGGTGGATGAAGGCCATGGTGGTGCGGTATTCCAGCTGCCCGTGCCTGCTCCGCCGCAGCCGGCTGTCCTCGTCCGCACGGCCGTAAAAGCCGCTGATGATCTCTTGTCTTGTGGGCATGGTGACCTCCGGGTTTAGTGAGGAGTGAGGAGTGAGGAGTTTTAAAGTGTGAGCTGTAGGTTGAAGGTTGGAGGTTGGAGGCTGGAGTTACAATGGCGAAGCCATATCATGGAGCGATGCGAGATTTCATGGCGAAGCCATTTCATGCGCGAAGCGCATTTCATTCTGTGCAAGGGGAGACGGAATGAAAAGCCTGACGGCATGAAATGCGCCTGGTGGCGCGTGAAATGTGCCTTCAGCACGTGATATGCCCTGCCGGGCATGGAAGGCGGAGCCTCCGCAACTCCTCACTCCTAACTCCTCACTCAGCTCCGCTTTACTCCTTCCCCGTCCACCATGGCGTACCACAGCGGCGGCCTTCCGACCGGGGCCCCGGCGAAGGTGAGTGCGGCGCGGATGGCCTGCTCGGCCTGGTCGGCTTCAGCCTCGGTGCGGGCGAAGAGGGTGCAGAGGGGGGTGTCGGGGAAGACCTCGTCGCCGATGCGCACGGGCAGGATGAAGCCCACGCCGGGGTCGAGGGGGTCTTCCTTGCGCAGGCGGCCGGCGCCCATGGCCTGGGCGGCCAGACCCAGGGCGGTGGTGTCCATGGCGGCGCACCAGCCGCGGCATCCGGCGCTGACTTCCCGGCGGACGGGCGTGCCGGGGAGGAGGCTGAGGTCGTCCACCACGCGCTCGTCGCCGCCCTGGGCGCGGATCATCTGCCGCAGCTTTTCCAGGCCCGCGCCGCTGGCGATGGCCTCCTCCAGGAGGGAGCAGGCCTCGTTTTCGTCCGCGGTGCGCCCGGCCAGGAGCAGCATCTTCGCGCCGAGGATCAGGCTGACCTCCAGCAGGTCCCCCCGGGTGCGGCCGGCGAGCACGTCGATGGCGTCCTTGACCTCCAGCGCGTTGCCGACATGGGTGCCCAGGGGCTGATCCATGCCGGTGACGATGGCGGTCACGGGGCGGTGGGCCAGCCTGCCGATGTCCACCATGGCCTGCGCCAGGCCGATGGAGTCCTCCACGGTCTGCATGATGGCGCCGGAGCCGGTCTTCACGTCCAGCACAATGGCGTCCGCGCCGCTGGCCAGCTTCTTGGACATGATGGAGGAGGCGATCAGGGGCAGAGAATCGACGGTGGCGGTCACATCCCGCAGAGCGTAGAGGCTCTTGTCCGCCGGGGCCAGGCTGCCCGTCTGGCCGATGACCGCCAGGCCGATGTCCTTCACCTGCTGAATGAAGCGCTCCTCGGTCAGCGACACCGTCAGCCCGGGAATGGACTCCAGCTTGTCGAGGGTGCCGCCGGTGTGGCCCAGGCCGCGGCCGCTCATCTTGGCCACGGGCACGCCGCAGGCCGCCACCAGGGGGGCCAGCACTAAGGTGGTGGTGTCGCCCACGCCGCCGGTGGAGTGCTTGTCCACCTTGACGCCGGGGATGGCGCTCAGGTCGGCCACATCGCCGGTGCGCAGCATGGAAAGGGTCAGGTCGGTGGTCTCCCGGGCGTTCATGCCCTTCAGACGGATGGCCATCAAAAGGGCCGCCAGCTGATAGTCCGGCACAGCGCCCGTGGCCGCGCCCTCGGCAAAGGCGGTGATCTCCTCCCGGGTCAGCTCCTCGCCCAGCTTTTTCTTGTTGATGATGGAGACGAAGTTCATGGGTCGCCCTCCTTTTGGTCAGTTCAACCGCCGCCGGGGCAGGGAATAGCGCGCGATGTCTTTCTCCGCGTGCCCCAGGTGGCGCCACAGGGGCAGGCTGCGCAGAAGTTCGGGCAGCTGACGGGCCAGCGCGGTGTCCCTCAGCTCCGGATTGCCGTCCAGGAACATTTCACCCGCCTCAGCCGCGGGCAGGTTCTGGGCTAAGAAGAGCAGCTGCCGCCCCGCAATGCCCGCGTCGCCGCCGCTCTCGCCCACGGCCTTCAGGATGGGCAGGGCGTCGGGGAAGAGCACCGGCAGGGTGGTGCGGTGCGCCTGAAGCGCCTGGGCCATGGTGAAGGGCACCCGGGGGGTTTCCGCCAGCTCGGGTCGGGTCACCTGATGCCAGAAGGCCACCGGGTCGGCCAAGTATTCCGAGGCCAGCCACACGCCCCGGGGCGTCATGGCGAAGCGCGCCGAGCCCGAGCGCTGCACATAGGCGTGGGTCAGCTCACTCTCCCCGTGCCGGGTGTCCGGCAGGCCCACAAAGCTGCGCACCGTGGACAGGGGCAGCATGCCCGTCAGCAGCAGGGTGCCCCGGAGCAGCTCCATCAGGCTGTCCCGGCGGCTGACCTCGGCGCGCTCCTCGTCGGTGAGATCGCAGAGGGGCCAGACCAGGTCGGCCACCAGCCAGCCGGAGCGTCCCCGGTGGGCCAGGCCCAGGCGGCGCAGGAGCTCCAGGGCGGCGCGGTCGGCGGGGCTCAGGCCCTTCAGCCTCAGCGGCTGAGGGCGATCGCGCAGCTCAGCCAGGCGGTTCAGGACGCTCATGTCCAGGAAGGCCAGGGCCTCCCGGGGCGAATGCGCGTAAAAGTTCAGCAGACTGTCCGTCTGATCCGCCCGGGGCAGCCCGAAGGCCAGCGCAAAAGCGGTGAGCTCGCTGGAAAGGCTCACCCGGGTCATCAGATCGGAGAAATCCCCGGCTGAAAGCGCGTTCAGCCAGGCGCGGAGCTGCTCCCTGTCCATCAAAAGCCTCTTTACAACCTTCGTGATTTGCGTTATGGTATCGGTGAGAAAACGCTGACGGCCCCGCGGCTGACAGCGCCAGGAGGTCAGACTATGCTTGAAATCGGCATCCGCCTGCATGACACCCGCCCCGGCACGCTGCGGGAGCGGCTGACTTACGCCCGCGAACAGGGCTTCACCACCGTTCACCTGGCCATGAGCAAGGCGGTGGACGGCTTCCGCATGGGGGACGCGCCCGCGCTGCTGACCGAGGAATTGGCGGGTGAGGTGCGCGGCGCCCTGGCGGATACGGGCATGCGCTGCGCCGTGCTGGGCTGCTACCTGAACCTGGCCACCCCCGACCCGGAGGAATACGCCCGCACCGTCGAAATCTACCGGGCCCACCTGCGCTTCGGCAAGTGGATCGGCGCGGAGGTGGTGGGCACCGAGACCGGCGCGCCCAACAAGGCCTACGCCACCGAGCCCGCCTGCTTCACGGAGGAGAGCCTTGCCCTCTTCATCGAGCGCCTGCGCCCGGTGCTGGAGACCGCCGCTCAGGTGGGGGAGCCCCTGGCCATCGAGCCGGTCTGCCGGCACATCGTTTCGACCCCCGCCCGCTGCCGGCGGGTGCTGGAAGCTTACCCCGGGGAGGAGCTGCGGGTCATTCTGGACACCGTCAACCTGCTGACGCCGGACAACGCGGCGGATTACGCGGACATCGTGGCCGAGTCCATCCGCCTCTTCGGCGGGCGCATCAGCGTGCTGCACATGAAGGACTTCACCCTGCGCCCCGGCGAAAAGCAGGTGCACTCCCAGGCCTGCGGCACCGGCTGCATGGACTACCGCCCCCTGCTGGCCTTCGCCGTCGAAAAAGCCCTCCCCATGACCCTCGAGGACACCGTCCCCGAAAACGCCGAAGCCGCTCGCCTGTGCCTGGCCAATACGCTCAAAATGCTCTGAGCATCAGCCGAAGCGGTTGAAAGGAATCAACCGGCAGGCAATCAGGCATCAGCCCGCCGCAGGATTGTCATAAGAGAGCGAGCGAAGGGGTGCAGGGGGCGCGAGTTTCGCGTGTCGCCAGTGGCGACCTTCAGAGCGAAACGAGCGTTGAGTTCGGAAAGCCCCCTGCTCGCGTCCGCAGACGCGAAACCCCCTGCGCCCAAATTCGCATCATGATGAAGGGCACAAAAGGCGAAAACCCCTTCACCGTCCTCCAATAGACATCACAAGCTCTCCCGCGTCTGGGAGAGCTTGTGATATTTTCATGGCCTTCAGCGATAGGAGACATAGCGCTCGCGGTCGCCGTACTTGCCGTCGCCGCGGGGGAACATGATGATCAGCGTGCGGCCGGGGTGCAGGGCCAGCTCGTTGCCGTCCGCGTCATAGAAGACCGTGCGGTCGCTCATGCCCTTGCGCTGCCAGAAGCCCGCCACGTGCTGTCCGTTCAGGAAGAAATCCGCGTTGCCCTCCGCCACCTTGGCCTTGTTGGAGAAGCGCTTCATGTTGCTGCTGTCCACCACGTTCTGCATCATGGGCGCGTTGGTGCCGAACCAGTCCACGTGCACATACTGCACGATGACATTGCTGAAGGTGATGGCCGTCTGGGTATCCAGGTCGGTCCAGAGGATGTGGTCGTCCCGGACATAGCGGTAGTACTGGCCGTCCCGGGGATTGTACTCGAGGGTGTTGTTGTAGGCGAAGTGGTTGTAGTTGACATTGATGACCGTGGCGGTGTCGCCCTCCATTTCCTCCTCCGTGAACAGGAAGGCGTGGTTGGGCGCGGTGTGGGAGTTGGGGATCAGCGCCGTCATGGCCGCCGCGTTGCCGTTCTTGTCGTGGGGGGTCGAAAGGTTCTTGCGCTTGGTGTAATACTGCTTCCAGGCCTTGTTGCTGCCCACGGTGCCCGAAAAGAGCACGCCCTTTTTGTCGGCGCCGTAGCGCTCAAACTCCGCCAGCACGTTGGTCTTGGCCGCCGACTGGTAGCCGTAGAACATGAAGCCGCAGTCCCATTCCTCCCGCAGCCAGGCGTGGCCGATGCGCGCCGAGCGGACGGGCCCCACCGCGGAGGGAATCACGTCCGAGTACAGGAAGGACAGGCGGGTCTCGCCGCTCTCGTACAGGGGAGACTCGTACACGATGTCCACATAGGTGGCGCCCCAGGGATTGCGGGTGCGCTTTTTGCCGCCCTCGTCATAATAGGTGACGCCGCCGTTGGTGTTGTCAATCTGCACCAGCATGGGCATATACCGCCCGGTCAGCGCCAGCCCGGCAAAGCTCTTGGGCACGGGCAGGGAGGACAGGACCCGGCCCGTGGTGGGGCTGATGTCCTCCGGCACCTCGTTGAGGCCCACCGCCTTCGGGGTGATGTGCCGGTTCTCCGTGCTGTTGATCACCGTATCCGCTCCCGCCGCCGACGCCATCATCAGCAGAGCCAGCACCAGGCAAATGAGCTTCTTCATCACGAGCCATCCTCCGTTTCAAGGCACAACTGAACCGCCGCTTTTGCGCGGCTTGAATGTATTATAGCGGGTGAGGGCGGGAATGTCAAATGGGGACCTTTAGCTTTTAGCTTTTAGCTGTTAGCTGTCTGCAGCCATCAGATCAGGACAGCCCCCTCTGAACCCGCCGCGCTCCGCGTTCAGTCTTTCCTTGCCTCCTGCTCCTTCTGCACATCCTCGAAGGCGGAGTACATGGGCGTCAGGCTGCGGTTTTTGCCGTCGATGACCCGGTCCGAATAATTCCTGGTGATGCGCACCACCAGCCCGCTGAGGCAAACCACGCCGATGAGGTTCGGGATGGCCATCAGACCGTTGAAAGTGTCGGACAGGTCGATGGCCAGCTCCACGTTCATCACCGCGCTGAGCATGACCATGGCGATGAAGATGACCTTGTAGACCACGGTGGATTTGGTGCCGAAGAGATACTCCCAGGCCTTGGTGCCGTAGTAGCTCCAGCCCAGGATCGTGGTGAAGGCGAAGAGGCAGACCGCCACGGCGATGAAGATGCCGCCGAAGGTACCGAAACTCTTCGTGAATGCCTCGGTGGCCAGGCCCAGCTTGGACGCGCCGGAGACGGAGGCGCCGGTTTCCAGATCCACCACGCCGGAGGTGAGAATCACCAGCGCCGTGCAGGTGCACACAATGATGGTATCGGCAAAGACCTCGAATATACCCCAGAGGCCCTGCACCACCGGCTCCTTCACATTGGAAGCGGAATGCACCATGACGGACGATCCCAGGCCGGCCTCGTTGGAGAACACGCCCCGCTTGAAGCCCCATGTCATGGCATTGGCGATGATCGCGCCGGCAGTTCCGCCCGCCGCGGCCCTGAAGTCGAAGGCGCCCCGGAAGATGGCTCCGAAGGCGGCGGGGACCTTGGTGATGTTCATGAAGATGATCACCAGCGAACCGAGGATGAAGAATACCGCCATAAAAGGGACAATGCGTTCATTGGTGGTGGCGATGCGCTTCAGGCCGCCCAGGATCACCAGGGACAGCAGCACGATCAGCGCAATGCCGGTGACCAGATTGACCGTGCCGATGCGGGCGGTTTCCGCGGAAGCCCCGCCGGTTTCGGCCGGGGCTGTCTCCGCCGCACCCTCGGGAAGGGCGGCCTCCTCGCCGGGTACGGTGCCGGCGCTTTCCACCACCGCGGGTTTCACCAGGGTGTTGATGCTCTCGGTGATGGAGGCCGCCTGACCCATGTTGCCGATGCCGAAGGATGCCACAATGGCGAAGACGGAGAAGCAGACTGCCAGCACCTTGCCCACCTGTTTGCCATATTTCATCCGGCCCACGCCGTCCCTCAGGTAGTACATGGCGCCGCCGCTCCACTCGCCCTTTTCATTGCGGCGGCGGAAGAAGATGCCCAGAACGTTCTCGGAGTAGTTGGTCATCATGCCGAGCACCGCGGCGATCCACATCCAGAAAATCGCACCGGGGCCGCCGGAGGTGATCGCCACCGCAACGCCCACGATATTGCCGGTGCCGATGGTGGCCGACAGGGCGGTGCACAGCGCCTGGAACTGAGAAACCGAGTTGCTGTCGTGACTTTTGCGGACGCCGCCCTCCTTGTGGAAAAGCTTGCCGATGGTGGCGGACCACATGTGTCCGAAGCGCCTGAACTGGAAGCCCTTCGTCAGCACCGTCATCAGAATGCCCGTGCCGATCAGCAGAATCAGGGCCGGAACTCCCCACACCACACCGTTGACCGCGTCGTTGATCGTTTTCACCGTCTGACCGAAATCACCCATGCTTCATCCGTCCTTTCAAATGACGCAAGTATTGGTATTGTAACAGATTCTTTGCCTGAATCAAGGGCAGATGGAGCATAAGGCTGTTCTTTTGCTGTATTGCCGGAATGCGGGGTTTCCCGTCGGCCGGTCATGGCTCGAAGGCCGGAAGCGCCCTTTTGTCACCCGCAGCATGGCTTTGCACAGGGTGATGTGCGGATCGCGGACTGCACCGGGCAGGGATAGCAAACATGTCGCCTTTTCCTTTTCCTTTGCAAACACTGCTCTCTGAATGCACCTTGACGTCAGCCGGCCTTCTGCGCTATAATATAGAAGAGTTAATGTGTCCTTTCAACTCCAGACGAATTGCTTTCCCCGCTCCCTGATCAAGTGAGGTGCTTCAGATGAAACGCATCATCCTGCTCCTGACGCTGGCGGCGGTGCTGGCTTTTTGCGCCGCGGGCTCGGCAGAGAATTCCTTTACGGTCAATTACAACGGAAACACTTTCTGGATCTCGCGGCCGGGCTCGATGAGCGGCACCACGCAGACGGTGACGCTGCGGACGGTGAGCGAGACGGCGCTGGAGGGCATACACTACACGGGCCAGAGCCTCGAGGTGACCTTCGAGCCGGGGCAGACCATGAAGACGATCAGCTTTGTCACCACCGAGTCCTCCTGGGACAATGTGCCCCTCCTGTACCGGTACCAGAACGACGCGGGCCGGAACTACTATGTGGAGGTGCTGGACGCGGGCGGGCGGGCCGTCGGACGCCAGAGCCGCCTGTTCCGGGACGACGGCGGCACATACCGGCTGTCGCTGGGGGACGTCAACACCGGCGTGTCCGGCCTGCTGTACCTGCAAAACGGCGCCTTCGCCACCGGCATGGCGTCCGGGAAGTACGCGGACATCAGCGGCACGGAGAGCGGCTGGACGCTGGTGACGGACGCCGGCTACGGCAATCAGACGCCCTATCAGATCGACCCGGCCAGCTATTTCAGCCGCTTCAACGCGCCGGCTTCCTACTTCAGAGAGATCGGCGACAAGCTGTACGCCGCGGTGGGCTTCGACATGAAGGAGGATGACGACGGCTACCAGTACATCCAGATCCTGGTCAACACCACGTCCAATTATGACGGCAACGACGGCGACGGAACGGTGAACAAGCCCTCTGTCTCTCTGTACAAGGCCTGCTTTGAGCTGAGCGGCACCGGCAGCGTGGTGACGGACGAGAAGAAGATGTTCTTCCCGCACCAGAAAAGCGACAAGACCCGCGCCAGTCAGGACCCGTCTGTCTGGACGGAGTTCCCCACCGACGAGAGCACGCTCTGGCAGCAGGATTTCAAGAACGTTTCTTACCAGGCGGCGAACACCGGCGCGGTGATCATCGACCCCGCCGACACCATCGTGGTGCGCTTTGACGCCGCGGGCAAATATGACGACGACTGGTATTTCAACAACCTGTTTGCCCGGGTGGCGCTGGTGGACGAGAAGGCCCCGGAGCTGGCGAACGTCGTGGTTTCCTCCGGCCCCTACCGGCCCGGCGGCACGGTGCACGTCAGCCTCTGCTTCAGCGAGCCCGTCAAAGCCAGCAGCTCGTCCGGGCTGGAGACCAGCTGGGGGAGCCTGGTCCGGGAATCCGCGAGCGGCGCCAATGTGCTGACCTACGGCGGCACCATCAGCGCCGACGCCACGGGCGCCCTGTCCCTCACCTCTCCGCCCGCGGGCGTCACCGACATAGCGGGCCACGCCCTGAGCGTAAACGAGACCGTGGCTGCCATCATCAACAGCCTGCTGAGTTCCAAAACCCTGTCAGCTCCCTACCCCTACGCCATCACCTATGATCTGGACGGCGGCACGCTCCCCTCGGGCTATCCCGCCAGTTACACCTTTACCGGCGGCGCGGTGACCCTGCCCACGCCCAGCCGGGAGCACTACACCTTCGCGGGCTGGACGGGCTTCGGGCTGAGCGGCCTCACCCAGAGCGTGACCATCCCGGCGGGCTCCACCGGCGACCGCGCCTACAAGGCCAACTGGACGCCCATCTCCTATTCCATCAACTATCAGCTGAATGGCGGCACCCACACCAACCCGGACACCTACACCATCGAGGACACCCTCACCCTGACCGCCCCCGACCGCCCGGGCTACATCTTCACCGGCTGGACGGGCACAGGCCTGAACGGCCTGACCCTGGATGTCACCATCCCGGCGGGCTCTTCCGGCAGCCGCAGCTACACAGCCCACTGGTCAGAGCCGATTGTCTACACCATCTCCTATGACCTGGGCGACGAAAGTCTCCAGACGACCAACCCCACACAATACACCGTCCTGAGCGAGGCCATCACGCTGGCCAACCCCACCCGGGCGCACTATACCTTTGCGGGCTGGACGGGCACAGACCTCGGAGAGACACCGGATATGGAAGTCACCATCCCGGCGGGCTCGACCGGCAACCGCGCCTACACAGCCTGCTGGCTGCCCGTCTCCTACGCCATCAACTATGAACTGGACGGCGGCACGCTTCCCTCGGGCTATCCCGCCACCTACACCATCGAGGACGCCGTGACCCTGCTGGCCCCCACCCGCACGGACTACGAGTTCACCGGCTGGACGGGCACAGACCTCGGGGCAACACCTGAACCGGTTGTCACCATCCCGGCGGGCTCTTGTTGGGAGCGCAGCTATACAGCCCACTGGTCGCCGGTCAGTTATTCCATCAGCTATGACCTGGGCGGCGGCAGCCTCCCGCAAGACCATCCCGCCAATTACACCATTGAGAGCGAAGCCATCACCCTGGTCAACCCCACCCGCACAGGCTATGCCTTCACCGGCTGGACGGGCACAGGACTGAGCGGCCTGACCCTGGAAGTCATCATCCCGACGGGCTCATACGGCAGCCGGACTTATACCGCCAACTGGGAGGCCATCAGCTATACCATTCAATATAATTATGGCAGCGTAGAACTTTTTGGCAATCCCAGCAGCCAACTGAATCCCAGCCAGTATACGAGTGATTCGGCCATCACCCTGAACAATCCCCGCACTTACGGCGGTATCGTATTCCTTGGCTGGACGGGCACGGGCCTGGGAACAGACCCGGTGCTGGAGGTGACCATTCCGGCAGGTTCCACCGGCAACCGCTCCTACACGGCAAACTGGGCTGAGGATGTCAGGTGTGTCAGCTGGCAAGGCAGCAGCCTTCGCTCTGAGACGCTTCCTGACAGTCCCAAAACCCTGACGAGTCAGGACACCGAATGGTCCGGGTCCTGCCCCGTGGTGGCGGTCGGCGATGTGACCATCAGCGGGCGCGTGACCGTTACGGGCAATGTGCTCCTGATTCTGATGGACGGCAGTAACCTCAGCGCTTCCGCGGGCATTACGGTGAACAGCGGCAGCAGCCTGACCATCAGCGTCCAGGCCTTCCAGAGCGGCGCTTCATTCACGCCCGGCGCCGGCACCCTGACCGTCGACAGCCCAACATACGACTGCGCGGGCATCGGCAGCGACAAACACCATGACGCCGGCGAGATCACCATCTTAGGCGGCGCAGTGAACGTCACGGCCAATGATAGCGCCGCGGGCATCGGCGGCGGTTTACTGCACAGAGGCGGAAACATTTTCATCCGCGGCGGCACGGTCAGCGCATCCGGAAAACAGGGCGCGGCCATCGGCGGCGGCAATAAAGGCAGCGGTACCGTCACCATCTCCGGCGGCACGGTCACAGCCACGACAAACGCCCTTGGCGCGGCTGTCGGCGGCGGCGGCGACGGCAGCGGTACCGTCACCATCTCCGGCGGCACGGTTACGGCCACGACAAACAGCTATGGCGCGGGCATCGGCGGCGGCGACGGCAGTAATGGCAGCGCAGTCACCATCTCCGGCGGCACGGTTACGGCCACGACAAACAGCTATGGCGCGGCCATCGGCAGCGGAAAAGGTTTCAGCGCTCATCGCTCCACCGCCACGGTGACCATTTCCGGCGGCACGGTCACAGCCACGACGAACGGAGATGGCGCGGCCATCGGCAGCGGCGAGGGCT
>JAFXVR010000003.1 GCA_017534885.1 Clostridia bacterium | reverse complement strand
TCCCCAGTACTGCCCCTTCGCATCCCTGTATGACCTGCGTCAATTAAACTTGCAATTTGCAAAAGGATGAGAAACGCAAAATTTCCTCTTGACAAAGTGGCCCGAATGGAGTATTCTATCAAAGCGCGATAACGCGCGGGGGAAACAGCAGGTGAGGGAGCATAGCTCAGCTGGGAGAGCACTTGCCTTACAAGCAAGGGGTCACAGGTTCGAGCCCTGTTGTTCCCACCAGAATGGCCCGGTAGCTCAGTTGGTTAGAGCGCCAGCCTGTCACGTTGGAGGTCGAGGGTTCGAGCCCCTTCCGGGTCGCCATTCAAGCCTTGGTAGCTCAGTCGGTAGAGCAGCAGACTGAAAATCTGCGTGTCGGTGGTTCGATTCCGCCCCAAGGCACCATCATCATGCGGTAGTAGCTCAGCTGGTAGAGCGCCACCTTGCCAAGGTGGAGGTCGCGGGTCCGAGCCCCGTCTACCGCTCCATTTTGTTTGATGGTGCCATAGCCAAGTGGTAAGGCAAAGGTCTGCAAAACCTTCATTCCCCGGTTCAAATCCGGGTGGCACCTCCAGAAGAAACGGAAAGCGCCTGCGTACAGTTCACGCAGGCGCTTTTCTGCTTCGTTTGACACATCTTGCCTGTTCTGCTATGATACCTCTGTCAGCGGCAACGCTGGCGGACAGGGAGAATACGCGGGGCTGCGCCTGCCGGAATCCGTGAGGAAGGCAGGTGACGGAAATGACGGCATACGAGATTTTGATGGTCACGTTTACCGCATTGACCTTCTTGCTTGCTTTGATCATCGCTTTGACGAAGAAGAAGTAACGCAATGAAAAGCCACCGCGTACTGCTAATGCGCGGTGGTTTTTGACCCGGCACTCACCGGTCAGGTGGGAGTCCCGTTGACAAGCCGTTCTCCCTGCCCTTATTATACCCATCGCGGATGGCATTGTCAAGAACTCACCGGAAACATACAGGTTCACCGGAAACACACAGGACGGAATGCATATGAATCAGACAGAACAGATCAATCAGCCGGCCATGAACGCCCTCATCGAAAGCCGCATCGCCTCGGCGGAGGCCTCCCTCGGGGAAGTGTTTGCGCGCATTGACGCGGTGGAGCGGACGGGCACGGAGCGGGTGCTGAAGAGCTTTGCGGAACATCAGGTGGCGGTGCGGCATTTCGCGCCGAGCCTGGGCTACGGGTATGACGACATCGGACGGGACACCCTCAGCGAGATTTACGCGGAGCTGTTCGGCACGGAGGCGGCCATTGTGCGGCCGCAGATCGCCAGCGGCACGGCAGCCCTGGCCCAGACGCTCTTCGGGCTGACCCGGCCCGGGGAGCACATCCTCTCGGCCACCGGTGCGCCCTACGACACCATGGAGGACATTCTCGGCATCGGGTCGAACGGCGCGGCCCCGGGCTCCCTGAAGGAGATGGGCGTCGCGTACAGCGAGGTGCCGCTGACCCCGGCGGGGGAGATCGACACGGAGGCGGTCGAAAGGGCCATTCGGCCCAATACCAGCCTGGTCATCGCCCAGCGCAGCCGGGGCTATTCCTGGCGGCCCTCCCTGATGCCCGAGGCCTTCGCGCCTTTAGCGGAGGTGGTGCACCGCCGCGGCCTCACGCTGATGGTGGACAACTGCTACGGCGAGTTCGTCTGCGAGAAGGAGCCCACCCATTACGGCGCGGACGTGGCGGTGGGCAGCCTCATCAAGAACATCGGCGGCGGCCTGGCGCCCACAGGCGGGTACATGGCCGGCACCAAAGCGGCCATGGAGCGCATCGCGGCGCGGCTGACGGCCCCGGGCATCGGCCTGGAAGTGGGCTCCTACGCGGCGGGCTATCAGCTCTTCTACCAGGGCCTGTTCATGGCGCCCCACACGGTGGCCCAGGCGCTCAAAACCGCCTGCCTGGCGGCCCGGGTTTTTGAGGGACTGGGGCTGGAGACCACGCCTCCGGCGGATGAGAGGCGATCGGACATCATTCAGGCCATCCGCATGGAGACTCCCGAGCGGCTGATCCGCTTCTGCCAGGGCATCCAGATGGCCTCCCCCGTGGACGCCATGGCCCTGCCCGAGCCCTGGGCCATGCCCGGCTATGCCGACGAGGTCATCATGGCGGCGGGCACCTTCGTCAGCGGCGCGTCCATTGAGCTCAGCGCCGACGGCCCCATGCGCGCGCCCTACACCGCCTACATGCAGGGCGGCCTGACCTACGCCCACGGGCGGATTGCCCTGGCGAAGGCCCTGGCCCACATGGCGGCGGGCGGGGCGATCAGCCTGGACTGAAGCGCTGCCGGACTTGCGGAAGCCTTCCGCGGGACGGGCGGCGCGCCCCGGCGTTCACCCTGAAAACTTTCCCTTGTAAAAACAGGGCTTATCCTGTATACTATGAATATGCCGCGGGATAGTGGCGCTGTTTTGCTGACGGCACGCGGCATAAGGAGGACTGTGAGCATGGAATGCAAGATCAAGAACGACATCGGCACCATCTCCATCTCGGAGGAGGTGCTGCTGAAGCTGGTCGGCTATGCGGCGCTGGAGTGCTACGGGATCGTGGCCATGTCCTCCAAGCGGGCGACAGATGGACTGGTGGAATGGCTGGGCCGGGAGAACCTGGCCCGTGGTGTGCAGATCCACGCGGCGGGCGATATGCTGGATGTGGATCTTTTCGTGATCGTTGAATACGGCGTTTCCATCTCCACGGTCTGCAAGACGGCCGTGGATACAGTCCGCTACAAGCTGGAGAGCATGACCGGCATCAAGGTGCGCAAGGTCACCGTGACGGTCGAGGGAGTGCGGGTGTAATCAGGCCCGAAGGAAGAGCTGAACGGAGGCTGAACGCTTTGATTCAATATCAGACCATCGACGGCCTGCTGCTGCGGGACATGACCATAGCCGGCAGCGCGCTGCTGGAGAAGCACCACGAGCTGGTGGACGCGCTGAACGTTTTTCCCGTGCCGGACGGCGACACGGGCACCAATATGTCCCTGACCATGCAGAGCGCCATCCGCGAGGTAAACAGCAAGGAATTCCTGCGGGCGGACGAGGCGGCGGCAGCCCTGGCCAAGGGCGCGCTCCGGGGCGCCAGGGGCAACAGCGGCGTCATCACCTCCCAGCTGCTGCGGGGCTTTGCCAAGGCCATCGCGGGGCAGGAGAAGATCACCCCCGAGCAGTTTGCCGAGGCGCTGAAGGCCGGGGCTGACAAGGCCTATAAAGCGGTGATGAAGCCCAAGGAGGGCACCATCCTGACCGTGGCCCGGGTGATTGCCGAGCACGCCCAGGAGGTGGCATCGGCTCATCCCGATGATTTCGGCGCGCTGATGAGCGATATGCTGACCACCGGTGAGCAGATCCTCTCCCGCACGCCGGAAATGCTGCCTGCCCTGCGGGAGGCCAATGTGGTGGACTCCGGCGGCAAGGGCCTGCTGTTCATCTACCAGGGCTACGCGGCGGTCATCCGCGGGGAATCGCTGGAGGAGATCCTCTCCCAGGAGGACGACGGCGTTTTCCGCGACGACCATGAGGCCATCACGGAGCTCAAGAGCATCTATCACCTGAAGTTCGCCATCAGCCACCTGAGCGAGGACTGCACCGAGGGGGACATCGATTCCTTCCGCCGCCACCTGAACCGGGTGGGCGAGATGGTGCAGGTGGAGGGCGATCTGGAGGGCGTCAGCGTACACGTGCACACCAATGTGCCCGGCAACGTGATCGATTCCGCCACCGACCTGGGCGAGGTTGTCAGCCTGGAGCTGGAGGACATCCGCGAAACCCGCCGGGCCAAGGAAGCGCCCGACGGCTTTGCGCCTCAGCCGGACGCCCCGCACAAGCCCTACGGCATGGTGGCGGTATCCCTGGGCAAGGGCTTCTCCCAGATCTTCCGCGACCTGACGGTGGACTGCGTGGTGGAGGGCGGCCAGACCATGAACCCCTCCACGGAGGATATCCTGAAGGCCATCCGCGCCGTCAACGCGGACACGGTCTTCGTCTTCCCCAACAATGGCAATGTGGTGATGGCGGCGCGGCAGGCCGCGGGCATGGCCGAGAGCCAGGTGATCGTGATCCCCACCAAGAACGTGGCTATGGGCATCGCGGCGGCGGTGGCCTTCCAGCCCGACAGCGACGCGGAGACCAACGAGCAGCGCATGACCGAGGCGGCGGAGCGGGTCAAAACCGCCACCGTGACCTACGCGGTGCGGGACAGCGAGAACAACGGCGTGACCATCCATCAGGGCGACTACATCGGATTGCACAACGGGCAGATCGAGTACGCCTCCTCCGACCTGGCCGAGGTGGTGTCCCGGCTGATGGAAGCCACCGTGACCGACGAGGACGAGCTGATCACCGTGTACTACGGCGAGGATGTGAAAGCCGAGGACGCGGAGCATCTGGCGGCGGAGATCGCGGGACACTATCCGGACTGCGACACGGAGTGCCTTTGCGGCGGCCAGCCCCTGTACTATTATCTGATTTCGGTGGAGTGATATATGGAGCTGAAAGCCATCAGGGGCATCGGCCCGGGCCGGCTGGAGGCACTGCGCGCGGCGGGGATTGCCTCGCTGCGCGATTTTTTGTGCGCCCTGCCCGTGCGCTACGAGGACCGGACGCGGGTGACGCCGGTGCGGGAGGCCCAGCCCGGGTCTGTGCTGGTGGAGGGAGTGGTCGAAAGGCCGCCCCGGAGCAGCTATTACGGCGGGCTGAACCGGGTGACGGCCACCCTGCGGGATAAGAGCGGCCGCCTGAGTCTGGTCTGGTTCAACCAGCCCTGGATCGCCTCCGCCCTGCCCGTGGGCGAGCCGGTGACCCTCTTTGGTCAGCTGGCGGAGAAGAACGGCCGCAGAAGCCTTCAGAATGCCCGGATCGTGACGGAAAAGCGCATCGAGCCCGTGTACCGCGCGGTGAAGGGCATTCCGGCCAAGACCTACCGGCAGATGGTGGAGGCCGCCATGGGCGCGGTGGACGAGTGCTGCCCGGAGACCCTGCCGGCCTCCCTGCGGCTGCGGCATCAGCTGTGCGAGCTGAATTACGCCATCCGGGAAGCCCACTTCCCGGGCAGCATGGAGAGCCTGCAGCTGGCCCGGCGGCGCATGGCCTTTGAGCGCATGCTGATGTACCAGGCTGCGCTGGGGCTGCTGCGGCATCAGCATCAGGCGGGTTTTGCCCTGCCCATTCCGCCGGACGGGCCGGATCGCTTCTGGCGGACGCTGCCCTTCCGGCCCACCGGCGCCCAGAAGCGGGTGCTGGAGGAGATCGCCCTCGATCTGCGGCAGGAGCGCGCCATGAGCCGGCTGGTGCAGGGGGATGTGGGCTGCGGCAAGACGGCCATCGCCTTCGGGGCCATCGCCCTGGTCTGCGGGGCGGGCTACCAGTGCGCCATGATGGCACCAACGGAGATCCTGGCGCGTCAGCACCATGAGAACGCCCAGCGCCTGCTGGAGCCCCTGGGCATCCGCTGCGGTCTGCTGATCGGCAGCATGAAGGCGGCAGAAAAGCGCCGGGCCCACGAGGCGGCGGCTTCGGGGGAGTGGCAGGCGGTCTTCGGCACCCACGCGCTGATTTCAGAAGGCGTGAAGTACGCCCGGCTGGGCCTGGCCATCACCGATGAGCAGCACCGTTTCGGCGTCAACCAGCGCTCCACCCTCCAGGACAAGGGGGAGGACGGGGGCCGCGCGCCGCACGTGCTGGTCATGTCCGCCACGCCCATCCCCCGCACGCTGGCGCTGATCCTCTACGGCGACCTGGATCTCTCCGTGGTGGACGAGCTTCCCCCGGGCCGCACGCCAGTCAAGACCCGGCTGGTGCCGCCGGAAAAGCGGGACGATATGTACGGCTTCCTGCGCCGGGAGGTCGAGAACGGCCGCCAGGCCTATGTGGTCTGCCCGCTGGTGGAGGACAGCGAGGAGGTGGAGGACGCGCGCTCGGCCAGGGCCACCTTTGACGAGCTGAGCGCCGGCGCCCTGCGGGGCCTGAGGGTGGGCCTGACCTGGGGCAGCCAGCCCGCTGCCGACAAGGCGGCCACCCTCCGGGACTTTGCCGCCGGCGCGCTGGACGTGCTGGTGTCCACCACGGTGATCGAGGTGGGGGTGAACGTGCCCAACGCCTCGGTGATGGTCATCGAGAACGCCGGGCGCTACGGTCTGAGCCAGCTCCATCAGCTGCGGGGCCGGGTGGGCCGAGGCAGCGCGGAGAGCTGGTGCTTCCTGCTGACCGACGGCGGCAGCGCCGGCAGCAAGCTGCAGGTGATGACCCGGACGAACGACGGTTTTGTGGTGGCGGAAAAGGACCTCGAACTGCGCGGCCCCGGCGACCTGATGGGCACCCGCCAGTCCGGCGAGGCCATCGGCGGCATGCTCCTGGACGGCGACGTCCGCCTGCTGGAGGAGACCAGCCGCTGTATGAAAGCCCTCCGCCGCGATCCCGCTCTCTCTGCCGAGCGCGAAGCCATCGAAAGGCAGGCGCGGGAGCTGCTGAAGCAGCAGGGAGCGCGGATGGCGCTGAACTGAGGAGAGTGGAGCGGCTTGGATAATCACATACGGATCAGGCTAAAGCAAAAAAGAGGCAGAGAGAAGACAGGCTTTCTGCCACTTTTTGTTTGTTCAGCTGAAGAAAGCCGGAGGCCTTACTCGGTTCTCAGCGCTTCCCTGGCCTGCTCCACCGCCATGCGCACGTTCGCGGCCTTGTAAGCTCCCTGGGCGTAGTTCCGGAACAGCGGCGCCTGGCACGCCATGTAGGCTTTGTCGGCCTGTTCCAGCCCCTCCGCGAGACTGACGAGCTGCCGGAGCGCGCTGCGGGGGACGGTGACGTCGGTGGGCGGCACGGCTGCCGCCTTGG